>JAAVZO010000022.1 GCA_022791685.1 Clostridiales bacterium
AGGCACTCTATCGCCTCAGAAATCTTACCCGTGAGACGCTTTTTTTTATTGTATGCGAGATAATATCTTCTGACAAGCTCAGTGTCAGTCAACCTCAATTCCACAAGTCTTCCGTCCGAAATATCGTCGCGCACCAGCTCTGAAGGAAGTATAGTCGCACCATATCCGTGTCGCGCTAACGTCAGTAAGCACAGGTCGCTCGTGCTCTCGACTATCGGCTCGACTGTACACCCATGCGCACGGAACAGCGAATCGAGACTTATACGGCTGCCGCTTCCATCCTCGCGCAGCAGCAGACGCAGCTGTGATAGACGCACCACATCGAGCTCGTACTCGGCACTGTGTTCTATTGAAAATTTATTTTCGCAGCCTGTGCCGCACACGTTTGCAAGTGCAAAATCTGGTGAGCAGACAATGCAGCTGCTTCCAGTGTAGAATTCGCTCACTACACGCTCGGGACTCGCTGTAATGCAGTCAGCTACAGCGATGTCAATTTGGTTATCCGCGAGCCGACGCTCGACGACACGCGTATTGCCGATGAATATCTCTGTCTTGATACCCGGGATAGCCCGCTCGAGTCGGTCAAGCATATCTGGAAGCAGAGTTTCGCCGACCGATACATTAACTCCGATACGGCAGCGTGTCAGCTTGCCGCCGCTTCTTAGTACAGCTGCCGCTTCATCGAATTGCTCGAGCAGGGAATCGGTATAGCTGCGCAGTATACTTCCAGCTTCGGTCAGGTATATCCGCCGTCCGATACGGTCGAACAGAGGGGTATTGTAGTAGCTTTCGAGCTCGCGGATGGCGATACTGACGGCAGGCTGAGTCATATTTAGCGAAGCCGCCGCATGAGTTATGCTCTGATGGTCGCAGACGGCTTTGAATATCTGCATATGTCGTATGGTCATTTATTTCTTCCTCTGTAAATATAAGTAATAGCTTATGGATAATATATTAACATATAAATTGACTTATGTCAATAGTAATAGTATAATTTAATGTAGAAAAATATGCGATTGACTGGCGGCTGGGCAAGCTCAAAGAAGATCGCACAAACAAAGGAGTACACATGGAGAAGCATAAATTCAGGACGGCTATGCAGCTGTTTACTGTATTTTTCAAGATCGGTGCGTTTACCTTCGGAGGCGGTTATGCTATGATACCGCTTATTCAGAAGGAGACCGTCGAAAACAAGAAGTGGATCACCGACGACGATATCCTCGAAATTATGGCTATTGCTGAGTCCACGCCCGGACCTATCGCGGTCAACTCAGCGACATTCGTAGGTTATCGGGTATGTGGCGTATTCGGCGCGCTTATGTCGACGATAGGTGTTGTTTTGCCGTCGTTTATCATTATTTCGCTTATCTCACTGATATTGAATCAATTTCAGGAGCTGAGAGTAGTCAAGTATGCCTTTTTTGGAATACGTGCTGGTGTGCTTGCGCTGCTCGTTAAGGCGCTTTGGACGATGTTCAAGAAGTGCCCGAAGGGAATAGTGCCGTATACCATCGCAGTCGCGGCGTTCATTATTTCTGGTATACTTGGCGTTAATGTACTGATCGTTATCGTAGGCTGCGCTGCTGCTGGACTTGTTGCGTCGCTTATTAATGCTAAAAAGTCTGATGGAGGCGCTGCAAAATGATATTTCTCGAGCTTTTCTTTACTTTCTTTAAAATCGGACTCTTCACCTTTGGCGGCGGATACGCTATGCTTCCACTGATACAGGAGGAGGTTATAGCTCACGGATGGCTCGACAGCTCCGCGCTTGTCAACTTCATCGCAGTAAGCGAGTCGACACCCGGTCCGTTCGCGATCAACATTTCAACTTATGTAGGTATAGAGACAGGCGGACTGTTCGGCGCGTTCTGTGCGACACTCGGTGTAGTAACGCCGTCATTTGTAATTATCTTAATTGTCGCCAAGATCTATGACAGCTTTCGAAAAAATAAAATTGTCAGTGGATGTATGTCTGGACTAAAGCCGGCGGTCGTAGGACTTATCGGTGCTGCTATGCTTTCGGTCGGTGAGACGGTATTCTTTGGCGAGAGCTTCTCACTTTCTGCTTTCACAAGCCCTGCGATCTATATCGCACTCGCGATCTTTGCTGTAATGGCTGTGCTGGCATTCAAAAAGGTTCATCCGATCATCATAATAGCTGCGTCGGCAGTTGTCGGTATCGGTGTAAGCTTTATACCCGGCGTAACAATTTAATATGGAGGAATAAATAATGACAAAACGAAATATAATATTAGGCACGGACTGGGGAACTGACTGCGACGATGTTGCAGCAGTCCGTATCGCTTGCCGATCTGCGAAGGCTGGTGTGTGGAATGTTGTCGGGGTGGTACTGAATAATTGTGTCGATTTCAGTGCGCCGTCTATAGATGGATTCATTCGCTCAGAAGGATTCGAAGTCCCGATCGGAATCGACTTTACTGCGAATGATTTTGGCGGTGTTACATTTTATCAGAAGCACCTGAACGACATAGTGACCGGACGCGGTATCGCAGTTCGGGCGAATAACGACTGCGAATCGGGTGTTAGACTTTATCGAAAACTTCTAAGTGAAGCCGAAGACGACTCGGTTGAACTTGCGGATATCGGATTTTTGCAAGTGGTAGCTGATCTGTTCGAATCTGGCGCTGATGATATCAGTGATATGTCAGGCGCGGAGCTGATGGAGAAAAAAGTAAAGAGACTTTGGAGTATGAGCGGAGACTGGAAAAATGAAGCAAGTGGCAGGGAATACAATATCAATTGCAACCATCGTACCATCGATGGCGCTTGCCGTTTGATCAACAATTACCCCGGAGAGATAGTCTTCCTCGGACATGAGGTGGGCGCATCGGTGATAACGCACCCCAACCCGGTGGAAGGCGACTTATTGTACGAAGCCTTCAAGGCGCACGGTTCGGCGAGTGGACGCAGTTCGTGGGATCCAATGCTGGTACTGCTTGCGGCGGGCTGTCCAAATGCGAGCGACGATGAGTTTGAAGCGGCGGGGTACCGGACAGTGCGCGGAACTGCGACTGTAGATGAAGACGGCTGCAATCATTTCGTGCGCTCGAGTGACGGAAGACACAGGTACGTTGTTAAGCTGAAGCCGGATGAGTGGTACTCGGCGGCGATCGATGATATGATAAAATAATAACTTCAAAACGGTGTTGAATTAACAGCACCGTTTTACTTTACTCGATTTTGCTGTTTGGCATACTTTGCCGGAGTTGTGCCTACAGCATCGCGAAAATTCTTAATGAAATGCGAGTAGTCGCTGAATCCTGCACCAAAGCAGGCATCGGTAACACTTGAACCGCCGCGAAGTAGCTGTTTTGCATATTCGAGACGACGAATGAATATAAATTCTCGAGGAGTTTTGTTAAATATATCAATAAACATTCGCTCGAGCGATGATATACTTATACCAAAATTTTCGCATAGCTCGGTTATTCGTATTTTGTGCTGAAGATTGGTATCGATAAAGCCGATTATATCATGCAATAATTTCGGAATGCTTCCATTATTGCCTTCACATTTATAGAAGTTATTTAATAATACAAGATACTGAATAAAATGAGACAGCATAAGCGCATTCTTCTCGGGAATTCTGCTTTCGCCAAGCTCGAAGATTTTGTTAAGCAGTCGAAATCCCTCGCGGGTCTCAGTGTCTGGAAGGTTTATCATGTTATTACGACCGGATTCTCGTTCAAAAAAGCAGCGGAGCAGACTATTTCCATCTGGGATAATGTCAAAGCAGTTTGGAGCAAATGTGATAACATACCTCTCGTGTATTGCATTTTCACGATGAAGCCCGCAGTGCAGTTCGCCTGGCCTAAATGTAAATGCACTGCCGTTTTCGGATATGTATATATTATTCTCTACAAACACGCTTTTTTTGCCTTCAGTGTAAACTGTAAGCTCACAGAAATCGTGGCTGTGCAGAGTGTTTGACGAAAATTGTGTGCGCTTATGGCTGAATGATATATTGAAATTACCGCCTATAGCTACAACGCGTTCAAATGTATATGACTTTGACGAAATACTCATGTTTATTGCTCATTTTCTCCTATTTTATTGATAAATTATGTAGTATACTTATTATACAGTATATTTGCTGAAAAATCAATAGAAAATGGAGATTTATTATGAAAAAATCAAGTTTGATCTCAATTCTGCTTCTCATGTCGCTGCTTGCTTCGTGCGGTTCAGGAGAAGTTCCAAACGATTCCGACAGTTCGGTGAACGATTCAACCGAACAAGATCATGAAACCACTTCGATGATAACGTCAGAGGAACGACTTGGAGATTTTAATTTCGGTGGCGCGGTCTTTAATATCCTCGGACGCGAGTATGCTAAGCTTGGCACACTTCCATCGTATGAATTTGCGACCGACAGCGAAAACGGAGACCTTATTAACGATACGATCTATAAGCGTAATCGTATTGTCGAAGAGCAGTACAACGTCAAAATAGTAGCTGCGCAAGCTCCGCAGGGACAAGGAGCAAGTTTTGTGGAAAAATCGCAGATGGCTGGTGATGGTGAATATGACTTGGTTTGGGCACATATAAATGATATGAGCACAATGGTACAGAAAGGTCTTCTTGCCGACTACAACAGCATACAGCATATTGATATTACTCAGCCATGGTGGAATCAGCTTGCTACGGAGTCACTGACCATAAACGGTAAGTGCTACCTGCAAATGAATTATATCCCATTCACCGGAACTATGCTGTCACATTGTCTTTATTTCAACAAGAATCTCGCTGAGGTAAACAAAATAGACGATATTTATTCGCTCGTGCTTGATGATAAGTGGACGTTTGATAATTTCGCGGCTATGGTCAAGCAGGTATCGAACGATGTCGACGGAAACGGCGTTTACGACGACAATGATTTGTATGGACTTCTTTGCTCACATGGAACATCAGGCGGCGCATTTTCAGTAGCTATGGATACAAAGCCGATAAGCATTAATAATGACGGCAGCTTCAAGCTTACAATGGTGAGTGACCGCAATCAGAGCATACTCGAGAAGATCGTCTCGCTGACAAGTGATACTTCGACATATCTGATAACCGATTATAAGCTCGAAAATGACCTTGCGATCATGTTTTCAGAAGGAAAATCGCTCTTTTATTCTGGATTTATGACTGATTCGTATCAGTTCTTCCGCGATATGAAGGACGATTTCGGACTTCTTCCTTTCCCAAAATTTGACGAATCGCAGGAAAATTATATAACCACTCCAACAGGCGGTACTGGGTTGCTCGGTATACCAAAATATGTGAAGAACCCTGAAATGGTTGGCGTTATTACCGAGGCGCTCGCGATTGAGAGCTACAATTATGTCTATCCGGCTATCTATGAAACGGTATTCACGGAGAAGCTGCTGCGTGACGACGAATCTAAGCTAATGTTCGATATTTTAATGAACGGTCTCGAAATTGACTTTGGACGTACATTCAAACATACCGCGTATGCTGACCTTATAACTTCTCTCACAGCTTCCGGCTCGACAGATTTAGCGTCGTCAGCAGCAGCTGTTGAAGCACAGGCAAACAAGCATTATGAAGATATTATATCTATATTTTTTGAAAAAGAATGAATAAGCGTAATATTATTATTGGAACTGATTGGTGGACTGACTGCGACGATGTCGCAGCAGTCCGAGTTGCTTGTCGGTTGGCTAAACGTGAAATCTGGAATATTTCCGGAGTGATACTCAATGCTTGTATGGAATATTCTGCTGCGTCACTCGATGGCTTTCTGCGCTTTGAAGGCTTTAATTTACCGATTGGAATAGATTGTAAGGCTAACGATTTCGGGCATAAGCCGCCATATCAGAAGCGTATTACAGAACTATGCAATGCACGAGGTATCGTCAAAATACGTTTAAATTCCGAATGCGAGGATGGTGTGCAGCTGTATCGACGGCTTCTTTCAGAAGCTGAGGACAGCTCGGTCGAGATCATCGAGATAGGATATATGCAGGTTATTGCGGCTCTATTAGAGTCGGGTGAAGATGACATTAGTCCGTACACCGGGATCGAGCTCATCAAGCGAAAGGTTAAGCGGCTATGGATCATGGGCGGTAACTGGGAAAGTGAAGAAGGAGGTAGGGAGAATAATTTCATTCGAAATCGCCGTACATCTATAGGAGCGAACAAATTATTGAAATTATATCCGGGCGAGATAGTCTTCCTTGGATATGAGGTTGGAGCATCGGTGATAACGCATCCGAATCCGGTGGAAGGCGACTTATTGTACGAAGCCTTCAAGGCGCACGGTTCAGCGAATGGACGCAGTTCGTGGGATCCAATGCTGGTACTGCTTGCGGCGGGCTGTCCGGATGCAAGCGACGATGAGTTTGAAGCGTCGGGGTACCGGACAGTGCGCGGAACTGCGACTGTAGATGAAGACGGCTGCAATCATTTCGTGCGCTCGGATGACGGAAGACATAGGTACGTTGTTAAGCTGAAGCCGGATGAGTGGTACTCGGCGGCGATCGATGATATGATAAAATAATAACTTTGTTCAAAAATGTTCTGAATGTATAAATTTGATATAATGATGTATAATTTTGTTATTGAATATTATTTTGAATAATGATATAATTATATTCGTCAAAGGTAATATCATATAAAATGATAATTATCAAATAATTTCTTTCTGAAAGGACATTATGCAATGAAAAAGTTTGTTTCTATCCTCTCTGCGGCTATTCTCGCCGCAAGCGCAGTTCTCCCTGTATCAGCAGTCGGCGAATCTGCTCAATGGAAAGCCGGCAATGGTTTCCAGATCGATGGCGCTAATTCTCCCGTAACCATCACTGAGACCGACGACGGTATCCAGGCTTCGTGGGGCGGCTATTATGCTGCTGGCGACAACTGGGGCGGTATTGCTTCCAAAGACGTTTATGACCTCGATGGCTTCAGTATTGAATTCCGTGTAGACAAGATTCCGAACACCGGAACAGATACTTGGATGTCTTTCAGCTTCCTCCAGAATGCAGATAGCTTCTACACCGGCGGCGACTTCTCGAAGAACCTTGGTATTCAGAACCTTGTACGTTATCGCGGCAACAACAACGATGATCCATACCTTGATAACCGTGGACCTAACGGTTGGGACACCATAGCTACCGATAATAATGCAGCATTTGGTATCAAGGAAGGCGACACTGTAACTGTTTCTCTTGCTAAGAAGGGTGACAAGTACCGCATTACCATCAACGGCGTTGAATCCAGCGCTGAGTATGACATGAGCAAGGTAGCTCCGGACGGAAAGGCGCATTTCGTACTTATGGCTTCAATGAAGGATTCGCCGAAGGACGGCTTCCAGTTCACCATCACTAAGATAAATGGTCAGCCCGCAGTTGCTAAGCCTGTAGCTGAGCCTACTACAAGCGCAGCTACTTCTGACGCTTCCATCGCAGTTGCAGCTCTCTGCCTCGTGGCAGCAGCTGGCGCGATCGTTGTAACCAAGAAACTCCGCCGCGCATAATCATTCCGCCTTACGGTTGAAGCAATTTACTAACACACAGAGAACCAAACTTCGCCTGATAGTCAAATTTGACTGTCGGGCGATTTTTTATATCTACATTGCGATGACTCTGACTTGACATTCATTTTGAATTGATGTATAATAAATATAGATGGATTTAATATTAAGAAAGGCAGAGCTTCGCAGCGGCGATATTACGCCGCAGTGAAGTTATTGTGGTAATTATGGCAATTGTAACTATCGTGGGCTCTGGAATGATGGGTTCAGCGCTGGCATTTCCGGCGCTCGAAAATGGACACGAGGTGCGGCTCGTCGGCTCACCGCTCGACAATGAGATCATCGACAACTGCATTAAAACCGGGCGGCATCCGAAATTCAACCGCGATTTTCCGGCGGGGATAAAATATTACAAAATCGACGCACTGGAAGCTGCACTCGACGGCGCGGATATGGTTATAGGCGGTGTGAGCAGCTTCGGCGTGGACTGGTTCGGTGATTACGTACTGCCGCGCGTAAATGAAAATACGCCGATACTCAGCGTCACGAAGGGATTGTTTGATATCGATGATGGACGGCTGCTCACATATCCCGAATTGTGGGAGAGACGGCTTGCAGAGAAGGGGATCAAGCGCTCGATAAATGCAATAGGCGGTCCTTGTACGAGCTACGAGCTTGTGGCGCAGGACCAGACTGAGGTAGCATTCTGCGGTCACGATATGGCAGTGCTCGAAAAGCTGCGCGAGATAATGACGACCGATTACTATCATATCAGCCTGTCGCGCGATGTTGTCGGGATCGAAAGCACAGTGGCGCTGAAAAATGGCTACGCGCTCGGAATTGCGCTGACTATTGGATTAAATCAGCGTCGATTCGGAATTGACAGCGAGCTGCATTTCAACTCGCAGGCGGCGGTGTTCGGTCAGGCGGTGCGCGAGATGGCGAAGCTGCTTGAATTGCAGGGAGCAGGAACGCTCGATAACTTAGCTGTTGGCGTGGGAGATTTGTATGTAACGGTATACGGCGGACGTACGCGCTTGGTCGGAATTTTGCTCGGACGCGGGCTTGATATCGACGAAGCTAAACGAGAGCTGAACGGTGTGACGCTCGAATCGCTCGTTGTGGCTGAACGCGTAGCACGCGCGGTGCGTGTGTGCGCGACGGCAGGGAAGATTGATATTGCGGACTTCCCGCTGTTAATGCACGTCGATGATATCATAACGAAGCACGCCGCGGTCGATATCCCGTGGGAGAAGTTTACATTTAGAGCGGAATAAGCGAACTGCTGCAAGCGTAAGCTTGCAGCAGTTTTTAGTCGGGCAATGGAATATAGTTGATTAGATTTTCTATTATATGTTTTGTGACTTCCTTTGTCTTTGGAGAGTAGCAATATGCAAAATTCATTTTTTCTTTCAAATCAGAGAATACGAAATAGTATCCAGCCTCGGCATTGTCTGGATCGGCGTATCTTGACAGCATATCATATAATTCTATTTCGTCATGCCATTCGAAGAAGGTGGCGAGCTCGTTTCCCTTCAGGTCAACCAGCTTGACCATGCCGCCGTCAACTACGAGCACCATTCCGTCGATAGTCATAAGAGCTTTATCGTATTCGCGGCTTTCGTATTTGAGCTTGCCCTGCTTTGAATATACGCGGAAGCTATGCTCCAGCGGAATAACGATGGCGTTTTTAGGCATCGTATATGGAAATACAAGGAATTCTGAGATTAAGTTGAACTTATCATCAAATACGCTGTACCTTGCTACATTATCAATTATTCCCTTTGAAATGAGGATTTCATCGAGAGGTTCAATCTCAGTGTCGGTTTTTATAACTCTGCTCCAATCCTTGTCGAGCAGCACCTCGTATCCCGGCATGGATTGGAATATGGTAAATTCGTTCCAATACTTGAACATATCACTTTTGATTTTGTGTTCGGTTATTTTATATGGCGCGGTGAGGCTGATTTTCAAAGCCTTCTTATCGCTGTCCATCAAATATATGTAGTCCTCATCTCCCCAGCTGAACCGATAATCTCGATTTTCGAGAGTTATCGGTATTTTTTCACCCACGTTGGAATCAGCTTCATCCGCGATATTCAGATAATACTGACTTCTTTCGCGGTAAAGTGAAGCTGCTGAGCCGCTGAATAATTGGAGCTGCTCTGATGTACCGTTTGAATCAAGGGCAATGATTTTAGCGTATTTATCTGGATTATATGTCATATCGGCTGTGTTTGAATTATTGCAGCCCACGAATAGCGATAGTGTAATCAGAAATAAAAGCAGCAAAATTTTCTTCATAATCAGTAATTCCTTCCGCCCCATTCGACGGCAACGAATCCGCGCCGCTCGAAATGAGGGAGCTTCTGTTCGGGTAGGTCGGTAACTTCATCGACCTTCATTATGTGCATAGCGACACGCAGCAGCGAATCGGGTGCAGGTGATATTTGCAGTGCGTTCGTGGCTTCGCGGCTTTCGGTCAGCTCGAAGTGTACGAGACTTATGCCGTTTCGCTCGAGTATCGGCAGCCAGTACATGATGAATTCGTTAGCTTCACGCTCGGTCAAACCGATCGCGTCGAGCTTTTCTTCGAGGAAAGCTGTGGCATTGTCGGCGGTCACACAGAAGCCGTCTGTGAAATTGAAGCGGTTGGTCGACATTGCTTCCTCCCAGTATAGGGCGTAGTATGAACGGCGACCGTCGGTGAGCGTGCCGTCGGTATCGGCGTGCACATTCCAGCCAGAGTTGTACGCTGGGTATACGGTAGTCAGCAGCTCTGGGTGCGCGAATGTCACGCTGATGTCGGTCGGTTCGGTCGGGTAGAGGTAGAGCACAGGCTTCGACATTGCACCAAAATCGCTAATCGGGAAGATCTGCACTTCGCCGGTCTCGGGAATGTAGCAGTATTCTACGCCGTTCTCACCGCCGCTAACATATGGGCGCTTTTCGAATGTGTAGTAATATCCGTCCGGATAATCGATTTCGCTTGCTTTATCGTAATATCCAGAATTTGTAGCATCATATCTATAGTTCTCATTCCATTCGAACAATTCCGCAAGCTCATTTCCGTTGATGCCGATAACTTTGACTATGCCGTTGTCGTTTACACAGATATATCCACCTTCTACTGAGAATACTTCATCATATTCGCGGCTTTCGAATTCAAGCTCACCTGACGGTGAATATATTTGATAGATAGGATTTGAAATGCTATTATCATCAGACCGGATATTCGGATATATCAGAAGCCTACCGTCGTCGAAAAGGTGGTAATCATATGTGCTGGTAGATATTCTTTCAAGGTTGGAGTTGTAGACTACGTATGAGCTTCTATGGCATGGATATGAATATGTAATCAGAAAATCGCCGACAACAATTATATCTCCGTCTGTTTTCATTATGAAATTGTTATCCCCATCAGCAACAATTCCGATCTCATCTCCATCTCCGGCGTATTTGAATCCAGCGAAGTTTCCATGCAATCTCAATTCGTCGAATGGAGTAATATCTACATCTGAGCAAATGCCTTCATCCCATGTGTCAACTTTATATGTATTCAAATTTTTGTCGATGATCCAAATATAAGGATACCGACCATCATCTATGTACATAATATCCTTGGGTTGAAGTTCCTTTGAGTCTATGTCGGCAAATTTTATAAAATTATCGCTGTCTTCAACGCCGTTTATAACAAAGTATCTGCCATTATACAATACGAAGCGCTCGTAACTATTGTACAGTAACTCGCCGCCGTTCAGTACATCATCACATGTTGGCATTGGATAGAGATATTTTATAATGCTCTCGCTGCCATTGCTATAATGCTTTTTGAAGCAGAGCAGTATTTCGTCGCCGTTTTTCTCGCACATCTCGGGCACTAATTCGTAACCAACATTATGATTATCATATGTTTGCAGCAGCGTGCCGTCCTTTTTGCGCAGCTGTAAGATTTTATTATCACTCTCCGGCTCGGTTGGCACGCAAAGTAAATATTCATCGAATATTTCGGTCGTGTCAAGCTTTACTATTTTTCGGTTGGCAAATTCATACACTCCATCGTCGGCTACTAACATAAGAGTTTCATTGACTAATATGTTATTCCATTTGTATTCGTATTTGTAGTCTGAATCCTTTACCTCATTTTCGAGCGCCAGTTTGCCTCCGCTGTTATGGTGAATAAGAATATCGCCGCCGTCAAAGTCACTGCATTCGACCTTATGGTCATAAAAATACCATGGCTTTTTATCAATGCGCCGCCTGTTTTCAATAATAGTGCAGTCAAGTTCGGGACAGTAGTATGCCACATAGCAGTTTGATTCGCTTGTCTCGCAGGCATATAGCGGAAAATCGGTAGGCGTGTTGTCAAAAATATCGTCGTAGCTGAAGTGACCGTAATTTTCACTCGTATCGATAAGGTGCATACCATCATCCAAGAAAACGATGTTCGAATATTTTGAGCTGTCAAGGTTGAATCCAATCGAGTTCTTATATGGTTTTCGCCTTAGCGTATACTTGTCGCCGTTTGACATTACTTGCCATTTCGAATTATCAAACTGTACGTCACCGACAGGTTCAGCGTCGGTGGTAGTCTCGACCTTATCGGTGACCTCTCGCTTTGTATCCGGCGAAGTCACAACCGGCGGTGCGGTAGATTCATCGGTCGATATCGGATGAGTATCCGTCGTGTCAGGAGCTTCATCCCCGCATGAAGCTCCCATGACCATTGCCGCTGCCAGAAGCAGTACTAATAATGCTCTTTTCATGATTGTCCTCCTTAAATTGCACGTTGCAATCTATTTACTCAGCTGTAATGATCGTAACCTCGTTAGTTTCCAAATCGTAGCTGCACGTAAATTTCACTATATTCTCGCCATCGTTTCTATCTTCAAAAGTGACCGAGTATACACCATCATCATATTTCGACAGCGACGAGCGGAAGAATGTCTTTGCACTCCAATCGCAGAGGACTGCCGCTTCATTTTCTTCAAAGTCGACAAGCTTTGCCTGATTATCGTCAATTACAAGCACAAGGTCGTTTATGATATCGAGCAGCAGGCTGTACTTCTTACTCTCGCTTTCAAACTCGCCTGACGCAGCATATACGCGGAAGGTCTCAGTATCGTTTGGCGCGACGAGCAGCCGTCCATCGTCAAGCAGTATGCAACGATAGAAGCTCTCCTCCGAAATGCTCTCGAGGTTTATGTTGTATGCAGCGGTGATATTGTTATAGTTTCTATCCTTGCATAGCAGCATATCGCCGTATTCCTCTAACTTTGCGGTAGTTTTCAATAATATATTATTATCCCCATCAACGATTATGCTGTAGCTGCCGTTTTTCGACGAGAGTATGTTGAATCCCGCAAAGTTTCCGGTGTTTGTGAGTTTACCCGACGATGACAGCGGAGCCTTTGCATTGCTCGACGGAGCAGCTTTATACAGATTCATATCGCTGTCGACGAGCATTAAATATTCACTAGACGGACAGTCTATCGACACCCACTTATCAGCTTCAAGGTTTACTTGCAGCAGAGAACCATCCTTGACGCTTGCGGCATAGTATTCTCCGTCGTACTGAGCGAATATCAGCGACTCATTTTCAAACAGCAGCGTACCGCCAGCTCGAATATCAGCTATAGTGATCGCTGACGGATCATCGAGCACATCCGGAGTGTCGGTCTTTGCCGGTGCGGTCGTATCTGTGGTTGGCAGGGAAGGCTGTGTATCATCAGGTACTGTGGTAGGCGATGTATCAGGTGACGTATCTGATGAGGTTGATGTATAAGGTAAAGTATCGGGCAAAGTGTCGCTGGTTTCAGGCTGTGGCTGCGTGTCGTCGCTGCTCTGAGGTTTGGTATCGCTGCCCTCAGGCGAAACTATGGACTGATTCGGGTCGGTATTCGGAGTATTCGACGGCTTATCGCTGCTGCACGAAGCAAGTGCGGCGAGCGCCAGAATGAGGATTGCTGAGATAATAGACTTTTTCATAATATGTAAAACCTTTCTTGTATTGATATGATTATTTTGCACAGATAATTTATTCCATCTATTGAATAAGACGAAATTCCGGCGGAAAAGTTCCGCCGGAATTAAATATTTTTAAAATATTTTGTCGATTTTTAGCCCAAATCGTGGAAAATAGGCTCTTCGTATTCTTCCGGCTCGGGTTCGGTATAATACGGGTCGATCATTATCTCCTTTATCTTCGGGAACGCGGCATAGCACGCCATGAACGAACAGTCAGCGAACAGCAGCACAAACGGTATTATGATACCTATCGGCAGTGCAAGCAGCATTATCGTATATGTCAGTATCACCATAGCGACGATACCGAGCGTTGCCATGAAGTTGCGCTTGAAGCCGATTATCGAGAAGATAAGCGAGTTTTTCAGTATCTTAAATATCGACAGATCGAATGTCACCATCAGAATGTAGATATAGAATCGCATCCAGAACCAAATCGCGGCAAGCAGTATACTTGCGTAGAACATGAAGTTCATTACTCCTGAAACTCCTGCGTTGAAGTAGAAGAAGGTGATGTCGTAAACGATGAGCACTGAGAATACCACGTCGAGTATGCCCATAATCATGCCTTGCTTTAGGTTACGCTTGATAGCGTACCAGAAATCTTCCCACATAAATATCGGTTCACCCTTTACCATATTGCGTATGATGTAGGTAGTACCGATATTCACGAGTCCGAACGTGAATATCACGAGCGCTGCCAGCGCCCACGAAATATAAGTCAGCGTCGTTGGGAAACCTATCTCCGACTGCGTGCCGTACATTCCGAACAATGCCGACGCTGCCGGTGACTGCGTGTGCTGCATTATTCCGTAAACGGTCGGGAACATTTTGTATGCTGGTGCCCACGAGTCACGGTCGAGATTTCCGCTCATCGCAAGTATCGCGAACAGGATGGGGAAGTTTCCGAAAATGTAGTACATATTCACCGTGACAAGACGAGTGAACTTACTGCCGAAATGTTTGAAAAAGTTTTTCAGATTTTTCGGACCTTCCGGCTCTTTTTTTACGCCCTTTCCTTCGAGCGAGTAGTTAAACAGCTTGAATTCTTTTCCGAATATTTTCAAATCCATTACCATTGCATTTCCACATGGTGATAAGTCTCAGTGGAAAATGCTTCCTTTCTATTTTCTGCGATTAAGCTTGTACATCAGATTTCGGCTTCTTTTTAGCGGTGGTCCTAAATGTCAACTCTACCATCGTTATCATTAAAACAAAAAATACAGCGAGGAAAATCGGCATTATTTTGAAGCTGATGTTATTGCCGAGAAGCCCGAACAGCGGCGGCATGAATGTCGAGCCGACGTATGCGCTTGCCATCTGGATTCCGATAATAGCTCCAGAATTCTCTGCACCAAAATTGTTCGGCGTAGAGTGTATGATACAAGGATATATCGGTGCGCAGCCAAATCCGATAATGATAAATCCGGCAAATGAAACTATCGGGTTTTCTATCGGCAGGATCAGAGAAATGATTCCGCAGGACAGAATGCAAGTACCGATAACGATCATCCTTCGATCGCCTAATTTGTTCATAATAAATCCGCCGAAAAATCTTCCGACAGTGATTCCGATATAGAAGAGCGACGCGAGCTTTGCTGCTTGTTCGGTCGTTATGCCCTTGACTTCGACCAGATAGGTACTTGCCCATCCCATTGCCGTTGCTTCGGCGGCACAGTATGCGAAAAAGCCGATAAGGAGATAAGGAACACCTTTTATTTTCATCGCGTCTATCAAACCGATACTTTTTGAATTTTCCTCGACGCTGTTCTTGTTCACCTTCCAAACAGGAAGTGTAACAAGCAAAAGCACCGCAATGCCGAGTTGAATGAATGCGACGATACGGTAGCCGTTATTCCAAGTAGAGTGGGTCAGAGCGTAGCTCATGACAAACGGGCTGACGATAGTTCCGACTCCCCAGAAGCAGTGCAGCCAGCTCATATGCTTTGACGTATAGTGGACGGCGACATAATTGTTAAGCGCAGCGTCTATCGCACCTGCACCGAGACCGTATGGAACGGCGCATACGATGAGCATCCAGAATTGAGACGAGAATGAAAAGCCGAACAGTGCTATTACCGTAAGAAACACGCTTCCCACGGTTACTATTGGTGTACCGAGCTTTCGGGTGAGCTTATCCGAGAAAACGCTTGATATGATCGTTCCTCCGGATATTATCATAGTGATGATACCCATGTATGATACAGGAACGCCTAAGTCGCCGCGAATGACAGGCCAGCCTGACCCGAGCAGCGAATCCGGAAGTCCGAGACTGATAAATGCAATATAAATAAGCGCAAGTAAAAGTGAATACATTTTATATTTTCCTGTGTTTAGCCACCAATGGTGGATATACTGCTTTTACAGATATATATAGATCATAAACAGCATGAAGCAAATATTTGCGAACACCAGCGCGGCGAGCTTCAGGAACGCCAGCGAGTAATCACGTGTTTCATGGCTTTTCAGCATCGGACTGCGTTTCGGATAGAAGTAGCCAAACGCGAGCGCTGCCATTATCACAGTGAGCATTGATACCGCGAAAGAGGCTGCAAGGTAGCAGATAGAATCGAGCAGCAGCCCAGATTTCGACGAGAATTGCAGCATAGTGACAGCGAAGCCGAACAGTATTCCGCGATAGAGCAGCACGCCGCCGCTTACTACCGTAGTAAATAATGTGAACCCGCCGATGAACACAATGATAAGTCCCCACAGCTCGTGCATGAAGCAGTCGAGCACAACAGACAGCACGTCCATCGAGTCGGCGCATTTATAGAATAATGCTACGAAGTAGCGTTCTATGAGATTGTCGTAGAGCTCGCTCTCGCCGAGTCCGAGCAGACGGTAGATAGCGCAGCCGAGAAACGCGCCGAATATAAACAGCGCGGAAGCCGCCAGAAGTACAGCGCGCCGGTCGGCGCGTTTTTCGCATTCTTTTTCGTGTGTCCGGTACGATATATAATCTGTTTTATTCATTTTGCGAGGTATCCTTCCGTTTTATTTGCACATGATCATTTCTTGTTAAATCATATGCACACATGATAGGAAAAATACCTCAGCCAAAATTACCGTTTAGCCAAAGTCTCGTGCCATTTCTTCTGCGCGGTCGGTGCAGGCTCTCATCGCACGGTCGATAGTGTCGGCGACATTTTCGTCGTACAGCACGTTCATCGCACGCTCAGTTGTGCCCTTAGGAGACGTTACCGCATGGATCAGTTCCTCAGGAGTTTTGCCCGAGTTCATCAGCATTTCCGCCGAGCCTATTATCGTCTTGCACACCGCCTCGACGATATTGTCGCACTCGAGTCCCTGTGCCTTCGCCGATTTCACCATTGCGTCGATGAAGTAGTAGAAATACGCCGGAGAACTGCCGTTGACGCAGATAACTGTGTTCATCTGGCTTTCATCGAGCCGCATGACCATTCCAGCTGCTGAGAAGATAGAGCAGGCGAAGTCGTAGTCAGCGTCGCTGACGAGCTCATTTCGTGCGAGTGCCGACACGCCGAGTCCTATCTGGAGAGGGGTATTCGGCATTACGCGGACTACCGGAACGCGCCGTCCGAGCTTATTACAGATGATGTCCGTCGAAATTCCGGCGCAGATGGAAATGAATGTCTTGCCGTCGAGCGATACGCCGTCGAGCTCGCCGAGCACCTCGCCGATATTCTGCGGCTTAATTGATAGGAAGATATAATCGGCTGCCTTTGCTGCGTCGCTTACCGACTCTGCCTTTGACGCGCCGATATCGCCGAGTCTGTCGTACTGAGCGGGGAAGCGGTCGAAGAGTACGAGGTCGCTTCCTTTTATGCCGAGTGTATCGGAATGCAGGATTCCGTTAATTATTGCCGATGCCATATTGCCGACACCGATGAATGCTATTTTACTCATTTGAATCTACGTCCTGTCTTTTCAAGATATGCCGACAATGCGCCTATCCAGTCGGTTTGGATGATATCAAAGTTGTCAGCGCACCAGCCCCAGCCGTATTCGGGGTCGCCTTCGAGCGCGGTATCGTCCGAATGCTTAGCCGAGAGCACGTCCTTGTAGTTGTAAACTATAGTATTTACCCAACAGAGCTTGCCGTCGTTATGGAGCATATCGCGGTAAGCCTTAGTGCCACACTCGTCCTGCTCAGTTGTAAAGAGGAGCTCAGAGCCGATGTAGTTTATATTTCTGTGCTTCAGATGCTCGTGAATGCCGTTGTCGGCAGAGATGACTGGCAGGAACTGGATGTCCGGCGCGTATTTTTCGATTATGTCGAGCTGCTCGGGCTTCGGGTTACACTTAAGTATGATCTGGTCCTTCATGTCGTGACGCTTTACTTTTTCGATGATCTCAGCGGGATTGTCACCGAACTTGTCGATGTTGATGTAGCAGCGTCCCTTGAATTCCTCGAGCACCTCATCGAGGGTGTTCAGTCCGATCTCGGTCGGAGCGCCGTCGAAGTTGACGTAACGCAGCTCGCGGATCTCGTCCGAATTCATATTTTTGATGCTGATATTCTTGCGGAACTGCACCGGCTCCATGCCGGGGTGGAAGATGAAGAGCTCGCCGTCACCAGCCTTGGTAACGTCGATCTCGATCATGTCAGCGCCCTGATTGACAGCGATATTGTAAGCGAGGATGTTATTGCATGGGATATTACCGCCCCATACGCCGCGATGTGCGCAGAGGATAACTCTTTCCTTTGCGTCTTCTTTTATGTTGAATTTCATTGTAAAGCTTCCTTGTAAGTATAATAATATGATAACTAATATTTTATCATATTACCGCTGTCATTACAAGTGAAACGGGAAATAGTTTACATTATTTTATATATTATTTAAAAATAGAGCTTCCAAGGGATAAAATATTTCCCACCGAATCGGCTTGTTTTTGTGTCAAGGTACTTGAAATAGTGAAAGAAATGTTGTATAATATTATGTGAAGCCGCGACTCCGATTTTCCGGAAATATCAGCGCGGTTTTGTATGACTGAAATAATGAAAAAAGAAACCGTCTACAAGCTATTTTCGAAAATACCTACGATTGAAACTGAGCGGCTGGTGCTGCGGCGCATGAAGCCGTCCGATTGCCACGATATGTATGAATACGCGTCGAACCCTGACGTTACGCGGTACCTTTTATGGGAGCCGCACAAGAGCTGGAAGCAGTCGCTCGAATATCTCGAATATTTGCAGACGCGCTACCGTGTCGGCGATTTTTACGATTGGGCGGTGGTCGACAAGAAGCGCTCGAAGATGATAGGCACGTGCGGCTTTACGTCGCTCGACTTTGGCAATAACGCAGCTGAGGTCGGCTACGTGTTAAATCCGGCATATTGGGGACGCGGCATAGCGCCTGAGGCGCTGAAGCGAGTACTATATTTCGCGTTTATGGAGCTTAATGTACACCGCGTCGAAGCGAGATATATGGTCGGGAACGACCGCAGCCGCCGCGTTATGGAGAAATGCGGCATGACATACGAGGGCGTGCGGCGCTCGTCGATGTATGTGAAGGGAAGCTACCGCGATATCGGGATATGCTCGATATTATCGGAGGAATATATATTAAACCGCTGAGACCACAGTGGGACAAGGAATACAAAATGAAAAAAGAAACTAACATAATTTCGCTAATCGGCATGACCGGCTGCGGCAAGACGAGCGTCGGAAAGATACTTGCAAAGAAGCTGGGGGCAGAATTTATCGACCT
>JAAVZO010000023.1 GCA_022791685.1 Clostridiales bacterium
GTCAACATCGCAGGTATTTTATTTGTTGCAGCGCACTTCGGCTGCGCTTTCTGACCGAACGCGAGTGAGGGAAGAACAAAGCCAGCAAGGCTGGCGCGAGCGCGAGACGGCGCGTACTGCGCCGTACTACCCCCGCGTTTTACCCGCGGAGGTACTCCGCCGCAAAAAAGTTGAAATTTTTTTGAAAAAGTACTTGACAAATCGATTCAGATGTGATATAATATTATACGTCATGAGGGACACGGTACAAAATAAAGAAACGAGTCGCTGATTGATTACATACTCGCGAGAGTGGCGGAACTGGCAGACGCGCACGTTTGAGGGGCGTGTGGTTCTTACCATACGGGTTCAAGTCCCGTTTCTCGCACCATAGCTTAAAACGTCAATTATTTCGATTGACGTTTTTTCTTACTTTATTGAAAGGTGCAGCTTACTATGAACTTGGATACAACAATAGACCTCTCAGGTACTATATATTCTATGTCAAAGCGGATCGCTGATATACTCGCGCCAAATTCGCCATCTATCTATATCTACGGCTCTTGTACGCTTGGCGACTTCAAATTCGGTTGGAGCGATATCGATATCATCGTGTTGACTCAAACACAAATGTCCTCCGCTCAAGCAGATCAGCTCGTAGGGCTTAGGCAGAGCATGACCGATACTGAGCCCGATAATCCACTTTACCGCTGCTTTGAGGGCGTTATGCTGGCAATGCACGAGCCTGAACAGATCGTTTACTGGGGCACGAGCGGGCAGAGGATGATTGAGAGCTATCATTTTGATTCCTTCTGTATCAAAGAGCTGCTCGAGTACGGACGGCTCGTTCAAGGTGAGGATGTACGCGGCATCTTTTCTATGCCGTCATACGCTGAGATAAGGGCGGACGTGCGGTTTCATTACGAATCCATTCGAAAGTATGCGTCAAAAACCGGCAGAAGTATGTATTCATTCGGCTGGCTGCTTGATATCGCACGATGTGTTTACACGCTGCGCACAGGTAGGATAATAGCAAAAACGGCAGCCGGTGAGTGGGCGCTGCAAGAGGGAATTTTCGATGATCCCGCCGCACTTGAAGCGGCTTTGAAGGTCAGACGCGAGCCGATGAAATACCGTGAGCGCGGCGAAGTATTGGACTACGCCGGAAAGTTAGGAGAGTCGATACAGCGATACGCTGATGTGCTCGAGGCTGAACTCGAGAAATGCTGCGGTATTTAGTTATGTAGTATTGACTTTTTACTTTTATTATGTTATAATAATTAAAATATTAAGTTTCCAGTAAAGGAGTATATTATTATGGAAAAAGAAAAAACCACGACACCACCCAACATTCCTAAGCTTCTGAAGGCTTTGATCGTCGCAGTTGTTGCTTATGTGTTGTCCTTTATCCTAAACAAGCTCGTCGGCACACGCTTGCTGACACCGCTTATTGTATATCCTGCGACATCCGCACTCGCAGTCGCAGTAGCCGCGAAGCTTTACTGCGGCATTGTCGAAAAGAAAAAGACGCACTCGATTATTACCTTTATAATCGCTTTCTTTTTGCCTGGATTGGTCATGCAGTATGCGCATCCGTACAGATTAGGCTTTAATCCGCCTGAAGTTATCATACAGAATTGGCGGTATATAAGCATGATTTTGTGGGTTGCGCTCGCCACTCTGATTCCGGCGAATTTCGCTGTCAGACGTACATACGATAAGCCAAAGGTCAAATCTAAAGCGGAAATCGCGAACGAGAATAAGCTTAATAAGTGGAGACCATTCTACGAAGAGTGCGCGAAATTCAAAATTACAAGCGCGTCTGACCTCACCGCCGCTGACAAACACCAGCGTGCCGAGCTTATAGCGAAGAAGTTCAACCTTCCGAGTGAGAATGTCGAGGATCTGTTCCAGCCTGAGCACGAGGGATGGAAGCTCTACACCGAGACCATAGCTGCCGAAGCTGAGGCGGAGATGGAAGAGAAGCGCAGTAAGGAGCGTGAGGCTGACGATTGGAACAAGAAATACGCAGCAATGCACGGCACAGAGAAGCGCATCGCTATGCTTCAGGCGACCGTTGACGGCTACAAGGCTATAAACGCAAGCTACCAGCGGCTGATAAACGGCACTCACTTGGAGAAGGAGTCTGACGGCGCGATAGCCGCGGGCGTTGCGTCAGGTATCGGCGGAGTAGTGCCAGCTCTGATGTCGCTTCAGAACACGGCTGAGCACAACGCGCAGGTACGCTCGAACAATAGTGTCGGCGTACAGATGATAAAATATTACACCGAGTGCCAGATGCAGAATACCGGTTATCGTATGTTCTGGGAGAAGGAGCTCGAGCGCGCGAAGACGAAGTTAGCGGGCGATCAGTCGTCGGAAGAAGTGTTCAAGCACCTGACGATCGAGACCGACAAAATCAAAGTGACCGATACTGGAACAATTGAGATAACGGCAAGATTCAAGGGAGATCCGGAGTATACTATATTCGACAATATGCCAGCGATAGTAGACGGCGCGGTAACGGCTCAGGTATACGATGGTGAGACATTAGTAGGCGAGGCTGTGATAGTGCTGCCGACGTATGGAACGGGCTTATACAAGCTGACCTCGTGGGACGATAAGACTCTTGGTGGCTACAGAGAGTCTCAGGTACGACTGAAGCGCGAGCCGGGCTCATTAGACACCGGTATGCGCAGCTACGTAGAAGCGAAGGGCTACTGCCTATTCAGCGGTGAAAAAGACAAGAAGTATACCGTAAAATATGCTCCGAACAATCTTTATGCCATCGAAATATAATATCTGATAGGCACTAAACAATAAGTCAAAGAGCAAAAACCTTCAAACATAGCATTAGCGACCTGCGGTGTTGAATTATAATTTCAACACCGCAGGTTTTTATTTTACAAGCGCTGGATTTTGTATAATTGTATAAAGAAATCAGGTTTCTCGCTGGTGCGAGAAGATGTGCTTTAGCGGATAATGAATTATGAATATATATGTATATGTAAATTGTCTGACTTAATCCATGTATTATAAATACCGTAGACTGTCATTGCTACGCCCGAATATAAAATGAAGATGCAGTAATGAAGCTTTAGTTTACGGAATGCTTATTGGCTGAGCTGAACAAAATCGCAAAGTCCATGTATGGATAAACGACAAATAGATTTATGTGCAATAATTGCATATTAGCCGTGAGCTTAAATAGACATTAGATGAGTTGTGAGACAGCTAATCAACCGAGCTGTTATGTACACAAACATCAATTACAAGCAACTGCATATATACACGCATTTAAAGAGCTTAGCACAGTAAAATTTTATAAATATACGCGCATTGCCGTGTATAAGATGTATTTCCATTCCCTTAATTATACAAAATTTGCATTTTGTATAATTGGCTCACTCGATAAACTCGTCCTTTTTACTCACCTTCCATAGCTGATTTTCGACCACCCCTACTCCTCGCCTGCACCTTTCACATATTATATATTATATTTCTCTTGTGTATTTACAAATTATGTGGTATAATATTATATATAACATCAATTGAAAGGTAAAGCTTCAATGACAACATCAGTCTTGTTTTCCGCTGGAGCCGATGACTCCCGCGAAATTGATCAGAGCTTCATAATGAAAGCCGCTGCTCGAATAAGCAAAACTATCGACTTCAGAGGTTCGTTTATCGCCCTGCCTGATCGGCGCAGAAATTCCGTAGCCTTTATAGTAGATCCCGACCCAGATATGTCCGATACAGACACCACGCGCCTGCTTCGCGCTATTGCATACGAATCTCTGCTCGACATAACCGATATAGACTACACGCCCATGTTCCTGAGCGCGCCAGACACCGATTCATCCTTCATAGACCGCATACCTGCACCTGAGGATGAGATCGGAACCTTCTTGATCCATTTTTCGATTTCCAACATCAGGGTCAACGACCTCGACGAGCTTCTCGACAAAGAGCTGACCAGCCGCAATTATGATATTCGTATGGAAAACGACGGTATGCTGACCGCATATCTGACGCGCAATGCCCCGCTCGATTTTTACATCGACGAGGTAACAAATGCGCTGAATGGCGAAATTGACGTAAGCTGGGCTGGCGCTGGAGTATACGCCGAAGTCTGTGAGCTCGCCGAAGCTCTCGCTGCGAAGCTTGGCGGCGACCTCGAATACGACGAATCTGACATCACCTACCAGTACGACTATGATATGGATGCTCTCCGCCAGCATTATTACGACGCACTCCGTCAAGATCTTGCATTTGCGTATGCCGAAGCCCGCGCCGGAGGTCAGGCGTTCATCGGCTGGCAGGTATGTAATTTTGAGCCTGAATGGATACAAAATACCGTGATAACTCAGCTTGGGCGCTATGATCTTGACTGGCTCATCGACGAGATCGAAAAATACGGTCTCGAAACGGTCGCCGATCACTGCTTCTACACGCGCAATTACAAACCTCGCGGCACTGCTGACGAAGAAGTCAAAAACGCGATCATCGTTATAAATTCACTCGTACATTTTTCACTCGACGAGCGTTCGCCCGCAAATGACATATTCATCCGGCTCGCGCTCACACATCTAAACAACGCATTACGTATTGACCCAAGTGTTCCGCTGCCGATAAACGAGTATAACGACATTTGTAGCATTCTTAATATTCAGCCTACTCCTCCTATCCAAAGCGCCAACCGTTACATCGCGCATTATCCTTTCGGCTATCTGCGCGGTTCCGTCTATGTCGGGTTTGGAAGCTATATCCGACATTTTCGCATAGACGGTCAGTTTTTATGGACGCAAATCGAGCCCGGCAGATTTATCGTATTTGACCGCTTGCTCGAACGCCCGATGCACATGACCTGCCGTGTTGAATACCTCGACACAGATGCCGAGCTCGACGACAAATATTTCGAAAACTTCCCCGCCCCTGAATATATCGACATCGGCGGAAGTGCGGTATGCCGTTTTTCCACATCCGGAGACAGCACTAAAGCTGAAATTATTGTGCAAAGCGAGCGATATATGTTGATATTCACAAGCTCAGACAAAAATTTGACGCTTGACTTTATAGATTCGCTTCGAGGATGCCGCTGCATTGAGGAGCTTGAAGAGCCTGAAGATAAGCTGTTCTGTTCTCGTCCGAGTGCGCCGGGGGCGTTTTTTCCGCGTGGGATGATCGACGACATGATCGAAAATGATTCAGATAATAACGAATCTGAGCTTGGAATTGGCGAGTTGCTGCAAAATAGTCTATATAGTCTGATAGAAACATTGATAATGCCAAGTGTGCATATTAAGCTTGAGGAAAAATATCAGCTGCCGATTACTGCAAGTAAACTGTTGGGCTCGCCATACTGCCCTGAAGGATTCGAAATACCGACCGTTCCCGAGACAGAAGAAACGCTCGCAAATGGAAACGTAGGAAGACCGATGACTCTTATAGCGCAGATAGATCTGAATTCGTTCGATGCGCAGCAGGTCGGGCTGCCGCCGTCCGGAATATTGCAATTTTACGCATATGACAGCGGCAGTATACCAGCTTCGTACTTTAGCTGTGAGCAGACATATTTCCGTGTAGTGTACTTCCCGGCTCCGCCAAGCGTGGACGCTATAAATCCCGAATATGAGTACGGACTCAAATTTGAGCCTGCACTTATGATCAATAATAACGCCACGATAACAAACTTTTCGCAAATAGGTGGTTCTCCGCGCTTCGAAGCGGTTGACAAGAAAATCCTAATCGAGCATAGTGAATACACGCATTTGTTGCTTCAAATCGAAGCACAAGACCTTCGCAAAGCCGGCGCTAACATTGGCAGCTGCGACGGTATCCTTAATTTCTTTATGAAGCCGGAATCGTTAAAAAATATGGACTTCTCCGATGTGCTTATTGTTTGGACTTGCCAAAAATAAAAGGTCTTGCGATTTTTCGCAAGACCTTTTGCTTGTATTTTTTTATTTTGAAGCTTCGTCAAAATAATCCTCGGCAAGTATAGCGTAGCACACCTTGTCGTATATTCCGTTGTTGCAGACACACGCCTGTCGGAGTGTCCCCTCATACGTCATTCCGGATTTTTGCATGACCCTTCCGGAAGCGGGATTTGCGCTGGCATGGTACGCGTGGATCCTGTTGAAACCGACCTCTTTGAAAAAGAAATCGATCACAGCCTTCACCGCTTCAGTCATTAAGCCGTTATTCCACCACTTTCGTCCCAATTCATACGCAAGCTCGACCTGACTAATGCGGTCATCGGGATACATTCCGAACATCCGCCCGATCACTTCGCCTGATGACTTGATCTGGATCGCCCAACTATATCGGTTCGATTTTTCATATGCGCCAAGCCACTCATCGGTGAACATCTTTGCGGAGTTCATCACATCGTCAATACTGCGCATTGGCTTATAATTTGTCCATTTCCAGACTTCAAAATCGTTCCAGCAGTTGTAAAAGATCGGCTCAAGGTCATCCATTTTAAACCGCCGCAAAATCAGACGTTCCGTCTCGAGCGTTACAGTTCCTTTGTGCAACATTGTTTTAAGCTATTATTCCCACTCGACTGTTGCCGGCGGCTTTCCGGTCACGTCGTAGAACAGCATATCGATCTGATCAGCAACTTCGCTCGCATTTACGCGCTTTACGATGTTCGAAAGAGCGTCCGCCGGGAAATCGACTCCCGGAACTGCCGACTGTGCGGTCATGAAATCGGTCGTTACAACCGCGCGAATCGCGATCGAATAACGGTCTCCACCGACCGAAGCGGGCACGAGCACCGCGAAGCACTGCGCGATCTTCGATGCTTTGCTTCCAGGCATTGGAACAAGCAGTTCGCTTGTGACGATATCATCAACTTCACGCAGCAATTCCGATGTTTCGTGGCATACGCGACTGCGGCGGCTTATCATCTCTCCGCCGATCGAATCGCGGTTGATAAGATATGCGGTACGGTTGACGAAATCGAGATTATTCGGTACCTCGCGTGCATCGTCACGCAGCTGATTCCAGTCTACATCAAGCCCATTTTTTGCCAGTATCGCAAGTGAACGGTAAGAACGATGGTCGCCCTGAACGCCGACAGACTGAACCGGAGCAATTGCCATCTCGTACTTCGAACCAGAAGCGGCATTGTATGCGTCAAGCTTTGCCTGCTTATCGGCATCAGAATGAATTCCGCCGTCGACGCAGAGTATGCGCACGCCGAGTCCGGGACCCGGGAACGGCTGACGCGACGCTATCGTCTCGTCGAGTCCGAGCATACGCGCGACCTGACGAACCTCGTCTTTGTGCCAATCCCAGTTAGTTTCAATAACGTGACCTTTGTCGCGCAGTTTGCGGATAACGCCAACATCGTTGTGATGAGTTTTTATCTTCTTTGCGTATCCCGAAACGTCCGGATTTCCGGATTCGATGAGGTCGGGACGCAGCGTTCCCTGTCCAAGGAAGGCTGTCTCGAAATCGAGGTCCAGTTCCTTCGCAGCCTTTTCAGTCACAACAAAGAACATATGTCCAATAATTGCACGCTTCTTCTCCGGCTCGCAGGTCTCGCAGAGCGGCGCATACTTTTCGCCGTCGATCTCGAGCGGAATATTGAAGAAATCGTCCTCCGCATTGATGCGCTGCATTTGTGTAAGTCCTAAATCCGCCAAATTCTGACAAATAATGTCAGACTCATTCTTACGCATCATGCCATGGTCAATGTGAATTCCGTAAACCTGATCAGGACGGAGCGCTTTTACGAGGAGCGCCGCGGTCACAGCAGAGTCAACACCGCCAGATACGAGTACAACGACCTTGCCGTTCTCGCCGACGCGGCTGCGAATCATGTTTATCGAAGTTTGGATTCTGTCTTCGAGCGCGTAAACTTCCTTAAATTGGCATACTCCGCGAACGAAATTCTCGAGCATTTTCACGCCATTCTCGGTCGGATCGACCTCTGGGTGGAACTGCACACCGATGATCTTGCGGGCTGCATTATAAACACCGGCACAAACATCGCCAGTTTGGGCGACAAGTGTAAAACCGTCGGGCATTTTCGAAACAGCGTCGCCGTGGCTCATAAGAACCTTCTGAACCGGCTCGAGGTCTGCAAACAGCGGGCAGCTCGAGTCAACCTTGATTGCGATCTGACCGTACTCAGTTTTATAATTCGGCTCGACATTGCCGCCAAAATGGTCGACTATCATCTGCATACCATAGCAGATTCCGAGCATAGGGATTCCAAGCTCGAAAATACTGTCGTCATATTCGGGAGCGCCATTTTCCCAGACAGATGCAGGACCGCCCGAAAAGATTATCGCGCCGTATCCACTGAGTTTTTCGGCTGCGACTCCCATCGGCATAATATCGGTGTACACACCAAGTTCACGAACTTTGCGGTCGATAACTTTTGTGTACTGTCCTCCGCAGTCGAGTATTGCTAATTTTTCCATAAAGCCTCCAGCTTTTTTAGAGAATATATTATTTGTTTTAAATAGAGGTTAGAGCATATTATGGCACAGCATAATATGCTCTAACACAAGCTTATTTGTGTGATTTTTAAATGATTTGAATTGGAACTGCCTGTTCAAATTTATTTTTTCGCAAGCAGATCGCGAATCTCGGTAAGTAATTCTTCAGTAGTTGGTGCTTTAGGCTCCTTCGCCTTAGCTTCAGCCGCAGCCTTCGCAGCCGCTTCGGCAGCCTCGCGTTCCTTTTTATGTGCAAGCTCCTGCGCTTTGTTGAGAAGCTTCACACAAAAGAATACCGCAAACGCCACGATAAGGAAGTTTATGATCGTCTGAATGAATGCGCCGTAATTTATCGTCACCGCAGCAGTTTCACCGACAGCCTCCTTCAAAACGACTTTGAGATCTGAAAAATCCACTCCGCCGATAAGCAATCCAATAGGCGGCATAATGATATCATTTACCAACGATGTAACAATGTTTCCGAATACTCCGCCGATGATAACACCGACAGCCATATCTACAACATTGCCCTTGAAGGCAAATTTCTTAAATTCGTCAAATAACTTCATAAATTATGTCTCCAATTTGGATAATATTAAAGCATTCCGATGAGCAGAATCTGAATTTGTTCTAAGCGAGCTGCTTCTTCTGCCTGACGAAGCTCTTCTTCAGTCGGATGATTGTCTACTACATATACATCAGACGCACGAACAGCCGCGGGAGCAGTTATAGTCTCACCGTCAATTTCAGCAGAGGTCTCCGACTGCATACCGATTGAACCATAGTAAGTGCCGTTCGGAAGTGCTCTGAACTCATAATCGAGTTCGGTCACGCCGTTCTCATCAGCAACAAAGCTGATAGTTTCGCCGACAGAAATTTCGCCAGTTTCCTCATCGACAATCACAGGAATAAAGTCGAAGCTTCCGCCTGCGAGCGGGCTCTCATCAAATGCGATGAGCGTGTAGTTTTCGTCATATACAGCGGTGAACTGTACAAGCTTTATCATGTTGTCCTCAGTCATGGTCATGCCTGCAAACGGGATGTCAAAGTCTCCGTAATAAATCACAATCTGGCAGGACGAAAGAATCGCATATTCGTCAATTCCAACAGTAGGAATGTCGATATACAGCTGTACGTTTCCGTCTTCGTCAGCCATGTAGTATTTAACTGCGTAGAGCCAGCCGTCCCAGCCGCCAAAAATGCCGCCTTCAACACCATCAAGCGAAGTTATGTAGCCTTCTTCAAGACCGTTGATCTCGATTTCCGGGAAATTTTCTGCCATCATATCGGCTACAACATCAGCGACAGTCACGCTTCCGTCAACCGGAAAAAGACCGCTCATGATAGTCATAAGCTCGTCCGGACCTTCAATGGTCAAAAATACCGGCATTTCTGCGTATTCTTCAATAGCTATCGGTTCCTCAGCTACCGATTCTGTGACTTCCTCAGTTGGGGTGTCATCAGCCGAAACTGCGACTGCACCAAGCGCCAAAAGTACGCTGAGAGTCGCTGCCATAATGCGTGCAAATTTCTTCATGGTTTTAGATTCCTTTCGAACAATTGTTTTAATAAATTATACCACATTATACAGAAAAAATCAATGGTAATCTTAAACAAATTTTATGCAATATTATTGTAGAAATCGCCGATTTTTTATGAATTATTGATTATCCTCGATATTTTTTATCATATCAAGGCGAGCTGTGTGGCGACCGCCCTCAAACTCTGTACCTATAAATATATCTACGAGCTCGAGCGCCAGCCCAACACCGACCACGCGGCCGCCAAGACAAAACACGTTCGCGTCGTTGTGCAGGCGCGTGTAACGAACACTGAACGCGTCAGACGCACACGCCGCACGAATCCCTTTGTGCTTGTTCGCTGCCATAGACATTCCGATTCCTGTGCCGCAGCAAAGTATGCCGCGATAGCACTTTCCGCTCTGGATCTCATGGCACAATTTCGCCGCGTATTCAGGATAATTCACGCTTTTTTCCGAATCTGTACCAAGGTCGATATAGGACAATCCGAGCGAATCGAGATGCTTTTTTATCGCCTCTTTAAGTTCATATCCGCCGTGGTCAGCGGCAAGTGCAAGTATTTTTTCCATGTTTATTCTCCATTCAATTATTGTTCATTTTTCAAGCGTTCAGCTCGTTCGCGTTCAGCCTGAGAGGCGCGCAAATATCCCGGTGAAAGAGCGCGGTCGGTGAAGACTGACTTATCCTCAGCAGCTTGATAGACCGCAAAAGCTTCCGCAGCCACTGAAAACGCATTTTGTGGACGCAGCAGCGCGGGTGTGTCAGATATTTTATCATAGTTCATAAAATATTTACGAGTCAAGCTATATCCATCACCGCAAAAGTAAATATCGCGACCGTCAGAAACCTCATCAAGCTTTGCTTTCAACTCATCAAGCGTTATGAGCATATCGTCACAAAGCCGCTTGCCGCCTGCAAAAATCGCGGTATACACCTGATTTCGTCTCGCATCCATAACTGGAACAACGAGTCCATCAAAACCTTCGAGGTTGCGTGAAAGTGCAGCCAAAGTTGATACACCCACACACGGCTTATTTGTGCAAAACGCCATTCCTTTTAATGTGGCGACTCCGATCCTGACTCCAGTGAACGAGCCGGGACCCGACGATACAGCGAACAAATCGACATCATCAAATCCGAGCGACGTGTTCGCAAGCAGCTGCTCAACCATCGGAAGCAGTGTTTCACTGTGAGTCAGAATGCCGTCGACAGTCGAAAGTCCGAGCAGCTTCACACCATCATCGTCAGCTGACGCAAGCGCACAGGAAGCCGTTTTAGCGCTCGAATCCATTGCTAATATTACCAAATTATCATCTCTGCTTTCAGAATATTATGGAACATTTATATATTATAATTCCATCAAATTAACTACAATGCGGCGCTTGTTGTCAGATAATTTCGTCAGAATGACCTCAAAATAATTGTCCGGCAACGCGTATTCTATATTCTCGCTCCACTCAGTTATTATATATCCGCCGCGTTCTTGATAGTCGTAGAATCCGATAGAGTCGAGCGCGTCCTCGTCTTCGACGCGATACATATCGAAGTGGAACACCGGCATTGTTTCGGTATTATGTCTGAATTTTCCCGGAGTTTGCGGATATTTTATCGGAATATACTCATTTACAATAGAGTATGTCGGACTACAAACAGAAGCCCCTGGTGCGATCACGCCGACGAGTCCACGGGTGAGGGCGGTTTTACCCGCCCCAAGGTCACCGTACAATGCTGCAAAATGCACATTAAATTCCAGTGAGATTCGCCCGATTTGTGCGCCAAGCTCTTCGGTATCCTCAACTGATTCAGAAATTTCGTCAATGATCTGCTTTTTCATCAGAATAGACCCGTGATCTTGCCTTCGTCGTCAACGTCGATGTTGTACGCGGCTGGCGATTTCGGCAGTCCCGGCATGGTCAAGATCGAGCCTGTGAGAGCAACTATGAACTGCGCACCAGCAGACAGGCGCACCTCACGGACGGTCAGCGTGTATCCGGTCGGGCGGCCGAGCTTCGATGGGTCATCCGAAAGCGAGTACTGAGTTTTTGCCATGCAGACCGGGAATGTCGCATATTTCGGGTCGAGCGCGGTAATTTCGGCGATGGCTTTCTCAGCGGCCGCCTCATAAACTACGTTAGCAGCACCGTAAATTTCCCGGGCGATAGTTTCGATTTTCTCCTTAATAGACAAATCATCGGCGTATATCGGTGCAAAATTGCTCTCTTTTTCACAAGCTGCAACTACTTTTTCGGCAAGTTCACGTCCGCCTTCTCCGCCCTTCGCGAACACCTCAGACAGCGCCATATCCGCGCCGCGCGATTCGCAGAGCTGCTTTACGTATTCGAGCTCAGCGTCAGTGTCGGTATCAAAGCGATTGAGTGCGACGACTACCGGCACGCCGTACTTTGTGAGGTTGTCGATGTGGGCCTCGAGGTTGACCGCACCGCGCTTGAGAGCGTCGAGATTCTCGGTTTTAAGCTCGGTTTTCGGAACGCCGCCGTTATATTTCAGTGCGCGGATAGTAGCAACAAGCACTATCGCGCTTGGCTTGAGTCCAGCCTTGCGGCACTTGATGTCGAGGAACTTTTCAGCTCCGAGGTCTGCGCCAAATCCAGCTTCGGTTATGGTATAATCTGACAGTTTTAGTGCGAGTTTGGTAGCGCGCACTGAGTTGCAGCCATGCGCGATATTCGCGAACGGTCCACCGTGCACGAGTGCGGGCGTGTTTTCGAGGGTCTGAACGAGGTTAGGCTTCAGCGCGTCCTTCAGAAGCGCGGTCATCGAGCCCTGCGCGTTGAGGTCACGTGCGTAAACGGGCGAGCCGTCGTACTTATATGCGACGAGTATAGAGCCAAGACGCTCTTTGAGGTCGGCGAGCGAGTCAGCGAGGCAAAGTATCGCCATTACTTCGGTAGCGACTGTGATCTGGAAATGATCCTCACGGACAACCCCGGAGAGCTTGCCGCCCATACCGATCACGCAGTTGCGTAATGCACGGTCATTCGTATCGGTGCAGCGAAGTATAACGACGCGGCGCGGGTCAATTCCGAGCTCATTTCCCTGCTGGAGGTGGTTATCAAGAATCGCGCAGAGGAGGTTATTTGCCGCGGTGATAGCGTGAAAATCGCCCGTAAAATGGAGATTTATATCCTCCATCGGAACGACCTGTGCGTATCCACCGCCGGCAGCACCGCCCTTAACGCCAAAGACCGGGCCAAGCGAAGGCTCACGAAGTGCGATTATTGCATTTTTTCCGATTTTGTTCATAGCCATGCCGAGACCGACACTTGTAGTAGTCTTACCTTCACCGGCAGGAGTTGGGTTGATAGCGGTGACGAGCACGAGTTTTCCGTCAGGCTTTGTGCTTGTACGGCGGATGAAATCCTCCGTAACCTTCGCCTTATAGCGACCGTAGAGTTCGAGGTCGTCGTCGGCGATTCCAAGATTCGCAGCGATCTCGGTTATGGGTTTCATTTGCGCGCCCTGCGCAATTTCAATATCTGTAAGCATTGTGTTTCCTTTCATCCTATGCAGGTTTTACCCTCATTCGGGGTGTACATTTATTATTACTATAATTATACCACAGAATGAGGATTCTGTCAATATTGAAGTTTAGCAGAACTTCATTCTTTCCATATAAAGAAAGACGCGTCGCTATGCGACGCGTCTACTTCTATAGATAGATTGAAGTTCCGCTATACTTCATTCATTGGCGCGCGACGCGCACCGAATTCACAGCGTTGATGTAAATTCGGCAAGCTTGTCGAGCGCCGTTGTTATGTGCTCCACAGAGTACGCATACGAGATCCGCGCAAAGCCCTCGCCGCAGTCTCCGAATGCAGTTCCGGGAACTATCGCGACTCCCTTTTCGTCCAGCAGACGCTGGCAGAACTCGTCGCTCGATAGGCCGAACTTGCCTATGTGCGGAAATACATAAAATGCACCCTCCGCTTCAAAGCATTCTATTCCTATCTTGCGCAATCCGTTAAGTATGTACTTGCGGCGGCGATTGTACTCCGCTGCCATCATCTCTATGTCCGCGTCGCCGTTTTGCAGCGCTTCTATAGCCGCAAGCTGACTTACAGTCGGCGCGCACATTATCGCGTACTGGTGTATCTTGTGCATTTGAGTTACAAGCTCCTTCGGCGCAGCAAGATAGCCCAGCCGCCAACCAGTCATCGCATATGCCTTCGAAAATCCCGATATCGTTATCGTGCGCTCCCACATACCGTCAAGCGTCGCTATTGATGTGTGCTTGATTCCATACGTCAGCTCGGCGTAGATCTCGTCCGACATCACCATTATGTTCGTGCCGCGCAGAACTGCTGCTATCGCTTCGAGCTCGTCACGGGTCAGTATCGCACCGGTCGGATTGTTCGGGAACGGCAGTATCAGCAGCTTCGTCCGCGGTGTTATCGCTGCCTTCAGCGCCTCAGGAGTGAGCTTGAAATTGTCCTCCTCACGCGTTTCGATATATACCGGAACACCGTGCGCAAGCTCGACTATCGGTCCGTAGCATACGAACGACGGCTGTGGGATTATAACTTCATCTCCCGGCTCGATCAGCGCGCGAACTCCAAGGTCTATCGCTTCACTTCCGCCGACCGTGACGATCACCTCGTCCTTAGGATTGTATGTAAGCCCAAAGCGGCGGTTAAGATAATTGCATATTTCAGAACGCAGCTCGAGAATACCGTTGTTTGAGGTATAAAAGGTCCTTCCCTTTTCGAGGCTCTCGATACCTACCTCGCGAATGTGATAGGGTGTCATGAAGTCAGGCTCGCCGACAGTCAGCGAGATGACATCTTTACGCTCGCCGAGCAGGTCGAAGAATTTTCGTATTCCCGACGGCTTTATTGTTTGTACTTTTTTAGATAAAATATTGGAATAATCAAGCATTGGCTTACAGTGTACCTCTCTGGTCGATCTCGCAGGGACCATATACGGTGCCCTTATCTTTGTATTTGCGAAGGACGAAGTGGGTCGCGGTCGCGACTATCGAATCGATCGGCGCGAGCTTCTGGGCCACGAAATACGCCACCTCCTTCATTGTGCGTCCTTCGATGAATACCGCGAGGTCGAAGCTTCCGCTCATGAGGTAGAGCGACTTTACCTCGGGGTAGTTGTAGATTTTTTCGGCAACCTTGTCAAAGCCGCGGTCGCGCTGCGGCGCTACCTTCAGTTCGATAAGTGCGGTGACGTACTCACGGTCGGTTTTGTCCCAGTCTACGAGAGTTTTGTAGCCGAGGATAACGCCGTCCTTTTCGTAGGCAGTCATCTGCCGCTTGATATCGCCGACATCCTTGTCGAGCATGACTGAAAGCTGCTCCGGAGTAAGCCGCGCGTCATTTTCAAGCAGCGTGAGAAATTCGAAGTTTTGTGTGTTGTTGTTTTTCATTGTATGTTTCCTTTCTTGCGTGGGCATCCCCGCGGGCATAGTCGCGGGGATGCCCACGCCATGCCGCCTTGGCGGCAATGCATAGTCAAATATTCTTTCTGCGTCGACGCTTGTTTAGCTCCTATCAAACATAACAGGTCGTGCGCAGTTGATTGTTATTTGTGTATTTCACAATCTGTGAGATTGTCGAGTGGACTGTAGTCGGTTATGGGATTTCCATCTATCCAGATTGACACATATGGTTTTATTCCCACCAACGGCGATATATCCGTTATCTGATTGTTGCTCAATCGAATCGTATTGATCTGCGTCAATCCGGCAAGCGACGGGATTTCGGTAATATTATTATAGCTCAACCACAGGTGATATAGCTTGCTGAGTCCTGTAACCGGTGTGATATCGACAATTTGATTGCCGGTGAGATAGAGAGTATACAGATTCGTAAGTCCGGAAACCGCTGATATGTCGGTTATCTTATTGCCGGATAAATTTAAATTTATCAGCTTGCTGTGTCCTTGCAGGGGCGTAATATCTGTTATTTCACGGTTGTTCGATAAATCGAGGTTAGTCAGCTCGTAATGATCGGCAAGCGGCGTTAGGTCAGACACGCAGTTTTTTCCGAGAGTCAGATTTTTCAACTTCTTGCTGCTTGCCAGCGGCGCGATGTCTGCAATATTATTTACTCTAAGCTCAAGATGTTCAAGCTTTGTCTTCCCGCTTAGAGCCGAAATATCACTTATCTGATTGTAGCCCATGTCGAGATACACAAGGTCTGCGGCAGCGGCAAGCGGCGTTAAGTCGCTTATTTTGTTAGTCCAAAGTTCAAGGTGTTCAAGCTTTGTCATGCCTGCCAGCGGCGTGATATCCGTAATCTCGTTTTGTCCAAGTACAAGATATTTGAGCTCGGTAAGCTTAGAAAGCGGCGTTAGGTCGGCTATTCTGTTAACTTGCATGCTAAGATAATTCAGCCGCGTCAGTCCGGCGAGCGGCGTTAGGTCTTCTATATCGTCAAAATCAAGGTCAAGATATTCCAATTGCGTCATGTTCGCAAGCATATCTATATCATCGGCTCTGACGAAATTCATGTCGAGATGCGTAAGCTTATTCAATCCAACCAGCGGCGTTATGCTGTCTATTCTATTATTGCCTATATTCAGGTATTCGAGCTTTGTCAGCGAGCTGAGCGGCGAAATATCGGTGATATTATTGTATCCCAATTCGAGGTGCTTTAAATTTGCCAGCGATTTGAGCGGTGTCAGGTCGCTGATTTTATTTGAATTCAAGCTAAGGTACTCAAGATTTTTGAGCGATTTCAGGGGTGTTAGGTCGGATATCCTACAGTTGTTAATTTCAATATGCGTCAGCTTTGTGAGCTCTGCGAGCGGCGAAATATCGGTTATATTTGTGCCTAATGGGTATTCACTGATTTCAAGATAGGTCAAATTTGTCAGGTACTTAAGTCCGGAAAGGTCTTCGACTTTGCAAGATATTACCAGCTTGTTTATCCAAGAAAGATCCTCCGGATACAGCTCGCCTTCCGGTTTATTTATACGGTAGCGAAGAACGCTCTCGAGAGCCGCGTCGGTAATCACTGCCGGCTCAAACTTTGGCGCTGCCGACTCGGACGCAGACGCTGAGGAATCAGCATTTTTCCCTCCTCCGGTCGGCATCCATAGGTTGAACATTGTAAACAGCGCGGCAATTATTGCCGCTGTACGATGAACTATGTACATATATTTTCCTCCTTTTTGTATTACATATATAGCAAATGATGTTATCTAAACCCGCACGAGTATTTCAACGAGTCTTCAATCATAATGTCGCAGTCCATGAGCCCGTCGATATCGTCGGCGAGATTGCCGTCGAGCAAAAGCCGCTTAAGCTGCGTCAGCGTCAATATCGGCTCGATATCGGTGATATCGTTTCCGGCGATGTACAGCTCTTCAAGCTTCGTTAGGTTCGAAAGCGGGCTTATATCGGTGATTCTGTTGCCTGATAAATTTAGATATTTCAGCTTTGTGAGTCCGGAAAGCGGTGAAATGTCGGCTATCCGATTGTCCCCGAGGTGGAGATATTTCAGCTTTGTGAATGCTGCAAGTGGGGTTATATCCTTGATTCCGCAATCTCTTAGGTGCAGCTTCGTTATACCGTCAAAATCGGAAATGTACAGCTCCCCGTCATATTTATCGATGACCTGACGCAGCTCACGCTCAAGGTTTTCATCGGCGATAATCATTTATTTCAAGCGGAGTTTTGTTGGCATCATCGGCAGTCTCGTCTGACTCGCAGGCGGCAAAACTTAAAAATGCAAAAACAAGTATAAGCAGCAGCGATATGATACGGTTAAACTTTGTCATGATGTATTCCTCCGTGTGTTCAGATTATTGCTCAGACGCTTTCTCCGGTAAAAGGTCGATATGTATCAAGCTTGTGTAGGAATCGAGCGGCGTTAGGTCGGTGATATCGTTGTTCGACAGGTCGAGGTATTCGAGCTGTGTTAGATTTACGAGTGACGGAATTACAGATATTTCGTTGCCAGCGAGATATACTGCGCGTAGACTCGGTATATCATTAATTATGGAGATATCAGTGATTTTGTTGTCGCTAAGCGACAGCGTTTCAAGGTACGGATGATTTGTAAATGGTGGGATAATTGATATTTCGTTGTTCGCAAATGCGACATATTCGAGCGCTGGAAGTTCCGTGAGCGGCGAAATATCGGTAATACCGTTGCCGCTGCCATTGATCGAGGTCAAGCCTGTGAGTCCAGAAATAGGTGTAATATCGGTAACATTCGTTCTGTCAAAGTTGAGCATTACGAGGTTTGATAGGCTTTTTACAGCTTTTAGGCTGCCTATGGGATTTTCCGAAATCGTGAGAAACTGCAAATTTTGCAGTTTCGCAAGCGGTGAAATGTCGGTGATATTATTGCCTGAAAGGTCGAGCCGCTCAAGTGCAGTTAAGTGAGTGAGCATGGAGATATCGCTTATTTCGTTATAAGCTATATGCAGCAGCTTTAGGCTCGAGAGGTACGCAAGCGGTGAAATATAACTGATGTTGTTGTAGGCTATATTGAGCCGCTGCAAGTTCACGAGCGCGGATAGCGGCGTTAGGTCGGTGATGTCGCAATCGGTGAGGTTGAGGTGGACAATTCCGTCAAAGTCAGTGACGAGCAGCGCGCCTTCCGGCTTATCGATAGCTTCTCGCAGTGCCGCTTCGAGGCTCACGTCGGCGATTATGAGCTCGCCAGTATCAGGGTCGACAATGCTGTCGTATGGGATGTCCGGCAGCGATTCACTGCTCTCGCAGGATGATAATATAGCACAGCACGACAATATCAAAACAAGCGCAAACATAAGCTTTTTCATAATTACATCCTCCCATCGGCGATTTCAGCTTTAGTTTGTAATTAAGTCTTTAAGATTCGGAAGGTTCTCAATCGGCTTCAGCGTGTCGATGTCATTTCCACTTATGTCGAGCGTTGAAAGCTTTTCAAGGCTCGCAAGCGGCGAGATGTCTGTAATATTGTTATTTGCAATTTGCAGCTTAATAAGCTTCATGAGGCTTGATAGCGGCACAAGATCGCTGATTGCATTGTTGCTGATATAGAGCCAAGCCAGCTGTGCCAGCCCTGAGAGCGGCGTTAGGTCGCTGATTTGGTTGTATTCAAGTTCAAGCGTTTGCAGTTCGGAAAGGTTCGCGAGCGGAGTTAGGTCATTGATTTGATTTTTTCCAAGATAGAGGTCTTTCAACTGTGTAAGACCCGCAAGCGGTGTAATATCACTGATTTGGTTTACGGCAAGTGTGAGCCAAGTAAGCTGCGTCAGCTCAGAAAGCGGAGTTAGATCGCTGATTTGATTTCCAGAGATGAAGAGCCAAGTAAGCTGCGTTAGCTCTTTGAGCGGCGTTAGGTCTTTGATTTTGTTGCCGCTGAGATAGATATTAGTCAGCTGCGTAAGCTTCGACAGCGGTTTGATATTGCTGATTTGGTTGTATTCAATCTCTATACCTTTTAGCTGTGTGAGCTTTGCGAGTGGTTTTATGCTGCTGATTTGATTGTTTCCAATACAGAGCAAAGTTATCTGTTTGAGAGACGCAAGCGGAGCTATATTGCTGATTTGGTTGTTGTTGAGAAGGAGAATATTAAGCTGCTTCAGTCCCGAAAGCGGCTTTATGTTGCTGATTTGATTGTTGTAAAGAAATAGGTTTTCAAGCTGTGTAAGCTTCGACAGCGGCTTGATATCGGTGATGTTGTTGTCTGCGAGGTCGAGCGATTCAAGTGCGGTGAGCTTCGCGAGCGGCTTTATGTCGGTGATGCCGTTATTCGCAAGCTGAAGAGATGTAATGCTTGTCATACTCGCAAGCGGCGTTAGGTCAGTTATGTTATTGCCCGAAAGGTCGAGACTCCAAAGATTCTTGAACGCTGAGAGAACGGAAATATCAGTTATATTTTTATCTGTCAGCGTTAGAAATGTTTTTTCCTCAAAATCGCTTATCAGCAGCGCGCCTTCCGGCTTATTGATATCTTCCCGCAGTGCCGCTTCGAGGTTCGCGTCGAAGATTATAAGCTCGCCGGTATCAGGGTCGACAATGCTGTCGTATGGGATGTCCGGCAGCGATTCGTCGCTCTCGCAGGCTGATAGCATAACGCAGCACGACAATATCAAAACGAACATTAGTATTAGCTTCTTCATAATTGCATATCCTCCTATCGACGCGATTTCAGATTTTCTCAATGCGTCCGTTATACCAGCCGTTCACGCTGCCGCGCTTAACAAAATATTTTTGCACGCCGTCTGGACACATATCAGCTGTATTTGCAAAATCAGCGATAAGCGCAAGCGTATCTCCGGCTTCGACTGGAAGCTTATAGTCGGTGTAATCATTGCAGTGCGTGTCGTCACGAATGTAACTGTCAGGCAGCCACATACGACGGCTGGTCGATACGTGTTCGATATATGCGTATCCATTCAAGCGTTCGAGCAGCTTTATCTGATTGTCGGCCCAACTTATATTGATGGGATCATCAGAGGCGGACTGCGCGTCAAGTGCGCGGTAGAGCGGCAGCTCATCGGTACTCATGTGCGTTATATTATCAATATCGCAGCCAGTTTCTGGAATTATCACAAGATTCAGCTGTCCGAAGGTCTTTATACCACAGCCGCCGTCAATTGATATTATATGCTTCTTGCGATTGATTATCGGATTTAGCTGCATGATACTGCCGTCATACAGCGATACAGGCCAATGTCCGACTATCACGTATTTGTCGAATGTAATGCTGGTTTTGTTCATGAAGTTATCGTATTTCAGCAAATCGAATAACCCATACTTTGCATTGTCGGAAACCATACGCTCACGCAGTCCGCCGTGTACAAATATGTAGTCCTGTGTCTCAACTATCGTCGGAAGACTCGCAAGGAAGTCAAACTCTGTGTGAAAATGCGAAATTACCTTATCCTTGACCGCGAGAACATCGGTTGGGCTTGTGCAGAGTATACCGAGCTCGCGCGTCATGTCGTCAAAAAGCGTTGACCACGACCTTTTTCGCATACTGTTGAGATAATCGACAAACTCCTGCGCGTTCGATTCGCAGAGGTCGTTTATCATATGCAGCCGCCAAGCGTCGACGTTGCCGATCAGACAAATAACGTCGCGCTCAGATGAAAGCCGCATTAGAAACCGCAATGTATCAATGCTATGCGGACCCTTTTCGATGATATCGCCAACGACGACAAGTACATCGTCGCGGCAGTATCCGGCGCGGTCGAGCACGCGCTTCAGGCGGTCGCAGTGACCGTGAATGTCGCTGGTAACGAGTATCCGCCGACCGCGCGGCAGCTCGATACGTTCGATTTTTACTTCTGGCAATCTCATTACAGTAACCTCATCATCCATCGTATACTTCCTATCAAACCAGCAGTCTGCGACCTGCTATGTTTGATAGGCGCTAAACTAACGGCGGCAGGTACACAAACCTTGACTATCGGTCCAGGGGCAAGCCCCTGGTGGCTCGGGACATTATGCGGTCGTAGGATAAGCCGAATTTTTCGGCTATGTCGCGTGCGTATGACTTGCCGTCCGGCTTCGCACGAATTATCTCAAAACTGCGCTCACCGCCACCGTGTATGCCCGCAACAAGCGTGTCTATCGGTACTCCGCCCTCAGCGGAACACTTCGCGTTGATCTCGTCGAGCTGGCTCGAGAGCTCGTGCAGGTGCGTCGAGAACAGGCAGCGGCAGCCGATCATCGAGAAGCCTGTGAGCACCTCCGACGCGATGTACGACGCTTCGTATGAGCCGGTCGAGCTGAACGACTCGTCGAGCAGTATCAGGCTGTATTTGTCGAGCGTGTCGAATATTTTATTCAGACGGTCGCACTCCTCGCCGAGGCGGCCCTTTTCAATTGCGCCGTCGCCTTCGCTTCCGGTCGGAAAATGCGTGTATATCGCGGTTACCGGCGAGATTACGGCGTAGTCGGCGGGTACGGGCAGTCCGAGCTGCGCGAGCGCTTGCGTTTGACCGACGGCGCAGGTGATGACCGACTTACCGCCGCGGTTAGGTCCGGTGAGGACGTAGATTTTCGCGTTCTCGTCGAAGTTGATGTCATTTTTTACCATCTTCGAGTCGACCTTCAACGCAACACACGGGTTGTAGATTCCCTTGATGTTGAACTCGCGCGCGTCTATGTCGGCGATTTCCGGCTTTACAAGGCTCATTCCGCGCGATTTCAGTGCGAGCAGCAGGTGCTGTGCCTTTGTGAGAAACTCGATCTCGGGCATTATGCGGAGTAAGAAGTCGGTGTTAGAGAGAACGTACGACTGCACGAGCTGTCTCCACTGTCTCACGTCGGCTTTGAATATGTCGTTCATTGCGTTGTTGAATGCGTTCGTGAAGGCGATCTTCGCGTTGTCGGTGTTCGAGCGTGTGTACGGCACGAGCGGCGCGATACAGGTGTAGTCGTCGTCCTTGAAGTCCATGCGCAGGATCTTGTCGATGACCTTGCCTGACTTGAACTGCTCGGCGTTAAGGCTGACGACTCCTGCGTCTACCGGTCGGAATTCGCTGTCTAAGTTTACGCCGACGGTTATCGACTTAACATCGTGCACCTTCGCGGTGAGCTCGCCCAGCTGCTTGTTGAGGTTGCGGTAGTACTCGCTCTCCGAAAGCTCAGTGACCGTCTCGGTCATGCGCTTGAACGCGGACGATTTCACGTTGCCTTTGACCGACTGGAAGCCCTTCGCAAGCCGCGACACGATGTCGATGTACAGCTCGATTTCGGTTATGCTGTAGAGGTAGTTCTTGCCAACCTCAGTTTCGGATTTGATTTGGCGCAGCTCTATGATGTCGTTGAGCAGCTTCAGCGTGCTTTTGAGTGTGTCGACGATTGTCGGGTTTTCGAGCATATCGTTCATTGTGTCGATACGATATTCGATAGTCGCTTTGTCGGTCGTGAAGTAGTCAGCGAGGTTGGAATTTTTTAGGTCGATAAGGAAGTCGAGCCCTAACTCGGCGATCACTTCGTCGGATATATTAACGCGCTGCTCAGGTGTATCCTCTCCGTTCGGATACAGCAGGCTAAATGTAGAATCAAGCATTTTATGTTCCCTTTCTGAAGGTTGGTGGTATTATCCTATTTGTTTGCTTATCATCTGCCCAGCTTCTTCAAAGCCGGCAGCTATGTCTTTCGCGGTGTGTGCGTCTGAGCCGAGCGTCAGCCTCGTGCCGCTGCAGTCGAAATATAACCGCAGCAGGTCCGCGTCCGGCATGAATTTGCGCTTCCCTTCCGGTATGCTCGCTTTTCTCAGGCAGGAGGTGTTGACCTCGAGCGCGATACCGTTCTCTATTATAATATGGAAAAGCTCCCGCCACGCAGTTTCGTGCTTCATGAAATCGTAGTCGATACCGTCGTTTGCGAAGTAACGTCCCATATAGGTTATGTGTGCGAGCGTGTCTATTTTGGGAAAACGCGCGATTTCGCAAAGCTCGCTGATGTTGCGTCGTGCAAGCCAGTCGATGTGCTCTGGTGTCATTTCCGTGTAGCGCAGAAATGCAAAGTCTGGATACCCGCGCAGGTTGTGCAGCGAGCCGATGACGAAATCGAATCCGCATTCGTCAATAAGCGCAGTTGCTTCGTCCGGTCTCACGTGCGGTTCGCCGAGCTCGATACCGTAGTTGATCTTGATTTTTCCGGAATACTTCTTCTTTGCCGCGAGGATGTCGGCGCGGATCTCATCCTTCGGGTATGGTTCATATATTCCGTCGAGAATATCGTCGATATCGCAGTGGTCACATATGGCGATCTCGGAAAGCCCACGTTCGATCGCTGTTTTTACGATAACGTCGATCTCGGCTGTCCCGTCCTTCGCTCCGTCGAACGAATATTTCGAGTGCATATGCAAATCGTGTTTTTTTAGCTCCTGAATATTCAAGCAAATTCTCCCTTAATTATGTTCTCTTTATATTTTAACACATTTCTGCCTCAACTACAAGTATATTCGATAAACTTTTTTAAATAATCTTGAAATTTTAACAGTTATGTGTTATAATAGGAGTGTAATAAATATTATTTAGCTGTAATTGCTTGTTTGCAATTGCTGATAGGGCACGCGATGTAGTTTACGTATGTTTTTTACTATCGTGTCCCACGACGTTTGTTTACATTATTTGCCAGCGTGGAGCTGGTTTGCAGCTGCTACGCCGTAATGAAGTTTGCAGTCCGACATCTGCGGATGTCGGGTCGCCAATCTCACCGCCGGCTAACGGGGGCAAGCCCACTCCGCTGCATATTGTGCCTTACTGACATAGGGTAATACTGCTTAATTTAAATAAAAATAAATTTGAGGAGAATTTTGTCAATCATGAAAACTTTTATGGGTAAGAACTTTTTGCTCGAAACTGAAGCAGCTAAGGTGTTATTCCACAACTACGCCGATAAGTTGCCTATCATCGACTACCACTGTCACGTCTCCCCTAAGGAAATCGCTGAGGATAAACGCTACAACAACATTACCGAACTCTGGCTAGGTGGTGACCACTACAAGTGGCGCGCTATGCGCTGCTGCGGTGTGCCGGAAGAGTACATCACCGGTAATGCGTCCGATTATGACAAGTTTAAAGCATGGTGCAAGGCTATGCCTAAGCTCATCGGCAATCCGCTTTACCACTGGTCTCATCTTGAGCTCCGTCGCTATTTTGACTGCAATCTGATCATTAACGAAGAAAACTGCGACGCTATATGGGAGACATGCAACGCGAAGCTGGCTGAGCCTGAGATGAGCGTGCGCAATATCATCCGCAATTCTAACGTAAAGCTCGTATGCACCACCGATGACCCCGTCGATTCCCTCGAATGGCACAAGCTGCTCGCTGACGATGCAAGCTTTGACGTAAAGGTACTGCCTGCATTCAGACCGGATAAGGGTATCAATATCAACAAATCTGGTATTGCGGAGTATATGGCTAAGCTGTCCGCTGCCGCTGGCGTTGAGATTACCGATGTTGATTCGCTGAAAAAGGCGTATGTTCAGAGACTTGATCTGTTCGCGTCGCTCGGCTGCAAGACCGCTGACCACGGTTTCGATGAATATCGTACATTTATTGAAAGCAATCCTTATGAAGTTAATGAGATCTTCAAAAAAGCTATCGAGAGCGATGGTAAGGATATTACCGATGAAGAAATGTACAAGTTCAAGACCGAAATGCTCACCTTCCTTGCTGCTGAGTACAAGAAGCGCGGATTCGTAATGCAGATCCATTTCGGCGTGCTGCGCAATCAGAATACCCGTATGTTCAAGGCGATTGGTCCGGATACCGGTTTTGACACCGTCGGCAACTTCGACATGATCACCCCGCTCTCCCGCCTTCTTGACAAGATGGACTCGACTGACGGTCTGCCGCGCACCATTCTTTATTCCATCAACCCCACCGACAACGCCGCCGTTGCTGCACTTTGCGGCTGCTTCGAGTTGTCCGGTGACGGTAAGCCGAAGGTCATTCAGGGATCCGCATGGTGGTTCAGCGACAACCTCGACGGTATGCGCCGCCAGATGACCGACCTCGCCAACCTGTCCGCGTTCGGCAACTTCTTAGGTATGCTCACCGACTCGCGCTCATTCATCTCGTACACTCGCCACGAGTACTTCCGCCGCATTCTCTGCGACCTCATCGGCAAGTGGGTCGAAAACGGCGAATATCCGGCTGACATCGAAACGCTCGCTGAGCTTGTAGCCGATATTTGCTACAACAACGCCAAGAATTTCTTTGGCTTTGATATTTAATTTGATATGATCAACCAAACGGTGATTATATATATTTTTTTAACACATTTCGAAAGGAAACTAAGAAAATGAAACTTTCAGTAACTACCTACAGCTTCGGCTCGTACATCGACAAGCTCGGTCTCACCGGAATAATCGACAAGACCGCTGAGATGGGATTCGACGGAATCGAATTCGTTGAGCACGGCGAATTCAACGACCTTGACGAGGCTAAGAAGATCGGCGATTATGCACGCGAAAAAGGACTCGAGGTTGTCGCTTACTGCGTAGGCGCGAACTTCCTCAAGGAAGACCTCGACGGTGAGATCGAGCGCGTAAAGAAGCACGTTGACATCGCAGCTGCTCTCGGCGCAAAGAATATGCGTCACGATGTCGGCTACGGCATGGGCGGAAGAAAGTATTCCATCGGCTACGACGACGCACTTCCGGCGCTCATCAAGGGCACTACAGAAGTAACTAAGTACGCTGAGCAGAAGGGCGTTGGCACTATGTCTGAAAACCACGGTCTCTTCTCGCAGGACGCTAACCGCGTTGAGAAGCTCATAAACGGCGTTGCTCATCCGAACTTCGGCGCGCTCGTCGACCTCGGAAACTTCATGTGCGCTGACGAAGATCCTACCCTTTCGGTCGGTATCATGGCTCCTTACGCTAAGCACGTTCACGCGAAGGACTTCTTCTGGAAGAGCGGCGTTGAGATCAACCCCGGAGAGGGCTGGTTCCAGACTCGCGCGAAGAACTACCTCCGCGGCGCTATCATCGGTCAGGGTGCGGCTAAGATTTACCAGTCCATCCAGATTCTGAAGGGTGTTGGCTACGACGGATATGTAACCGTTGAATTCGAGGGCATGGAAGACAATCTGAAGGGTATCCGCATTGGTAAGGATAACCTCACAAGATTCATCAATGGCTGAGAATAAGCAGGTAGAACCTCAATCCAATAAGCAAAAACGCAAAAAGACCGTCGCCGTTATTACGGCGGCGGTTTGCGTGGTCGCTGTGGTCGGTTTGTTTTTTCTGAATACCGATATGCTGACCTTTGATTTCGATTTTGACTTCAATTTTGGCAAGTCGAATGATACTGAGCAGTATGTGTATGACGGCAAGGGACAGCACCGAATCAGCCTTTATGACCCTGATTGGGAGTCGGATATTTTCGAAAATCCCGCATATCTTGACAAAAATCGCTACATTGCTTACGTCGACGGCGGTATGACTGTTACTATTGTTGACGGAGATTACGCGGCATATGGTGAGGTTGTCGAGATGTTAGCCAGCTACATCGACGCACTCATGCACGGCGACGCGGAGGCGGTCAATTCTTACTACGCCGACAGCTACTTTGAAACGCACGAGCGGTTCGAAGCCATAACTATGCAGAAGCTTTACAATATTAGTGTTGAGCAGATCGCACAGAAAGATATAACAATAAATGGGCGTGGCGCGACAAGTTATGTGTACAAGCTGTCGTATATGATAATGGAAAATGACGGTACATTCCGCAACGACCTTATCAGCGACGCTGCACGTCCGCAGTTCTACACGATCGTCGACGACGGGTACAGTATGCTGATAACCGATGTGGCGGATTACTATTTAATAGAATATTAACATTTTAACTCGTCGGTTAGGAAAGGAATTTAACATAAAATGAAAATCTACTTTATCCGCCACGGGCAGACGGTCTGCAATGCGGCGGGAACACATCAGGGCTGGGGTCCGATTGGTCTGAGTGAAAAGGGATTCATGCAAGCGGCTAAGGCTCATGAATATTTAGCTGATGTCAAATTCGATAAATACCATGCTTCCGACCTGCTGCGCACTCGTCAAACTGCCGAGGTCATCTTCCCCGACGAATACCACGAAGGTAGGATCAGCTTTGAGGAGGATATCCGTGAAATCGACACGGGCGCGTTTTTTGGAAAAACGGCTGACGAAATGAAGGCTTTGTTCGGCGATGAATATATGCGCCGCAGATTGAAAATGCAGTACGGGATTTTCGGCGGCGAGGATGTCGTACATCTCTGCCGACGTGTTGGACGGTTCATGAAAACGCTCGAAAATGAAGTTATCGAGCTGAAAGAAAGTGATTCTGCGGTTCACAAGAAAATCGCAGTTGTCGCTCACGGCGGAATTATACGCGCATTCACGTCGATCGTTGTAGCGCTTGAGGGCTGTCGAAGTCTCGATGAGATCGACTACGCAAATCTGCCATACGCTCCATTCAACGCATCGAACTGCTCTATCAGCAGTTTCGATTTCAAGTCCGGCCGCGGTTGGTACATAGATCAATTGAATATAAACACACAAAGTGAATAATAAATTATAAATCTCGAGTAAATATCATTTGACATTTACTCGAGATTCGTTTATTTCGCCATTTTTTTCACTTCGCAATGTTGTATCCATTTATTGGAGCGGATTCGCCAGACAAAGCATGCGCTTCGGAACACCCAGTCGAATATCATCGCTATCCACACACCGATTATTCCCATTCCGAACTGCACGCCGATTATCCATGTAAACAATATGCGGAACGCTATCATTGAAAATATCGAAATGACCATCGTATACCTTACGTCCTGAGCCGCGCGGAGTGCATGAGGCAGCACGAACGATGTCGGCCACAGCAACATTGCAAATCCGTCGTGCAGCATTACTAATATTGTCGCAAGATGCAGTGTTTCTTCTGACAGCTTGTATAGCTGTAATGTGAGTGGAAGGGTTAAAATTATCGTAGTGTTGACGATTATCATTGATATGTACGCAATTTTCAGCAGCTTTTGTTCATATTTGCGGGCCGCCGTGACATCGCCCGCACCGATACACTGACCAACAACCGTAACAACTGCGAGTCCGAGCGCCTGCCCCGGTATGCAGCCGAGTGCGTCAAGGTTGTTCGCAACTGCGTTCGCTGCGACTTGCACCGTTCCAAAACCGGCTATCATTGATATTACCAAAATTCGCCCAAGCTGGAAAACACTGTTTTCGAGGCTTCCCGGCACGCCGATTCTGAGTATACGCGCGATCATATTGAAATCGACGCGGAAGCGTTCGCGGAAATTGATATAGATTGCGCCGCGTCGGTCGCATATCAGAACAAGCAATATGAGCATTCCGAGCAAGCGCGAGATCGCCGACGACCACGCCGCACCCGCGACTCCCCATTTGAAAACGTAAATAAAGAGTGCGTTTCCTCCGATGTTGACAAGATTGACGATCACAGACGCTATCATCGTGATCCGCGAGTTCTCCATCGTTCGAAAGAGCGCTGCAAGTCCGTTGTAAATTGCCACAAATGGATATGACAGTGCAGATATTACAAAATATGTAAGTGCAAAGTCCATTACATCTGGCTCAATAGCGCCAAAACAGAGACGGAGCAGTCCGGCACGCAGCCAAATTGCGATTCCAGCGATGAGAACCGACGCAATAAGCAGTACAAACAGCAGCTGTTTTGCAGCAAAACGCGCTTCGGGGTAGTCGTTGTCGCTATTGTCCGAGGTTCGCAGACTTTTCATGTGTCCTATTTCATGAGCGCAGATTACAGCACCGCCGGTTGCGAGTGCAGCAAATATATTTATCATCAGCACATTCAGCATATCGACAAGCGACACACCTGAAACGGCGCTTTCGCTGAGCGATGATATCATCATTGTGTCGAACATTCCGACTGAAATTCCGAGCAGCTGCTCAATTATCAGTGGGATTATTAGCTTTTTCAGGTCTTTATTGGTAAACATTTTGTAAATTATCCAAGCAAGTTATCGATGTTGCGTTCGGTAACTAATATAATATAGTAGTCAGGTTTTGTGTTTTCGATGTAGTTTTTGTCGAATTTGTAATTCCACATCGACTGCCAGTACACCTCCGAGAAGGAATTATTTAAATATCCGTAAATATTTGTGGAGAACGAATCACGTATAACCATCGCAGTCGGCAAATCGCCATCAGAAATGCGATTTGTGATAGTCACCGTCTTATTGATTGGGTCAAAATCAAGCTGATTTCTACCATTCACATAAACATTCGGACTCCAAACAGTAGCAGTTTTCCATTGTACAAAAGTAGTATATTCCTTTAACAGCGAATTTTGTATGCCCATATGCACCATCATATCGCCACCATCTACCGTTTTATTGTAAAATTCGACATCAATTCCCTGTTCTACTGGCTTTGCGTCCTCCCAAGTTTCGGATATATATGTCATTAATTCCCATTGTCCCCAATATGCACCGTAGTCAGTCCAGTGAGAATCAACTTTGTGAAATATTTTGTATTCGTCATCACGATGTTCCATCAGTACATCGTACAAGTCAATCACAGTAGCTCCGGCAGCCTGTGCGGCTTTTTCGAATTGCTCAGTGCGAGTCGTTTCAGCAGTCGAACGCACAAATCGCTCGGGAACAGTCTCGGGATATATCGTCATCGGGTTCGGAACGATAAGATAGATCAGTTCGCAGTCGAGGCTATCAAGATAATCAACTTTATCTTTGATACGTCCGGTAACGCCTTCTATCTGCCGCTCCGTCAGCAAATTAGTACCGCACCAGTCGGCAATCTGCCCATAAAAGTGTCCTTGCATATTATCGCCTATTGCAACTTGACATACGCCTTGACTTGAAAAGTCAACATCGGTTCGCGATTGCAGTATAATAGTAATTGGCTCAGATTCATCTTTGCCAATTTCCTCCTGCGTTATATATAAATTGGTAACGCCTCCAACTGGGATCTCGACCTCGCACAGCCAACTTTCATGGTCAGTACCGAAAGTCATATCCTTCACGCCGCCTCGCACATGAATTTTAGCGCCTTCAACACAGCTTCCGCCAAGAACCACAAAATTGTTTGCGCTGTAAGAATTTACCGTCATTACCGGAAGCTCGCTCGGGTTTTCGGACCGCGAAGAACCGACGGAGTTCTCTTCTCCGCCGGTCAAGTTATCGTTTATGTGCGAAACTGCGTCAATAATCCCCTCATTTACATGAGTTGAGTCGAGAGCATCGCTCTGCTCGTCATTTTGAGGAGTTTCCGCATTAAAAAGCTCTTTCAGCTTATCTTTCACTTGCTTGTTATCAGGTGTAGCAATTAAAATAACATATGCACCATTTGTATATATTTCACAACTATCGAGTATTGGAAGGTGTTCAGATTCGTAATTTTCAAGCTCACCACGAGTCTTTTTCTTCTGCTCCATGCGACGTTCGAGCAAAGCTTTCACCTCATTCGCAGCTGCCGCAGACTTCGCCTTCATAACATCGATCTCAAATGGGAACAGTCCAGACGGAATCACGATCGAATATTCCGAAATCAGCGGAAGCGCCGCGATGTCCACGTCGTATTCCCCGAGAAATACAAAGCTCATATATCCTTCATCTATATATTCATTTGTTCCTTCTGCTGCATCGGAATGATAAGTAGCTGTATTACTATAGTCATTTTCATCAAAAATTTGCAGAAGAGCATTCAATATTTCCCGACTGGCTGGTTCAGCACTCGGCTTTTTGTCATCTCCGCATGAGAATAACATTGTGGTAATTATGGCAAATACAACCAAAAGTGATATTTTATTCATTGGCAATCTCCATTTTTATTTATTTGGATATATAACGATCATCGTGTCTCCAAGGTCACAGTACCGAAAATCAGTCGGGAAATTGTAATTTCCATACACATTTTGTAAATATTTTTCGATAAATATATTCACGCATGACTTTATTCCAGATGACGCACTCGTTTTGAAAATCATGCTCGTTTCATTTATTTCTATATCATGAATTCCTATGATGTTTGGTGCAGCATCAGACAAAATAAAGGCATTCTTATCAGCTATTGAACCAGTTTTTATCTCAAGCATGACACCGGTTTTGTCATAAATAGCCTGTTGTAAATTCTTCGCTGCCTCAGTATAATTCTTATCCGCACCTTGCATGAGCACAATTCGGTACGTATTATCGACGCGCTTCATATCAATATACATCTCTGGAATATCATATTGATGATATACGATTCGCTCGTACCCCACTGGAATTCTAATGTCACCATCAATGTTTAGAAAATTATCCACAAAATATTTATATGCCAGTTGCGTACCTTTGTCTGCACCGCCAGAAATGTAAATTTTTCCGTTTATCTCTTTAATGATGTATCCCGATTCGCCGAGCGCTATTCTGTCAATCTTGAATTCGTCGGATTCGCGAAGCGTTTTTCCCACGATAATTTCGTGTTCATACACCGGATTTTTCTCCCAGTCAGTCGAAATCGAGAGCTCGAGCCCCGTCCTATCCGCTATCGCGCGGCGTATTCCAACGGCAACTTCAACATCCACGCCCTTCGCAAAATCATTTCGTATCACCCAAAAGTCGCTCAGACCATCCTTGACTATGTACAAATAGTCTACATCAGGTTCAAGAATCTCGTTTGATCCGCTTTCTTGGCAGGAAACGAGTAATATTATGGTAATAATGACAATTATAGTATTTATCATTTTTTTGAGCATGGCTGTTCACCTCCATAACTCACGCTATTTATATTATACCACATTTTTTCACAAAAATCAACCGTTTCTACCGATTTTTCGCTTACGTATCAGTAGAAATGGTTGATTCATTTTTGTATATTTTAGCCAAACTTAGATGTTACGCCATACCCAATCGGCTGCCTGATTCGGCCACTGGCTGGCGTCGTCATAATTTTCAGCCAGTCCGAGACCGTGCGGTCCGTGAGGATAAACGTGCATTTCAAATGGGATCTTGTGGTCGCGCAGCTTTCCAGCGAAAATAAGCGAGTTCTTGATATTTACCGCGCTGTCGTCCGATGTGTGCCAGAAGAAGCAAGTCGGAGTTTTGTCGGTGACCCGATTTTGCAGCGAGAAATAATCGCTCTCAAATTTGTATTTGTCACCAAGCAGATTCATTCCGCTTCCGGCGTGTCCGAAGTCGTCCTTTATCGAGATAACAGGGTAACAGAGTATAGCTCCATTCGGAAGCGCCGACTGGTCGTCGATCTCATCGTGCTCATGGCAGCCAACCGTGACATCATCGAGGGTAACTGTCGAAGCTGCAAGGTGTCCGCCAGCGGAAAATCCAAGTGTAACTACCTTATTCGGGTCGATTTTCCATTCGTTGGCACGCGCACGAACGATTTTTATCGCCCGCTGTGCGTCAGCAAGCTCTGCCGGATAGCGGTTCGGCGATACACGATAGTCAACAACCACCGCGTGCATTCCGCGAGAATTGAAAAACTTCGCGATCGGTTCGCCTTCATGGTATGCTCGCATTCCATAGCCTCCGCCGGGATATATCACTATGCACGGAAGCGGCTTGTCAGTTTCCACAAAATATGTGGTCATTTTGTTAGGCGTATCTGCGCCTGCGTCGTAGTATGGGATTTCTTTTTCCCAAAGTTTGAGTTCCATTTTCATTCTCCTTTTGAATTGAAATTTTATTACTTTATACAATTATACTATCTGAAATATATAAAACTTCAAATAATCTGTCTCCGGTACGCCCCACAAAATCGGGTGATCCGGTGCTTGCTGACGTGCCTCGATTTGACGAAGCTCTACCTTTGCGTCATCGGCGGCATGTTTCAACATTTTAACGAACAGTGAATTTTCCATGAAGTGCGAGCATGAGCAAGTAGCAAGATATCCGCCGCGCGGCAGAAGCTTCATCGCACGGAAGTTGATTTCATTGTAACCACGCGATGCTGAATCGACCGTTTTGCGCGATTTAGTGAATGCAGGCGGGTCAAGAATTATAAAATTGTATGGTTTGTCACCTTTTTGCTCGAGCTCTGGCAATAGATCAAACACATCTGCACACATAAAATCCATGCGATCCTGTAATTTGTTGCGCTCCGCGTTAGACCTTGCGAGTTCGATCGCGCTCTGCGAAACATCGACCGCAGTCACATGAGCCGCGCCGCCCATCGCTGCATTCAACGCAAACGAACCGGTATGTGTAAAACAATCAAGCACTGTTTTTCCTTCAGCGAGCCGTGCAATTTCGCGCCGATTATACTTTTGGTCAAGAAAGAATCCCGTTTTTTGTCCGTTTTCGACATCGACATTGTAATATATTCCATTTTCGCATATTTCTGTTATCGGTTCGCCGTCATGTGGAACGCCAGCGAACCAGCCCTTCCCTGTTTCGAGCCCTTCGAGTGTGCGTATCGCGGGGTCATTGCGCTCGAAAATTCCGCGCAGCTTGATACCGCTCGCTTCAAGAGTTTCAGCGACGATCGGAAAAATTGTAGATTTCAGTCGTTCCATTCCGATGGATAGTGTTTGTGTCACTACAATATCACTAAATAAATCTACCGTAAGCCCCGGGAAATGGTCTGCTTCGCCGAATATCACACGGCAAGCGGATGCGTCCTTTCCCATCACTGCACGACGATAGTCCCATGCGTAGTTGACGCGTCTGCGCCAAAATGCTTCGTCAAATTTATCATTTGCATTTCTTGACAATATGCGCACACGAATTTTGGACAATCCGCTGAATATTCCAGTTCCGAGGTATCGTCCCTTGTCACTTATTACGTCTACAAGCGAACCGTTTTCAAATTCTGCGGGTTCTACTCTTCGCACCTCAGCATCGTATACCCAAGGGTGCCCATTTTCAATCGCCGCCTGTGCCTTTCGAGACACTTCTACTATCGGAAAATTTCTGTTTATGTTCATTTCACACCTATATAATAAGGAAGGAATTTTTATTCAAACCTGATTTGCTGCTTTTCAATATCAAATTCTTCGAGTAGAATCGGCGTTGCAGGCAGCTTATTTTTTACGTATTTGCTTGAATTTGTAATTTTTGACTCAAAATTGGTAATCGCAGCTGCTAACTTCTGCCCTTTTTTGAGATTGATCAACTGTATTCCGCCTGAAGTTCGCGTCGTTTTCAGCGGTATCAGCTCGCTTGTGATCGAAATCGCTCGACGCTGGTCATTGACAAGCAAAATTTGCATCGGTTTGCGCTCATACAAAACTGAAACCAGCGACGAAGCGTCAGAGTAAGCAGCAGTTAGTTTGCGGCGGTTCGTTTTTGTTTGGTAAGAATTGACAGGAACTCTAACGCCCTTTCCGTTTTCGAAGAAAAATAGTATGTTATCGCTATCTCGATATTCATCGACCACTGCCATCGCCACAACGTGCTCGCCTTCATCAAATCCAAGCTTAGCCGGTATGTAATCTCCGAGCTGCGACGACTTTATTGATTCAAAATCCGATAATTTCGCCTTATAGCATTGTGCATTATCACTAAAGAATAGCAGCTCAGATTGATTTTCTGCGTCTTGTTCGAGAAGGACCGAGTCACCTTCCTTTAGCTTTTGCTCATCATTTCCACGCAGCGACTGGGGAGTGATCTTCTTAAAATAGCCATCATGTGTAAAATAAATGTGAACGCTGTAATTTTCTTCCTCCACCTCAGGCTCTGGAAGCTCAATATCGTCGCCATAAATCAACTGTGTCATACGCGGTTTCGAATATTTTTTCTTTATCTCGCGCAGTTCGGCCGCGATATGTTCGCGGACCTTCAAATCGTCACCAATCTTTGACTTCAGTTCAGCTATATCCTTTTGCAGAGTTTCGATCTCCTTGATCCGATTGATTATGTACTCTCGATTGAGATTTCTCAGCTTGATTTCCGCAATATATTCTGCCTGAATTTGGTCGATTTGGAAACCCTCCATCAAATTTGGCACGACATCTGACTCAAGCTCAGTCTCACGAACAATGCGAATAGCTTTGTCAATGTCCAGCAAAATTTTCCCAAGTCCGAGAAGTAAATGCAATTTATCCTGTTTTTTGTTAAGCTCGTAACTAAGTTCACGGCGCACACATTCCATTCTGAAGGAGATCCATTCCTTCAAGATCTCGATCACGCCGAGCTGCTTTGGTGTTCCATCGATCAAAACATTAAAATTGCATGAAAAATCATCTTGTAACGGCGTTTGCTTGTATAGTTTTGCCATCAATTTATCCGGGTCAACACCGCGACGCAAATCGAGCGTAAGCTTAAATCCGGATAGGTCAATTTCATCACGAAAATCTGTGATCTCTTTCAGTTTGCCTTCTTTCACAAGGTCGCCAATGCGTTTCATTATCAGCTCGATTGACGTAGAATACGGAATCTGCGTTATATCGATACAATTGTCTTTTTTCTCGTAAGTATAACGCGCACGCAAAGTCAAATTTCCTCGTCCAGTCTTATAAATCGAACGAAGCTTGTCACGGTCATAGAGAAGATATGCACCGCCTGGAAAGTCCGGCGCCTTGATAATATCAAGCATTTTATCGACTGTTGTGTCTGGTTTGCGCAATAATTGTATAGTTCCATCACAAATTTCAGCCAAATTAAACGAACAAATATTGGTGGTCATACCGACAGCAATTCCAAGATTTGGAGACACAAGCACATTTGGAAATGTTGTTGGTAGCAGCAATGGCTCTTTAGTTGTCGCGTCAAAATTGTCGATCATATCGACAGCATTTTTGTCTATTCCGCGAAATAGCTCATTGCAAAACGGGTCAAGCTTGACCTCAGTATATCGTGCCGCAGCATATGCCATATCGCGGCTGTACTGCTTACCAAAGCTTCCTTTTGAGTCAATAAATGGATGTAATAGTGCTTCGTTTCCACGCGTCAGACGAACCATTGTCTCGTAAATTGCTGCATCTCCGTGTGGATTCAATGTCATTGTTTGTCCTACGACTTTAGAACTTTTTGCACGTGGTCCAGTAAGAAGCCCCATCTTGTACATTGTGTACAATAATTTGCGGTGTGACGGCTTAAATCCATCAATTTCAGGAATCGAGCGCTCACGAATGACATACATCGCATACGGCATAAAGTTAGTTCGTACCGTGTCAGTTATCGCTTGATCGGTAACTTCTGATGTTATTTTTGACGAAGTATGTTCGTTTCCGCTTGATTTCTTTGCCATTTTATCAATCCTTGTTAATTATTTATATATATTTTGCACAGTTTTACGATAGCTTTATCACTTCGTATCCGGCAGCTTTTATTATCCTATTGTAGACAGCGAGTCCGATTCCTGATTTTTCGGGAAGTCGAGCATAAGCAATTTCACACTTTCGTTCATCAACCTCACGAAGCCGTGCGAACAAATTATGTGCCTCAGTTGCGTCGTCATCACCGTATGTAAGAACTGCCGCGTTTGTTTTTTTCAGTTCTTCAGCATCAGTATTCGAAACAATTACAGCTATATTTCTATTTTTAGATTGCTCAGTTATAAATTTTATAAAGCTATTAAGATCTGAATCAATCAATACAACCTTAGTATCAGGTGCATAATGACGATATTTCATCCCAGGAGCGAGAGGACGTTCATTTTTATTTAATTTTTGCGTAATAGCTTTGTCTATTTTTACAGGCGAAATTTCCTCCAGCATTTCAAGCGTGATACCGCCTGGACGCAGAAGATTGAGATATCCATCCTCAGGCTTGACAATCGTCGATTCAAGACCAATATCAGACTCTCCACCATCAATTATCATATCTATACGTCCGTTCATATCCTCAAGCACGTGCTTTGCAGTTGTCGGGCTCGGTTTTCCTGAACGATTTGCGCTCGGAGCAGCTATCGGCACGCCTGCGGCTTCTATCAATGCACGCGCATTCTGGTCAGCCGGCAAGCGCACTGCGACTGTATCCAGCCCGCCAGTAACTGTATACGGTATACAATCGCGTTTGGGCAAAATGACGGTAAGCGGACCGGGCATAAATTTTTGCGCAAGAATGTGATATAAATCGTTTGTATAACAATATTTGTCAGCGTCTTCAACTTTTGCAATGTGAATAATTAAAGGATTATCTGACGGTCTTCCCTTAGCCTCGTATATTTTTTTTGCAGCGTCCGAATCTAACGCATTCGCGCCTAACCCATATACAGTTTCAGTGGGAAATGCCACCAATCCACCACTGCGAATTATTTCACCTGCACGCCTGAAATATTCTTGATTTTGTAATATATTATTTCCTATTTTGAAATATTCAGTTATCATTTTCCATACTTTTCGCGAGCTTTGCTGCCGTGTCAGCTGTCGCAAGTGCTGTCAGCATTTCATCAATTTCGCCATTCAGGAAGCTTTCAAGTGAATGCAAAGTCAACCCGATTCTGTGATCGGTCACTCGGCTTTGCGGATAGTTATATGTGCGGATTCGCTCGCTTCTGTCTCCAGTTCCTACCTGACTACGCCGTTCAGACGCAATTTTCGCGTCCTGCTCCGCCTGTTTCATGTCGAAAAGCTTTGTTCTGAGCAGCTTCATAGCCTTATCGCGATTCTTGAACTGTGAGCGTTCGTCCTGGCATTCTATGACAATTCCGGTGGGTTTATGGATCAGTCGAATGGCAGATTCAGTTTTATTAACATGCTGGCCACCTGCACCGCTCGATTTACACGTCTCGATTATTAAATCGCTCTGATTTATTTCGATTTCGACATCTTCGGCTTCTGGTAAAACCGCAACCGTAGCAGTTGATGTGTGGATCCTTCCCTGCGCTTCTGTCTCAGGAACACGTTGGACTCGATGAACACCAGATTCGTACTTCAAGCGCGAATATGCTCCTTCACCTTCGATCATGAAGGTAACCTCCTTAAATCCTCCGAGTTCCGTCTCGTTTAGGCTTATTATTTCAGTCTTCCATCCAACAGTGGCTGCATACATATTGTACATTCTGTACAAAACATACGCAAACAACGCCGCTTCTTCGCCGCCTGCACCGCCACGAATTTCCATAATTACATTTTTTTCATCATTCGGGTCATGCGGAAGCAATAAAATTTGCAACTCATGTTCAACTTCAGGCAGTTTTTCCTTTGCTTCATCCAATTCTGATTGAGCAAGCTCAGCAAGCTCACTATCACCAGAATTCAGCAGTTCATTCGCTTCGTCAAATTGAGCAACCAAGCGCATATATTCGCGATATTTTTCGACTATTGGCGTAAGACGCTTATGCTCGCGCATTAGCTTAGTGAAACGCTCTTGGTCGGAAACGACCTCCGGCTCAGAGAGATCGTAGGCTATTTTTTCATAAAGTTTCTCAGTTTCACCGAGTTTTTCGAACATAAATTGATTTCCTTTACATTTATTTTACCGATTATTCACATTATCAGTTGTAATATTATTCCAATCAACGCAGATGACAGGTACAAAATACCTAATATTGATATATTTTGCTTCATATTGCGATTTACCCGGAATAGTACGACAAGTCCGACACCAGCACCGGCGCATAATCCGGCTGTCAGCGCACCAAAGCTAATGGCTCCAGAAACAAAAAGTTTCGATAGCACTATACTTGCAGCGCAATTCGGTATCAATCCTATCACTGCGGCGATCAAAGGCTGCGCAAAGCTGTTAGTAAGAAGCAATGTTGACAAGCGTTCTTCGCCAATGAAATAAATCAGCACATTCAACAAAATGCCTGTTATCAATATAAACAAAAATATTGAAGCTGTGCGTTTCACTGCGTTTTTGAATATTCCATCGTTTGAATCACAGTTTGCACAATGGTGATGCTCTCCGCCCTCATGAACGTGTGTAGAATGATGTTCCAGCTTTATTGAATTATGATCAAGTTTGGTAATTTTAAATATTAAATTTGCAGCCATTCCGGCAATTATTGCATATAATAGCTTAATCCCAAGTAACGGCAACAGCCATTTCGCAGTGCTTGGACTCGATGCAACGATCGGAATCGCTTCGTCAGATGTAGATATAAATACCGCAATAAGCGCTCCGACCGTAATCAAATGCTCAGAGTACAAATTCGCCGCTGCAACCGAAAACCCGCACTGCGGGAAAAGTCCTAATGCAGCTGCACTAATGACACCAAGCCGCTCGCTCGCAAATGCCGCACGAATTTTGTCCACCGCCTTGTGCTCAACAAATTCTATTATTAAGTAGACTGCGAGCAAAAATGGAAGCATTTTCAGCGAGTCCATCAGGGCATCGAGTAATATTTCAGTCATATATTCCCTTCTTGAAAAACAGAAAGATAGTTTATATCAGCCAATCGAGCGCAAAACTCGATTGACTGATATGCTGCGTTTTTATCTAACGCTGAATGCGTAGACTGTTGTAGTATCGTACTTTTCTCCAGCTTTTAATGTAGTGGTTGGGAAGTTCGGATGGTTCGGGGAGTCCGGTGCATGCTGGGTTTCGAGGCAAATTGCGCTTCTTGGGACCTGCTTGATGCCGCCCTTGAATGGAACGTCGCCGCCCATCTGATTTCCGGCATATACCTGAACGCCCGGCTGATCAGTGATCACGCTCATAACGCGTCCCGACTTCGGGTCATAAAGTTCAGCTACTTTTGCGGATTTTCCGTTAGTTTTAAGATTGTAGTTGTGGTCATAGCCTCCGCCGAATGCGAGTTGAACGTCGTCGGTTTCTATGCGTGCGCCGATCTTCGTGGGTGTATTGAAGTCAAACGCAGTACCCTTCACCGCATACTCTTTTCCGGTCGAAATCAGATTTTCGTCCACCTCAGTGATCGAATCTGAGTCAACCCAAAGCTCCTGATCAAGCACCAATCCGGAATCGTATCCACCGAGATTGAAATAGCTATGATTCGTCATATTGACGATAGTATCCTTATCTGTTTCAGCTTCATAATGGATTTTTAGCTCATTTGCGTCGGTAAATGTGTATGTGACCTTTACATCGAGCTTTCCGGGATAATTTTCTTCACCGTCAGGGCTCGTCATGGTCATGATAAGTCCACACTCATCTGCCTTTTCAAATGGAACTGCATCCCATATTTTTTGGTTAAATCCAACATTTCCACCGTGAAGATGATTGGATATTCCGCTATTTTGTGCAAGCTGATAAGTAACACCATTCAGTGTGAATCTACCGTTAGCGATGCGGTTTCCATAGCGTCCAATAAGCGCGCCCTGATATCCGCCGCCGTTAAGGTAATTGTCGACTGTATCGAAACCGCATATTACGTCTGCGAGCTTGCCGTCACGATCCGGAATATTGAGCTGCTGTAAAATTCCGCCCATAGTCAGAATTTTCACGCTCGCACCATTTTTATTTGTCAGAGTGTATGCGTATACCTCGCAGCCGCATGGCTTTTTGCCAAAAAGTTCTTTTGTAATCATTATTTTCTCCAATTTTATTAACAATCATACTGTGATGTGTAAATTTTACGCATCGTAGCCGTTCGGATTAAGCTGCTGCCAGTGAGCCGAGTCGCGGCACATATCTTCAATTCCGAACTTCGCTTCCCAACCGAGAACCTCACGCGCCTTTGTCGGGTCAGCATAGCATTCGTCAATATCACCAGGACGACGGTCTGCGATCTTGTAGTTGATTTTGATTCCGTTTGCTGACTCATACGCTTTAACGATGTCAAGCACAGAGTAGCCGTGACCGGTTCCGATGTTGAAAACGTCGAGTCCGGGCTTTTTTTCAAGCCAATTCAGCGCCGCGAGGTGTGCCTTAGCGAGGTCAACGACGTGGATGTAGTCGCGAACTCCGGTTCCATCGTGTGTTGCGTAATCATTTCCATAAACTGACAGGCACTCGCGCTTTCCTATCGCAACCTGCGTGATGTACGGCATAAGGTTGTTCGGAATTCCGCTTGGGTCTTCGCCGATCTTGCCGCTCGAATGCGCGCCGATCGGATTGAAATAGCGCAGGATCGCAGTATTCCAGCCAGCGTCAGCCTTGTAGAGGTCCTTAAGAATGTGCTCGATCATCAGCTTGGTTTCGCCATAAGGGTTGGTTGCCGAGTTCGGAAAATCTTCGCGGATCGGAACGCTTGCCGGCTTGCCGTAAACAGTCGCAGACGAACTGAAAACAATGTTCTTGCAGTCGTATTTTGCCATCAATTCGCACAAATTGAGAGTGCTTATGAGGTTATTTTGGTAGTATCTTAACGGAATCTGGCAAGATTCGCCTACCGCTTTAAGTCCGGCGAAATGAATCGCTGAGTCGATTTTTTCGGACTTGAACACAACTTCAAGTGCGCTCATATCGCAGAGGTCTGCGTTATAGAATTTGAAATCTTTACCAGTGATCTCGCGGATCCGGTCAAGCACGACCGGCTTAGAATTCACAAAATTGTCAACAATGACAACTTCTTTACCTGCGTTGAGCAGTTCTACCACAGTATGCGAGCCAATAAATCCGGCACCGCCAGTTACAAGAATAGACATTATTTATCTCCTAAATATATAATATTTTGTTATTATTTCCAAAGGCCGTCTGGGTACACGCCAGCTGCTGTTTCGTTCTTAATGAATTCGACAAATCTCGGCTTATCTTCATGATATGTAACACCGTACCACTTAGCGCTCGTTTCAAGCACGCGAACATCACACGTATCGCAGTCGATCTCGTGCTGAACAAGGAACGGCAGGAAAAATTCAGCTTTAAGAGGATTCGGTGTATTTGGCAGTTCGGTCAAAAATTCAACAAATCCATTGTGCAATGCACTGAATATTTCCGGTGTAAACGCCCAGCAATTCATCGAAACGACTGATTTGCGGTCGATATCGACCCAATTGTCATTCTCGCAATACTGAACAACGCCGTCGTTTTCCTGAATTTTCGTGCGTTCAACAACATTCTGAAGGAATCCGTTCTTAACATCGCAGATTCCGCGCGAAACGTAGCCATTTTCGGTAATCGTGTTTTCAAGTATGTAGCCCGCCATTGCGTAATGTGCACGCGCGGTGTCGGATTTCTCCTCGCACAAGAATTTGTGCAATTTAACGAATGCGTCGCGTCCATAGAAATCATCGGCGTTGATTACCGCGAACGGCTCATTTACAACATCTGCCGCAGCCAGTACTGCATGACCAGTTCCCCACGGCTTTTCACGTCCTTCTGGAAGTGTGAATCCATCCGGGATATTATCCATTTTCTGGAAAGCATACTTGACTTCTACAGCTTTTTCTACACGTTTTCCAACTGTTTCACGGAAAACATCGTAGTTTTCTTCCTTAATTATAAATACGACCTTATCGAAGCCGGCCTGAACTGCATCGTAAATCGAAAAATCCACGATGAATTCACCATGCTCAGTTATCGGGTCGATCTGCTTAAGTCCTCCGTAGCGACTGCCCATACCAGCAGCCATGATAACAAGTGTCATAATTCGTCCATACCTTTCTCAAAATTTCTTTTCATTCCTTATTGTATGCCCATCTGTCCCATGAGCTTTTTATTGAATTCGACGGCGGTATCATACCCCATCTTCTTCTGACGATTGTTCATCGCCGCGATTTCAAGAATCACTGCGAGGTTGCGTCCCGGTTTTACCGGAATGGTAGTTGTTGGAATTTTTATGCCGAGAATCTCTGTAAACTCAGTCTCGAGTCCAAAGCGATCGTACATTTTGCCCTGAACCCACGGTTCAAGATTGATAATATAGTCTATTTTTTCCGTATTTTTGACCGCACCCATACCGAAGATCCGGCGCACGTCAACAATTCCGATTCCGCGCAGCTCTACATAGTGGCGGATTATCTCAGGCGCGCTTCCAACGAGCGTTTTCGCGGATACTCGCTTGATTTCAACTGCATCGTCAGCGATAAGTCGGTGGCCGCGCTTCACGAGCTCGATAGCAGTTTCCGATTTTCCAACACCGGAATCGCCGAGAATCAATATTCCCTCACCATACACCTCGACAAGTACGCCGTGACGCGTTATCCGCGGTGCAAGGCTAAGGCTCAGCGACGCGATCAGTGCTGCCATAAATGCGCTCGTCATTTCGGCGGTGCGCAAGATCGGCACTTCAAAATACTCGCCAAATTCGACAAATTCAGGAAATACTTCCAGCGACGAGGAAAAAACAACCGCAACAGGCTTAGTTTCAAGGAATCCCATTATCGCCGAACGACGTTCGTCAGCTTCAAGAGATTCGAGATATTTATGTTCAACTTTGCCGATAATTTGTATTCGCTGCGGTTCAAAATGGTCAAAAAATCCGGCAAGCTGCAATCCGGGACGATTTACATCAGTCAAATGCACCAGAATTTTCTCAGGTGCGTCCGGTAGATAGATCTTTTCAAGTGCAAATTCATCGATCAGCTTGCTCAGCTCTACAGAGTAAATTTCAGGCATATCCAGAACCCTTTCGTAATTTCACTTTTCTTCATTATATATTATACTACATCCGAATGAGAATTTCAATCCCTTTTAGCAAAAAAATCTCAATTTCTCAAAAAAATCGGCGGCAATGTCAAAAAGTAGCCGAGAAGAAGCGATTATTTGCCTAATCGGCTGCAAAATCTCTTGACAAATCGCACGATTTGCGGTATAATATTATTAGATATGTCCGATAATCTCCCGATTAAATTTTGGAAATGCTGACTTCATCAACATTTTCAAAAGCTAAAGTTTAGGTTATCGAACAGGTCTATTGTTATACGACTGGCGGGAGAGGAATTGACCTCATGAAGTATGACGCGGTGAGCTTTACCGTTTTTGCCGACCGTCTGGGCATTAGTTTTTGTCCGGAAGGTGGGCTTTTTGTGTACCTTTTACCGGCAGAATTTTCAATATAAAGGAGAACTGTAAAATGAAGGAACTTGAACTAAAATACGGCTGCAACCCAAATCAAAAGCCAGCGCGTGTTTATATGCAGAACGGCGAGCTTCCGTTCGAGGTTTTAAACGGCAGACCAGGCTACATCAATCTGCTCGACGCTTTCAACTCGTGGCAGCTCGTTCGTGAACTCCGCGAAGCGACCGGACTTCCAGCAGCAGCGTCTTTTAAGCACGTGTCGCCCGCAGGTGCAGCCGTCGCAGTGCCGCTCGACGAGACGCTTGAAAAGATGTATTTTGTAGAAGGAATCGAACTTTCGCCCATTTGTACCGCGTACATCCGTGCGCGCGGCGCTGACAGAATGTCGTCGTACGGCGATTTCGTTGCACTTTCCGATGAATGCGATGAGCAGACCGCGTCTTTCCTTGCGCGCGAGGTTTCCGACGGAATAATCGCACCGTCGTACAGCGAAAAGGCTCTCGAGATCCTGAAAGGCAAGCGTAAAGGCACGTACTGTGTGATAAAAATGGACACGAATTACGTTCCGGACGAGCTCGAAACAAAACAAGTGTTTGGAATCACATTTGAGCAAGGCCGCAACAACTTGAAACTCGACGAGCACCTGTTTGACAATATCGTGACAAATAACAAAAATCTGCCCGAATCTGCAAAACGCGACCTGTTAATTTCGATGATTACGCTGAAATATACGCAGTCGAACTCGGTATGCTACGCATACGGCGGTCAGGCGATCGGTATTGGCGCTGGTCAGCAGTCGCGCATTCACTGCACACGACTTGCGGGTAACAAGGCTGACGTGTGGTTCCTGCGCAGCCATCCGAAGGTACTTGCACTTCCCTTCAAGCCCGAACTGCGCCGTCCGGATCGCGACAACACGATCGACGTTTACATCTCGGACGACTATCTCGACGTGCTCGGCGAAGGCGCATGGCAGCAGTATTTCACGGTACGCCCGGAACCGCTGACACGCGAAGAAAAGCGTGCATGGCTTGATAAAATAACCGGCGTTTCGCTCGGCTCAGACGCGTTCTTCCCATTCGGCGACAACATCGAACGCGCACATCGTTCAGGCGTTTCGTACATTGTCGAAGCTGGCGGCTCGGTGCGCGACGACAACGTAATTGAAGTTTGCAACAAGTACAACATCACAATGGCAATGTGCGGCGTGCGTCTATTCCACCACTAAGCAATATTGCGCATTGTCGCTAAATATTATTTACAAGAGGAGTCTCTAATTTGAGGCTCCTCTTTATGTTTGCGTCTGATTCCGTGCCCCAGCGTCCCATATCGCATCGCCTATGCGAACGTCTGTGCGCAGCAACGGACGTTCCTCTTCGGCAGCTCGCAAAATTCTGAGAAGCGTATCGACTCCCGCCGGATAAAACGAATATACGTTTTCAAGTCCCGATATCCGCACTCTCACTGGCACAAATCCGGACGTTACAGCGGCGATCTGTTCGCATAAACCGCGCCAAATGTTCGTGCTGCCCGACGCTAAAAGTGTCATTTTTAGACCGAAAGATAGTATCAGTACCCTAAAAAAACCTATTTTAGTATTGCATTTTGTGAAATCAGCTATGTACACACGCATTGTTTGTCCCCATGTTCGAGTTGTAGCAGTCATTTTGTCCTCCACATTCAATATCGTTTAGAATGATTGTTCTTGCGTATATTATAGCACAACCGTTCGCATTTGTCAATAGATTTTTCGATTTTTATTTCGAATATTTTTTAATTCGACAAATATGGCATTATCACTAAAAATATCAGCAAAATTTTTACATATGAATTGCACGATTTGATAATACTAATTCGTTAAAATTCATAAGGCATTCATTTATTTGTGTTACAATTGTATTAGACATAAATAAGTCTGAATTTTTAGCGAACGGATGTGATATTTTGGGAGAATTTTTACTTAATGCACGCGACAATTTGAAAATTGCCTTCAAAAGCGTGAGATTTAATTGGAAACAGTACTCCAGCTTTTTTGCGGCACTATTCCTGATTCAATGCTTCTTTGGAATGCTGACGATTTCCAGTGACCTCAACACCGCTATTACTGAGGATATCATCTTCGATGAATATGACTATGACATTGTGCTGCTTGATCTCAGTTATTCGCAAACTGTATTTTTACAAAATGACGAAATTCGAGTTTTTGCAAGTGATCACATTTACAACATCGTTCGAATCGTCGATCATTATCACGCTGCTGATTCGTCAACCACTTATGACGTTTACATCGACTTCATCGGTCCGAATATGGAAACCGACTTCAAAATGTTCCGTAAACGCTACATTCCCTACCTTCAGCAAGGTATGTCTTCCGGTCAAACTATCAAGTACAATTATTCTGAAATTTACAAGCTTACGTCATACAAGCTTGGTAATCTTGTCAGTTATGTTGCGTTCGCAGCTATAATGACGGTCGTTTCAATTCTACTTATTACGTCAATTTATCGAATTCGTGTCAACCATTACAAATTTCAATATGGAATTTATATGGCGTTTGGGGCAGATTTTCGACAGCTGTGCAAGACATCGTTTTGGGAAATGATGGTAGTATCGCTGATAACCTTCATCCCATCGCAGGCATTTTCGACGTTTATTATATGGCTGATTTACCGCGGTGAAGACTTCGAATTCGGATATGACCCGTTTGCGTTGTTAAAAGTCTTCATTATAAATATAATAATCGTTCTGGTGTCGGTTTGCTTCCCGATGTGGCGTGTATCGCGCAACGATGTCACAAATCTTATAGTGACTGAGGATAATTCCAATCTCGTCGTATCTCCGCGCCGATCATTCAATTTCTTCAAGCTCGACTTTCCACGCAAATATGAGTTGGCATCAATGTGGCGTTTTAGGAGATATTTGTCAGTAATGGTTCTAACTGCCGTCGGATTTTCAGCCGTTTTCGTCAGCGGATTTTATGTTTCCGATCTGTACGCCTACTGCCGCGACTTCAGTCAGCCGCAATTTGTTGCCACTTTAGCGACAAATTCAACTTATGACGATGAATTGATTGGTGATATCGCACAAATTGACGGAATATCTCAAATTGCCGCATACGCAGAAGCCGACGCGCTGAGTTATCGTTCACACATTTTGATCGAGTCTGGCTCAGTGCTCCCCAGTGCGAACATGGTCAGTGCTGACGACGGATTCCGTGCGACGAGCGATATCAACTGTATTTTAGCCGATAAATCACTCATTGACGCACTTACGAGTGATCTTTGGAATTATAAAATAACCGGCGATCCATATGAAATATTGTCAGATGATACGGCTGTTATTGTTACTAATTACATAGGTAATAAAAAGGTGTGCAATTATAAGCTTGGTGACACGGTAAAAATTGGTATATTTACCGGGCAAAAGCGTGCGATTGACCAAAACCTGACTGGAAGTAACCGTTTGCGTCAGGAGCTCGCATACTATAATATGGATTATGTGGAGCTGAAGGTGTGCGCGATAATTGACGGGATGAGCACTCTCGACGGTGCGCCGGTGTACTTGCCAAAGTCAGTTTATCGTCAATTTGTACATGATGATAGCGCAGAAGTGCAGACAATTGATATATATGTAGATTATTCGGCAGAGTTAGCAAAGGTAAAGCAGACTTTCGATGATATACGCGCGTATACGTCACTTTACAATGGACGAATATCTATCGTCGATAATCACACCTCTTCTAATTATAAAATTACGAAATCTATGAACTACTACGCGCTGATCATAGCTATTTCGTTCCTCGTTTTGGCTATATCGCCGCTCATATGGTTCTTCTCACAGACGTTATTTGTGAAAAAGCGAGAAAAGGAATTTTCAGTGCTCATCTGGCTTGGAACTATCAAAGCAGACATAAAACGCCTTTCGCGTCAAAACGGTTTGATTCTTGCCGGCGTGTCTGTTGCGGTTTGTTCCCTGTTGAGCTGGGGCGTAATTTCGCTGATCCAACTCGCCGTCACACGAATCCCACCAGCGTTATACGGAGGAATTCATTCATATTACTACGGCGTTAGAATTCCAATTATTGCGATGGCGGTATCTGTAATTCTGTCGATTTTGTGTGGATATTTCTCATCAATGCTCCCGCTATCTGGATTTTTAAAGCGCTTTGCCGAAACCGAAAATAATCGTGAATATGCAGGTGAGGAATAATAACTAATTTTAGTTTAGAAAGGATATAGTAATATGGGTGTTATTTTAAGTTGTGAGTCGGTCATCAAGCAATACCGACAATATGATACAATTGTAACCGCCGTAAATCGTGCTAATTTTACAGTCAAAGATAAGGAATTTGTTGCGATAATAGGCGCCTCAGGTTCGGGAAAATCAACACTTCTGCAAATTTGTGCCGGTCTCGATACGCCTAATTCAGGTCATGTTTTCATCCGCGGTCACGATATTACTGAAATGCAGCCGGATGATTTGAGCCGATTCCGTGGAAGTTATACCGGCTTTATTTTTCAGAAGCATAATCTTATTCCACAATTTACTGCGCTGGAAAATATACTTATTCCGACAGTTATGTGCAATAAACCGGAATATAGCTACGAGGAAAATCTAAAAAAGTTAATAGAAACTTTACGAATAGGCGATCGTCTTCACCACCTTCCAAGCGAGCTGTCCGGCGGTCAACAGCAGCGTGTCGCAATAGCCCGCGCGTTGATAAACCGTCCGTCGGTTGTATTTGCCGACGAACCTACCGGTAATCTTGACCGCACAAACGCCGATGAAGTGCTGTCGCTACTGCTCAAAACAAAGGAGCTGCTCGGCATTACGATAATTATGGTCACGCACGACCTATCGATCGCTGCACACGCCGACCGCGTTTATGTCATGGAAAATGGAGTCCTCGAACCACTGAACGGCTACGTCAAAGGCGAGCCTATTGTCTGGCAAAGATAAATTTAAGCAGGGTGTCTTTTCAAAAGACACCCTGCCATTTACTTATAATCTCAAAGAAACCTCGCCGGATGATAAGTATTCTTCGTAATTATTGTCGATTTTTTTTACTATAAGTCGAAATTCTTCGTCTATTCCAACCACAATTGCGTCATAGCTATCCGTTCCGCGGATTACTTCTACCCGCTTCCCAGTCAGAAAACTTCGTGAACGATAGTCATCGAGGAACAAACCTTTGTCAAGCGTTGGATATAGCTTGTAAAATTCATTCACAACTTCGGCTGCTAAACGATTGAAAACGTCATTTGGTATTGTCGTTTTGCACAAATCAGATTCTATGTCCGCTGCAAATATTGCACCTGCACGATTTTTTATTTCCTCGGGAAATCCACCCTCGGGTTCTACTACGTTAAGCCCAATTCCAAGTACTGCATATTCCAGCCGTGAGGTTTCGAGGTCAAGCTGTGCTTCCGTCAATATTCCGCAGACCTTTCGTCCGGAAATATATACATCATTCACCCATTTTAATTGTGCAGGTTCGACTGATTCATCAAAAAATTCTGTACGAAGTTTATCTATTGCGCGCGATACGGCTACCGCCGCCGCTGTCGTTATAAGCACCGAGTCGGAAGCCTCACGCTCCGGATGAAGCAGCAACGACATATACAGTCCGCTGCCTTCGGGCGAAAAGAAGCTGCGCCCAAGCCGTCCGCGTCCCGATGTCTGTGCCGCAGCTACTATGAGTGTATCATTATGCTCAGTATTTGCAAGTTCACGAGCTATTTTATTGGTAGAATCTACCATCCAGTGTACATCGATACGTTTTATTGTGTCCGGCTGTGACAAATAAGCACGTATTCTATCTGCCGATAACAGTCGACTCATGCAATTCGCGTCAGTGCCCATCAGTCGATAGCCTTGATTTCGGACGGCATCGATAGAAATTCCTTCAGATGTCAGCTCACGTATCGCTTTCCAAACAGCTGCCCGCGTGACTCCGAGCGATTCCGCAATATCTTCACCTGATATAAACTCGCCAACATTGACTTCAAGGCGTGCGAGCACTGCCTGTTTTGTGTTCATATGCCATTTCCTTCCATACAACTTAACATATTGTCAACTTGAACAAATACGCCCGATATCGGGCGTATTTGTTTCTTATTTGTAAAAATTATTGTGCAAAACATTAATCTTTTTGACGATCTCACGAAGATATAAATTTACTTCATCTCCGCCGATGTCAAGATCGCTGAATACCGCGAGCACGTATGGCTTGTCTCCAAGCACGATTGCTGCGTCATGGTAGGAATCCTTATCCCATCCATATTTATGCAGCGCCTTTTTCGGCGAGACTCCGAACGGAATAATTACCGTGTGGTTGCCTTTCTGCATTGATTCAGCCATTATTTTTCCGTATTTTTCATCGGTTTCAACAAAATTTGCTATTGCTTTGAACAATTTGCCCGCATCGTTCGCGGTCATAGAGTTGCCGCCTTTAAGTATCGATTTTGCACCGACTCGACGTGCGAGCGCATACATCGTATCGTAACCGAATCGCAGGCGCAGCTGATTATACGCCACGTTGTCGCTGTATTCGAGCGTATATTTGATGAAATCAAGGTAGCTGAACTCTGTTCCGTCCTCCATCTCCTGTATTTTTCCCGAACCCGCCTTGTACATCGTCGCACGTTTGTACGTGACGACCTCCGAAAGGTCGTATTTCGGGTCGGAGTACTCGATAAGCTCGGTCTCTGGGATGCCGTCGTCGTCCGTATCTACCAACTCCGGCTGCTTCCCTTCGGTGCGCAGGTCAGCGATGTATTTCTGCTCATCCGCCGAAATCACCTCGAGCACCGACAAAATGTACGGCGCTTTTATGACACTCGCCGCGTCGTATATGTGGTCGTCGTTGTATCCAAGGTGGTATCCGGTCGCGAGGTCCTCATAATATACGCTGACATTTGGGTAGTATACATCATCACGAGCGAGAATATCGGCACGTATTTGTGCAATTTCATCATTTGTCAGTTCGAATTTTTCACCGCTCGAAGTTTTTGTCTCCTCAAATTCACTGCGAAGTTGTTCTATTTTCTCATTGACGAGTTCAGACACGAGCACCCATTTATAGTTTATGGTCTCGTTTCCTTTGTTATCGATAGATGTAGAATCCACCATACGCACGTATGGGCACTTCGTTTCGATGTACTCGACAAGCTCGTCAATGAGGCGTGCCTGCTCGCGAACGTCGATCGTGTATACGGTTTCGTAGCGTGCGATGTCAGCTTCGAGCTGTGCGATTTCGGCGTTTTTCACATCTATCTGACGATTTAGCTCCGAAATTTTGTCAGAATATGCTGAATCGGAGTTTGCAATTTCCTGTTCGAGCTTTTTTATTTTCGCCCAAAGCAATTCAACTTCAGCTTCGAGTTCCGCCTTGGTCATTTCAAGCGCCGATTTTGTGCTTTCGAGCGAATCAATAGTTTGTTCTTTTTTCTCGCCTTCATTGCGCAGGTCGTCTACCTTATCGCCGAGCGATCCAATTTTACTTTCGTTATTTTTGCCGGATATTACTATATATATCCCTGCACCTATCAGCGCTATCAACAAAATTGCCAGCGATATGTAAATTACTGCAAGCTTGTTCTTCATGATATCACCGATTTTCCGTCAATATAAACTGCTCGCACTTTTGTTTCGAGCGAAAGCGGGTCGCCGTCAAGCAGCACAAAATCCGCGTCTTTTCCGACAGCTATCGAACCCACGCGGTCGGCGACTCCGAGGATCCGCGCCGGATTTATCGTTATAGCCGCCAACGCCGACTCGCGGCTCATTCCCTCACGTGCGGCGAGCGCTGCGCAAAGCGGAAGATAGTTTAAAGGAGTTACTGGGTGGTCGGTTGTCAGCGATATCAACATTCCTGCTTCATCGAGAACCCGCGGATTTGTGAATGTTTGATTGATCAGCTCAGGCTTTGAGCGGTCGCAGAGGTTAGGCCCAACTATTGCGGGAGCTGCAAGTTCGGCGAGCTCGTCCGCGATAACGTGCCCTTCCGTGCAGTGTACGAGTACATATTTCAGCCCGAACTCCTCAGCGATACGCACAGCGGTGAAGATATCGTCGGCGCGGTGTGCATGGAAATGCGCCGGTATCTCGCCCTTCATCAGAGGCAGCAGCGCGTCGTTTTTCATATCATACTCCGGCTCGTCGAAATCATCGTCATTCGCGGCACGTTCGACATCATCGGCGTATCTGCGTGCTTTTTCGAGCGTCTCACGGATTATTGCGGCGGTCGCCATACGGGTGACCGGTGCGAGATTTTTTCCGTGGTAGGTGTTTTTCGGATTCTCACCGAGTGCAAATTTTACCGCGGCAGGCGATTTTATTAACATTTTGTCAACACACTTGCCATAAGTTTTGACGACACATATCTGTCCGCCGACCGGATTTGCGCTTCCTGGTGCGACGGCAGCCGTTGTGATTCCGGCGGCGCGAGCCTCAGCGAAACAGATATCGAGCGGATTTATCGCGTCGAGTGCGCGCAGGTGCGGAGTTGAAGGCTCGCTGTCCTCGTTGCAGTCATCGCCTTCGAACGCGAGCGCGTTTTCGACAATCCCGAGGTGCGTGTGCGCGTCGATGAATCCCGGTGTGCAAACGAGCCCGCCGCCATCGACACAATCGTCAGTGGCAGGCGGCGTTCCTTCGCCGACGGCGGTAATTTTACCGCCGCTTATTTCGATATAGCCGTTATCTATGATTCCGGCGCTATCGAGTGTATATATTTTTATATTTTTAACAATCATACTAAAACCTTATTTTTTCAGCGCAGTTCTTCCGAGCAAGTAACGCCAGCTATCGCTCCATCTGAAGCGGCGGTCACTATCTGCCGCACGAGCTTCGCACGCACGTCTCCGGCGGCGTAGACGAGCGGAATGCTTGTCCTCATCGACTCATCGGTGACGATATATCCATTATTATCGAGTTCGAGTACGCCTTTGTACATCTCTGTATCGGGCGCACTTCCCACTGCGACGAACAGTCCGTCTGCGTCTATCTCGCGCACTCCATCCGGCGTATTCACCTTTACCCCGCGCAGCCGTCCACTATCGTCGAGCATGAAGTCGGCGACTGAAGCTTCGAGCACCCGTTCAACGTTGCTGCATTCATCGAGCGCCGCGATTTTCGAGCGAGCCGCACGGAACTCCTCACGACGGTGCACGATGTAAACCTTTTCGCACAATCTCGAAAGGTAAACCGCGTCCCCGACAGCTGTATCACCGCCGCCGACGACCACCGTCGTCTTACCGCGATAGAATCCCCCGTCGCAAACTGCACAGTACGAAAGTCCGCGTCCGACGAGCTTGTCCTCCCCGTCGACCCCGAGTGTACGCCGTTTCGTCCCATGACAAACGACGACCGCGCGCGCCTCATATTCATTTTTATTAGTGCAAACCCTTTTAGTCTCGCCGTCAAGCTCAACCTTAACGACTTTCTCAAACTTCATCGCCGCTCCGCAGCTTTTGATATGCTTAGCAAACTTAGTTGCGAGCTCGTACCCCTCTATCGACTCAAATCCGGGATAATTCTCAACAACATCCGTCGTCGACACCTGCCCGCCGGGCGCGCTGCCTTCCACCACGAGCGTCTCAAGTCCCGCTCTCTGGCAGTACACCGCCGCTCCTGCTCCTGCTGGGCCGGCTCCTATTACTATTACATCGTACATGGTTAGTTCTCCTTTATGAGGGGTACGCGGCTTTTCTGAAGAAAAGCCTGGCAAAAGACTTTATACA
>JAAVZO010000024.1 GCA_022791685.1 Clostridiales bacterium
CCATTTGTTCCGCTTCAATATTGCATAGCGTTTGGGAACATTCTCTATCGGTGGATATATTGACTCATCAAACTTAGAAATATCAGGTTTTCTATCCAAATAAGCAAGTATCAGAACATTTCTTATACTTGCTTTTGTTTTTTTCAAGCTATATACCACATCCTTAGCTATTGCATCAAAGCTGCCATAGCCTCCAGAATAAAAAGTAACATTATCATCCTCGCTCAACGCTGTACACACATCAAGCAGCCACTTGCGAACAGCCTCTTTATTATCGACATCACTATGCCCACAAAACATAACTTTCATACTATGTCCTCCTAAATGTTTAAATAAACGGTTCCAAAAAGTAACCTACAATATAATTATATCACAAAAATTATCAATAGTCCAGTTAAATGGACTATTTTCTTTTATATTTTAATATAATGGTATATAATTATAATATATTTGTTTAGGAGCAAATTTTGAAAATGGAACTTTCACAAGCGGTAAGCGCTCGGCTGTCAGAACTAATGGAGGAAAGAAATATGACGCAATATAAATTATTCATGCGCAGCGGCGTGCCGAAATCTACAATATCAAGTATAATAAATTGCAAGCATTATTCAGTACAGCTTCGTATTCTGCATGAATTATGTCAGGGACTTGATATATCCATAATTGACTTTTTCGCTTCACCGCTGTTTGACGAATCCAATCTTGAGCCATGACAAAATGTCGCAGCTGTCTATACAGGCAGCTGCGACATTATTAGACGTGTTCGACAACCTTTCAATTAAATTTTTAAAATCCTGATTTCATCAGCATTTTAAAAATCTTAGGTTAGGTTATCGAACACGTCTATTTTACTTATTTCCCTTCAGTCATATATCCATGCAAGCTTTTCAGTGCAGCGTCAAGTCCGCCGACCTCATCGATAAGTCCAAGCCGCACGGCTTCATCTCCATCTATGATAGAGCCAACATCGGTCGCTATTTCATCAGTCCGCATCATAAGCTCGTTCAGCTTCTCAACCTTGACCTTGCTGTTACGGGCAATAAAATCGTTGATCCGTCCCTGCATACGGCGAAGATATTCAAAGCTCTGCGGTACACCGACAACAAGTCCGTTAGTTCTTACTGGATGAATGGTCATAGTAGCGCTCGGAACGATGAATGAACGCTTAGCTGCAACTGCAAGCGGCACACCGATAGAATGCCCTCCGCCAAGCACCAGCGATACGGTGGGCTTGCTCATGCTTGAAATAAGCTCTGCGATAGCGAGCCCCGCTTCAACATCGCCTCCAACGGTATTCAGTATCACCAGCAATCCGTCGATCTCGTCGCTCTCCTCGACTCCGACCAGCATAGGAATGATATGCTCATATTTCGTAGTCTTTGCATTGTCACCAAGCAGGTAATGCCCCTCGATCTGACCGATAATGGTCAGGCATTGCAGGGCACCGCGCGATGATTTTGTCACCGCCGAACCGGTTCGTTCGATTTCATCAAGTCGACGCTCACTCTTTTCCTTTTCGGTATCGAGCGGCTCGTTTTGTCCGTTATTGTTATTATATACCATCAGTATTTCGACCTTTCGTAGATTTGTCTATATTTCGCAGCTTAGTTTTACCAAAAATTCATTATTTGATTCTTTACTTTTCACGGAAAATATAGTATAATTATATTATATGGGCAATTGTTCAGCGTTTTGGCGCGGTTCGGTGCTATATTGGCACTAAATGCTGCCAAATCAGTAAAATATTTCAATGAAAGGATATATATAACAATGGAGAACAAAGTATTAGTTGAAACCTCCGCCCGTCACGTACATCTTACCGAAGAGCACATCGAAGTTCTGTTCGGCAAGGGCGCGACTCTCACCCATAAGAAGGATCTTAGCCAGCCCGGTCAGTTCGCCTGCGAAGAGCGTGTAACTCTCGTTGGTCCGAAAAAGTCGATCGCAAACGTGATCATTCTCGGTCCGGCTCGTCCTGCTACTCAGGTTGAAGTTTCGTTCACCGACGCACGTACACTTGGCGTTGATGCTCCGGTTCGCGAGAGCGGCGACGTAAAGGGCAGCGCAGGCTGCAAGATCGTCGGTCCGTGCGGTGAAGTTGACATTGAGGAGGGCGTTATCGTAGCGAAGCGCCACATCCACTTGACACCCCACGACGCTGCAAAGTTTGGCGTTGAGGACAAGCAGGTAGTCTCGGTCAAGATCGAGAACGACGCACGCACCACCATTTTCGGTGATGTAGTATGTCGTGTAAGCCCGAAGTTCGCAGCTGCAATGCACATCGACACCGATGAAGCAAACGCCTCCTGCGCATTCGGCAAAGTTTTCGGCGAAATAATTACAAACAATTAAGTAAAATAACTCGCCAAAGGAAATACTAAATTTAACAGCAATCTGACACTTCGAGCAAATTTAATATGCCGAAGCGGCAGAATGACGCGCGTACGCGGGACGACGCGAATTGCGTCGTAAGTATATGCGCGTGTATGCCCGCGGGGGCTTCCCCGCTAAGTAAAAAAAGGAGAAAATAAACATGATTTATTCACATGAAGTGGAAAATATGTGTACGGTCGCAAAAGGACCGAAACATGGTCCAGCTCCGATTCCTGAAGAAGGCAAGTGGGTAAAGGCTTACGAAATCAAAGATATTTCGGGTCTCTCTCACGGTATCGGCTGGTGTGCACCTCAGCAGGGTATGTGCAAGCTTACCCTCAACGTTAAGGACGGTATCATCGAGGAAGCTCTCGTTGAGACCTGCGGATGCTCTGGTATGACTCACTCCGCAGCTATGGCTGCTGAAATCCTTCAGGGCAAGACTCTTCTCGAGGCGCTCAACACTGACCTCGTATGCGACGCTATCAACGTAGCTATGCGCGAGATTTTCAAGC
>JAAVZO010000025.1 GCA_022791685.1 Clostridiales bacterium
CCTCTCTTGACTGCGACCTTTATATTATATCATATCTCTGGCCGTTTGTCAAGGGGTTTGATGAAAGTTTTTTTAAACTTTTCTTTCATCCCTCTCGCTCGGGGTCACCCCCTCGCTCAAAGCCTATTTATTATATCATACTTCTCACCAAAAGTCAACCCTTTTCTTGCATTTTCTTTCAATTTATCAAAATTAGTTTACATTTGCTATACTTATGTACAAAAAATGTGCAATTAGTATATCTTCACTCATTTCACAAAAAAATTCACCCAAAGGTATTTATTTAATCCTGATTATCTGCTATAATATATAGTTGAAAGGAATTTGCTTATGACTTATAATTCACTTGTACAACTTCTTACTGAATGCGGCTCAACTTCACCATCAAATGAAGCCGCTGAGCTTATAACCCATTTCAATGGTAAACCCCGCGACTGGTGTTTGCTAAACCGTGAGCAGAAGCTGCCGCCCGAAATCGAAATGGCAGCTAAAAAGCGTCTATCGGGAACTCCTCTTCAATATATAACTGGACGCGCGTACTTCTATGGCGACAAATACTTCATCAACTCCGATGTGTTGATTCCACAACCTGACACAGAGCACATAGTCGAAGCTGCATTAAAATATCTAACCCCCGGCTCCAACATTCTCGACCTATGCACCGGAAGCGGCTGCATAATAATATCTATATTAAAAAGGGTACTCGCGTCAGGAACGGCAGTTGAAATCTCAACTCCAGCGCTACAGGTCGCACTGCGAAATGCAGAAATTCATAAAACCGGAACACGCCTAAGCTTCCTTAAAGCCGACGTTCTCGATTCGCCGCTGATTCCCGACCTTGTATCTAAAGCCGATGTAATAACATCAAACCCACCATATATAAATACAGACGTTATCCCTACCCTCTCTCCGGAGGTTCAGAATGAACCTCGCCTTGCACTCGACGGCGGCTCAGATGGAATGAAATTCTATAACCGTTTCATTCTTGATTATGCAAAGCTGATGAAACCGTCCGCAAAAATGATACTCGAAATCGGCTACGACCAATCCGACCGAATCTCCGCGCTTTGCGATAAAGCAAATGTAAACTGCGAATTCATACGTGATTTCGGCGGGAATCTGCGTGTCGCTGTCATTTCTAAGTAGCAGAAACATCACAACAGAATAAAATAATAGTAAATAACATTACGGAGAAATAATTATGGAAAAAACTACACTCCTCGTACTGTTCGGCGGAAAGTCCACCGAGCACGATGTATCTCTTATGTCCGCAACCTCCATTCTCAATAACGTAGACCGCGAAAAATACAACGTTGAAACAGTCGGCATAACAAAATCCGGCGACTGGTACTACTACACCGGCGCGGTAGAAAATATCACTAACGGAAGCTGGTGCGAAAATCCCGATTCAATATCCCCTGCTGCAATATCCCCGTCGATGAGCGATCACGCACTGCTTGTATTTGCTGCCGATGGAAGTTCGTACAAAAAAATCCATATCGACGTGATATTCCCGGTCATGCACGGCGCATATTCTGAGGACGGTACACTTCAGGGACTCATGCAAATGAGCGGTATACCATTTGTCGGCTGCAAATGTGCAACATCCGCTATTAGCATGGATAAGGCATTCACAAAGCTTATACTGAAAAATTTCAATATACCTCAGGCACGCTCGATCATAGTCAACGCACAGACTATAGCAACAAACTACCCACAGATTCAAGCAGGCTGTGAAAACCTTTCCGCATATCCGTTATTCGTCAAGCCCGCCAACGCTGGCTCGTCAGTAGGTTCGTCTAAGGTAATGAACCGCGATATGCTGCTTCCAGCGCTGAAAAAAGCCGCTGAGCATGACTCAAAGATAATCGTTGAGGAATACATTAAGGGCAAGGAATGCGAGATTGCCGTCATGGGCAGCCCGCGCAATATGAAAGCTACTACTATAGGTCAGATCGTACCAGGAAGCGACTTCTACGATTACGAAACCAAATACAGCTCTGGCAGTCCCGCTACCTATAAAATTCCAGCTGACATAAAAGACGAAACTAAGGAAGCGCTCCGTACAACTGCGCTGAGAATATGTGCGATACTCGGAGTTGAAGGACTTTCTCGTGTCGATTTCTTTGTTCGCAAAGGCGGAGGACGTGAGGAGATCATATTTAATGAGATCAACACACTTCCGGGATTTACCGAAATAAGTATGTACCCGCGACTGTTTGTGAACGATGGCATGGAGTACAGCGAAATAATCGACCACCTCATCGATATCGCGCTCGGAAAGGAAGCTTAAGCATTGATCGGCATTTTTGACAGCGGACTCGGCGGACTCAGCGCACTAAAAGAAGTGCGCCGTTTGCTGCCTTCCGAAGATATCGTATATTTCGGCGATACCGGACGAGTGCCGTATGGCAGCCGCTCAAAAGAAACGATAACGAAATACGCACTTCAGGATCTCAACTTTCTTATGTCAAAGCAGGTCGACGCAGTACTCGTCGCCTGTGGGACTATAAGCTCAATAGCAATAGATACACTGCGCAATAAATACCCCTCAATACCGATAATCGGCGTAGTTGACAGCGCCGCCGAAGTTGCTGTATCGCTAACAAAAAATAAAAAAATCGGCGTAATCGCCACGTCAAGTACAATAGGAAGTCATTCATTCGAAAAGAAGCTGCTCTCGCTTGACAATGAACTCGATATAATACAAACCGCTTGTCCATTGTTTGTTCCACTCGTTGAAAATGGCTTTATCTCACCTGACAACGAAGTCACCCACTTAGTCGCAAAGCAGTATCTTGCCGAAATTAAAGCAAGCGGTGCAGATACATTGATACTCGGCTGCACACATTATCCAATAATAACCGAATCGATCGCACGAGTACTGCCGGGTGTAAATATAGTAAGCTCATCGAAGGCAGCCGCCGATACCCTCTCGCAGATGGTACAGCCTACCGAAATAAACAGGCTCGGAAATACCGAATATTACGTCAGCGACGAGCCATACGGATTTGAAAAAACTGCGTCGATCTTTCTCGAGACAAAAATCCACGATAAAGTAACACGTATAGATATTGAAAAATACTAAATTAAGAAGGTTCAAAATGTCAGAATCACTCCACAGCATTTATTACCGCTTCCCGAAAAACTTTCCACTTCCGATGGTGCTCGACGGGTCGACCGGAACATCGCTTATGCGCGAGGGTATGCCAGCCGGTTCTTGCACTGAAAAATGGGTGCTTGAACATCCCGAAGTACTTCAAAAAATCCAGCAGGACTATGTACAAAGCGGCTCAGACGCACTATATACGCCAACGTTCGGTGCTAATCGTCCGACACTTGAGCGCAGTGACCTCACCGAAACCGCAAAAATCAACTCCGACCTCGTGGCTATCACAAAAGGTAAGGCAAAATTGATCGGCGGTGATATGTCCCCGACAGGACTTTTCATCGAACCGTTCGGAGATACTCCATTCGATGAAGTAGTTGAAGTATACCGTGAGCAGGCAGAGGCGCTCGATAAAGCAGGCGTAGATTTTTTTGCTTCCGAAACAAATATCAGCCTTCAAGAGGTACGCGCCGCAGTCATCGGAATCCGTAAAGTATCCGATAAGCCGATATTCGTAACAATGACCGTAGATGACAGCGGACGCACACTGTCCGGAGACAGCCTTGTATCATGCCTTATTTCGCTCGCTGAGCTCGGGATCTCCGCATTTGGAACTAACTGTTCGCAGGGTCCTGATGGTATGCTTGAGTTGCTTCGAGAGCTCGTTCCATATTCGCTCGCACTTGGGATACCGCTTATAGCAAAACCCAATGCCGGTATGCCGCACGACGAACCCGATGGAAGCCGTCACTTCGACCTCGACGCGGACACGTTCGCAAAATACGTACCCGAATTTCTGAACTCTGGAATTCCAATACTCGGCGGCTGCTGCGGCACAGACAGCTGCTTCATAAAGAAAATACGCGAATGTGCCGACAAAATCGCTCCGACACTTGATTATTCAACTTGCGACCGTATAGATACGACCTCATTCGCCTGCACAAATCGCGACGCGGTCGAAATAAATAAAACTGAGCTCGGCGAACCAATACTCGCTGACGAAAGCTTCTACGATAATGCCGCTATGGCTGAAGGTGAGTTCATATATGTAAGTATCCCTGATGAAGAGGCAGCTGACATATTCATCGAAAATGCACCAATGCTAATGCTTCCCTGCACAGTTACCGGAAACACAGAGGCAATAAAAAAAGCAAAACACTATTATAACGGATATCTTCTCGAAATCTAAAAAATCAGAGCAATCATGTAAACCACATGATTGCTCTTTTTACTATTTATTTTTCTTCCGGGACAAAATCCTCGATAGGCTTTGGATCACCTATATCACGGAAAATATCGAACAGCTCACGCTCGTTGCCACACACCACAAACATAGACTCAGCGCTCGGCAGTTTAATACTAAGTTTAGTATAAACCTCACCACGATAATTGACAAGTTCAAAATCAGCACGCTTGATCTTACCGTTATGCGGGTTCCACAGCTCAGGATTCAACTCGCCACGAAGCAGAACGCTTCCTTCATAATCGGTAGCGGTCGAGTTAGAAAGGAAATATACATCGCAGCCATCCTGTCTCTTATGCAGACAACCAAAGACACCGCTCTTCAGCATAGCGTCAGCAACTCCCGAATTCTTGTACAGTGGGAATATCATGCTGAGCGCACCGCAGTCGTCAAGTGTAGGCATATTCATTATCTCAACATCATATGCGACATCAAGCTTATCGAGTATCTCTGCAACAAGCTTGCTCTCGACATGATAAGTACCGTCAGCACCTGTCTTGTCAGACGGCAGGAAGTACGCCGCACCGCCATTGCTGTTGTGATTTTCATATATATTCTGTATCACCGAACGGTCATCATCAGTCGTACCAAATATCTCATTTATAATTCGATTGACCTCATCGTCGTTATTTTTATCCGGCTCAAACTCAAAAGCCTTCGACGGAAGCTCAACCGTTGCGATGATCTTTCCACCCTCGTCCCAGAACTTCTTGATCATCTTGAGATTGTCAAGGCTTATCATCGACATGCCCGGCATAATAAGCACCTTGTAGCGCTCGAAGTTCACCGCATTATTTAGATACAACACACCGTCATCAGTACTCATATTTTCGCTCATGACCTCAGGATGTATAACTGTCAGGTCGTGTCCGGCATATGCCATAATGCTGTTGATAAGCGTCATATAATCTGTATTTTCAGGAGTCGTCGAGAACTCATGACCTTGATATTCGGCCTCATACAAATACATCTGCGAATGCACAGAGTAAATCGGATATAACATCGCAATATCCGCAATATGCCGTCCGCCACGCAGCAAAGTCTGGCAGCGAGTCATGTAATCGAGCAGCTCAGGCACATCATTTTTGTATTCAGGATTGCGGTGCGATACCTCGTGCGGTATTCTCGCTTTGCCAGATAACCACAGCGTATGCGGCATCATATAGTTTACGCCACGCGAGAAAGCATTCATCGCCTCACAATAAAGTATGCGTTTGTCAAGAACTCCATAGTTGCCGTAAATTTCGCATACTACTGTATCAATATCATAGTTATTCGCCGCACTCGACGCTATCTTTAAACCATTGAAGCCGTACATATATGAATGAACCATATCAAGTCCGACAGCGCCGCCCGGCTTTCTCCAAAGGAAACCGTCGCCGTACACCCACGAGCATGAAGCATCCTTAGGCTCGCACACGTGTCCAACCGACATAAGTCCATTGCGGCGGGTAAAATCGCCGACTGCTTTGAAGAATCCGTCAGCAAACATATGCGCACGGCAGTCCATAAACAGCGACTTATAATGCGCGGTATCCTCACCTATATCCTCCCACAACGCCGGATAATACGGAGCTGGGTCAAAACCATAGCGTTCCTCAAAAATTTCGTTAAGCTTGTAGTCCCACATTCTGCGGTTAGGTACATTGTATTGCAGATCATCATAGAAGGTCATCTTAACAACATCGCCGATATAGTCCTTATATCTGTCGGCAAAACGCTTGTAAGTCAGCGAAATATAATCCATCGACGCTTCATAGCTCATAAAGTTAGCATAGCCGTTTCCAGCAGGCATACAAACATATTCTTCGATATTCCAGTTGCCGTCCGGGACAGTCCACTCAAGCTTTCCGTCAGATACAAATTCGCGCAGATCAATGATCTTGCAGCGGTCGATTTCAAGGGCAACAAGACTCATCAGCTTATATCCATCTCCGCTCTGCAATTTGCGGCTTACTTTCTGTCCCTCAGAGCATTCATATTCAAAGCGGCGGAGAGTCAGCGCCGTAGAATTCGGGAATACACGCGCCATCTCACCTCCAGCGCGTCCGGTCGGAAAATCAAGATCATCGTAATATATAACGCTCATATCGAGCTCGCGAGCCTTGTCAAGGATTGCACGGTAGCTGTCATAATATTCTTCCGTGCCAAACTCCGGAAGCGTGCCGCCCCATTCATCCTGTGAAGAAACTGGAAGCGGCGCAATTCCACCATAGCCGCTCTTTTTATATTGCGCAAAATTCTTTGCAACATCATCGGTAAGCTTGCCATTCTCAGCAAAGCGTCCATCCATATGATAGAACGGAACTGGACGATAATTTATCGGCATGGTCAAAAAGTCACGCTTAAGCTCTTTATATCCTTTTGAAGTTTTTAAATTAAGCAATTCAGTCATCTCCTGTTGTATATTCGATCTAAGAATATACCTATCTAAATTAATTTTAATTAATTTTATTTTACTTTGTAGGTTATAATAATACCACATTTCTTTAGTTATGTCAATAGCATTCAAATATTTTTGCAAAATTCAATTTACTGCACAAATAGCGTATACCGATTTTGTGCATCTTTTATATCTGCATTGCGCTATTTGCATTTACATCCGTAATTATTTCGGGAAGGATCATATAAATTCATATTTTATATTGACAATATAGGATAAAAATAGTATAATAGAAATATATGCTTCATCATCAGCATAGTAACATCAAAATAATAACTAAGCAATGAGGTGATTTAATTGATAGCTCTTGACAATTATCCATCTGGGCTCATAGATCTTATCGACAAAAAAGGAATATCGCCTGATAAACTTTTACTGCTTGCAAAATGCGATATGAACAAAGATGGCACACACTGCGACTGCTATCTCGCCGCTACCGCCGAAGATCTACTCATAATCTCCGGAGTCGTAACGCTGCGGGAAAAAGCCAACATGAAAAATAAGCACCACAAGCATTTAGCCAGCATTTCAGCAACACGACTCGAGGCTGAATTCAGTGAGCTTACATATGAATATTATTCACTCAAAGATCTTTCCGACTTTAAGGTTGAGGAACTACTCTCGTCGGGACGCTTAGTCGCTAAAAGTAAAGAATCCGACGGAAATATTCTTCTCGCCATATTTACAAACACATCAAAGTCGCAAATGAATCTATTCTGTAAATATGTAAAAAAAGCACAGGAAGGCAAACCTTTCGAGCTTGACAGTGAGGATTCAAACGAATCGCTGTTCTGCCCGAAATGCGGCTCACGTTATCCCGACACAAACCGCAAAATATGCCCACGCTGCATGGACAAGGGCAAGCTTATAAAAAGAATGAGCGTTTTCTTCATTAAATATAAGAAAATGCTCGCCGTTGTACTCCTCATGCTCATAATCATGAGTATCCTCGGAGTAGTATCGCCATATATTGGCTCAAAATTCTACTATGATGAAGTATTAGATAAAGACGGCTCGTTCTTCGGTCAAATAACCCTCGTACTCGCAATCATAATCAGCATGAGAATATTCACTACCGCTCTCAACATGATGAATGGTGTGATAACCTCAAAAATCGCGTCGCTGATAACCTATGACCTGAAGCAGACAATATTCAACGCAATTCAGCGGCTTTCGATAAGCTTCTTTACTGGAAGACAGACTGGAAGCCTTATGACGCAGGTCAATAACGACTCGCAGACGATATATTGGTTCTTCTGTGACGGATTTCCGTATTTTCTCATAAATGTTGTACAGGTTATCGCACTTGTGATAATCATGTTCATCTTCAACCCGCTGCTCGCATTTCTGTCGCTTATAACAATACCCGCGTTCGTATTTTTCGTCAAATTTGTATTCGAAAAGCTTGATAAACTGCACGCTAAACGCTACTCAAGCTCGCGTTCAATGAATGGTGCACTAAGCGATATACTCGGCGGAATTCGTGTAGTCAAAGCATTTTCAAAGGAAAAAAATGAAGTCGTCCGATTTAACCGATACTCTGAACGACTCGCCACAAATGAGAAAAATCTTTCGGACTTCCAGAATATCGCCTTTCCTATAGCAGATTTTATTCTCTATCTCGGAAACATCTTTGCATGGGGATTCGGCGGTTGGATGGTAATAAAAGGTGACCTCACCTACGGTATGCTGCTGACATTCATAGCCTATATGAATATGGTCTACAACCCAATGTATTTCTTTATCGACATGACATATTGGGCTACCGACTGTCTCAACGCCTGCTCACGTCTCTTTGAGGTAATGGACGCAGTGCCCGAAGTAGTAGACCCCGAAAATCCTGTACCGATGGAAAATATGCAGGGACGCGTTACATTCAACAACGTCGAATTCTCCTATGAAAAGAATCGCAAAGTAATTGACGGTGTAAGCTTTGATATCGAACCTGGCAAGGTAATCGGTATCGTAGGACATACCGGTGCGGGTAAATCGACGCTCGCAAATCTGCTGATACGTCTATACGATACAAGCTCAGGTGAAATTCTAATTGATGGAGTAAATGTTAAAAACATCTCCTTCGCTGACCTGAGACGTAATATCTCGATAGTATCGCAGGAAACCTACCTTTTTATGGGAACTATACTCGAAAACATACGATACGCACGCCCAGAAGCTTCACTGGATGAAGTAATCGAAGCTTCAAAAATCGCCGGAGCACATGACTTCATAATGAAGCTTCCGGACGCATATTCGACTCGTATCGGCTTTGGTTATAAGGACCTGTCAGGCGGTGAGCGCCAGAGAGTATCGATCGCACGCGCAATACTTAGAAATCCAAAAATACTCATCCTTGATGAAGCAACTGCCGCAATGGATACAGAAACTGAACGCCAGATTCAGACTGCACTCGAACGTCTTGTAAAAGGACGCACAACGATTATGATCGCACACAGACTTTCAACTCTGCGCGACGCTGATAAGCTCATCGTGATCGAAAACGGTAAAATGCCTGAGTTCGGAACTCATCTCGAGCTTATCAACAAGAAGGGCATCTACTACAATCTCTATCGTATGCAGGTAGAAGCACTCAAGAACATTGGCATTGAAGCCTGAAATAAATATACAGTAAAACGGAGGTAATTATGTCAGAAGAATTAAAGTCCGCAGTAGGCGTACCATCCGAGCTGCGTGGAATTATAAATATTACATATCTGAACAAGGAAAACTGTAAACTGACCGTTAAAAACGGCTTTCTCGGCATTCGCGCGATAGTAGACAAGCCGGACGACCCGATAGCTGAAGCCAAGGAATCGGACAAGAAGGTCACCGAAAAAGAAAATTCCGAAGCAACTCCAGAAAATAAAAACCTTCCCGATGGGAAGGTGGAAAAGATTCTTGACCGTATTTTCTTATCACGTGCATTCCCGTTCGATATGCCGTATGAGTACATCTCAGTCCTTGACAAGGATAAGAAGGAGGTCGGCTTCATCCGCTCGCTCGATGACTTTGACGAGCCGGAAAAGCAGCTGCTAATGCAGGAGCTTAAAACAAAATACTATACACCGGTAATAAAAAGGATCCTGTCAGTAAAAGAACGCTATGGTTTTTCGTACTGGAAGACCGAGTGCGAATTCGGCGAAAAAAGCTTCACACTTCAGGACACATTCCGCAGCATCATAAAGTCGCAGCGTCCCGATGGCGGCGAGCGTATATTCATACTCGACGTTGACGGAAACCGCTACGAAATACCGAGCATAGAAGATCTTGACCGCCAGAGCTATAAAAAAATCGAGCTGTATCTGTAATGACTTTACAAGAATATAAGAAGGATGGTGATAACATTTGAAAGAAACCAACCATATCGACGCGGATGAGCTTGCACTGAAGCGAATATCCGATAAAACCGAGCTGATGTGGCGGCGGCTTAACAGCATTGACAGCTCAATACCGCGCGAAAATATCGTAGTCATATTTGATTATACATTATGCGACCGCGTAACCGATCTATCAATAGAACAAAATACTGATGGACTCTGTGCACTCACCAGCGATACGCTCATCGTATATAACGGCGGCAAACGCGTCCGCGAAATCAAGCTCGCCGACGCAAGTGAATTCAAAATCACCGCTGGAGTCGGCTGTGTGACTGCTGACTGCGTTGTAAATGGTGAGGATACACTCATCTGCCGCAGTGACAGCTCGCACACTTCTGAATACGGCGCTATAATGAAGCGTATCAACAAATACAAGGAAACTGGCGAATTCAGCTTTGAGTATATCAACGATATCGTGCGCTTCTGTGAAAAATGCGGACGACCGCTTCCGCCCGGATCCTCAGTATGTCCACACTGCGTTGACAAAAAAGGTATTATGAAGCGGCTATGGGATATCGCAAAGCCATACAAATGGTATCTTGCCATTTCAATTTTACTTTTCTTCATTATAACTGGTGTAAACCTGATAACACCTATGATAAACCGCATACTCGTAGATGACTTCATCAAATCTCCAACTCCGGAAAACGTAGTTCTGTACCAGTTTGTCATCGTTATAATCTCGCTTGCGATGGTCAACGTCGTATCAAATATTCTCTCCGCCATACGCAGCCGTGTACTCGTTTCAACAAGTAACAAAGTCATAATAAAACTTCGTGAAATGGTATTTGGCAAGATTCAGCAGATGTCGATATCGCGTATTTCAAAGCGTACCGCCGGCGAGCTTATGAACCGTGTCAATAACGATACCGCACAAATAAAGAACTTCATAACTGGAACTCTGCCTGATATCGTTCAGCAGTCGCTGATATTGATATCAGTAGCTATAATGCTGTTCGTACACGATTGGAAGCTTGCATTATTGATTATCTTCCCTGCCCCACTGGTATCAATATCCTTCCGATGCTTCTGGCGTTTCATGCGTCGGATATACGATAAATCTTGGCATATCTACTCAAAGGGCGATACAACACTGCACGATATTTTTTCTGGAATACGTGTCGTAAAGGCGTTCGGTATGGAAGCACGAGAGGCTAAGCGCTTCGACGATATAGCAAAGGCGCACCGCGACATTACAATAAAAGCTGAGCGCTTCTGGGCATCAATCTGGCCTTGGCTCAATTTCTTTATGGGTATCGGCGAATTCTTCCTACTTTATTACGTTGGAAATAAAATAATCGGCGGAACAATGACACTCGGTGAAATGGCGCAATTCTCGGCATACGTCGGTATGATATACGGTCCGCTGCGTTGGATAGCAAATCTGCCGCGTCAGCTCGTACAGTTCATGACCTCAACCGCTAAAGTGTTCGAGATAATCGACGAGAAAATCGACGTTCCCGACCGCGAAAATGCACAAGATATAACTATAAAAGGAACTATCGACTTCGAAAATGTATCGTTCGGCTACGACGAAACCACCGATGTGATCAAAAAAGTCAACCTGCATATCGAACCTGGTGAAATGATAGGCATAGTCGGAAAATCCGGCGTTGGCAAATCTACGCTCATTAATCTGCTCATGCGTATGTATGATATCGGCGACGGCTCGATAAAAGTCGATGGGATCGATATCCGAGATTTGTCGCAGGATTGCCTTCGCTCGCAGATAGGCGTTGTATTGCAGGAGACCTTCCTATTTGCCGGAACAATATACGACAACATCGCATACGCTAAACCGAACGCAACGCGCGATGAAATAATCACTGCCGCAAAAATAGCCGGCGCGCATGAATTCATCATGAAGCTGCCCGACGCATACAACACCAAAGTCGGAGAAAAAGGTCATACCCTCTCAGGCGGTGAACGTCAGCGTGTATCCATCGCACGTGCGCTGCTGCACAATCCGCGTATACTGATACTCGATGAAGCAACTGCTTCACTCGATACAGAAACTGAGCGCCAGATTCAAGAGTCGCTGCAAAAGCTCATCAAAGATCGTACCACTCTCGCGATCGCGCACCGCCTGTCAACGCTGCGCAATGCGACACGGCTGATAGTGATCGACAAAGGCACGATTGCAGAGGTAGGCACGCACGACGAGCTCATGCGTAAGAAAGGTATATACTACGGACTTGTAATGGCACAGCGCCAGATGTCAAAAATGGCTCCGAAGAACGCCAAACAGACAAGTGCATAAAATGATATAACAAAATATATGGACGGGTTACAACCCCGCCCATATATTTTTATTTAATGATTATCATCATAGCTTTCGAAGTAGCCGATAACCGTATCATAATACGCAGATATTGCCGCTTCCTTAGAGGCCCAGTGAGACTCAAAGATCGGCTTATTTCCAGCAATCAGTGTCTGGAAAATAAATGACGCACCTTTCCAACCGTCATATACATAACCCAAGTCAAATACACGGCTTTCAACGATCTTGTCAAGCATTTCTACTGATTCATCATCACGTGTGTATTTAGTCTTAAGCGCCGTTTCATAATATGCCGGAATCAGCTTTTTATAGCTCTCTGCACACAATGCCTCAGTGATAATACCAACGCGCTCAGTATCTCTTACCGTTATCGGAACAGCTAAAATACCATGACTTCCGTCAACCATCGTATAATATCTATCCTGTGCTTCATCCCACTTCGGATACGGAAGGATTCCATAATCGCTCTTCATTTCGCGCAGAAAATCTACCGAATCGCCAATAGAAGCATTGATAAACACCGCGCTTTCAGCAGCGAAACGATCGAGCGCAAACAACGAGCTGTATTCAGCTTCCTTAGAGTTAATATAGATTCCAGCATTGTCAAAAAAGAATGAACACAGCTTATTCACCATATCATTTGTTCTATCTGTATGGTATACGAGTTCGACCTCACCGGAAGAATTCTTGCTTAGCACATTGCCGCCAAAAGCCCACAAGTAAGTATTAAGCGACGAACGCGCAGTTGAAATATATCCAAACAGATCCTCACCGTCTACAGCATTATTATAGTTGAGGTCGGAATATATATCCTTCGTTATCGACTGAACATAATCAATTGTCCACTTTCCGTCGTTGACTACACCATAAATATCGTCCAGTCCATAATCTTCTCCCAATTTGAGATTATAGAACACACAATACGTCTTAGCCAGCGCATTGAGAGCAAAGTCACCGATAGCCAGAGGACAAACGCCGTCAACAGTCAAATCATCGACGTTAGACTGAGACCACCAAGGCTTCGAAAAATCAATATACGGTATGTCATACCAGTTCATGAATACATCATTCATAGCCATCAATCCGGTACTTACAACATGTGTAAAGCAAAGATCAATATCATCATCGTTTGCTTGAATACTATTTGTGATCCGGCTATTAAGATTATCCTGCGAATCGGCGAGCACAGCCAACTTTACATTAAAGCGCTCCTCAACCGCCATATTGCGCTTGTATACAGCATCGGAAATAACATCTCCAGTCTCCTCTGCCTGAAGAATCATCCACTCATTCTGCGTTTCGGCAGCGATAGTAAAACTATCACCTTTGTAATCCTTTACCGGAAGTCCATCGGCAATTTCCGCACGTTCTTCGAGTGCGTCCTTTACTATCGGCTCTGTATCTGATACTCTGCTCGAAGAGTCGTCCGATGTGCTATTTCCCTTATCACCACAGGAAACCATAGCTGCAACTGAGCTAAGCAGGATTATGCTTGTGAGCTGCCTAAATTTTTTAGAAAACATTTTTGCTTCTCCTTATTTACAAAAATAATTGGTTGTGATATAATAATATCATAAAATATGATAATATTATATCATTATTTTCCGACAAGGTCCGATAATTACACCAGTATTGTCCGGAGATTTAGGATGAAGCAAAATGATTATGCAGGAGAAGAATTTGAAACGCCGATTGGTGTTCGAATTGTAAACTCACTTGGAAATATCCAACCTAATTTTCATTGGCACAATAAGTATGAGCTTCTGTTCATTATACGCGGAAGCTATAAAATAGACAGCAACACTATACAATACGAAAACAACGAGCCGGCAGTTTTTATTCATCGTCCATTCTGTCTGCATAAATTGAACGCCGACACTGATAATGTATACCAACGATACATAGTGCATATTTCCAAGCGCGCGATAGAGCAATTTGCACCTCTGTCAGCCGAAATTGCAAAAATATCCGATTTTACTATGCTCCGTGTTGACCCGAACCCAGTCGAACTGCGTGAAATTTCCGATTTATTTTATCACATAAATCAGAGTCGATCAGACACTTTCCAATCTGCACTATATTCAGCACTCACTATACACAAGATACTGCAAATATATGATAACGGACGCGGCGAAGGTTACATCACCAAGCACAGCTATATTCAGGACGTACTGCAAACCATCACTGAAAATCTGTCCGAATCAATGACGATCGCCGACATCTGTAAGCAATTCAGCGTAGGTCACACAAAGCTGCTCGAAGACTTCAAGAATGCTACTGGAAGTACATATAAAAAGTACCTCACCACACTGCGTCAAACCCGTGCTCGCGAGCTGCTCGAATCCGGTTCAAGTATAGTAAATGCCTCGCTCGAGGTAGGTTACTCAAGCGAGGCACATTTTATAAAAGCCTTTCGCAAATATTGGGGCATAACCCCGGGTGAATATTTGAAAAGCCGCATTGATATTTACAGTAAAACATAATAATATTCCACATATAAATTTTCCAAAAGCCATTGACAAATGCTCGATTTTCGTGTATTATTAAAGCAGCGTGATTTATTAAAAACTTACACGCTCAAAAGGAGAGTAAAAAAATGTTAATCACACCAAGCTGCATAGAGCACGGAATAGTAAACCGCGTGAAAGATAGCCTCTTCAAATATCAGGGATGGCCCTCAGTTGCACGCGATGAAGCCGGCGTATTATACGCAGTCGCGTCCGCATTCCGCACTGAGCACGTTTGCCCGTTCGGAAAGACCGCCATGTACGTCAGCAAAAACAGCGGAAAAACATGGTCGCCGCCAATCATCGTCAACGACACGTATCTCGACGACCGTGATGCTGGTATCCTGTATATGGGCAACGGCAGAATGCTTATCACATGGTTTTCACATCCTGCAAAAGCTTATACGAGCGAATATTTTTATATGGGTATCAAAAACTCAGCACAGCGGATAGAAGCTGGTCCAACAGTCGGTATGCTGTCAATGTACCCGTACATCGAGCCAAAGCTTGCACAGGGCGGCTCATTCATCCGTGTGTCCGAAGACTACGGCTACACTTGGAGCGAGCCAATACAGATACCCATAACTGCACCGCACGGTCCAAGCATGTGCAAGGACGGTACATTGATATATCTCGGCAAGGAACACTGTTCGTCAACAATGGAGAACCCAGAAACTCCCGATGTCATTGCAGCTTATGCTTCAACTGACGGCGGCTATACATGGACACGCCGCGGCTTATGCGAAAAGCCAGCTGACCTTATATGGAACAATTTCCACGAACCACACGTCATCGAATTGCCGGACGGAACGCTGCTCGGCGCGATCCGTGCAGAGGGAGACGCGATCAATCCACACTTTACCGTATATACAACCACATCTAAAGACCAAGGCAAAACTTGGAGTGAATGGCGCAATATCGGAGTTTCAGGATCACCTCCACATCTGCTGTGCCACTCGTCCGGTGCTATCATTTGCTCGGTGGGCAGACGTGAGACACCATTCGGCGAGCGCGCTATCGTTTCGTATGATAACGGTGAGACATGGACAGATGAATATATAATCGACGACCGTGCAGAAAGCGGAGACCTCGGCTATCCAGCTTCCGTAGAGCTCGACGACGGCAGTATTGTAACTGTATATTATCAGAAGGCTTATAACAATGATGCTGGCAAATATGACGGCAAGCCATCTATACTATACACAAAGTGGCGCTTAAAGTAAACGCAGCCGCTGAAAAAACCGGAGCTGCAAATCAAATCCAGCTCCGGTTTTAATATTTATAGATCAGCCGTTTTCCTTAAAGCCTTCGTTTACCTTTTGGATCGCAGCATTGACTGATGATTCAACGCCTGTCAACAACGATACAAGGTTTCTGTCATTGTTAGTGAACGCCGTAAACAACACACCCTCACGCAGCTCGTCGCAGAATACAGTATCGCCGAAATCGAATACACGATTCTTGAACGCAATATCAAGCATATCAGCCGATTCCTCGTCCTGAGTAAACTTGACCTTCAGCGCAACTTCATAGTACGCCGGAACAACACTGATACGCGACTCGCACGCCATAGCTTCAAGAATAGCGCCGGTCATTTCGAGATTAGTATTAGTCTTCGGCACACCGAACAGCTCTGCGCCCTCAATACGAGAATAATACTCCGTCTGATTTTCATCATATTTCGGATATGGCAGAATACCAAAGTTTACGCTGGTATCACGAATAGTTGAGATCTGGAAGCATGAGCTATTAGTAAATAACGCATGACCCTGACTGAACAGCTCAATTTCCTCTTCTCTGTTAATTGACTTTGGAACACGATGCCAGATATTATCATCCCAAGTAATGGTGAATATCTTCTGGCATACATCAATAAATCTCTCGTTTGAAGCGGCTGAGAATACTAATTCACCGTCCGAATTCTTATTGATGGACTTAGTATTAGCCGCGATCCAGAAGCCGGGCAGTACCTGCTTACCGATGGAAGTATATCCATACTGGTCCTGCTCATCCATCTGCGAATCGCCGTTAATATCTGAAACCGCAGAACGAGCCAGCTCGCCAAACTTATCAAATGTCCACTTTCCATCAAGTACAAGCTCATACGGATTTTCAAGCTTATAATCCTCAAGCATTTGCTTGTTGAACAGCATAACGTGTGTAAAATCAAGTGCAGAGATATTAAAATCACCTACTGCGAAGAACTGCGAACCAGATACTTCAAGGTCACCAAGAAGCTGAGCGTTCCAATAGGGCTTATCGGTGTTAATATTCGGGATGTCATCTAATGTATACAGCATACCTTCCGCAGCATAATTAAACATATGCACGCAGCGTCCAACATACACATCATAAGTATCATCGTTCGCCATCATAAATCGTCTCGGATAGTCGCTTCCCTCAATCGTATAGTCGTAATAATTCTCGATCAGATCAAAGTTAAATCTCTCTTCAAGCTTGCGTGTACGCTTGTAAACCGCATCGTTTAACACATCTCCGGTCTCACTCTCAACGTCGTGGTAAGGATAGAACAGCGGAGTTGTGCGAGTCAGCATATTGAACTCAGCGCCGCCGAAGTCCATATCACCAAGATCGTCAGTAACTACAGCCGAACCCTCATCTGTTTCTGATAACCCCCCCCCGGACGTTTGGACAGAATCAGAATTGTCAGTATCCTTAATATCGCTATTATTCCCACACGCACATGACGCGAGAAGCAATGCTAAGATAATACTGCCTGCTGTAAATTTCTTAAGCATAATAATCCTCCTTAATATGCAACATAGTTTGTTCTTAATAATTTTACCACAAGCGTACGCAGTTATATATCAAAATCTTCTGAATTTTGTGCGTTTTTATATCAAAATATTCCGAGGTGAATAAAATGAATCTTAAAGGCTATATAAAAGAGAGCTTCAACACCCCTATCGGCGGATACCTTTCCCAAACCATCGGTCACACACAAGCATATCTTCACTGGCACACACACTATGAAGTTAAACTTATAGTTTCTGGAAATTATACAACAACAAGCCATAATATCAACTATTCAAGCCATAATCCGGCACTTTTCATCCATCGGCCCTACACTCTGCACAGCGGCAACGCTACCCCAGATAAACCATATCTTAGATTTATAATTCATATCGACAAAAGTATTATAACACAATTTCCACCGTCATTACTCGACACGTCAATTTATGCAAATGCAACAATGCTGCGTGTCGACCCAAACGAATCAGAACTTGCTAACCTATGTGAATTGTGCGACCAAATCGTAAAAAATGAACGCGACCTACGCGGCAATGCACTCCGCTCAGCGATGATATTTCATTATGCTGAACAAATACTCGAATGCGGACGCGGCGAAATAATAACCACAAATTTCAGCTATATTCAGGATGTACTCCAGCTCATTAGTGACAGCATATCTGAGCCGCTGACTATACCACAGCTCTGTGAAAAATTCGATGTCGGACACTCAAAGCTGCTGTCCGACTTCAAAGCAACAACCGGCACAACCTACAAAAAATACATGACCGACTTGCGCATGACACGCGCACGAGAGCTGCTTATTCGAGGTGAAAGTATAATAAATGCCTCACTCGAATGCGGTTATTCAAGTGAGGCACACTTTGTTAAATCATATCGTGAATATTATGGGATAACTCCGGGGGAATTTGTAAAATCTCTTGATTCCTAAATTACAGCTCAATTCTGCGTACGCGCGACATATCCTTCGAAAGGTGCAGCCGCTTTGTAACAACTTCACCGCCAACAGTAACTTTGATATCATACTTGCCATAGAAGCCCTTGAACGACGCAATACCATTCGATGTATTTATAACCTCATCAGTACGCCATTCGGTGTTTATAAGTCTATCGAGCGTCTTGTACGCGAGCTTCTCGTTGTAATCGCCGTCGATAAGTCCGGTAGACGGCAGATTCTCATCGCCAGCCTTGCGCTTAGTCGTAAGTACGCCATCATCCGGCAGATTCCACCATGTAATACCACTCAACGCCGGATGGCTGAAGCAAATGCGATAGAGCTGCTCGGCTGCAATAGCCTGAAGCTCTTCATCCTCTTCACCCTGTATCTTCGACGGAATGCTTATCTCCGAAATGTTTATCGGCTTACCAAAGCTTGCGTAAGTGTCGAGCACATTGTAAAGCCGCTCGCCATTATACACATTCACGCCGCCGCGGTCGCCGAGATGACACTGCATACCGATCTCATCGATCTGCACACCGCGCGATAACAGATCCTTGATGTTGAGATAGTATCCGCTGTACTTACCGCGAAAATCGTGAAATGCAGCTTCCACAGTATCATTAAGAATCAGCTTATTCGCTGGAAAATACCTGCGCGCCAGCTCAAATGCCCATACGCAGTAATCATCCTCTGGAATAATATACCGACCGCCAGACGCACGGTCACGCATATATACATCATAAATACGCGACGGCTCGTTTACCACATCGAAACGCTCGCAGCGGTCAGCGTATCGTTCGGAAATCTCCGCAAAACGCTTTTCAATGAAATATTTCAGCTCAGAAAAATCGTACTCTGTCACCCACTTCGGAACGAACTCATGCCAGAATAGCGGATGTCCCTTCATGCGAATATTGTTAGCCTCGCAAAAATCAGCGACGATATCAGCCGGAGGACGACGATACACATCATTTGGAGCCTCGCGAGAATAGCGTATATTCCCCTTAGTTGGCTCTGTTCCCTCCCAGTATAGCGGTATAGCCGCCGAATTGAAGATCTTAGTAAACTCTCGCTCATACAGGCGATTCTTCTCATCAGTATCATACTGATTTAGCATAAATATATTAGCGCCAAAATTGAAGTCAATATCGGTCATAGTCGCTTCAACGCAAACATCACCATCAATAGGCTTTCCGTCCTTAGTTATAACAAGCTCGAACAAGCCTTTACGGCTGCGCTCCGTATCAGCCTTTACACGGTCAGCTACATAAGCCTCACCAGCACGTATATGTTTGTAAATATCTTTTTCCATGATAATTTACACCTTTCGTTTTTCTTTAATTTTACCACAACACAACCATTGAGTCAACAAATATATTGCTATATTTGCAAAAGATATTTCGATATACAAAAACAGCGCCTGATAACAAATATCCGACGCTGTTTTAATTATGTTAAAATAGTATATTACTTCATATACTTAGCTTTGATGTAATCGCTGCTTATCTTGAGACTATCGAACGGATCACCTGGGCAAACATCCTGCTCAACGACATAATGCTTAACGCCGATCTCAGCGGCAGTCTCGATAACGCCGTCAAAGTTGATATTACCCTGACCTATTTCGGTTATAAACTGGCTGTCAGCCATGCCCATATCCTTCAAGTGAAGAATATCGATTCTTCCAGCGAGCTTCTTCATCCAAGCAATAACGTCTCCGCCGCCATGCTGTACCCAGTATGTATCAAGTACGAACGATGTCGTCTTCGGGTCAAGTCCATCAACGAGCACATCCATCATACGCTTGCCATCAAGCTTCTTAAACTCAAAGCTGTGGTTATGGTATGTAAACTTGAAACCATATTTGTTTACCTTAGCTGCAAACTCATTTGCCTGTTCAACAAAACGATTGAGCGCGTCAAGGCTTTCGCGAGCCTCTCCGGGCATACCACCGATACCGATATTGGTAGTACCGAGCATTTCATGCTCCTTCATAGCCTTATCAGGGTCAGCGATAAGCTCATTAAAGCCGCAGTGAGTTCCGCAAATGCTGATTCCGGTCTCCTTTGCGATAGCCGCAAACTTCTCTGCACCAACAAAGAATCCAGCAGTCTGTCCTTCATCATATCCGAGTTCCTTCAGCTTCTTGAAGCTGGCTCTGATTGTGTCCTCGTCAGCCATAGCCGAGCGAATAGTATAAAGCTGTACGCCAAGTGTCTTAATCATAATAATATTCTCCGTTAATTAAATTTAATCAAAATATATAGTCTTGCCGGTTCTTGCCGACTCATATACTGCATTCACAATACGAACACTCTTGATCGCTTCAAGCGGAAGTATCTGCGGGTCACGGTCATTTATCACCGCGTCGAGCATATCTTCAACCATAGAAGCGTGTCCAGTGACGAGCATAGGATCCTTCTTTTCAGCAATACGGTTTCCACCGCCGTACTTTTCGAGCATATCCTCCTCTTCCTCGTCCTCATCGTCCGCATCACGAAGCTTCCAGCGCTTGAGCACATCCGCGTCCGCCTCAATAGTTCCACCCGTGCCGTAAAGCTGAATATCGGTACTGATACCCGGATAAGCACAGGTCGTGCTGACAAACGTAGCCGCCGCACCGCTCTTGAAGGTTATGACAGAAGCAGTCATATCCTCAGTTTCGATGTCATGGTTATAAATACCCATCGTTGAATGAACGCTTACAACGTCGCCCATAAGCCACTGCATTAGGTCGACAGTATGCACCGCCTGATTCATCAGTGAACCGCCGCCGTCCATTCCCCATGTACCATGCCAGCCCTCATAGTAGTGCTGGTCGCGATACCACTTGACCGCAAACGTACCGAGCACAAGCTTGCCGAGACGACCTGCGTCGACAGCTTCCTTGATAGGCTTCATAACAGCATTGTTGCGGTTCTGGTGAATAACTCCAGCCTTCATACTAGTGCGAACACGTGCCTCCTCAATTTTGAGCGCCGCGTCTACAGTGATATCAATTGGCTTTTCAACAAGCACATTCTTGCCTGCCTCCATAGCCTTGACCGCAAATTCAGCGTGCATAGCGCTCGGCAAACAAATGCTGACAATGTCAATGTCGGGATTCTTGATCATTTCATCAAATTCCAGATAAGTAAGAGTGCCCGGGTAGCGCTCAGCTACCTTATCCATTTTTTCCTGTATCAGGTCGCAGACGGCAACAAGCTCACACTTATCCGAAGCAGCAGCGGCATCGACGTGTGCCTTGCCGATTCCGAGACCAACAACCGCATATCCGATTTTTCCGTTTTTCATATGATTCTCCATTTTATATTATTCCGCAATCTGCGGATTATTATCGTCAGCATTATTATACTACCATTTATCAAAAAAGTAAAGCCCCTAACGGTGAAATTGTTCGAAAATTTATAAAAAAGTCAAGAGATGGTATTAAAAACATCATCTCTTGACTTTTTATATATTATTCCATAAACTCAAGCGTCTTTTTAAAAGCAGCTTCAATCGACGAACGCATAGAATCAACAAGCGATACAACGTTATTGTTCTTCTGATTTACAACTGAAGTATTAACCTTTCCAGACAGTTCTTCAGTCCAAGCATAGCCCTCTCCTATATCAAAGCTGCGTGACGAACTGATTATGCCAAGCATTTCAATAGAATCATCATTTCTAAGTCCCTTCTGAGCTACCTTAACATTATAGAATACCGGAAGAATATTGGTACTGCTCAGATACGACAAAGCGTCCATGATAATTCCAGTGCGCTCAGGCTGCTGATTCGTGACCGGAACGCTCATCGTAAGACAAATATGTGTGCGGTGGCTGTAATATTTATCCTGATTTTCGTCATATTTCGGGATCGGCACTATACCGAATGTATCGTCCATATCACGATACTTCGAGCTTGCCTTAATTTCAGCGATAGTAAACAGCGAGCGTCCGTTCTTGAATATCATCTCATAGTGGCTGTTACCGCTTCCGTTCATGAATATGAACTCACCCTCGGTACTGTAAATATTAAACGCCTTTTCAATTATGTTGTAGAATCTGTCTGGGTTACTGATAAGCACCGGCTGTCCCTTGTCATCAATAGTTACATAATTTTCACCACCACCAGTTATGAAAGCGTTAAGCGAATCCTCATATGAAGCCATACCGTAAATCGCATTGCCGCTCTCATTCCATGCAAAGCTGGTGTCACCGTTCAAATTAGCGCCCGCAGCCGCATATTCACCGAGCTTGTCAATCGTCCACTTTCCCTCGCGAACAAGGTTATACGGAGTTTCGAGCCCCAAGTCATCAAGCATATTCTCGTTGAAATAGCAGCAGAGCGTACCTTCAAAGCCGATAAGCGAGAAATCGTTTCCGGCAAAATACAGCTTCTTCTTATCTCCAATAAGCGACTTTTCGGTAATGACCTGATCCCACCAAGGCTTGTCGAGCTGGAATTCTTGATAATCGAGCAGATTGTAAAGGTAGCCGGACTCCATAAACGACGACATACGGTCACAGCGTATATATGCGACATCGTATACATCGTCCTGCGCCAAGATCGCGGTACGATATTTATTATAATTCTGGTCAATATCATCCTCGACGATTTCAAGCTCAAGATTGAACTTATCCTCGATAAAACGATTGCGCGCGTACACCTCGTCGTCGAGCATCTCACCAGTCTGAGATTCAAAGTCCATATAATGATAGAACCCCCATGTTGTCGAAGCGTTCAAGACCGTAAAGGTATCACCATCGCAGTCGAGCTCAGGGAATACGTACTCTGGCTTAGTTTCGGGAGCAGACGAGCTATCATCGCCCGACACGGTATCATTATTGTCCGTATCGACTGGCTTACCAGTATCGCCGCAGGCAGTCTGCGTAAGCAGCAGCGCCATTAGAAGCGCTATAGATATGAGCTTTTTCATAGTAAAACAACCTTTCATTGAATTAAACTATATATATTATATCATACTATAAAAGATTCGTCAAGTGACATTACTAATAATACCCCCCCCAGAGAAATATTTTATGTTAAAATTATCCAAAGCGTCTCCGTTTAAACACAAAATTAAAAGGAGTGGCGATATCGCCACTCCTTTTAATTCAGAAGCATAGTAATTCTTGCGGAATAAACTTTTTATTTAGATTTGCGCTTTCTTGCCGCTTCAGATTTTTTCTTGCGTTTAACACTCGGCTTCTCATAATGCTCTCTCTTACGCAGCTCCGAAAGTACTCCGGATCTTGCGCACTGTCTCTTAAATCTGCGAAGAGCGCTGTCGAGCGATTCGTTCTCTTTAACTCTGACCTCTGCCATTAACTACAATCCCTCCCTCCGCAAGTGGAAAAGAGATTTTTTTATCTCCAGAATATTATACTATAAAATTTGGTGTCTGTCAAGAGCAAACAGTAAATTTGATAAAAATTATTGTAATCTTATTGATATTTCGAATTTATTTTCCCATATACTGGATGTTTTTCAATAATATCACTTGTTAAAGTGCTTGTAAACTTCATTCTTAGCAAGCCCTCTGTCCTTTGCACACGCCTTTATCGCATCCATTTTCGATTTGCCGTCAGCAATATAAAATTCGACATGCTCCTCGATGCTCATCTCACTCCAAAATGCCGCCTCCTGCTTGTCAGCCTCACTGCACCCTTCAAGCACAAGAACATATTCGCCGCGCGGCTCACGCTCATTGTACATCGAAACAGCCTCGCTTAGAGTTGTCCGCATAATTTCCTCATTAAGCTTAGTCAACTCGCGGCATAACGAGATCCTTCTATCACCAAAAGCTTCGTACAAATCGGCGAGCGTAGTTTTAAGCTTGTGCGGCGCTTCATAGAATATCAACGTCCGCGAGTCAGTCTTCAATTCTGAAAGCCTGCGCGAACGCTCACCGCGATTTGTCGAAAGGAATCCCTCAAACGCAAACCGCGCTGTAAATAATCCCGACAGCGTAAGCGCCGTCAAAGCCGCACAAGGTCCCGGGACTGCCGTCACCGGAATCGAACGCTCGGCACACAACTTTACGATATCCTCACCGGGGTCGCTTATACCCGGCATACCTGCGTCGGTGACAAGCGCGCAGGACTCGCCTGCTTCGATACGGTCGCATATCTCTACACCGCGCTCACGCTTGTTATGCTCGAAATAGCTGACCAGCGGCTTCCTAACACCAATCAAAGCCAGCAGCTTAGCAGAATTGCGCGTATCCTCTGCCGCGACAAAATCAACCTCAGCAAGAACCTTCTTAGCGCGGTCTGACAGATCAGACAAATTGCCGATAGGCGTTGTAACAAGATATAGTGTACCGCGTCGTATTTTATTTTTCTCTCCGCAGTTTACAGCTTTACTTTCGTCTGCATACAGAATATCAGGGTCTTTTGTAAGGCTCATCGAATTCACCCATTTCATAAATTTTATTAAGTACATCGGTATAAATATTACCGCTCTCGTACATTATCAGCGGCGGAGTTACGTATATTCCCGCAGCCGCGCCCTTTTTAGCTTCACAAAGCACAAGACACGGTTCGAGCTCATGTCGTGCGTGTACGAACGTTATACGCTTAGGTTCAAGTCTTGCGTCTCTGAGGGCGCATATGAGGTCGCAGAGCCTGTCCGGACGGTATACAACATAGAACAATCCCCCATGCTTCAGAACACGGTACGCCGCCGCACAGAAGTCCGCTATACCGCCAAGCAGCTCGTGCCTTGCGATCTGCCTCCGTTCACTGTCACTCTCTCCGCCGACCGGTTTCATATATGGCGGATTCGATACAGCAATATCTACGATTCCGCCAATGCGCTCAGGAGTAAGCTCACGCACATTGAGCGCATGACCATGAAGACACTCACTAAAACCGTTGAGTTCGGCATTACGGTCGACAAGCTCGGCAAATTCGCTCTGCGCCTCTATAGCCTCACAGACCGCAGCCTTATTCCTCGCAAGCAGCAATAATGGTATCACTCCAGTTCCGCTGCCAAGGTCAGCGACACGTGCACGTGGACTTCGGCGCACATACGCAGACAAAAGATAAGCGTCACTGCCGAACGTAAGTCCATCACGCTTCTGTATCAGCTTCAAATCTGCATTTATTTCAGTTATTGATTCATCATGTAAAAGTTCCATATGCACCTGCGAAAATCGGACGGTACATACCGTCCGATTTTATACCGTTTAGTTTGCTTTCTGATAGGAAACCGGCGAAGGTATAATAACCTTCTTTATATCCGCGCCGACTGCGCGCAGCTTGCCTACGATGTCGTCATATCCGCGCTCGATATAATGGATATCCTCAATTTCCGTGCGCCCGTTTGCTGCAAGTCCGGCTATAACCATTGCAACGCCTGCTCTCAGGTCTACTGCCTTCACCGGAGCTGCTGAAAGCTCTGTTCCACCTTCAACAATAGCTGTTGCGCTGTCTACATTGATATTTGCCCCCATACGGCGCAGCTCCTCGACATATCGGAAGCGATTGTCATATATTCCCTCTGTTAGTATAGACACACCCTTTGCAAGGCATAACAGTACACATATCTGAGGATTCATATCAGTTGGGAAGCCCGGATAAGGCAACGTTTTTATATTGACCCGCTTCAGATTCAAATTACCAATTACCTCAACTGAGTCATCATTTTCGATTATATCTACGCCCATCTCCTCAAGCTTAGCGGAGATAGACTCAAGATGTTTCGGAATAACGTTAGTTATTTTAAGCCGTCCGCGTGTAGCAGCCGCTGCGCACATATACGTTCCGGCTTCGATCATATCCGGAATGATAGCATAAGTGCTGCCGTAAAGCTTGTCGACACCCTTTATTTTGATTACATCTGTTCCTGCACCCGATATTTTAGCGCCGCAGGAATTAAGGAAGTTCGCAAGGTCGACTATATGAGGCTCACGCGCTGCATTTTCAATGACCGTCATACCCTTTGCACGTGCCGCGGCAATCATGACATTTATTGTGCCGCCTACAGTCACTGTATCGAAATATATCGACGCACCATGAAGCTCATCATCTGCTCTTGCGTCTATATATCCGCTCTCAACGCTGATATTAGCACCGAGCGCCTTAAAACCCTTGATATGCTGGTCGATCGGACGTACACCGAAATCACAGCCGCCAGGAAGTCCGACATAAGCGCGTCCCCAGCGTCCAAGCTCAGCGCCTACAAGGTAATATGAGCCGCGCATTTTTCGTACCAGCTCATATGGAGAGGCTCCGCCTTCAGCGTGAGTAGAATCGATCTCTACAGTATTCTTCGACAGCATACGAATTCTACAGCCCATCGAAGCTAAAATTTCAAGTGAAAACGATACATCGCTAATATTGGGTATATTCTCAATTATACATTTATCGCCAATCAGCAGAGTCGCGAGAACTATTGGCACGGCTGCATTTTTAGCACCGCTCACTTCAATAGCTCCCTGAAGAGGTCTGCCTCCGTTTATAATTATTTTTTCCATAACTACCCTTACCTATGTGATATCCGCCAAGCTTGACTTGTGCGGAATTGTGAGTTATATGAGGAACGGCGTTTACAGCACGTTCAAATATCCATAGTAATACGATAATATTATACCACTTTCTGAATGAAAATGGAAGTACATTTAATATTTTATTTACAATTCGACACATTGTTTACCGTGTGATAAAATACTGTGCCGAATCAGCAGCATTATACACAATCAATGTGCCGTCCGTATGCTCAATTTGCCAAGCCGGCATAAAATACAGCGCAGTTATATCGGAATTCCAGTACGCAGCATAGCATGCAGAAACCGATGACACTCCCGGAAGGGGTTCAGCTTCATCAGAAGAATTTTCTGATAGACTGCTTCGATAATTTTCGAGAGTATCAAGATCAGTGAAGAGAATATTCACCTGATCAAAAAGCTCTTCGTTATAGCTGGTCTCAAGTCCAAAGAAATACCAGTGCCCCGATGACGCGATCAGTGTATCGCCCATAAAAACGCATACGACATTGTGCCGTGAAATCGGAATACCATCAATGAGCTGCACAGCAAGAAGATAATAGAGCCCGCTCTGCTCATCGTAAACTCCGCCGTCAACACGAATACCAAGCAAAGACTCCGTCGGTATGCCGGCGTTCAAAAATGCGCCGGCGAGCTCAGTTAGCTTCTTAAGCCGCGATTTGCTGACATCAATACATGACTTTGCAAATTCCGAAAAATTATCCGCGGTAATGTTAGTATATGACGCGGCTGGAATATTGCTATTTTTATTATAAATAAAACCGAGTTCGTTGTCAAACTCAAACGAGTCTCCATTTTTAGTAACTATCAAAAGTCCACCATCCGGCAGAATAGTCCGATTTTCACGTGCCGCTCCAGAAAGCGCTTCAGCCGCCGCTTCAAAGTAATTGTCCCCGTACGGGCTCTCATAAATATTCGCATTGAACCGACGCAGCGGTACACAGGAAATATCGACTGATAATCCGCGCTCAGCGAGCAGGCTGACAGCATTTCTGACCTCGTTCTCGTCGATATATCCGTTCGTTCTATTCTGCAATGCTATATTGTAGATAAGAAAAAGATTCGCCGCGACAAGTATGGCGATCAATAAATTTTTAACCGATGACCAGTTCATCGCGGACCTCCTTAAAAATTCATTCGTTTTTACCGACAGGCAACAGCAGACTCCACTCAGCTTTGCCTTCACGGTAAATATATCTCATTCTGCCGTTCTCCGCACTGTTATCAAGCTGCCCAGTCTCGCGAAGCTTACGAAGCACATAGCCTTGCCTGAGACTCAGCACATATTGATCCATTCCGCTATAGGATATTGCTGAAAGCTCAAAGCTATTCAGCCAGTCCTTATCAAGTACTGCTCGCACTGCTGGTTTATCAGATATCAAAATATTATTGTATGTGACAACATACTCAAATACCAGCATACCGCCGTCATTATAGACATCACCAAGGCAGAGTGAAGCGTCTTTGCCGATAAGTTCGCGCGAAAGGTCACCGATACGACTTATAAGATTATCGACTGCCATCAGCTTATCATACAGACTGAGCGCACCGTCAACCGAATATCCCAGAAGACTGTCAAGCCGCACACCCATCTCGGCATTGTTCGCCTGATATAAAAGCTCCCCCTTGCCAAGCTGAATAACACTGTGCAGATCCACATAGGTAACTATGCCGTTACCAACATGGGAATCATGCTTGCCCGGATTATATCCAAACATACGCAGCAGATCATCGGAAAAATCATCATCAGTAAGGTCAATAGGTTCGGAAGCTATGATCTCCGCTTCAATCTCCGCCGATATCTCAGGCTGAGTATACATGAGCGCTCTGTCAGATGTAAACTCAAATTCGTGCGTGCTTATAGACGTACCGCTCTCAGCGAGCTTTGCAATATGGAAACTCGAAGCGACCTGACTCTCATCAAGGCGGAACTCGAAATATCTACCCTCTCCGTCACTTGCATATGCAACAAAGCGATGTGCTGCAACATCATTATCAGGAAGTATAAACAGCTCACTGATATACACGCTTGTATCATCACCGCTGATCTTTGCAACATCTTCATCAGTGATTATCAGCTTGCTTGAAGAATAAGCATATATAAGCTGATACATAACCGGTTCATGATAACGCAGATATATAAATTCCGAGCTCGAAGCAGCAGCTCTCATCAGCTGTTCGCCATCATAAGATTCAAGCTTTGTACAGTAAGAACCGCTACCAAACAGCTCATTAAGACACGGCTTAACAATGTCATACAGCTGAATCGCAGATACTCGGTCGGCAATACTTCCGCATGGCTTCGATGTGGACAGCTTATAACCAATAAACTCAGGAATAAGGCGCTCAGAATCAAGTCCAGCAGTACTGACATCACTCTGTACTATCCATATCTTATCAAATGGCTTTTGCTTTACATTGTTAGTCATATTCTGATAAATATGCGTACCGCCAATATATACGATAACAAGCAGTATCAGACTTAACACTAAAAATCCGAGGATCATATTTTTAATTGTCTCTTCGAGCTTCGAAAAACGTCTCTGTTTATCTTTGACCATATTCATTCCACTGTTTTCAGCTTTGTTTCAATAGGAAGCCGCACAATAACGGTTGTACCTTCACCAAGACTGCTCTCCACCTCTATCGAGCCGCCGTGAGAATCAACGATCTCCTTCGCAATCGCAAGACCAAGTCCAGTGCCTCCGGTCTCACTTGTGCGCGACTTTTCGACACGATAAAAACGTTCAAACAAATGAGGCAAATCCTCTTCTGGGATTCCTATTCCATTGTCTTTAACGAAAATCTCTACACCATCCGGATTGACATCATTTTTGCCATAAACACCGGCAAGCAGCTCTATCTTACCGCCCTCAGGAGTATATTTGATCGAATTAGAGATAACATTGATCAAAACCTGCTCAATGCGCTCCTTATCCGCAGTGATAAATGGGAGTTCGTTCGCCGCAGTATACGAAAGTGAATGCTGATGCGCAGCCGCGTCTACCTTCATGACTTCACAGATATGATTAAGCACCTTATCAATATCAAAGCTCTGAATATTCCATTTAGTGCGCTTGTTATCGAGACGTGACAGCACTAACAGATCCGAAACTATACGAGTCATACGGTCGCACTCATCGACCGCCATATTGAGAAAGAATTCCTGCATATCCTGCTGCATATTCTTATCCGAAAGTATAGTCTCACACGCACCCTTGATACTCGTAAGCGGAGTGCGCATTTCGTGAGAAACGTTCGCGACGAATTCACGCCGCGACTTGTCAAGCTCATATCGTCCGGTCTCATCATGTATGACCGCAAGCACACCATTATGTGATACATTGTCAGCAGTATATCTCAGCCGTCCGAAGCTGACATCAAGCACCTTGCCGTCAAACATAATATCGCTGACACTGTAACCATCGCCCGAGCTTGACTCCGGACGGTCGACGTACTCGACATTAAAATCCAAGCTATAGTCAACACCAAATAAAGTCAGCAGTTTATTGAAATTGAAGCTGTCATCATACTTGTCACCGAGCAGGTCCATAAGACTCTGATTTATGTGCATGACTCGTCCATCCTCCGCAAAAGCAACCACACCGTCCCGGAGATAGGTAAATACCATCTCAAGCTTTCGATGTTCACCGGATACCTCTTCAATCGTACTTTTAAGGCGAGTTTTCATGTAATTGAAGGTATCGGTAAGAGTACCGATCTCGTCGTGCGAATGAACGTCTATCTCATGTGAGAATTCGCCCGCCGCAACCAGCTTAGCGCCGCGGGTAAGACTCTGTATAGGCGATGTTATCGCCTTCGAGAGGAAGAATGCAAGTATAACTGCAAATATAAGTCCGAACATCAGCGCCTGAAGGATTATCGAAAACAGCCTCCATGTAAATTGCTGCATTTCATCCATCGTATCTTTAACATATATAAGGCAGCTGCGGTCACCATTATCAAGCAGCAGCGCATAGTCGGCAAACTCCGAACCAAGCGGCTGCTTATTGACAGGCTCGCCGCTCATTGCCGCAAGCATATTTGCAGTCTTTTTCAGATTGCTGTCGTCAGACGACCCCTTTATGAGCTTTCCGTTTATATCAAGAATATAGAAATCACGGTAATTGTCAATACCCAGCACACCCTGATATGAATCGAGTATCTTATATTGTTCCTCAGCAAATGAATCTGACCATAGCGCATCATATAGATCAGACATCAGCTGTCCGCTTTCAGAAAAGCTGCGGTCCATCTGAGTAGTAAACTCGTCCATATAGAAGCTGTTGACATTGTTTATCAGTATCGTTCCGATAACGCACATTACCGTTATCATAAATATAACTAAAATCAGAATGATCTTAAAATACAGGCTGTTGTACATAGTTTATTTTATATAATATCCAACACCGCGCTTAGTAAATAGATACTCTGGTTTGCTGGTGTCATGCTCAAGCTTCGAGCGAAGACGGCTCACGGTAACATCCACACTCGAGGTATCGCCGTAAAAGCCTTCATATCCCCAGACTTCTTCCAAAAGCTGCTCGCGAGAATATATGGTACCCTGATTTTTTGCCATAAAGCATAAAAGCTCATATTCCTTCTTGGTAAGCTCAAGCGGCTCATCGTCACGTGTGACCTGATACTTAGCAGTATCAATAACAAGCGAACGTATAGTGATAACATCATTCTCGGATTCTGCGGCGGCATTCACCATTTCGTTAGATGAGCGCCTGATATTAGCTTTGATACGTGCCATGAGTTCATTCATCGGGAACGGCTTTGTAACATAATCGTCCGCGCCTATGTCAAGCCCCATTACTTTGTCGACCTCTTCTACTCTTGCAGTTGCTATTATTATCGGAGTTGACAGCTTTTTTCGTATGCGGCGGCACACCTCAAAGCCATCCATCTTAGGCAGCATAAGGTCGAGCAGTATCAGATCAAATGTACCTGTAAGCGCCTTTCTGAGCCCCTCCTCACCATCATTCGCTACCTCATAGGCATAACCAGCCTGCATAAGATTGTACGCAAGCAGCATTGCAATATTTTTCTCGTCCTCGACTACAAGAACGCGTTTCTTTTTTTCCTGCTCAGGCATTAGAAATCCTCCATAAATATGTGTATTTAATATCAAGTCAGGTATCTGTTTGTCCTGCAATTATTAGCTTATGACACTGTATTCATAATACGCCGGAACGATAGTGCGCACCTCGCAGACATCCGAATTTTCCGATATAAATTCAAGCACACCTCGAAGTATATCAGCCGCGTCTTCATTGTCGTGAATACGTATTACCGGCGTTGTGAAATCCCAAATTCCCTTAATGATCTGTTCGATTGCCGATGGAACATCTGCACCAGCACGAGCTTCAACGTTATAATCCCATACAAGATAACCGTTGTGATTCAATTCAAGCTCACAGAGCCTGTCAAATCCAGAGAGACTCCACGAACCCTCGGGTGCTCGCCAGATGTGCGACTTCTGCTTTATCAGCGCACCAAGAAGCTCATTTTCAGCTTCAATATCTGCAAATATAGAATCAACATCTGTCAGCAATGCGCTGTCATGCGTCATAGTATGAAGCCCGACTGCACTCCCCGAACCGACTATGCGTGCAAGCAGCTGAGGATACTCCAAAGCATTTTCTCCAATAATGAAAAATGTTGCATTATATCCGAATTCACCCAGCACATCAAGTATTTCAGAGGTATATTTACCCGGGGAATCCTCAATAGTGATATATATCGTTCTATCAGTGATCTGTGGTATCGGCTCAGTCGTTACAATCGGCTCTGTATCTGTTGAATCATCATTTGAAGTAACGGGAGGTGGATTCGGAGGAATGTTATCGGTGTCGCTTTCGCTCTCAGTCTCTGTGGTTTCAGGAGGAAAGAAATCCGGATATTTACGCCGCAGCAGCTCCTCGAAGGTGTACGTCTCGTTGCCGTCAGTAATTCTTATCGCGACCTCTCCAGTAACCGGACTTTTGATCTCCTCGTAACCAAGGTCGATCAGACGGCATATCTCAGCACCTGGGACATAATATTCTCCATAATACTGATGGGTTTTTAGATACATTCTCGTTCGGTCAGGCATAGCGGCAAAGTCACTCAAAAGGTCGAAGCTTATCCATAGATCGCCATGCTCGATCATAAAGGTTTTAAAGTTCTTATAGGTCGTTACCCTTACATCCGGCAGCTGATGAAATAGTGTAGCTGGCAGGTAATGGATATTGTATATATCAATTATTGGAAGGCGCTCTTGCTCGGTCCACGCACGGTCATTAAAGTAAAGCAGCGGATTTTCAACTGCACCATTTAGTTTTATCCGTGTAATCACAACCGTTCCTGCCATAATACATACGCAAACAAGTACGCTTATGAGCCTTGCAAGCTTACTTTTCATCTCAATCACCACGTTCGTCGATAACATATGCGACCGCTAAATCGACTACCATACCATAGCTCTTTTCACCTGCGGTCTGTCCCTGCGCTTTGAGGTAGGTGTCATTCAATGTACTGCTTACATTAGCCGCAACATTTTCACGATATTTTTCAAAAAAGGCATTGTACGCCCGCATTTCATAAATCGCACGCATATCGAGTGAGTTGTAAACCTCAGCAAATGTATCATAATCGGCAGAATACAGCGCAGAATTGAGATACTCATACATATTCATATATCCGCTGTAGCGAATGTACGGGTCGTCCGACTCGCAGCAGACTAAAAACGCCACGAAATTTGCCTCATTCTCCGGCAGTACTCCGCGCTGATGCGCAAGCTCATGAGCCGCAGTAAAAGGCAAATTGTAGTCCGGGAAATTAACATTCAGATTCGCCTCACCTGTATAGTAGGTGTACATTCCAGACATATGCGTATATGTCATCGCTTCTGACAGGCTTACCTGCTTGACGCGTGACCATAGCCGCGGTATAAATGAATATTTTTCAGAAAGCTTATCATAAGCCTCAAGCAGCTTATCGTTCATCTCTGACACTGAATACGGCATAACAGAGCTGCCGCCATAGCGGAACTCTACCTCGCCAAGCTCAGCATTCATCTTTTCGATCATATACTCAGCCGTCACTCTAAGCTGTTCAACGCTTACTGGCTGGCGGTTCAGTCCAAGCTTAGCTGCAAGTGTCGAACCATTATAAGCCACAGAAGTAGTCATAACGAACATCGAATACATAAGCGCGACTACCGATGCAAGCGAAACCAGATAACGTACTGCATCGCGCATACTGCGGCGAACCCGCTTGACACATAGCACGATTAAAATTATGCAGATGACCGGAAGTGAAATTATTATACATTCCGCTACAGAAAATGGAATAAGGTTAGTGATCATCGCCATAAGTCCACGGAAAAACGAGCTTATATAGCGATTGAAAAAATCAGAAAATGGCACTGACAGCTCTGAAATGATGTGTATTATGACAGAAAGTATTGCAAAGATAAACAGTACAAGTGAAACTATCGGACAGTAGGTTTTTATTGTATTCTTTAGCTTTTCCATAACTTAATATAATAATTCTGCTCCTTTATTTATTTCGGCAAAGTTTACTTTACTGCATAGCCGCTGCATATCATCCGGAAGCTTCGCACACAGCGTCTGACTCCGGTCGTTATATTCAATAACCAGTGACGCAGCATGAAGCGCATGACGGTCGATCATATTATCGAGTTCTGTAGGGGTTGTTTCTGCGCTGCCGTAAAGCCCGTCACCAACGATAGGAGTACCGATATGTGCGAAATGCACTCTCAGCTGATGTGTGCGCCCAGTAACAGGTTCAGCCCGCACGATCGACGCATTTTCACCAGCAGATATAACCTCGTAAGAGGTAATCGCCGACTTCGCATCAGGCATATCTGATGAAGCGACCTCACGCAAAATTATCGTCGCTTCACGACGACGTATCGGCGCATTTATTATTCCTTGCTGTTCACTTGGCATCCCATTCAGCACCGCAATGTATGTCTTGTGTATTCTACCTGACTGCATAAGTGAAGACAGCTCAGAAGCGGCATACTGATTTTTTGCTGCAAGTACTATTCCGCTCGTATCACGGTCAAGACGATTGATCGCACGAAAAACAAATGGTATACCGCGCGATTTGTAATAATATGCAAGCCCATTCGCGAGCGTGTCAGTAAAATGTCCAAGCGACGGATGAGTCGGAATACCAGCGGGCTTGTTGAGGGCGATCATATCGTCGTCTTCGTATATTATATCAAGCGGCATTTCAGTCGGTATCAGCTGCTCGTTTTCATCTTCAATATTATCATTTACCTGAAGGGCGAGCTCATCACCGGTATGAAGAATGTGTCTGACCGTAGCGTGCTGACCATTTACAGTTATGCCGCTCTCAGTCTTTTTCAGACGTGTGATAAGCGCTCTCGATATATTATTTTTATAAAGCCAATCCTTCACTGTTCTTCCATCAAAGCTATCAGTTATCTTGATCCGCACGTTAGACACTCCATTAAAGTATAATCAAAGATATTATACCATCAAACACAGGCAATATCAAGAGATATTTGATGAATTATTTTTATCCATCAAAAATTCACTAAAAATATATTGAATAAATGTCGTTTATTCCATTGACACACCGAAATAGTTTGTGATATAATATAGTTAAAGGAGATCTTTACATATCTCCACAAAAAATTATATAGAGGTATTTTATCATGGCAAAATGTACCAAATGCGGTGCAGAGCTTGAAGAGGGAGCGAAATTCTGCCCTTCCTGCGGCGAAAAACAGGGTGAGCAGACCTCCGACAGCACTGCTGCAAGCTCCAGCAAAAAGAATACATCATTTTCTACTGCTGATGTAAGCGCTGCATTCAACAAATTCAACGACACCGAGGATTCCACTAATGACTTCGACGAGTCCGACATCAACTCAAACAAAGTTATGGGCATACTCGCATATCTGTCGTGGCTCGTTATCATCCCGCTGATCGCAGCTCCGCACTCTAAGTTCGCACGTTTCCACGTAAATCAGGGACTCGTTCTGGCTATCTTTGAGATAGTATGGGGCGTTGTGCTTGGTGTGATCAGCACCATTCTGCACATTGTTCTGGGACTCATATTCCTTGGATGGCTTGCACGAATCATTACTTCGATACTCGGACTTGTCAGCCTTGCGTTCCTTGTTATGTCTATCATCGGTATCGTCAACGTTGCAAACGGAAAGGCTAAGCGTCTCCCGGTCATCGGCAACATCACCATTATCAAATAAGAAATACATAATACTTCCCATCATTTCAGAAAGGAATGATACATAAATATGCAGTACAAAATTTTAGGCGAACCGCTTCCAGTGGTCGTATGCTCAGTAGCTGAAGGCGAATCGCTCATCACAGAGCGCGGCAGCATGAGCTGGATGTCCCCGAACATGGATATGCAGACAACATCGAACGGTGGTATTGGAAAAGCTATCGGACGTATGTTTGCTGGTGAAGCAATGTTCCAAAACCGTTACACCGCCAAAAACGGTCCGGGTGAAATTGCATTTGCGTCGAGCTTTCCAGGCTCGATCCGCGCTTTTGAGATAACTCCCGATAAGCCTATTATTGTACAAAAGAGCGGATTTCTTGCGAGTGAAGAAGGCGTTACTCTTTCAGTGCATTTTCAGAAAAAAATCGCATCCGGACTTTTCGGCGGTGAAGGCTTCATAATGCAGAAGCTGAGCGGAAATGGTATCGCATTTATCGAAATCGACGGCTACGCCTGCGAATACACGCTTGCCGAAGGTCAGTCTATGATAGTTGATACCGGCTATCTCGCAGCTATGGATGCTACCTGCTCAATCGAGATCGTGACAGTCCCGGGTGTTAAAAATGTACTGTTCGGCGGTGAGGGATTATTCAATACCGTTGTACACGGTCCGGGTAAGATATTGCTCCAAACTCTGCCGATAACCGCAGTTGCCGGAAGCCTCAGCGGCTTATTCAGTAAGTAGGTCATAAAATGTACTTACTTTCAGAAGATAAGCAGGTTCTAATGGAATTTGAACGCATAGATATATCGAAAAATCTTACTGCAAAAAAAGATGAAAAGTACGTGCTTGTCGCAACCGGAAGAACGCCTGTAAATCAAAAGGTGATCGCAGCATACCCCGATGAAGAAAGCGCAAAGAATGCAATAATTGACATTATGATAGCGCTGAATCAGGGCAGAGCGGTATACGAATTATAAAAATTGCGTCGGTCTCAGTAAACGAGACCGACGCTTTTTATATGTTTGTATGTATATTATCGTATTGCACCCTTCATGCTGCGAACATATTCTGCAACATAAGGTACAGCCTCTTTTCCGTATTTTCCGACCAGCTTCACAATAGCTGAACCGACGATCACACCGTCAGCTGACTCTGCCATCTTCTTCGCCTGCTCTGGAGTCGAAATGCCAAAGCCGATCGCACACGGTACATTGGGATTAGCCGCGCGAACAAGTGATACCATCGCACCGACATCAGTAGTTATATTGCTGCGTGTTCCGGTAACTCCAAGCGATGATACACAGTATACAAATCCCTCGGCTTCTTTAGCTATGCGGGTCACGCGGTCATGCGAGGTCGGGGCGATAAGGCTCACAAAATCGATACCATATTTGCGAAATATTGCCGCAAACTCTTCCTTTTCCTCAAATGGAACATCAGGAAGAATAATTCCGTCCATGCCGATCTCAGCTGCTGTCGAAGCAAAGCGCTCGATCCCGTATGAAAATACCACATTCGCATAAGTCATAAATGCGAGTGGAACGTCGGTATCACGGCGCAATTCTCTGACCATATCAAATATCTTATCAGTAGTAACTCCACCACTAAGCGCACGGATATTTGCCTCCTGAATAACCGGACCTTCAGCGGTCGGGTCAGAGAACGGAATGCCGAGCTCAATAAGATCCGCACCACTTTTCGCCATCTCGAGAACGAGAGCGGCGGTAGTCACAAGGTCTGGGTCGCCGCAGGTTATAAAGGCAACAAATGCCTTACCGTTTTTAAATGCACGTTCAAGCTTACTCATGTATATCCTCACCTCTATATCTCGCGATTGCCGCGCAGTCCTTGTCTCCACGTCCCGATATGTTTATTACTATTATTTTATCCTTGTCCATCTGCGGCGCTAATTTCATCGCATACGCCACCGCATGAGCCGATTCAATAGCGGGTATGATTCCCTCCATGCGGCTCAGATACTCGAACGCATTTACCGCTTCGTCATCGGTTATCGCAACATAGTCGCAGCGTCCAATATCGTGCAGCCATGCGTGCTCTGGTCCGATTCCGGGATAGTCAAGTCCGGCCGAAATTGAATACACCGGCGCGATCTGTCCATATTCATCCTGACAGAAATAAGACTTCATACCGTGAAAAATGCCGAGCTTTCCAGTACTTATCGTAGCTGCGGTTTCAAACGTATCAATACCGCGTCCGGCAGCCTCGCAGCCGATGAGCTTCACAGACTTGTCCTCAATGAAGTTGTAGAACGCGCCCATTGCATTACTTCCACCACCGACACAGGCGATCACCGCGTCCGGAAGTCTGCCTTCCTTTTCAAGCATTTGCTGCTTTATCTCGCGCGAAATTACAGACTGGAAATCGCGAACTATCATCGGAAATGGGTGCGGTCCCATGACTGAGCCAAGACAATAATGTGTATCGTCAATACGGTTGGTCCACTCGCGCATGGCCTCAGATACCGCGTCCTTTAAAGTACCAGTGCCGCTGTCTACCGGAACGACCGTCGCACCAAGCAAACGCATACGATATACGTTTAGCGCCTGACGCTCAGTGTCCTCTCGTCCCATGAATACTACGCATTCCATATTCATAAGTGCTGCCGCAGTAGCTGTAGCAACTCCGTGCTGACCAGCGCCAGTCTCTGCGATAAGGCGGGTCTTGCCCATCTTTTTAGCAAGCAGCGCCTGACCAAGTACATTGTTTATCTTGTGCGAGCCGGTATGATTGAGGTCCTCGCGTTTCAGATATATCTTAGCTCCGCCGAGATCCTTCGACATCTTTTCTGCGTAATACAGCAAGCTTGGACGACCGGCATAATCGTTAAGTAGTGCGGTGAATTCACGCTGAAACTCCGAATCATTTTTATAGTGCTCATAAGCTTCCTCAAGCTCTATGACCGCATTCATCAATGTTTCAGGTATATATTGTCCTCCGTGTGTTCCGAAGCGCCCGTTAATTGGTTCCATAATATTCTCCATTATATATTTTTTAATTTCCGTACAGCTGAAATAAACTCAGCCATTTTCTGCTCATCCTTAAAACCATCTGTTTCAACCCCTGAGCTTGTGTCCACCGCATATGGATGACAGAGCCTCAAAGCCGATTCAACATTAGCCGGATTCAGTCCACCAGCAAGAATAAACTCTCGCTTGACACTGTCAAGCAGCGACCAGTCAAACGCAGTTCCTGTACCGCCTGCGCCATTGTCAAGCAGCACGATATCCGCATTTGATTCGTTCGCACGTGCTATGTCCTCACCGCAGTCGACACGAAACGCCTGTATTATCGGCAGGCTCGTTTTGGCTCTAAGTCTTGAAATATAACAATTATCCTCGTGACCATGCAGCTGAATTACATCGATTATCCTGCTCTTGCAAAGCGATACAATATAATCAATATCTGCATCAACGAACACTCCGACTGCACGAATACTGCTGTCAAGCCGCGACTTTAACTCAGCCGCACGCTCAAAATTTACGTATCGTTTGCTTCTTTCAGCAAACACAAATCCGATAAAATCAGGCTTAAGATAATTGGCATAATCTATATCAATATTGCGTAAGAGTCCGCATATCTTGATTTTCGTCACTTTGAATCCCTCAGCAAATCAAGCATTTGCCGCTTATCCGCCGCACGCATAAGCGTTTCGCCAATAAGCACACCATCAACTCCGACCTTGCGCAGTACCGAAATATCCTCCGGCGACTTGACACCCGATTCGGATATATACAATACCTCTGGCGGTACAAGCTCACGCAGTCGAGCTGCATTAGAAAAATCGACTGAAAAATCCTTCAAATTCCGATTATTTACACCAATGATCTTAGCTCCAGCAGCTACCGCCGACGCTATCTCACTATCATCATGCGTCTCCACCAACGCCGCAAGCTTTAAATCATTGCAAATCGTTAGATAACGTTCGATAACCGAGGTATCAAGCAGTGCACAGATAAGCAAAACCGCGTCCGCCCCCATCAGCTTCGCCTGATATATTTGATACTCGTCGACCGTGAAATCCTTTCTCAGCATAGGCGTAGCTATTTCACGGCGAATATCACAGAATATTTCGTCCGACCCAAGAAACCACTTAGGTTCGGTAAGGCATGATACACAGTCCGCACCCGCCGATTCATATTCCTTCGCTATTGAAAGATACGGAAAATCCTCAGATATAACGCCCTTAGACGGCGACGCTTTCTTAACTTCGCAGATAAAGCTTATTCCCTCTCGCCGCAGAGCCGACTCGAATCGCTCTTTGCCGTCAATAGCTATCGAGCCGCAGCGCTCCTTCAATTCGTCAAGGCTTACTTTAGCTTTGTCCGTCATCACACGCTCACGCGCATAATCGGCAATTGTATTTAATATCGTCCGCATATCACTTATTAGACTCAACAATAAACTTTTCAAGCGTTTTTGCCGCAGCACCCGAATCTATCGTCTCGGCAGCAAGCTTGATACCATCAGCAAGAGTTGCCGCTTTTCCGGCAATATACAGACAAGCACCAGCATTCATCAAAACTGCATTTCGCTTCGGACCAGCTTCACCAGACAAAACCGCACGAGTGATCTCAGCATTTTCAGCCGGAGTACCGCCAACAAGTTCGCTCTTATCACAGCGTGTAAATCCGAAATCCTCCGGACAAATTACATAGCTCTTGTATTCTCCATTGTCAAATTCGCAGACGGTAGTCGGTGAACTCATCGATATCTCATCGAGCTTATCCTGACCATATACGACCATACCACGCTTTACGCCAAGACTTGTCAGTACACGCGCGAGTGGCTCTACAAGTGACTCATCATATACACCGAGAAGCTGATATGTCGGAGAAGCCGGATTTGTAAGCGGACCCAGAATATTGAATACCGTGCGGATCCCAAGCTCCTTGCGTATTGAGCCAACATATTTCATCGAGGTGTGATATTTCTGCGCAAAGAAGAAGCACATTCCAACACTGTTAAGCAATTCGCGGCACTTATCAGGCGACTGATCTATATTAACGCCCAACGCTTCAAGGCAATCGGCAGTTCCGCATTTTGATGAAGCCGCACGATTTCCGTGTTTCGATACCTTCACTCCAGCGGCAGCAGCTACAAGCGCCGATGTGGTCGAAATATTGAAGCTTCCCGCATTATCTCCGCCAGTTCCGACGATTTCAAGAATATCGCAGTCGACATCGCATTTTATCGCATGGTCGCGCATAGCCGCTGCACAGCCTGCGATCTCGTTGATTGTTTCAGCCTTCGTGCTCTTTGTCGACAGCGCCGCAAGAAATGCCGCATTTTGTGTCGGAGTAGTTTCGCCGCTCATAATTTCGTTTATAACCGAATAAGCCTCGTCGTATGTCAGATCCTGCTTGTCAACGATTTTAATAATAGCATCTTTAATCATATCAGTTGTTTCCTTTCGTAATATTTAGAAAATTTCTGAGCATTGTTATTCCATCGGGAGTCATTATAGACTCAGGATGAAACTGAACACCATATACATCATAATCGCTGTGCTTAACAGCCATGATCTCACCGTCATCTGCACGTGCCGTAATGATGAGCTCATCTGGCAGTGTCGATTCAATTGCCGCAAGCGAATGATACCGCGCGACCGGCAGTACCTCTGGACAGCCTGCAAAGATCGGGCAATTCGTATCAACCTTAGTCTGCGACTGTTTGCCGTGCATTAAGGTCTTCGCATACGATACAGTCGCGCCGTATGCAGTACATATCGCCTGATGACCGAGGCATACACCGAGTATCGGAATGCGTCCGCCAAGCTGCTTCACAGTATCAATACATATACCCGCGTCCTCCGGTCTACCCGGACCGGGCGAAAGAATTATCGAATCAGGATTCAATTCTGCCAGCTCTTCAACCGTCAGCGCGTCGTTGCGGAAAACGCGGATATCGGGATTCAGCGAGCCGATAAGCTGGTATAGATTATACGAAAAGCTGTCGTAATTATCAATAAGTGCTATCATGTTAATATACCCCTTTCACTCAGCAGTTTCAGCAAGCTTTACAGCATTGACGACCGCCGCTGCCTTGTTAATGCACTCGCGATATTCATTTTCAGGCACTGAATCGGCGACGATTCCAGCACCGCTGCGAATGAATACCTTTCCGTTTTTCTTATAAGCTATGCGTATCGCAATGCAGGTATCAAGGTTGCCTGTAAAATCAAGGTAGCCGATAGCACCGCCATATATACCGCGCTTGTTGTTCTCAAGATCGTTTATAAGCTGGCAAGCTTTTATCTTCGGCGCGCCAGACAGCGTACCTGCCGGAAGTATTGATTCAACCGCATCGAGTGCAGTCTTGCCGTCGGCAAGCTCACCGCGTACAGTCGAACCGATGTGCATTACGTGCGAAAAACGCTCGATACAATGATACTTTTCAACCTCTACACTTCCAAATTTGCTTATCTTTCCAATATCATTGCGTCCGAGGTCGACCAGCATATTGTGCTCTGCAAGCTCCTTTGGGTCGGCGAGCAGCTCTTCCTCAAGCTGCTTATCCTCTTCGGGAGTCTTGCCTCGCGGACGAGTCCCGGCAAGCGGGAAGGTATGCAACACACCATCTTCAAGCTTGACAAGCGTTTCAGGCGAAGCTCCGGCAACTTCAACATCCGTGCCAGAAAAATAGAACATATACGGCGACGGATTCAAGGTACGCAGCACACGGTAAGTGTTTAATAGCGAGCCTTCATATTCAGCTTCGAGCCGATTTGAAAGTACTATCTGGAAAATATCGCCCTCAATAATATGCTGCTTAGCTTTATTTACCATATCGCAATATGCTTCACAGTCAAACAACGGCTTGAAGTCCCCCTTTAATTTTCCGGGTTCTTCAACTGACGGCGCACGATTTTTTATCATATCAGCAAGATTTTTCAGTTCAAGCTCAGCACGATTGTACTCAGTCTCGGGATTTTCAAGCGAAATATTAGCGATAAGCACTATCTTCTGTCGGTAATTGTCAAATGCAATAACCTTATCAAATAGCATTAAATCAATATCTTTAAAGCCTTCATTATCATCAGCGTCAAGACGCAGAGTCGGCTCGGCATACTTGAGATAATCATATGAAAAATATCCTACCAGTCCTCCGGTAAACGGCGGAAAGCCATCAAAGCGTACACTCTTGTGGTCATCAAGTACCTGCTTCAAATATTTAGACGGCTCGTTAGTTTCAATCGACAGCGAGCCAATTTTCATTTTTCCGTTCTGACAGGTTATCTCCAGCTTTGGGTCATATCCAAGGAATGTATATCTGCCCCATTTCTCATGATCAGAAACCGATTCAAGCAGATAACAATGCGCCGACACTCCCTTTAATATTCGCAGGACCTCAATAGGGGTGCGTATGTCGGACAGGATCTCCATTTTGACCGGCGCGATCTTATATTTACCGCCTGACGCAACATTATCAGCAGCAGCTTTTTTAATTTCATCAATATTCGGACAGAGCATTTTACATATTCCTTTCATAATTAAGCTGTACTCTGTCAAAGCAAAAAGTCCTTGACAGAATAATACAATTCTGTCAAGGACGAATAAAAATTTATCCGCGGTGCCACCTTGATTTACGGAAAGATTCCGCACGCTTAGCAGGATACGACCATACCCCCGGGAATTCACGTATCCCACCACGTCGCATAATACTCAGGAAGAAATCCCTTTGAATGCGCCCTCAGCGGTCCATTTGATGATCTGTTTTCTGCCTGACTCTCAGCGCCACAGGCTCTCTGTAAGAGCATAACCAACGTTATCTCCGCTTCAACGGTTTATATGATTTAATGTAATTTTTATTATATCACTGTTTAAGCGATTTGTCAAGAGGTTTTTGCAACTTTTTTATATTTAATAAAATTTAATATTTGTCGCAATAGAAAAATTCACATTATCTGTTTGACACGCGAACCATAATATGCTATAATAATTCTATCATATAATAATATATCAGGAGAAACTCAAGTTGAAAAAGCCATTTGCAACAAAAGAACAGCTCGAAAAAATAATTGAAAGCTATCCTACCCCGTTCCATATATACGATGAAAAGGGCATTCGCGAGCGCGCACGCGCACTCAATGCTGCTTTCAAATGGAACAAGGGATTCAAAGAATACTTTGCCGTCAAAGCTACTCCTAATCCGGTCATTCTCGATATACTTCGCGAGGAGGGCTGCGGTGTTGACTGCTCGTCACTGACTGAGCTTATGATGAGCGATCATGTCGGATTTTCGGGCGATGAGATAATGTTCTCGTCAAACGCTACCCCCGCTGAAGATTTCATCGAAGCACGTCGTCTCGGCGCTATAATAAACCTCGACGACTTCACACACATCGATTTTCTTGAGAAAGTCACCGGCTCGATACCTGAAACTATCTGCTGCCGTTACAATCCCGGTGGAGATTTCCGTATCAGCACGCAGATAATGGGAAGCCCGAGCGAAGCGAAATACGGTATGACTGATGAGCAGATAATCGAAGCCTACAAGATACTCAAATCAAAAGGCGCAAAGCGCTTCGGTATCCACGCATTCCTGTCGAGCAACAATACAAACAACGAATACTACCCGACCCTTGCCGGCGTACTTTTCAAGCTCGCAGTAAGAATCAAGGAAGAAGCCGGTGTTGAGCTTTCGTTCATCAACCTCTCGGGCGGCGTTGGTATTCCTTACCTTCCGGACGCTGAACCAGCAGACATTGCCGTGATAGGTGAAGGTGTCCACAAAGTATATGAGGAGATACTCACTCCAGCAGGTCTTGGAAATATCTCGCTCTTTACCGAACTCGGACGATATATGCTCGCACCGAACGGTATGCTGATAACCAAGTGCATTCATCAGAAGCATATCTACAAAGAATACATCGGCTGTGATGCCTGCGCTGCAAACCTCATGCGTCCGGCAATGTATGGCTCGTACCATCACATCACTGTAATGGGCAAAGAAAATGCTCCATGCGACCATAAATACGACGTGACCGGCGGACTTTGCGAAAACAACGACAAGTTTGCTGTCGACCGTATGCTTCCAGAAATTGAAATTGGCGACATCCTCGCAATTCATGACGCAGGCGCACACGGCTTCTCGATGGGATACAACTACAACGGTAAACTTCGTAGCGCCGAAATACTGCTCCGCGAAGACGGTTCGACCGAGCTTATACGCCGCGCAGAGACTCCAGATGATTACTTCTCAACTCTCAAAGTTACAAAATTCTTTAAATAATCAAAAAATATCACAGTTACAGTTGAAATTTTCAGCCGAGTGTGATATAATTATAATAAAATTTTATTTTACGGAGGATAAATAATTATGGCACTTCCAGTAGCAGTACAGCTCTACTCGATCCGCGACGAAGTCGCAAAGGGCATGAAGGAAGCCCTCATCAAAGTAAAGGAAATGGGTTATGATGGCGTTGAATTCGCCGGACTCTACGACAACAAGCCCGCAGATATCAAGGCTATGTGCGCAGAGATCGGTCTTGTTCCGATTTCGGCTCACGTTCCGATCGACGAAATGGTAAAGACTCCCGAAGAGACTGTCGCAGCTTACGCTGAAATCGGCTGTAAGTTCATCGTCGTTCCTTATGTTATCGAGGAAAGAAGACCCGGCGGCGAAAAATTTGAGCAGACCATCGAAGATATGAAGATGATCGGCGCACTCGCTAAAGAAAAGGGCATGACTCTGCTTTACCACAACCACGATTTCGAATTCATCAAAATAGACGGCACTTACGGTCTCGACCTCATCTATGAAAAGGTTCCGGCTGATCTGCTTCAGACTGAAATCGACACCTGCTGGGCAAATGTTGGCGGCGAGAATCCCGCAAACTACGTTCTCAAGTACACCGGCCGTGCTCCTGTCGTTCACCTCAAGGACTTCTCGGGCAGCAAGTCTGAGAATATGTACGAGCTCATCGGTATCGACAAGAAAGTCGAGAAGGTCGCTAATACCTTTGAATTTCGTCCGGTAGGCTTTGGCAACCAGAATATCCCGAACATCCTCGACGCTTCTGTTAAGGCAGGCGCTGGCTGGGTCGTAGTTGAGCAGGATCAGCCCTCTATGGGCAAAACCCCGCTTGAGTGCGTAAAGATAGCCCGTGACTATCTGAAACTCCTTGGCTGGTAAGTACTCCGGCTATCTGCTGTGTGCAGATTATGACGGTACAATATCTGCACCGGGTATGACAATATCGCCTGAAAACCTCGAAGCGATAAAACGCTTTGAGGCTGAAGGCGGGCTGTTTACGATGGCATCTGGAAGATTTCCGTCGACGTTTCGCAGCATTAAAGGATTGGTGCTGAATACATATGCGATCGTACTCAACGGCAATATGATATATGACCTTGACAATGATAAGATCATCTGGTCAAATCTCATTCCATACGAAACTGTTGAATCATTGATATATTTTACCGAAAATAAATATTCGGAAAATAAAATAAAATTATGGATATATTCGCCAGATAAAATCATTGAATTCTCTCTTGAAAAAGGTGAATCTTCAGCAGATGTGATAGAAAGAATCAAATCAGAAACATCAAACGCTCCGATACTAAAAATCATAGTGGTTCAAGAACCAGAAATAAGCCTTGAACTTGTGGAAAACTATCAGCGTGAATTTCCTGAACTGATGCTGACACAGAGCTGGAATCAAGGACTTGAAATAAACACTATTACAGGCGGAAAAGGCAATGCTGTCAAAAAGCTGCGCGAGCTGCTTGGTGGTAAGGATGTCATACATACTGTAGTTACAGTCGGCGATTATGGAAATGATATACCGATGATCGAATATGCCGATATCGGATATGCAGTCGCCAACGCAACTGATGAAGTAAAAGCAGCAGCCGATCGAATAACCGTACACAATAGAGAGCCTGTGATCGCTCACATTATGGAAGATTTACTCAATCAGTAAATTTATCACAAAGCCGAAGCCGTGCAAATGTCGGCTTCGGCAATTTTATTATTAGAGGTTTAATAATATGAGGATAAAATACCTTTATAAAGACGGAAAGAAAAAGGCGCTCACAATGAGCTACGATGACTGCTCGACCGATGACCGCCGTCTTGTTGAAATATTCAACAAATACCATATCAAGGGTACATTCCATCTCATTTCGGGTCAGATGGACCAGAGTTACCGTGTCAGCATTGATGAAATTCCAACGCTATACGCCGGACACGAGGTATCATGCCACTCGCTTACTCATCCATTCTTCGACCAGATACCCAAGCAGGAGCTACTTTATGAAATGCTTGAAGATAAGAAAAAGCTTGAAGCTGCCTGTGGATATCCGGTGCGCGGTATGTCATATCCAAACGGCATAATCACCGACGATGTGCTGACTTGCCTCAAAGCCTGCGGGTTCGTGTACGCGCGTACTGCAAAGTCAAGCGAGAACTTCAAATTACCTACCGACTTCATGCAGTGGACTGGAACTTGTCATCACAGCCACGATATAATCGGAAAAATCGAGCAGTTCAAAACGGCATATTACGCACTTCCGCTCTTTTACATCTGGGGACACAGCTTCGAGCTGCCGCGCAATACCCCGAATAACAGCTGGGAAATGATGGAGGAATTCTGCGACAAGTTCACATCCACATTTGAAGATACAGTATGGTATGCGACTAATATCGAAATATACGACTACGTCACCGCGCTGCGTCGACTCGAGCTCTCAGCCGACCGCACGATGGTACTCAATAACTCAGCAATTCCAGTATGGCTCGAGGTTGACGGACAGCCTGTCGAAATAAAGCCGGGATTGACTAAACTGAACTGATGTAAGAATAGTACTTGAAAATTATAAAGAAAACTATATTTCTATTTTTCTGAGTTAATTAAAATTTCACCATATTGTTTTTCAAAGTCTTCGATACATTTACGAATCAATACAACTATCTGTCCATTTATAGAACGAATATTATATTTTGCAATATATCTGAGCTTATACAACAATTTATCATCTATTCGAATTGATATACTTCTTGATAACATAATTTCATCTCATCCCGATTTTGTTTTGATTGACCATTGACTTTATTTTCACTTCATGTTATAATTTAGAATGTATTTTTATAATTATTTCGATATGCAATTGGTATTTTACAAATACCTTATAGTAAGCTTAGAATAAAGCATTATTATTTATTCTATATATTATATCGCAATATTGTGCGATTATCAATAGGGTTTCTCACAATATTGCGATTTTGGCTATTTGCACAAAAAGGAACTATTATTATGTATAAAGCGCACAATTTGGCAATAATGATTAAAAAACGTGCCACACAACAAAATATCACAATAAAAAATATGTTGATCGATTGCGAGCTTGGCAGCAATACAATGTCTGCACTATATCATGGAAAATCTATCGCTTTCGACAGTCTCGCACGTATTGCCGATTACCTTAATTGCTCTGTAGACTATCTGCTCGAACGTACTGATAACCCAGAAATTAACAAATAACAGCCTGAGAACAAATCACAGGCTGTTATTTAATTATTACCAAACCAACATTTATTCTTTCAATCCAACAACCGCATCGACCGGCATCGCAAATGCGATTCCCTGCGCAGGCGTTCCGATTCCGACTGCCTTATAGAGAGCATGAAGCACAGCGTCGCGAATTTCGGTCTTGACGATTATCATCACGAGCTCCTTTTCCGGCTGAATGGAGATATTGAAAAACTTCTCTGCTTCCTTATCAGCTGTTCCGCGTGCACTCATTACGGTACCGCCGCGTGCTCCAGCCGACTTTGCTGCGTCCATAACAGCGTCGCTGAATCCAGTGTTGACAATACAAATTATTACTTCGTGTGCGAATTCCATTTTGAATCAGCTCCTTTCCGGTTATTGCTCAAAAAGCGATAAAGCGACACGCCAATTGTGCTCGTCAGCGGCACAGTAAAGGCGATACCCTTACCATTTTTGAGCGTCTTAAATTTGTTTTCGAGTGCGGCTAACGCCTCTCCGGCACGGTCACTTCGTATGGTTCCAAGCAATACCGCCTTGTCAGTCTCGGCAAGACCAAGCAGCTGCAGAGTCTCAGTATTTGCAGTTCCATGACCTAACATAGCAATCTGCATATTTACCTCAAAGTTCTGAATGAAATCGAGATAAAATTCCGCCTTCTCACGGTTTACAATAGTTACCAACAACTTAAGCTTATGTGTATCGGCTTCTGAACCGAGCCTTATTTTTGATGTATTTTCTTCCATAACTACACCTCAATTCACATAAACTCGATGACTTGCTCGTCATCAGCCTCAAGCATATGTCGCATTGCCATTCGCTCACTGAATCTACGCTGCATTACAGCCTTAAAGCCAAGCAGCTGAATCGTGATCAGCGGGGTCATAGCTACCATCGCGACAATTCCGAATGCGTCAGTAAGCACCGATGCTTCACCGCTTATCGCCGCACAAGCGCCAACTGCAAACGGCAGAATAAAGCTCGATGTAAGCGGACCGCTCGCAACTCCACCTGAGTCAAACGCAATCGCCGTATAAAGTCCCGGTACGAAAAATGACAGTCCAAGCGAGATGAAATATCCCGGTATCAAATAATATAAAATATTGAAGCCGAGTATTATACGCAGCATTGAAAGTCCTATTGAAATACCAACACCGATCGAAAGTGCAAGCATCATCGAGCCCTTGCTTACTGTACCCCCGGTCACCTCCTCGACCTGCTTATTCAAAACGTGTACCGCAGGTTCAGCAAGCACCGTTACAAGTCCAATTATAAATCCGAAAATGACCAGCACTACAGGCGCATTCGACGACAGCTCGACTCCAAGGCGATATCCAACCGGCATAAATCCAATAGTAACGGCTGTCAGAAATATAACAAGTCCCAAAAACGTATAAACAATGCCAACAGCAATACGACCAAGCGTTTTCTTCGGAAGCTTCAAATATATGACCTGAAGCACCATGAAAAATATCACGATCAACCCAAGCGCAATTCCTACTTCCTTGACGATTCCAATCAGAGTCGTTAAAAATCCGCTGCCGAGATTCGCTTCGACAGAATAATCAGGTACGCGATATGTAAGCGCGCCGTCAGCGCCTATACCCAATATCATAACGGCAAGTACCGGTCCAATCGAACACATAGCAATCAGACCAAAGCTGTTCTCACTTGCATTTTTTCCTCCGAGTGTCGTTGCAATTCCAACACCGAGCGCCATTATAAATGGAACAGTGATCGGACCAGTTGTAACTCCTCCCGAATCAAATGCAATAGCAAGAAAATCCTCATTACCGCCGATCACGACCAGCGAAGCCAGCGCAAACAGCAGCATATAGAAGAACATCAGCATTGATGACAGATTTTTTCTGAACACTATCTTAAGCAGACTCAGCAAAAGAAAAACTCCAACACCAATTCCAACCGAAGCAACAAGAACAGTCTCGTTGATCACATCTCTGACCTGAGCGGCAAGAACCGTCAAATCAGGCTCGGCAATTGTGATAAATAAACCCATCAAAAAGCAGACTACCATTAAAAGAGTCAAGCTTCCCGTGCGGGTCAGACCTGAACCGATATGATCCCCCATCGGAGTCATAGCCATATCTGCGCCAAGGTTGAATAGTCCGATACCTAATATCAGAACAAGTGTAGAGATCAAAAATACGACAAGTTCTGTATTGGTAAGACTAACAAGCGGCGTAAAATAAATCAGCGCAACGATGAGTGAAACCGGCAGTACTGATATGAGAGCTTCCTTTAATTTAGCTCCCAATGCCTTTCCCAATTATATCCCTCCCAAATACTTATTATCGCGTCAAGCGATTACATATTATCATACCATATTTATTAAAGCCAGTTGTTAAGTTGTGATGAATTATAAGCAAATTTTATTGCATATGACGTTTTCAGTATATTTTATTATATGTATAAAACATCTCGCTCGACATAAAAATATAGGCTTTCGAAAATTCAAAAGCCTATATTGAAATATTCAGTCAACAAAATCGCCGAAAGTAAGCAGAAGCAGATAATTCTTGATATGCAGATTCTTAGCTATAACACGCGTTTCCGTAACATAAGCAAACTCACGGTCCCATAAAATTATAGACTATAGAATCGATCCATGCGAAACCATACTCGCCCTTGACATTTTCGGGGGCGAACACATTTCGATCAAGCCTTTCGAATACAATACTGAGCTTCAATTTTTTGACTTTAGTTGAAGCTTTAGTCGATACCTTTCCAATGAAGAAAATACTTTTTCATAAGTCAAGATATCTAAATTTTGTAATAAATTTATTGTATTCCGTAAAACCGCTTCGAATTCTCAAACGCGTGACGGCAGAACTCCTCTACACTAATTCCGTAAAGCTCAGCCGCGCGCATTGCAGTATATTCCATCAACCCAGAATGATTCAGCTTTCCGCGGAATGGTACAGGAGCAAGATACGGACAGTCGGTTTCGATTATAACGCGGTCGAGCGGTATTGTCGGCACAATCTCTGCAAGACGTGCTGCATTTTTGAAGGTGATAACTCCGGTAAATGAAATATACCATCCTTTATTTACAAGCTGACGAGCTATCTCTGCACTCGCCGAAAAGCTGTGAAATACCCCCGTTACCTCCGGAAAATCGCGCAGAATATCCATCACATCGCCGTGAGCGTCACGGTCATGTATCACGACTGGCATTTTCACCTCACGCGCCAGCTCAAGTTGACGGATGAACCACTTCTGTTGCACGTCGCGCGAAGGTTCATCGTAATGGTAATCGAGCCCGATCTCGCCAAGCGCACGCACCTTATCATGCGAAAGCAGTATGCGAAGCTTATCCATCACATCTTCAATATCATCATCCGGATTAACATCGCTCGGGTGAATGCCAACAGCGGCATACAATTGCTCGTATTTCTCCGAAAGGGCGATACACTCTGCGCAGGATTCAAGATTCGTTCCCGCATTAACTATATATTTTATATTGCCTGCGAGAAGGGCGGGAATTATTAAATCCCGCCCCTCGTCGAATTTTGAATCGTTATAATGCGCGTGTGAGTCGAACAGTGGATAATCAAGCTGTCTCTCAAATGCGAATTCCATTTATCTTACTCTCTCACCAAGCGGAGTTTCTGGGTCAAGGAATATGACTCTTACTTGCTCCTCACCGGACGCAATAATCATACCCTGACTCTCAACACCGCAAAGCTTTGCCGGAGCAAGGTTTGCAACGACGATAAGCTTCTTACCAATCAAATCCTCAGGCTTATAGAACTTCGCTATACCCGATACAACCTGACGCTTTTCGTAGCCAAGGTCGAGCTGTAATTTCAGCAGCTTCTTCGCCTTCGGTACATTCTCGCAGGCAATAACCTGAGCTGTGCGCAGCTCTACCTTCATGAAATCGTCAATACCGATAATCGCGCAGCCCTCCGGCTTTTCGGAAGCTTTTGCAGCAGCTTCAGCCTTTGCAATAGCTTCCGCACGCTCAGCTTCAACCTCAGCGAGCAGCTTTGCCTCATCAATGCGCGCAAACAGCGGCTTACCCTCTCCGACCGATACTCCGGTCTTGAGTCCACCAAAGCTGTCAACGCTGTCGAGTGAACGAACGTCGGTCGCCAGCTGGTCGAGTATCGCAGCACTTGTAGTCGGCATGAACGGCTCGAGCAGAATTGCCGCAATGCGGATAGTTTCAAGCAGATTATATAATACCGTTCCAAGTCTCGGCATGGAAGCTTCATCTTTAGCGAGAACCCACGGTGTAGTCTCGTCGATATACTTGTTCGCGCGACGGAGCAGCGCAAATATCGCATCGCTTGCGTCTGCGAGATGGAAGCTGTCCATATTCTTCGCAACTGCAGCGGCAGCTTCAGCAGCGGCAGCCTTCAATTCAGCGTCGAGCGGCTCAATCACATCACCCGACTGAATGATTCCACCGAAATACTTGTGAGTCATCGCAATCGTGCGGTTTACGAGATTTCCAAGGTTGTTCGCGAGGTCGGCATTATAGCGAGTGATTATCGTCTCGTAGGTAATGCTTCCGTCCGACGAATACGGCATTTCGGATAAGCAATAGTGACGCACGCCGTCGATTCCAAAACGCTTTACAAGGTCGTCAGCGTAAATAACATTTCCTCTCGATTTGCTCATCTTATCAGTTCCGAAATTGAACCAAGGATGACCAAATATCTTCTTAGGCATAGGAAGTCCAAGCGCCATCAGGAATATCGTCCAATAGATCGAGTGGAAACGCATGATATCCTTACCGATCACGTGAACATCGCAAGGCCAAAATTTATTGAACTGCTCAGTCGGTGCAACATTTCCGTTTTCGTCAAGACGCAGTCCGATTCCGGTCGCGTAGTTGAACAGTGCGTCGAGCCATACATATACAACGTGCTTGCTATCAAAATCTACCGGAATGCCCCACTTGAATGATGAACGTGATACGCAGAGGTCCTGGAGTCCAGGCTTAATGAAGTTGTTCACCATTTCCTTGCGGCGCAGTTCAGGCTCAATAAAATCGGGGTGTTCCTCGATATACTGTAAAAGCTTGTCCTGATACTTGCTCATCTTGAAGAAATAAGCTTCTTCATTAGCTTTTTCTACCGGACGACCACAGTCGGGGCATTTACCATCGACTACCTGAGTCTCAGTGAAGAAGGATTCGCACGGAACGCAGTACCAGCCCTCATACGAGCCCTTATATATATCGCCCTGCTCATATAGCTTCTTAAACACGCGCTGTATAGTCTCAACGTGATAATCGTCCGTAGTACGCATAAATTTATCATGCGACGAACCGACCGATGCCCATACTTCCTTAACTTCATCAGAAACACGATCAACATATTCCTTAGGCGAAATTCCAGCCTTAGCAGCGAGATTTTCAATTTTAAGTCCATGCTCATCAGTACCGGTCATGAAAAATACATCATAACCCTCCTGACGTTTGCGGCGGGCAACCGCGTCCGCCATAACTACATCATAAGTATTGCCGATATGCGGCTTTCCAGACGCATAAGCAATAGCTGTCGTGATGTAGTAACTGCCTTTATTATGTTCGTAACAATTGCACATTATATTTCCTCCGATTATATTCAACTTGTCACGGCATCAGTGGGGGATTGAATCCAACGAATCTACGATTCGTATACTGATGCGAAATGTTCACCGCCGCCTTAGAGGCGGGGGACATCGTGACAATGTTATATAGAATTATCGCCATTAAGGCGGGATTTATTCGAACTCTTCACCACCGACGAATACACGTGTACACTCGCTGAAATCCTTATCCGTAATGATAAAATCAGCACGCTTGCCGACCTCAAGTGAGCCGACCTCACTATCAGCGCCAACCATCCTTGCAGGATTTATCGTTGCACAAGGAAGCGCTTCTTCAATCGATATTCCGGCGAACTTCGAGAGATTCTTAACTCCCTTAAACATGCTGATAACGCTTCCAGTAAGCGTTCCATCAAGCAAATATGCCGCGTCACTTACTATAACGTCCGCACCGCCCATCGTATATTTACCTTCAGGCAATCCAGCCGATGGCGCAGAGTCAGTGATAAGCACAAGCTTTTCGTTGGTCTTAGCTCGATATGTCAATCGCACAACTTCCGGTACTACGTGACAGCCATCACAGATAAGCTCAGTGTACGCGTCGGACGATAAACCCGCGCCGACACATCCGGGAGCACGATGTGTGAGCGCACTCATGGCATTGTAAAGATGGGTAAATCCTATTACTCCCCATTCCATAGCCGCCTCACATTCAGCGCAGGTCGCGTTGCTGTGACCGATACTTACGGTAGCACCTTTATCGACTGCACGCTTAACAAATGCTTCCCCGCCTTCAAGCTCAGGCGCGCAGGTTATATGAAAGCGGCTAAACTTGGATTCCGGCGTGTGAATTCTGTCAATCAATCCTGCAAGCTCATCAGCATCAAGCGGAGCGAGATATTCCGGCTTATGCGCGCCCTTTTTCTTAACATTTAGGTAGCGTCCCTCAAGATGAACACCGAGAATATGCGCACCAGATTTCTCCTCAGCGCTCGCTTTAACTGCAACATCAATGCTCGACTTGAGCTGCTCGATCGGCACCGACATCAGCGTCGGCATAAATGAAGTTGTGCCAGCCTTCGCATACGAATATGCCATCTTAGCAAATTCGTCGGTGCTTACTTCAGTCGACTCAAACCCACCGCGTCCGTGAGTATGAACGTCAATGAGTCCCGGTACGACATAAGCACCACCGAGATCAACAGTATCGCAGGTTTCATCTACTGGTACAATAATTCCATTTTCAACAGTAAGCGAGCCGCACTCAAAACGGCGTGCCGCTGTATTGTAAATATGTGCGTTTATATATGTTACTTTTTTCATTTTATTTTCCTCTTTGCTTTTCGATATTATCTTCTCAATAACCGCTCGCGGCAGATCTCCCAGCATATAATACCGGCAGCCGACGCAGCGTTGAGCGACTCGCATTCGGGATTCATTGGGATTATCACCGTTCCGCTGCAAGCCTCTATAAACTCATTCGACAGCCCGTGTCCCTCGTTTCCGACTGCAAAGCATACTTTGTCGGGAAGTGTCATATTCCCGAGCCGTACCGCATTATCGCGAAGCGCAGCCGCATATATTTCGCATCCCGCATTCCGCAGCTTTGCCGCAAATTCGAGCTCGTCGGCAACAATCGAAAGTCTCTGTCTAAATATCGAACCCATCGCAGCGCGTATTGTTTTCGGCGAATATATATCCGCGCAGTCTGAGCTCATATACACGCAATCAATACCGAGTGCATATGCGGTACGAATTATCGTGCCGAGATTTCCGGGGTCGCGTATCGACGACAGCAATAGCGCACGATGATCTGCACCAATCGAGATATTATCCGCCCCAACTTCAAACTGCCGCGCAACCGTTACGATTCCCTGAGGTGCTTTTTCATCTGTCAGCTTCGAAAGCACCTCGTCTGTAACCTTAATGATCCGCCCGCTGACCTTGCTAAGTTCGCCCGAAAGCTCATTGCAAATACGCTCACAGCTCGATTCAGCGATAAAAACATACTCAACATCAAGTTGGCTTTTCACCGCTTCACTAAACAGCTTCACGCCGTCGATTCTGAAAAGTCGTTCAGCGTCACGATACTTTTTGTCAGAAAGTTTCGATACACGTGTCACCAACGGATTTTGACGGCTGGTGATAGTTTCTTTGATAAAATCTGTCATTATCTGACTTTATCCTTTCATAGCATACCAAACATGAATGTACTACTACAATTCTATTCGATATACGAAAAAAAACCGGAACGAGCCGGTTTTTTTGTTATGACTTATTTTGCGAGAGCTGCTTTAGCCTGATCCGCAATTGCGGCAAACGCGTCCTTATCGGAAACAGCGATCTCAGCGAGCATCTTGCGGTTAAGATCTATACCGGCAATCTTGAGACCATGAATAAGGGTGGAGTAATTCATGCCGCAAACCTTAGCCTGTGCGGAAATACGAGCGATCCAAAGAGAACGGAAGTCTCTCTTCTTCTGCTTTCTTCCAGCAAACGCGTAGTTGCCGCTCTTCATTACCTGCTCTTTAGCCATCTTGAAGTGCTTAGACTTTGCACCCCAGTAGCCCTTAGCGAGCTTTAACATCTTATTTCTTCTCTTGCGAGTCATCATCGCGCCTTTAACTCTTGCCATTTTATATTATCCTCCAGTAATTCAACAGTAATTTGTGTAAGTCTGCTATTATTCGCCGAGCAGAGACTTGTAGTTTGCAGCCATAGCATTGCTCAGATAAGCGTTGCCGCGGAGCTGTCTCTTTCTCTTTGGAGTCTTAATGCCGAGCTTATGACGGCGATTTGTGTGGTTTAATTTAACCTTTCCGCTCTTGGTCAGAGAGAATCTCTTAGCGGTAGCCTTGTGTGTCTTTATTTTTGCCATTTTCGTTTACTCCTTTAAAAATTTCAGTGCGCCATCAGCCGTATAAACGGCAAAGCAATAATTACTTGGCAGGCTGCTTTGCGGGATTGATAATCATACTCATAAAACGACCCTCAAGCGCCGGACGCTTGTCGACCGTACCGACATCCGAGCAAGCTTCTTCAAACTTTGCAAGAATATCGCGTCCGATATCGAGATGGCTCATTTCGCGTCCCTTAAACTTTACGACAACTCTAACCTTGTTTCCGTCGCCGATAAAACGGTGCGCGTGCTTTACCTTAGTCTCGAAATCATGAGTATCAATGCGGCAGGAAAGCTGGATCTCCTTAACCTCTACGACAGTCTGCTTCTTTTTAGCTTCTTTCTCCTTCTTATCGCGCTCAAAGCGGTATTTGCCGTAATCCATGATACGACATACCGGCGGCTGCGCGGTCGGAGCGATGAGCACAAGGTCAAGATCCTTCTCATACGCCATTGCAAGCGCGGCGTTGGTGGAAAGCACACCAATCTGTTCACCGTTTTCGCCTACAATTCTGACTTCCCGAGCTCTGATTTCCTCATTGATTTGCAGTTCTTTTGTGCTAATAGCGAGCACCTCCTAATAAAACAAAAATTGTGCGAAGACCATCTCCGCACAACATAATGCAGCAATTACCAAAGCAATTCTACATTTATTGATTATTTAAACCGCTGTCAGCAATTTGAGGCGGTGAGAACGGAGTGTTCTTCTTTACTCTTACCATAATATTATATCACACGATCCCTGATTTGTCAAGTGTTTTCGAGATATTTTCCATACAAAAATTAAAAAATAAAACCGCTGTGCACTTTAAAAAATTGCACAGCGGGAATTATAAAATTTTGCGGCAAACCGAAACACGAAGTATTCAAATATATTTTAAATATATCGTTTGGTTCTCTATATACACTTAAAATCTACAGTTCACAATAGTTATCGAATCTGCCGCAAAAATTTTAACAATTATTTGCAGCGCTTCTTCGAAGCTATTGTAGTTAAAATAACCCCCCCCCGCAATTGCTGCGAGTGCGAGAGATGTTGAATCTGCTGTTTTTGCAGAAGTCTCAGCTTCAGCAGCTGCTTTTTCAGCTGCGATGAGGTCTGCAACCGTTACATCGCTGAGGAGGCACTGACCGTATACGGAAGGATCGCTCGAAGCTTTATCGCAATCGTCTGACCAACCGAGACATATGTTACGAACGCCATTACCCTCTGCGTCGTCGTCATACTGGAAATCAATACCGAGGTACTGACCTGCTCCGCCAACTGCGCTTACATCAAATGCTGCCTCAAAGATGAATCCATCTGTTGTTCTTGTGAGAGCGTATGCACCTTCATCGAAGGTGTTTTCGCTCTTGTCAACACACAGCCACTTCTGTATCTTAGTATCGTTGTTGTTGGAGTTGTCAAGCTGAAGGAATACTTCAACAGTATCCTTCTCCCAGAAAGCGCCTCCAACGGTAGCTATCGTATTATCCTTTATTTCATAAAGGATATAGAGTGTACTCTTGCCATCCCAAAGAACCTTTGCATCCATTGTTGCATAGTCCTTGCCTGCCACCTTACTTGTATCACCGAACCATGACGAAGCATTTTCCTTTACGGTATCGACCGAAATCGTTGGAGCATATTTCCATGCGTCGTCGATCTTACCATCAACAGTGATATCTGCAATGTAAGCTTCACAGGTCTTGCGTCCTGCTACTGCCGGAGCAGCGAGAGTGTTTACCGCCAGCAGCGATGAAAGCAGCGCTGCCGTCGAAAGTGTTGCGAGTATCTTTTTCATTTTATTGTAATTCCTTTCACATACCTCGCTCTAATGTGAGAAATGTTATAGATTCCAAGTGTATTCCTATTTTATCACAATAAAATCATTATGTAAAGTCAATATGTTATTTTTACTAGTCATTATGTTGTTTTTAGTTAAATTTAGGACTGCTGTAAACCTACAGCAGTCCCTATATATTTATTCGCCCTTATTCTCTATTCCATTCGGCGATGAACTTATCGACCGCTTCGCCGACCTTCGATTCAACTCCCGCAAATGAGCTTGCAAGCTCAGCCTTGCCTAATAAAGCTTTAGTCAGAACCTTCGCCGAGCCGCCGAAATCATATATCGAATTGAAATCAAGATACAGATTATTGAATACATAATCAAGCATTTCGGTGTTATCCTCGTCGCGGGCTACCTTCTGCTTCAGCATAAGATTATAGGTCTGGTGGCGTACATTCTTGTACGAGTAATAGCCAAGCGCTTCAGTGATAAAGCCGACAAATTCCTCGTCAACATTTTCCGGGATAGCGACATACGCATCTGCCCACGGGTTACAAAACGAACGATAGGTCTCCTGCGACTCCTCAAACTTCGGGAACGGGAGTATCAGATAATCGCTTTCCATATCACGAAGATATACAATAGAGCTCTCGACAAAGTGATTCAAAAAGAGCGCCCTGTCCTCCATGAATAGCTTGTGAATAACATCGTTGAACTCACGGCTTTTGACATTAGAATTGATAACTCTGTTTACCGCCTCAATAACGCTGACAGTATGCTCGTTCATATAATCGACCGTAAGCGATTTGCCGTCGTCAGATACCTTTGAATAATTAACGTTATTACCCACTGCGAGACTCTCGTCGCCCGCATTCGCAACGGCAATGAAGTCGTCCCATGTATCCAGTTTGCCGTCGTCATTGAGGTCGCGGTCTAAATCCTTTGTCAGCCTTTCAACGACGTCCCATGTCCATTTGCCGTCGCGCACCAGCTGCGGGAAGTTTTCGGTAAAGCCGAAATCCTCCATAAGGTTTAAATTAACGTACATACAGGACGCCATCTGGTACATCGACGGGGAAATATCTCCGGTCGTATAGTACATTATATCGTTGAGGCGCAAGTTGTCGTACATAAGGCTGCTCCACCAATTTTCACTGAGTGAAAGATATGGAACATCGCTGAGATTTGCCAGTATACCTTCGCGCGCAACGCCTGAAAACGCCATTACCGGCGCTATGCAGAGCGAATACTCGTCGTCATTTGCAAGTACACTGTTTTTCATCGAAGCAACACCGTCACTCGCCCAAGTCATCTGTACATAATCAATATTGATATTGTACTTTGCTTCAATCGCCCTGTCACGTCTGAAAAGCGCGTCGTTGACGATATCGCCGTTTTCTGACTCTCCCGGCATATTAACGTGCATATCTGGGTGGTCATTCGCGTCAAGTATCATAAATACCCTTCCGTCGAAGTCTTTATCACCAAGTTCGTTAAGTCTGTCTCTTTCAACCTCCACGGGCTCGGTGGTGACAGCGTCACCTTCGGTGTCAGTGTTTTCAATTACCCCCCCCCGCGACTCCTGTCCGCATGAGGCAACCGAAGCCAAACTTACACAGAGCAGCAGTGTTGTCAGTTTGAGCTTTAAACTCTTTTCCTTCTTCATTTGTATTCCTCCATAGAATTATTTAAAATAGGCTTGTTCGATACCCCTACGTCCGCGCATGAAATTGACGATGAAATCGACAATTTCACTGACATATCCGAGGGTCATCGAACAAGCCTATGCTATCATACCATATAATTAACTGTTTGTCAAGAGTTTTTTAAAAAAATATGGCGACTGTATATCTACAGCAGCCATATATATCTATTCGATTATTTGCTTATATATTCGCTTTTAATTGCCATTCCAGCTCTCGACAAATTTATCGATATCTGATTTAACCTTTGTTTCGATTTCTGCATATGCGCTTGCAAGCTCTGCCTCACCCATTGCAGCCGCCTCAATTATCGACGTCGAGCCGCCAAAGTCATACAGAGAGTTAAAGTCAAGATAGAGATTATCAAATACATAATCGAGCATTTCGGTATTATCCTCATCACGTGCTACCTTCTGCTTCAATAAAAGGTCATATGTCTGATGGCGCACATTCTTGTACGAATAATAACCAAGCGCCTCGGTAACAAAACCGACAAACTCCTCGTCAGCCGTCCGCGGAATACCTATAAATGCACTCGCCCACGGATTGCAGTACGAACGGTAATTCTCCTGTGCCTCGTCATATTTCGGCATCGGAAGAATAAGGTAATCGCTGTCCATTTCACGCAGATAGATTATCGCACTCTCGACCAAATGGTTAAGTACAAGTGACCTGTCCTCCATAAACATTTTGGTTATCTTATCATTTCTCTCTCTGCTGTTCACATTAGGAACTAATTTATTGATAATATCAATTACATTCAGAGTATGTTCATTGACAATATCGACTTCGACCGACCTGCCGTCAGCAGAAATCGTCGAATAGTCTACACCTGCACCGACAAATATATTTGCCATATAAGCGTCATTGAACCCAACAAAATCGTCCCACGAATCCATTTTTCCGTCATCGTTGAGGTCGCGGTCCATATCCTTAGTTATCCGTTCAACAGCATCGAGTGTCCACTTGCCGCTTCTGACAAGCTCGGGAAAATCTTCGGTAACATTATAATCATCGGCAAGCTTCATATTGAGATACAAACAGCCCGCCGTTTGATACATAACCGGAGATATATCACCGGTAGTGTAGTACATCTTATCGTTAAAACGTAGGTCTTCGTACATAAGACTGCTCCACCATTTTTCACCAAGCGACATATAATCCATATCACAAAGATTTGCCAGTATACCCTCAAGTGCAGCAGACGCAAGCGCATTTCCCTTCAGCGTAGAAATACACAGCTGATATTCGTCGTCATCAGCAAGCACGCTGCTTTTAAGTGCAGCTACACCCTCTGCGGCCCATGTTATCTGAGTATATTGAATGTCGACATTATACTTTTCCTCAATAGCTTTATCTCGTCTGTAAAGAGCATCGTTGATAATGTCACCGTTTTCGGATTCCTCGGGCATATTAACGTGCATACTCGGGAAGCCGTTAGCATCGAGAATAGTATATACACGACCTTCAAAATTCTTCTCACCAAGCTCATCGAATCTGTCTCTTTCAGTAACGGCAGGCACGGTATCCTGGTTATCGCTTTCGGTATCGACAGTATCTAAATCATCCGTATTGCTGCCGCAGGAAGCAATAGCGATAAGGCTTATGCAAACTAAAAAAGCCGTCAGCCTGCTAAGCAAGCTCTTATAATTTTTCATTGGTATTCCTCCATGTAAATTTTTTATTTTACCGTTGCAATTATATCATAACTGTGGTATAATTACAATGGCAAAAACAAATGGAGTTTTGCCAAATTCTAAAAAACAGGCGAATGATTATGATTGATATGATGCCTACATATGAGTATTATCACGAATACGAATATAATGTTTATGGCTGGATTGCTGAAAACAGCGCTGTTGACATCGGAATGCATATACATTCAATGGTAGAGTATGTATATGTTGAAAATGGCAGAATTGACGTGACCGTCAACGGACAAAGCCGTATACTCACGGCGGGAGAAATAATGATTGCCGCAAGCTATTCTGTTCATTCCATAAAGTCACTCGGTGATTCGAAATGTTATGTTGTGCTTGCTTCACTATCCTGTTTTTCCGAACCAATTTTCACGGAATATCGCTTTGAAAATATTTATGTCACCGATTCGGATTCTCAGTCACTGCTAATGCTTTTTAAGCTTATTAGCTTTTTCGATTCAAGCACTGCAAACGGGGTAGCTGAGCTTTACTGGGGCGACAAAGAGAAAAAGCAGTCCCCTATGCAGCAGCTCGCATGTGTGCTTACAGATTTGATTATAAAGCAGAGCACGATTGTCAAGCGTGAAAGGGTTACCGAGCCGATTGCCGCAACCGTTGACTATATTTTGAAGCATTATAAATCAAAGCTGCGGCTATCCGATATTTCAAAAGCAATGTTTACAAACAGCCAAATGCTGTCTCTTCAATTCAAACGCGTTATGAATGTAAGTATCAGCGATTTTATTGCCTCATTACGCACTATTGAGGCTTATCGGCTATTGATCGATTCGCCTGACATGACATTATCCGAGGTAATGGAGTTATCCGGATTTCAAAGTACGCGCAGTATGTACCGCTGTATCAAAGAACAATATGGTATGACCCCCTGCGAGATAAGACTTACGGCAGCGAAAAAATAATTGTGTCACTTATTCGCCCGCCCTTCATGTGAGGGCGACAATCCGTAATACTTCTTATACATCCGTGTAAAATTAAAGTAATCGCTATACCCCGTCATCGCCGCGGTTTGACCGACAGAGTAGCCGTCCTGTAAAAACTCCTTTGCGTGGCGCATTTTTACGGATGTGATATATTCCTTCGTCGTAACACCATACTCACGTTTGAAAAGCGTAGTCAAATAGCGCCTGCTGAGCCCCATATCGTAGGAGATATTTTCTACCGATATTGACTGCATATAGTTTTTCTCAATATAATCGGCAGCTCGATGTGCATATTTTGACATAGTCGCCGATCCCGTATCAGTCTCCTCCACATCACTTTTCAGCATTTCTGCCATCAAAAGATACAACTGCCCTGTCAGAAATTCGCTGCGCATGGACTTGTATCGTTCACAATCAAGCATATCCATAAACAGCGTAGGGTCGGTAAGCGTACATACATCCGGAAGTGCCTCAAAGCAGGACGCAAGCTGACCGTTGAAGCCTATCCATATATAATGCCACGGTTCATCATCAGAAGCACGATAATATGTGACCTCACTCGGTCGAATCAAAAACATCTGTCCTTCCGAAACATCATAATGTCCGCGTGGACTTGTATACTCGCCTTTTCCCGAAATGACATAGTGTATAAGATAACAGTCACGTATATGCGGACCATATGCGTGGCCCGGTGTACAATCATGCCAGCCAAATAACACCGGATTTAAATCGCAATATTTCTTATCATCAAATATAATATCAATATGCAGTCCATCATCTGCCACTCTCATTATGATCACCCCTCGAAAAATTCTAAGTACATTATATCATATATTGGCTACTTAATGCAATTCACAAGCTGCACAATTTATGCTAAAATTAAAGGGTAAATTCTATTAAGGAACGCCCCATTCTGGGGCACGGTAATTAATAATGATCAAAATAACCTTTATCGGAGCTGGAAGCACTGTATTCGCAAAGAACGTGCTCGGCGACGTAATGCTCACTCCCTCTCTTCACGAGGCTGAAATCGCCCTCTACGATATCGACGCTGGACGACTTGAGGAATCCTACATAATGCTCACCGCGATAAACCACAATATCAACGGCGACGCTGCAAAGATCAAGAAGTATCTCGGCGTTGAGGAACGCAAGGAAGCTCTTGCTGGCGCACGCTTTGTTGTCAATGCAATTCAGGTCGGCGGATACGAGCCCTGCACTGTTACCGACTTCGAAATCCCGAAAAAGTTCGGCCTCAGACAGACTATCGGCGATACACTCGGAATCGGCGGTATCTTCCGCGCACTCCGTACAATCCCAGTGCTCGAAGGAATCGCACACGACATGGAGGAAGTATGCCCCGACGCATGGTTCCTCAACTACACCAACCCGATGGCAATGCTCGCTGGATATATGCAACGCTTCACTAAAATCAAAACTGTCGGTCTCTGTCACAGCGTTCAGGTATGCGCACCTGGTATCTTAAACGCACTCGGCATGGGTGAATATGTCGATAAATGCTCGACTTTGATTGCTGGTATCAACCATATGGCTTGGCTGCTCGACATCCGTGACCTCGACGGAAACGACCTCTACCCTGAGATCCGCAACCGTGCATTCGCAAAGAACCGCGACGAAAAGCACTACGATATGGTGCGCTATGAGTACATCCGCCGTCTCGGCTACTACTGCACCGAATCGAGCGAGCACAACTCTGAGTACAACCCATTCTTTATCAAGTCAAAGTACCCTGAGCTCATCGACCGCTACAATATTCCGCTTGATGAATATCCGCGCCGCTGCGTAAATCAGATAGCGGACTGGGAAAAGCAGAAGAAGGAGCTTGTTGAGGACTCAAGCAAGCTTACACATACACGCAGCCGCGAGTACGCTTCGTACATCATGGACGCTATGGTCACAAACACACCGTATAAGATCGGCGGTAACGTGATCAACAATGGACTTATCGACAACCTTCCCGCTGAAGCCTGCGTTGAGGTTCCCTGCATAGTCGACGGAAGCGGAATCACTCCGTGCCATATCGGAAAGCTCCCAACTCAGTTAGCAGCGATGAATATGTCTAACATCAATCCGCAGCTTCTTACTATCGAAGCAGCTGTTACTAAGTCCAAGGCTAAGATATATCAGGCAGCAATGATGGAGCCACACACGGCAGCTGAGCTCTCTATCGACGATATCGTAGCTATGTGCGATGAGCTCATCAAAGCGCACGGCGACTGGCTTCCAGAGTACATCAACGACGTTAGATAATCGACATTTAAATATATTTAAATAAAGTAAAAGCTCGAATATACCATGAAATGAGGTACATTCGAGCTTTTGTTTATTCTCGCAGCGTTACGATCACTTATAGAATCTCATGCTTGCAACGACCTTGCCGAGTATGAGCAGATCCTTGACATATATCGGCTCCATAGTTGAGTTTTCGGGCTGGAGGCGGTAGCCATCCTTCTCCTGATAGAAGGTCTTTACTGTAGCCTCATCGTCAACAAGCGCAACGATTATTTCGCCGTCTTCAGCAGTGGTACGCTTTTCAACGACTATAAGGTCGCCGTCAAATATACCAGCCTCGATCATGCTGTCGCCTTGGATCCTCAATCCAAACAGATCATTCGCAGTAAGTGCTGAGCTCGGACGTGGGAAATCAATGTATCCCTCGTAGTTCTCGACCGCAAGGATCGGGGTTCCGGCAGCTACCTTTCCAAGAACAGGAATGCGGACAGTAGTCGATGAATGTGCTGCGTCATTCTCAACGCGTAATGTACGGCTCTTGCCAGATTCCTTCTGTATCATACCTTTGCGCTCAAGACGTTCAAGGTATGTGTGTACTGTTGAAGTGCTCTTCATGTTCAGCGCAGTGCAGATATCGCGCACGCTGGGTGAATAGCCCTCGTTTCGTATTGCGTTAAGTATATAATTGTATATTTCACGCTCTCGTTCGGTTAATACAGTGGTATTCATATAAATCACCGTTTCCTTTCGTATATTCAGATAATTTTGATGTAGATATCCTTTAAACAATTATACCACAAAAACGGTAAAATTGCAAACGATTGTTCGAAATTATTTTTAAATTTTTCGTTACAAAATTTTAACTAAATTAAAACAATGCCGTAATACGCCGCTCGATTGCTTGTGGTATACTATTTACATACTAATTTATGATTGGAAAAGATATGAAGAAAAATAAGCAAAACTACCGCCTGACTGCCGCAGCACTGATAGCCGCATTGATAATTCCGCTTATAAACACAATACTGCTTGGTGCAGTGAATATCTCAGTTTCCACCAACGTGATATATCCTGAGATAGTCTCAGATATAATTGAATATGCAATGGAGATCATCGGAGTCATATGTGTGTTCGCCACTGCTTCGTGTATCTGCACTGCTGTAATTAAAAATGAGAGCAAAACACCAGTAGCCGCTATCGCAATATCATCAGTGCCGATACTATATATCGCCGCAATGATCGTCGACCTCGCATTTTATTCGAACAGCGCGCTCGGTTCGGCTTACATATTGACAAACGGAGTCAATTGCACTTTCGAACTTGTCCGCATACTGCTCCTGCTGCTTGTATGCAGTATAGTAAGGCGCAGCGCACAGAAAAAGCAACGTGAAAACTCGCTCGAGCTCTTCTCTTTGAAAGGCAGCTTGTCCCGGGCAATAATATTTTCATCTATAACGATATTTATTACCCTCATCGTTGCCGACGCTGTGGAAACATTAACTTTACTTATCGAATTCGGCGGTCCACAGAATACAAACGAGCTTGTATACCTGATACTTCCATACATAACCGCAATTGTATACAGCCTGCTCGGATACCTTCTGATGTATCTGACTATGAAGCTGATCTACAAAAAAGGAAAGGTGAAATAATAATGAATCCAATTATAAGAAAAGCCGCACCTTCCGACTCCGAAAATATACTTGACCTTCTCTCGCAGGTTGAAAATGTACACCATGTCGGTCGTCCAGATATCTTTCGCAAAAACGGAACAAAATTCACTAATAGCGAGCTCATCGAGCTTATGAGCGACTCTGCCCGTCCAATATTCGTCGCTGAGCTTGAAGGCGAGGTCGTGGGATATATCTTCTGTATAATTCGTGAAATCAAAAACAGCACAATGCTGAATGACACAAAAACGATACACTTAGAGGATGTATGCGTAGACGAAAACCATCGTGGAAAGCACATAGGAAGCGCATTGATGGAATATGTCCTCAATTACGCCCGCGAAATCGGCTGTGACCGCGCTGACCTTGACGTGTGGGAATTCAATGACAGCGCACGTACAATGTATGAAAAATTCGGGTTTGCGACTCAAAAACGGCGTATGGATATCACACTATAAAATGAATTTATAAAGAGAATGGCGTTCGTACCAAATAATACGAACGCCGTTTTTATATTTACAGAATTATACAGATAAGTCCGCCGCTTCCTTCGTTGATTATACGTGCAAGCGTCTCTGACAGCTTTGCGCGAGCGTCCTCGGGCATATGACCAAGTTTTGTATGCAGTCCTTCATTTACAAGCTCATATAGCGTCTTACCGAACAAATTCGAGCCCCATATCTTCTTCGGGTCCTCCTCGAATTCCTTCAGCATATACTTCACGATCTCCTCCGACTGCTGTTCAGTTCCGACAACCGGGCTTATTTCGGTTTCTATGTCGGCTTTGATCATGTGTATGCTCGGCGCAGAGGCTCTTAGCCGTACACCGTATCCGCCTGCTTGCTTGACAATCTCTGGCTCTTCAAGATGCAGATCGTCTATCTCAGGCATAACGATTCCATAGCCCTTCTCGTTGACCGCTTCAAGCGCTTCAGCAACACGGTCGTATTTCTCCTTCATTCCAGCAAGGTCGCGAAGCAGAGTAATAAGCTTCTCCTCGCTTGAAATATCAAATCCGCAAAGCTCGCTTATCGTCTTGTAATATAGATCCTCGCCAATTTCAAGTGCGAGCGACGCTGCACCCTTGCCAAGATCGATACGGTCGATACGGACCGCCTTAATTACATCATTGTCGCCGATATCTGTGAATATTCGCGATATCTCTCCGATCTTCGATACCTTGGCGGCACGTTCGAGCACAAAGTCATTCAGCGACGAGCGCAGCTTGTGCGTGACCTCGAGCGCGTTTATCCAATCAGGCAGCTTAATTTTGATTTCGCATACTGGAAACTCTGCAAGCACCAGCTCAAGTATATGCCGAATATCGTCGCTGTCAAGCTCAAGGCAGTTGACCAAAGCAACCGGCGCTTCATATTTTTCCTCAAGCTTATATGCGAGACTGACTGCTGCGTCACTTCGCGGATTCGCTGAGTTGAGTATTATCGCAAAGGGCTTGTTTATCTGCTTTAGCTCTCGTACAACTCGCTCCTCGGCTTCAACGTAGTTCTCGCGCGGTATCTCGCCGATAGTTCCGTCAGTGGTAACTAACATTCCGACTGTTGAATGCTCATTAATGACCTTACGCGTACCAAGTTCTGCTGCCGCTGTAAACGGCATGGGCTCGCTCTGCCACGGTGTATGTACCATGCGCGCGTGCCCGTCCTCGATGTGCCCCATCGCGTCTGGGATTATGTAGCCAACGCAGTCGACCATCTTTACCTTCATGACCGCATTGTCGGCAAGCGATATCTCGACCGCCTCGTCGGGAATGAACTTCGGCTCAGTAGTCATCACAGTTTTTCCGGCTGCCGACTGCGGCATTTCGTCGCGTGCTCGCTCGCGCTCGTTTTCGTCGGCAATGTTGGGAATGACGAGCGCCTCCATGAATTTCTTGATAAATGTGGATTTTCCGGTGCGCACCGGCCCGATAACTCCGAGATAGAAGGTATTCGCGGTGCGCTCGGCTATATCCTTGTAAATTGAGGTATCAGCCATTTGTTATCTTCCTCCTTAAATCGCTGCTGTGATATTTATATGTGCTCAGAAGCAAAATTATACTGAATACCTATATATTTATTTTCAACTTGCCATGGCATAAGTGGTGGATTGAGTCCCCCACTTATGCGTAATGTCTCCTGCCGCCTATAGAGGCGGGGGACATCATGGCAATGTTATAACAAAACGATATATCTACATCAAAATCGCACAATCAACGATTTCTCAATATTCGTCGAAGCTTCGAACAAATATAGCTTGCAGGAATGCAGAGTAAAAACCAAAGCATCGAATACAAAGGACAGATCTGTCCGTGAAAATTAAATTTCATTGACGAATAGTCCCACACCTTCCAATCAAGTATGATATTAACAATAAATCCTACAACAAGCTCCGCTAAAGTAATTATCAAGCTGCCAACCATACACTTTTTCCACAGCGGTGTGGATTCATTAGCCGCCTCGGTGACGTAAATAAGTAAAAAGCAAAGTCCGCCGGTAAGTGCCATCGTCCAGTGTGTGAATCCGCGCCAAAGCACCTCGATAAGACTATATCCCGCCGCACCAATAGAATAAATCGCTGAATACTCGCCAAGCTTACGCATAACAAAATTCCCCTATCCCCAAATTAACTTTTCCAAAATAATTGGATCTAACACAAGATAGGATTCACCCGCCGAATGAAAATTATACCATGAAGCGGGTGAATTTTTATTTTACGTAATTTTAATCAATATACCTTGAAAAAATCGGCAATATAGGGTATAATAATAATATCTATGTTTGCTAACCTTTCAAGTAGTTTTTGGAAAGTTATCGAACAGGTCTATTATTTAAATAATAAATCTTAGTACATAAGGAATATTACCGACTATGATAAAATTTCTCCACTGTGCCGACCTGCACCTTGACAGCCCGCTCGCTTCACTCGATTTAAAGCGAGCTGAAATACGCCGCAGCGAATTTCGCTCAACACTCGCTGCAATGATACGTTCGGCTCAAACTAACAAAATTGATTTTCTAATTATATCCGGCGACCTTTTCGAGAGTGAATTTGCCTCCCGTGAAACTATAGCTCTGCTTTGCCATGAATTTGCATCGATACCCGAATGCAACATCATAATCGCTCCCGGAAATCATGACCCGTATACATCTCAGAGCTATTATCGCCGTACTGAATTTCCTGAAAATGTGTATATTTTTGACTCTACAGAATTATCATGCTTTGATTTCCCAGAAAAGAACACCACAATATACGGATATGCCTTTACCGACAACACGCTTGATTTTTGTCCGTTCGAAGGCTTTACTCCAGAAAACCCTGACCGAATAAACATCCTTGCTGCACACGGCGAATTCGGTTCACGCAACACACATAAATGTCCGATACCAACCGAAGTGCTTGCCAACAGCGGTTTCGACTATGTTGCACTTGGACATTACCATAACTACAGCGAGATCAAGCAGCTGAAAAGCACCTACTACGCATATTCCGGTTGTCTTGAAGGACGTGGATTTGATGAGTGCGGAGAAAAAGGTGCAATAATCGCTGTCGCTGACAAATCCGAAGGAAGATTCCAGCTCGGAGCTAAATTTGTACGATTCTCAAAGCGGCACTATGAAATCGAACAGCTCGATATAACAGGAGCTGAAACTAACGCCGACCTCCTAAATCGTCTTGCTGCATTGATCAAGGAGCGCGGATACGGTGAAGACACCGCACTTCGCGTAGTGCTGACTGGAAATACCGCAGGCGAATTGAAAATCTCACAAAAGTTTCTCACCGAGCAGTTCCCGCAGCTATTCTTACTCGAATTCAAGGACGAAACACTTCCACTGCTCGACAGCGATACGCTGAAACGCGACCCGACTATCCGCGGAGCTTTCTATAATTCTCTCGCTGGTATGCTCGACGGCAATGAAGACGAGCGTGAGCTCGCGGCACTTGCGCTGCGGTATGGCCTATCCGCGCTGTCTGGTGAAGATATCATTGACTTCTGACTGGAGACACTAAAATGTATATAGAAAAACTGCAAATTAACACGTTTGGCAAGCTCTCAAATTTAAAGCTCGAATTTGCGCCAGGCGTTAATATAATCGAAGGTGCTAATGAAAGCGGAAAGTCAACACTCGCCGCATTTATAAAATTCATGTTTTACGGTATCCCGCCAAAAGACCGTACAGCGCTTATCAGCTGGGACAACAGTGGAGCGGCAGGAACACTTACACTAAACACCGGAACACACCGATACCGTATTGAGCGCGCACTGATATGTACAGGCAACGATACAAAGCAAACTTGGCGCGAGACAGTTCAGCTAATTGACTTAGCAAACAATCTTCCATGTCACAAGGGCGAATCGCCTGGTGAGCTCTTCTTCGGAGTCGATGCCGATATGTTCGCGGCTACTGCATTCGTATCGCAAATAGGCGGTGCAAGCACTGGAGGTGCAAAGGTCGCTGAAGGAATAGAAAATCTGCTGTTCTCGGCGGACGAGACAGTAAACACACAGCGCGCACTCTCAAAGCTTGATTCAGCAAGAGCACTGCTGCTGCACAAAAATGAAAAAGGCGGACGCTTATATGAACTTGAAACTGAGTGCGCTGAACTCGAAACAAAGCTTACAAAAGCGCTTGAGACCTCGCGTGATATCCTGACAAAGGAAGCTCGATTATCAGATATCAAGCAAAATGAAGCAAACGCTAAAGAAAAATCCGACGTGCTAACAAAAAAGATCCGCCAATTCGAGGCACGGACGCTCGTAAAACTTTACGACCGTATGCACGCACTCGAAAGCAAGGCTAATGAGCTGCAAGCGCAGCTAAAAACAGCTAATGTTCCAAACACGGAGCAGCTAAAGCGCATACAAGATACAATCACGAGGATAGCTGACTTAAAGCAGCAGCTCGCCGAAGCTGATTCACGTAATGCTGCACCAGAGCAGCAAAGGAGTCCTCAGCTCGAAGCCTATCTGGACCGCGGCGGAAGTGAAGGAATAAGCAGTGAAATAAACGCCAGCCGAACAGCCGCCCGAGCCCAAACCGCAGTTGCTGTAGTAATGTCAATATTCGCCATAGCAGCATTGATTTTCGGACTTGCACCTATGATAATCGGATCAAAGCTGCTGACGATACCAATAGTCGTCGGCGGAGTATTGCTCGCGATAGCTGTAACATTATTTGTGATCGCAGCTAAATCACGCAGTAAAGCCTCAGAGCTTGACAATGAGTTCGATATCGACACACTCGAATCTGAGCTTGCTGAGCAAAAAACGGCAGCGGAAGCCGCAAAGCTCGCCGCTCTTGCAGTAACAGATATCCGTCAGCGTCTTGATGAAGCCCTTGACAATGCAAGCCGCGAGTTCGAAACTGACGCACGCACCGACGGTGCACTTGAAGCACGGCTTGCCGAGCTCACTGAGCAGAGTCATTCGACCGATGGAATAAAGGCGGAATACGAAAAATATTCGGCTCTATATGCTGGAATGCGCGAGCAGCTCAGCGGATATGATGAAGCTGAACAGCGCGCGCAAATTGATATGTCGCTCGATATAAGTGATGTTGACGCAGCAAACCTGACGGCAATACGTCGCGAAGCTACATTCGCCGCTAAAAGCGCAGCGTCTCTTTCGCAGCACGCCGCCGAGCTCGAACGCACGCTCGCTGGACTATATCCGACCGCCAACAACCCTACCGAACTCTCCGACAGATTGAACGCCGCTAAGCGTGAGCGTACGGAGCTTGAGCGCAAGCACGCAGCATACAAGCTCGCATACGATAAGTTAAGTGAAGCGAGTACACACCTACGTGAGAGCGTCGCCCCGCGGCTTGCAGCCGACGCTGCCGAGCTGATGGGCGCGGTCACCGACGGCAAATACACCGAGCTCGGAATTGGAAGTGAGCTTGAAATGTCAGCAGGAAGCGAAGGAAGCTCAGCGCATAGCGTGACGCTGCTTAGTGCCGGAACACAGGACGCGGCATACATAAGTTTGAGACTTGCACTAACACGAATGCTGTACCGTAAATGCACACCGATGATGATATACGACGAGAGCTTCGCCCGCCTCGACGACGAGCGTCTGACGCGTATGCTGCGGCTGATAGCCTCACAGGAACAAAGTCTCGTGCTTACATCAAATCGACGCGACGGTGAACTGATGAGCACGATCGGCGAATACAATAAAATCGTGATGTAACTAAAACAAATATAAAACAACAACCGCCCGGTGAAAAGCACTCAAGTCGAGCGGTTGTTGTTTTATATTCGTTTGCCTTTGCCAGTGTATGGATGAGATCTATCGTATTCAACTGCTGCCTCTTCGAATTTTTCAACAGTCATATTGTCGAAAAGCGTCCTGCGCCATTCTGTATAATCAAAGCCTTCACGATTTATTATTGTAATAAATCGTTCGGCATTTATAATACCAAGCTTTTCAACTAAGCAAGCAAACCCTGCGTCAATGATTTCCGCAGAACTATTCATCGCTCCATTATCCACTAATATCTACCTCCGCTATTCTTATAAATTCACCTGGTGTTAATATTACAATATTATTTGTATTATATTTAAGTAATCTATCATCTGTAGTTATAAAGTAATCACTACCAGCCAATATCGCGCAAGCAACATGGTATGCGTCTGCTTTTTTAATACCAGTATTGATTATAGGCTCTGCTATTTTCGCCACTTCATCATTTTTCTCACCACCAACATAGTATGATGAATACATATCCATAAAGTCACCTATTGCTTGTCGTTTATGTTGAAATCTATTTTTATCATTCTCATATCTCAGAATATATGACGTTACAAGTTGAAGTTTATCATTTTTTACCATACTTTGAATATAAAGTTTTGCTTCTGTTTCTAAATGGATTCTTATTTGAGACTGGTCATCATATGGTCGGTTATAGCAGCAATTGTCTAAATAAATCTTCATAGTTTCAATATCACCTTCTATATTTATTATATCATTGAACATAATAAATATCAATAGCATTCAACAAAAAACATTGTTAATAAATTATAACTTATACAAATAAAACAACAACCGCCCGGTGAAAAGCACTCAAGCCGGGCGGTTGTTGTTTTAAAAGGTTAAAGGAGATTTCCTGCCCCTTTCGGGGCAGGACGTACCTTAGTACGCAAATAGATTTGTTTCGCTTACACAGAAACTAAGTTCAGGGTAAATGAATTAGCCCTTTACAGTTACAGTGTAGGAACGAGTTGTAGCATCCCAATTGGAAACTTCAACCTCTACAGCAGCCTCAACTCTGATCTGATAGGAAGCATCAGTATTTGCAACTTCAAATACATACTCGCCGTCAGCAGTGAAGAGCTTGTTGTAGGAAGTATCAGCGCCATTAGAGGTTACAATAACCTTAACAGGAGCAATTTCAGTAGCACCAACAACCTTAACAGTGAAGGATCTGGTAGCAGGCTTATCAGCGGTGGTCTTTACAACAGCACCGATGAAAGTCTTGTTGCCGTTCGAAAGAACATATGCAACAGTGTAGGTTACGTTTGCGTCATCAAGAACCTTAGCGGGCTCATTGGTCTTAAGGTCGTACTCACCCTTCTTAGTGAGCTTAACTTCAGTGATGGTGGTTACATCAAGACCCTTGATTGTCCAAGTACGTGCCGGCTCAAAATCAGAAGCCTTAACGTCGATAGTCTTGTAAGAACCTTCATCAGCCTTAGCCTTTACGATGTTAGTACCAACTTCAGCGCTGAGGAAGTCGCCCTTTGCAGGAGCAATAGCGCCAGTCTCATTCTTAACGTAGATCTTTTCAACCTTAGCACCAGTGTTGAGGTTGATTGCATTTACAGTGTACTCACGGTAAATGTCATTGCCAGAGAATCCGAACTCGGATGCAACTGCCATAGTGTAGGTCGGCTCAACCTTATCAAGGATGTAAACTACATTCTTGGTGGTCTCAGGATTGATAATGTTGGTAGCCTTTGAAAGCTCGCCAGTGTACTCAACAATTACAGTTCCGGAAACGCCGTTGTTGTCACCTCTGCCAGTATAACCAATCTTATTGGAATATACCTTTGCAACATTGAGGTTGATCCATGTGCCATTTGCAGGAGTGCCTACAAACTTAGTAACGCTTGTACCATTGATGAAGTAGAATACAGTGTTAGCATTTGTACGGATTGCATTAGTGTTGTCAAGAACACCATCAATCTTATCAGCGATACCGCCATCAAACTTCAGAGTACCTACTTCTGCAGTTACCTGCTGCTTGTACTCATCAACAGTATTCTTAATAACTTCGAGCTTAACAGTGCCGTCATCTGCTTTTCTCATTCTGCAGAGAGTACCAGCCTGAAGGTCATTGTTATTGAGGTCAGCGATAGTAGAAGTGAAGGTGAATACATTCAGCTTAGCAAAGTCAACGGTCTTACCGTCAGCCTTTACTACGGAAGAAACAACTACTTCCTTAACAGCGCCGTTAGCATAAACGTCCATGTAAACGTTGTTGCCGTTAGCGAAAGAGTTGATACCCTTCATAACAACAACATCATAGTTGTCAGGATTGTTGAACATAGCAGCAGCTATGATCGAGTTACCATAAGTAACGAAGTTGTAAGTAGCACCAGCTACGAGGTTTTCCCACTTAACGAAGTCAAGTGCAACCTTATCGGTGATATCGTTGAGGTTAGCACCAGATACGGTGTTGATTACAGCGCCAACATTGCCGTTAGCAACGCGAGCGTCGTTAGCAAGCACATAGTTGTTGCCGTCAACAGTAACAGTTACATTCATGTAATTGCTGCTGTTCTTATCGCCATTGTTGCGATTTGTGGTGTTAACCTTGTCAAACTTTGCAGTCTGAACAGGGAGAACCTCAAGAACGTTCATGGTCTTGGTTGCAGAGTTGTAAGTGTAAACGATAACGTCGCCCTTAGCAAGCTCTACATCGCTATTGATAGTAACGTCTTCAGTGCCCTTGCCGAGACCAGCAGTAGCAGTATCGAAGTTCAGCTTCTTGCCGTCCTTGGTGTTGTAAACTGCGATGTATACAGTTTCAACAGAAGCACGATCGTAAATACCATCGTTGTTATCATCATAAAGATTGATGCGATAGTTGTTGTTGAGAGCCTTAACTTCCTTAGCGGTGTAAGTACCGTAAGTAACGTTATTGGAAACTTCAACGCCAACGCCTTCTACCTTCTTGAGTTCATCAGCGGTATAAAGCTTGTCGTTGTAGGAGTACATAACAGTGCTGCCAACCTTAACGGTGCGAGCTATTACTTCTCCCTTTGCATTAACAACGTTTCCGTCGCTGTCTACAGGAAGCTCAACCTGCTTAGTAGCAGTAGAAGTGCCCTTGAAGATAACGAGCTCGTTCTTAATGTTAGAGCCAGTGATTTCAGATACAACGTAGTATGTAACGCCATCAATGGTGATCTTGCCAGTTCCTTCGTCCTTTACAGAAACAGAGGAAGCAGCCAGAGCGATAGGAGCATCGCCGAGTTCGATTCTGTCGCTCTTACCAGTTGCCTCATCATAGTTGATGAAGTTTACAGTGCGAGCAAAGCTTGCTTCAACGTCGGTGATTCCGAGGTCAGCAGCAGGTACATAGTTGATGTCGCCGGTAGGAATACCGTTAACGAGCTTCTGAATACCTACAGTGCCATCAACAGACGGCTTAGCAGAGCTATCGAACTGCTGCTTAGGAGTAGCAGTTACAACGAAAGTAGTGGTGTTGTCAACAGTAGCAACGCCGAAGTTCTTCGCTTCGATAGTAGCACCATTGTCAGCCGGCTTAGCTGCGATCATGTTAGCGATAAGCTGAGCGCACTCTGCTCTGTTGAGAGCCTTAGCGCCGTCTTTAACGCCCATGTTAGCGGTGAGACCGAGTTCAGTTGCCTTAGAGTAAGCTGCAAGCCAGTAAGGATTGCCAGAAGTGCTTACCGAGTAACCAAGTGCACGTACAGCCATGATGAGAGCGTCCTGATAAAGGATACCGCCATCGGGGTTGAAGAGCATTTCGGTGGTGCTTACACCATTAACGATACCGTTCATGTAAGCATAAGCGATTGCGCCGTACCATTCAGTAACGTCGCTGAAGATTGCCATGCCATCTTCCCAGTTGGTTTCAGCAGGGTTGAGAGCACGAGCCATCATAATAGCCATCTGAGTTCTGGTAACGCCATCTTCAGGTGAGAAGAGACCGTCGCCAGTACCATTTACGATTCCGTATCCGGCGAGCTTTTCAATAGCAGCTGCGTACTGATTGTCTTCAGCAACATCGTCGAATGCAGAAACCGCAGCACCAGCACTTACTACCATAAGCATAGCAAGAACTAATGCAAGAAACTTTTTAAGATTTCTCATTTGTGTTTTTCTCCTTATAAAGATTAAAATTAAGGGTTCGCCTTTGAATGCCCGTCGCTCGACGGTACACATCCGGTCTCACGGGAATGTCTGCACGCTTCGGTCAGAGCTTCCAACAGGTGAATTTTTTCCCTGACAATATCATACCACAAGTCAATTTTTTTTTCAAGTCTTTTTCCTCTTTTGTTAGCTATTTGTAATTTTAAACGCTATTTAATATTACGCGTCAACGAGCAGCAGCTTTCGGATGAGCCGAAGCAAAATACCGCCGTAGCTGACTCTGTCGACACTTTCGCCTGCCGTTATCGGAACACTGCCTATAACCTCGCCGTCAAGCACATACTCGACACGCCCGACTTCTGTTCCAGCCTCGACTGGCGCGGAAATATTCTCCGGAAGCGTTATCTGCGTTGTCACCTTCGCGCCAGCCCCCTTCTTAACGACCGCCTGAGTCGATGTATATTCGAGCGGTACCGTCTCTGCAACGCCGCCGAGCACTCGCAGTGGTTCAAGCGGCTCAGGCTCGCGGCTTGCGACCTCCCAGTTTGCAAAGCCGTAGTCAAGCAGCTTCTTAGCAGCTTCATTCCGCTCGTCGCGAGTCGGCACCGCCATTATTACAGCTATAAGCTGCATATCATCGCGGAGTGCAGATGCACTGATACAGAATTTCGCCTTTGAGGTAGAGCCAGTCTTTAGCCCGTTAGCGCCGCGGTAAAAGCGTATCAGACGGTTTGTATTTGTAAGGCCGAATGCACCATCACGTATCGTGTCCATCCAAATGGAGGAAAATTCGAGTATCTTCGGATGCTTCGTTATCAGCTCGCGTGACATTATCGCGATATCTCGTGCGCTCGTAACGTGCCCTTCTACCGTGTCGTCAAGTCCATTGGTATTTTTAAATACAGTATTCACCATACCAAGCTCAGCTGCTCGCTCATTCATTTTTGTAACGAACGCCTCTTCACTGCCAGCTATTTTCTCCGCAAGTGCGACCGCCGCGTCATTTGCGCTCGCCACAACTACACACTTCACCATTTCCCAGACCGGCATTTCTTCGCCGGGCTCGAGAAATACCTGCGAGCCGCCCATCGACGCTGCGTACTCGGAGGTCTGCACCTTCTCCTCCCAGCCAAGCCGACCGTCGTCAACTGCTTCCATTACTAAAAGCAGCGTCATAATTTTTGTAACCGATGCCGGCGGAAGCTGCTCGTCCGCGTTGTACTCGTACAAAACAAGTCCAGTCGAAGCTTCCATCAAAATACAGCTCGGCACTCCAAAGTCGTTCGTTGAAGACGACTCTGCTGCAAGCGGAGTTGATACTGTAAACGTCATAACAGCAGCAAGAGCCGCGGCAGTGATCTTACCCTTAAGATTCATTTGATATCATCCCTTTCCAAAATTTGAAGCCGTGTTTTCAAATTATTCTATCATGGAATTTATATTCCATGGAATGTATATTCATATAAGCTTAAAAATATGAAAAGCACCACGGATAAATTCCGTGGTGCTGAAGCTTTAATGCTTTGTGATTTATTAGATCATGTAGGGCTTGATCTCTGCAAACAGCTCATCAGTGTTATCGCTGTGAGCAGTGAGCTTGATCGGCTTTAGAAGATCAAGCGAGAAAATTCCCATAATGGACTTTGCGTCTACAATGTAACGTCCGGACGAGAGATCAACGTCGAGGTCGTACTTAGAAACGATGTCAACGAACTTGCGGACATCTTCGATGGAAGAGAGCTTAATATCTACGGTTTTCATAAACTGTATACTCCTTTATTATTTTTTTCTTATTTTATTTTGGTTACAATAATATAATACTCTATTTTTTCGAATTTGTCAATAGGTTTTCTAAAATTTTCTATGTATTCTTTATTATAGCCAAATAAAGTATTTTTATGCACATAGCACAATTATGTCGACTTTTTTTGTGCGTTTAGCCTAAGCGAGGGTCAGCTCGATCGGTGCGACATCATGATTCAACCGACGAGTTATAACAAAACTGCGCTTATTTTGGTCTATATCGATAGTCATACCATGCGGAGTCGATACAAATTGCAGAGATATATGGATCATACCATCCTTTTCTCCATATGCAGCTGCAATCTCAGCGCGCACACCATATGCTAACACATCAAGAAATGCAGCAGGGATCAGTGGGCAAACGGAAATCTTGTTGTATTCCCAACGACCATTTCCACAGGCAATTTCAACTGCACAAATATGTTCGCCATAAAGCTTCATCAAAAGTATATCGTCAACAATTCTCAGCGAAATATCAGTAATGCCAAAACGGTTTTCTGAAAGCTTATATTTTTCCGGAACAATGGAAATATCGCTGTGCTCAGGAAGCTCAGCAGCCGGCGGGAGTTGAATGTCGCAGCTTGCAGAGAGTTCAGGCAGCGGTGAGTCGCTCATCGACGCATGAATAGTATCCCAGTAAATGTCGAGCACTTTTTCCATGCAGCTGCTCTCTGAAATTATCACAGCGACAGCGTCCTTGTCAGGGGATACTACTATATACTGACCATATGCACCATCTGCACGATAGCTGTCGTGACGACAGCGCCAAATTTGATAGCCATAACCAAGCTGCCAATCAGAATTGGCATTCGAACTTGTATCTGAATGTACAGATGAAGCTTCTTCGATCCACTTTTCAGAGAGAATACGTTTGCCGTTCCATACACCTTTATTTAGGTACAAAACGCCAAGCTTCAACATATCCTCAGGAGATACGTGTATTCCCCATCCACCATCGCTGATCTCTTCGCGTGATTTCTCCCACCATACATCATCAATACCAAGCGGATTGAATAATCGCGTGCGCAGATAATCCACAAGATACATTCCTGTAAGCTTTGTTATTATCGCAGACAGCATATATGTAGCAGGCGTGTTGTATATAAAATGCGTTCCTGGCTTATGCTCAATCGGAAGCGCAAGAAAGCGCTTTACCCAATTAGGTTCACGTGACACCACACGTCCAAGTGTGTCAGTATCATGTCCCGTATTCATAGATAGCAGGTGTTTGACCTTCATCGCAGCGAGATTTTCCGAAATAGTATCTGGAAGCTCGTCCGGGAAAAATGAAATAACACTGTCTTCGACAGACAACAGTCCTTCGTCAACTGCAATTCCAACAGCCGTACTCGTAAAGGTCTTGCTCGCTGAATATACATGACGTTTATCACTGAAACGGTAGGGCGCGGCGATAGATGATGCCACAAGCTTTCCATGTCGGTAAAGCATATATCCCTGAACGACCGTCTTATCTGTATTCACTGATTTGATAAATTCAGCAATAGCTGCACTGTCGATGCCGACAGCTTCGGGGGTCGAAGTCTCAAAGGTAAACAGAGTAAATTCCGAAATCATAATTATGGTCCTCTTTAATTAAATTTTAACATAATGAGCCAATAATGCTTCACTGAAGCTCACATATGCTCGGAGATATTATAGTATCATCGCCTCGATTTTTCAATCTCGTAGCTGATAACGAAGCTCGCTTGTATCAATTGCTAAAAGCTTGTATGTGTCTTCAGATGTATCAGCACTTTCTGCCGAAAACGCTGGAATTGCAGATAGCGACAGTCCTGCCAGAATAATAATATCTTTTATTTTACAATCTTTCTCGCTTCAAGATAGAATCGTTTGTCATCAGCTTCACCCATGGAGAAAGTCTTGCGCGGCAGTGCACCGTCACTGATTACAGTTGGGAATAGATCGCTCTTTTCCATTCCCCGGAAAATAAATCCAACTGCTCCATCCTGCTTTGCGAGTTTTTCAGTCGAATCAACACCGTGAATATAATCGATCTTCACAGATGGATTCTCAGCGATGTATTTATCAAGGAAAGTTTGAAGTGTTCCAACCGGCAGGAATGCAGTAGGATTATCGAACACGATCTCACCTTTATTGTCGGCAGTAATATATTCGATAATCTGAGCTGACGAATCGTTCTCAGGAAGATCCGCCGCATAAGCCTTTAGCTCGTCAATGAGCTTTTCAGGCTCTGCACCAAATACCACACGATATATAGGCTCAAACTCAAGCGCTTCATCATGGATATTTACAATTTCAGCGAGTGCATAGCGTGCCGGATGATTTTCACGCTCGGACTCACTGAGAGTCGACTTTATCTGCTCCCAGAAAGCTTTCGCCGACGCAAGCGAGTGATTGCCGTCACCTACTGCAAACAGCAGCGGTGATTCTCCTACACACAGTGAATCGAGTGCTTCGGATATCCGCGCCTGCTCAGACTCAGGAACAAAGCAGCCCTTTACATGACCGCCGGACTGCATTAACTCAAAATCATATGCAGCTGCAAGTCCATCCTTTTCCGCAAGCGGCTCGATAACTGTGCGATTCACATCATCAATAAGTATCATTATATGCGGCAGCTCAATCGAGGCACCTTCGCGTATTTTCACACGAGGTGGAATGCGTTCGAGCACGGTTCCTTCAGTAGCACGAATAAGCGATGTCGCCCCCTTATTGTAATCATAGCATTCGAGGTCAACCGCACCGATAAGTCCGCGGCGCACCTTACCGCTTTTTAGTGTTCTTTCAAGATAGATCATACTCGAAAGATGTTCAATAAGAACAGACTTTGTATATTCCTTCATAGTTGAATTTATCTCAGGTATGCGCTTTTCTGATTCGTCGAGCAACAGCTCAGGAAGCATGATTCTGAGGGTAGATGCTTCATCTCCCACAATTTTCTCAGCACCATCCCAATATTCAGGCTCAGAGGTATACTGGTCACAGGCTATGCACGACCATTTGCACATTTTCTCCGCATCAAGCGCGAAGCTCGGCAGCAGAATATCTGCCGGATAAAAACATTTCTTCATTATAATTTATGACTCCTAAAATATATTTAACTTGATAAAGTTATAAATATTTTCCTTTATCGCGTCCACGGTAAATTAAAGCGATAACGACAAGTGCTCCGCTTACAGTTGACAGCAGCAATACTGCGCTGACTGTCTTATTCTTAGTTTCAATCTCACTTAATTCATTGTCAATATGTGATGTATCGGTCACAACTGGCTCAGTTGTGATAACATCGTTTATCGTTCCTTCCGGAGATGGACTGTCAGCCGATACGCTGATCGCACACATAACCGACATTATTACAGCCACAGCAAATCCTACAAGCTTTTTCATCACAGACTATTGACAATGCGTTCAGTATCGCTTGCGATCACAAGCTCCTCGTTAGTCGGTATCACATAGACCGGCACACGTGAGTCCTCAGCTGAAATCTTTACGATATTCGACTGCAAACGGGTCTTTTCATTGATTGCTGCATCAAGCTTGATTCCGAGAAAGTCAAGATCCGCACAAGCAGCCGCGCGGATCTCATCGCGGTTCTCACCGATTCCGGCAGTGAATACCAGCGCATCGAGTCCATTCATTGCGGCAGTATATGCACCGATGTACTTCTTTATTTGATATGTAAGAATATCGACAGCAAGCTTTGCACGCTTATTTCCTTCAGCTATCGCGTCACCTAGGTCACGGCAGTCAGGCGAAAGTCCTGATACACCGAGCAGTCCACACTGCTTATTCATAAAGTCGCTCATTTCAGAAGGAGTATATCCTTCATGCTCCATTATAAACGTAACGATCGCCGGGTCAATCGAGCCGCAGCGTGTACCCATTTCAATTCCATCGAGCGGAGTAAATCCCATCGACGTATCGACTACCTTTCCATCCTTGACAGCCGAAATTGAAGAACCATTTCCGAGATGACAGGTAATTATCTTAGTTCCTTCTGTACGACCAAGAATCTTGCACATCTCGCCGGCAACAAAGCGATGAGATGTACCGTGTGCACCATAACGGCGAATTGAATATTTCTCGTACATTTCATATGGTATTGGATACATCCATGCATAATCAGGCATAGTCTGATGGAAAGCAGTATCAAATACAAGCACCTGAGGTGTGGTAGGCATCGCATCAGTAATACCTTTGAGTCCCATCAGATGGGCACCAGTGTGAAGAGGTGCGAGGTCGCGGCAAAGCTCGAGCTTTGCAATAACCTCGGGAGTGACAAGCATGGATTCGGAGAAATACGCACCGCCATGCACAATACGGTGTCCGACTGCTTCGATCTCGCTCATATCCGAGATACAGCCAACCTCAGGCGAGGTAAGCACAGAGATAAGCACTTTTGTGGCTTCAGTGTGGTCGTGCATAGGCTCAGCAGCCTTATAATCGGGTCGCCCCGGCATTTTGTGAGTTATCTGTCCGTCAATTCCGATACGCTCGCAGTTTCCCTTTGCAATAACGCTTCCAGCAGCCGTATCAAACAGCTGATATTTGAGCGACGAGCTTCCCGCGTTTACAACAAGTACCTTCATAAGCTATAACCATTCCTTAATTTGTTTTTGATTATATGATATCATAAATAAAACCTATTTTCAACCTAATAATGTAAAGAATAAAAAAATTGTAATCAGCGTCGGAGCTTAGCCGGCGAGGTATGATATTTTTCAGAGAACAAGCGATAAAAATACTGCGTCGATGAAAATCCGCTGTCTGCGGCAATATCAGATACTGTCATATCGGTACTAAGCAGCAAATGCCGCGCATATTCGAGACGCTGAATATTAAGCTTTTCAGTTAATGTCATACCATATAGCTCCTTCACTATTCGGCTAAGCTGTCTGCGGCTAATATACAAAATCTCGCAAAGCTCATCAATATCTATACCATTGAGATTATAACGACAATATCTATCTATAATCATTCGTCGATTTATATTTTTTGAAGTTATTTTTCTAACATGCAGATGAGTACCACCCTCGCTATGTTCAATAAGTCTTGCGATGCGTAATATTATTGAATTAACATATGACGCTATCCGCTCTTTATAGCCATAATCCATCTCAAGCGCTTCAACCAACAGCTCATGGTATTCATTAGCTATATCAATTTTTCCTCCAATATAAAACGGATGCTTAATAATTAAACCTATCAACTCATGTATATCTTCGTCACATGAATTATAATTGTGGTCATCATTTGTCTCGGAAATACTTATATTTATGCAATATTCTTCCATCGAATCTGTCAATTCAGAGCTCTGAGAATGGTAAATATCAGGGCCAGTAATAATAACGTTGCCCTGCTCAACCTTATACTTTACATTATCAACCGTAAACCAGCCCATGCCGGAAGTTATAAAATGTATTTCAAAGCTGCTGTGACAGTGAATGCTTATATTCCAAGGACATCGCGGCGGCTCATATGCAGCATTGTTTAAGGTTATTATATATCCGCTTTTGCGTAAATAAATATTTGAAAAATCAATCGTTACTCTCTCAGATAAGCTATAATTCATTATAGCTCCCCCCTTCGGTATTAAGTATACCATAAATATATTATAAAATCAAGAGATATCATAAATAAAGACATGGTATAATAATTTTTGTCTCTCAATATTATTTACAAACTTTCTCGCCTATGCTATAATAATTGCAGCATTATATCTTCATATATTGAATATATTTTCAAAGGAGTATTATATCATGAGGCACACAAGCACATCATTGACAGCTCTGATACTTACTGTATTATTTACGGGCAGCTCTACGCTTATTAGCTGCCAAAGTGCCAATTCCGGCAATACGGATATGCAAAACGACAGCATCTCGGATACGCCAGATGAAAGCTCGCCATATCTTGATGATCTCGGAAGCTATGACTTTGGAGGAGAAACGTTCACAGTACTATGCCGCGAAATCATAAATAACGAATCGGTAAACGAGGTAGCCATCGATGAAGAAAGCGGAGATATCGTCGACGACGCGATATATAAGCGCGACAAAATGATAGGCGAACGATTCAACGTAAATATCGAGGCATATAAAACCGCTGGTAACTGGCCAGATCGCGAACAATTCAATTCGACGCTCAAAAATTCAGTAATGGCTAACGACGGCGCTTATGACCTCGTGCTCGGTTATCAGGCGTATTCCTGCAATCTTGACGTAACCGAATATTTATACGACTTCAATTCGATGCCAATTATCAACCTTGATGCCGATTACTATTACCACGATATAATGAACGAGATAACTATAAACGGCAAACTGTACTATTTAGCAGGTGACTTCACGTATTCAATTTGGCCTAACCTTTATGTTTACTTTTTCAACAAGCAAATTGCAGACGATAATCATCTGTCAGACCTTTACGATTTAGTGCGTAGCGGCGATTGGACAATTGACAAGGTGTTAGAACTTTCACAGAATATTTACCAAGACCTCAATGGAAACACAAAAAAAGATAAAGAAGATTTATTCGGAGTTGCTACTGACTATGAAAATGTCGCAGACGCTTATTACTCAGCATTCCAAATCGCTGTCACTACAAGAGACAATATAAACGAAGCTCCAGTTTTAAATACAAGCTTGGAAAAAATTGAAAGCATTAGCACCAAAATGCGTCAATTTTACAAAAATACTGAGAGCGTTTATTCGTACACCACCAACTCTTCAATGACTACAAATCCGCTCAGAGATATCTTCGTAAATAGTCGAGCTCTCTTTTTACCAGAATGCCTTAAGGAGGCAATCACCTTCCGCAGTCTCGAGACAGATTTTGGAATTCTCCCTTATCCAAAGTGGGACAAAGAGCAAGACAATTACTATACACAGCCACGCAATAACTACAGTGTTATGATGGTTCCACGCGATGTGAAAAATATTGAAAAAACAGCAGTTATAATAGAAGCGCTCAACGCTGAAAGCTGCAATTCAGTAATTCCTGCTTTCTACGATAAGGCGCTCAAAGTCAAGTTCACACGCGACGAAGATTCAGCCGATATGCTCGACATAATCCGAGATGGAATAAGCTTCAACTTCGGATATTTCTATCAAGTCACATTAAATGACGGCGCGACAGCATGGCGCATTCGTGACATATTTAGATATGATGATGGTATAGCCTCAACATTCGCCTCCTGCCAGGCAAAAATGGAAGCCAATCTGCAAAAAATTGTAGATTTCTACTATCAATAAAAATCAAGTCGGCGCTGCGGTCTAAATGACAGCAGCGCCGATTCTTCATTTATTAATCTCTTGTATTCCAGTACGGTCTGCAAATATTTTTTCATAATTCTTTACTGATAAAAACAGATTATTTCAATAAACTTTCTGTACGCCGTCATACAGCCGTCACATTGAAATTATATAATATTATCGTAATCAAGAAAAAGATTACACAGGATAGAATATCCTATCAATAATAAATTTTGGAGGTTAAAATCATGGATAACAACAACCTTTTTAATAATAATGAAAACAACGACACAAACGCAGTAAATCCGACTAACGAAGCTTCGAGCAATATCGAGCCTACTCCGGAAAACAACGCAGCTGCACCGATTCAGCCAAACGACATAGCAGTATCGACCCACCCAACAGCTCCAACATCAAATACCGAGACTGAGCAGCCAAGCGCTCCAGCAATGGTACAGCCGAGCTACAGCGGACATAGCAATTCCGCTCAATCAAACGGAGCGCCTGATTTCTCAAAGTATCAGGACGCGACCTCAAACTTCGCACAGATCCCGCGCGATACTGTATACATCAATAATCAACCGACCAAAAAGAAAAAGGAGAAAGCTCCAAAGGGTCGTATCGGCGCTGGTGCAGTAGCAGCGATAGTCGCCGTCTGCATGGTATTCTCCGGCGGTGCAGCATTTGTAGGAACGTATGCCGCAAATCAGATGACCGCTTCCGAACAGCCATCATCGTCGAACAACAATAATATCGGCAAACCGTCTGTGATCTTCCAGTCGTTCGATAACGCTAACAAAGTTGCAGGCACATATGAGCAGGTAGCGGAGGCAGTTTCGCCGACCGTAGTTGAGATCACGACAGAATCGGTATCGACATCTTCAACCTTCTGGGGAAGCAGCTATGTAATTTCAGGCGCAGGCAGTGGCGTTATAATCAGCGCTGACGGACTTATTATAACCAATAATCACGTTGTCAGCGGTGCAAACACAATAAAAGTAACCCTCAAAGACGGCACTTCATACGACGCTAAGCTCATCGGAACCGATTCCGACAGCGATATCGCCGTGATCAAAATCGAAGCAACTAATCTTCCCTGCGCACTTGTCGGCAACAGTGATTCGCTTAAAGTTGGACAGGAGGTTGTAGCGATCGGCAACCCGCTTGGCAACCTTGGCGGTACAGTTACGAATGGTATAATCAGTGCTCTTTCGCGTGAAGTAAATATTGAAGGAACTGAAATGACTCTGCTACAAACAAACGCAGCAGTCAACCCCGGTAACTCAGGCGGTGGACTCTTTAATATGTATGGTGAGCTTATCGGTATAGTCAATGCAAAATCTTCCACCACATCATCTGGAACAGCAGTTGAAGGAATTGGATTTGCAATTCCGGTAAAGAAAGCTACCGAAGTCGCAACTGAGCTCGTCAACTACGGTTATGTACGCGGCAAAGTAATGCTTGGTATCACGTGTATTGATATAAGCGACGCATTCACAGCTATGCAATACGGTGTAAGTGAAGCTGGTGCATATGTGGGCTCTTCTACTACAGAAGAACTAAAACCGGGTGACCGTATCGTCGCTATTGACGATGTACAGGTAATATATAGTGCAGAGATAAAATCACTGCTTAAAAATTACAAAGTCGGCGATGAGATCACTGTAAAGGTAGTTCGCGGAGGTCAGTATTACGACGTAAAGGTAACACTTCAGGAATATGTGCCAGTTAATGCAGACTCCAATGCAGCTAATAACAAAGGGAATTAACTATGTAAGTCTCGGAAAGCAAAGCTTTCCGAGACTTTTCACTACCCGGTAAATCTGTCCACCTCATCCGGAATCAGCAGACCTATATCAGCCCAGTATCTGAGCGTTTTTACCGGAATTGAACAATAGCGCGAGACCTCTCCGATTTTATACATTTGGGCACTCCTTTCCACAAACTTCCTGTCTGTAGACTAAGTATATCACTACAGCTAACTGGAAAGTCAATAGGTTTTACAAAAAATATCTATGTTTATTCCGAAAAAGAATAAATTACATTCGAATAATATTTTCAAAATAATATTCGAAATGGTGTTGCTTTTTTAACAATTATTGTATATAATAGTTATACTAGTATTTGTTTAAAATGAAATGGAGGACAACAATGAACACTCCTAATACACCTAAAAAGCCCGAAAAGCCTGAGATCAACGGAATCGCTCCCGAACTGTACGAAATAATATCCGCACAGCGTGAATTTTTCGCTACTGGCAAGACTCGCGACATCGCTTTTCGTCGTCAGCTTCTGTTAAATCTGCGTATGATGATACGCGACAACGAAGGACTTATTCTCGAAGCACTGCGCGCCGACCTCGGTAAATCATATCACGAAGGGTATCTCACAGAAATAGGTATGATCGAGCAGGAAATAAACCATACTCTGCGCTATCTCAAGGTATGGAATTCACCGAAAACGGTCGCTACCCCATACTATTTATTCCCATCTTCGAGTAAAAAATATTATCACCCGCGCGGACTGGTTATGATATTCGCACCTTGGAATTATCCGTTCCTGCTCGCGATACAGCCGCTTATCTCGTCAATAGCTGCCGGGAACTGCACGATTGTAAAGCTATCCGAGCACTCGCCGCGCACTACCCGCCTGCTCTGCGAGCTGATCGACAAATATTTCGACCGCGAATATATCGCCGCATATACCGACAGCTTTGAAGCAGTAAAAGCGATTCGCCATGAGCCATTCGGATTGGTTTTCTACACCGGAGGCTCGACCGTTGCACGGATAATATCGAAAGCTGCTGCAACTCAGCTGACCCCGGTCGTACTCGAGCTTGGCGGCAAAAGTCCATGTATAATCGATAAAACTGCTAATCTGCGTCTCGCCGCACGTCGAATCGTCTGCGGCAAGCTGCTTAATGCCGGTCAGACCTGCGTTGCACCTGATTATCTCTATATAGACAGCAGCGTCAAGGAAGAATTCATCGGATACGTAAAGGAATATCACGACAAATTCTATCAAGCTGCACCATGCGAAAATAAATTCTATCCGAAGATAATCAATCGTATGCACTTCGAGCGTCTGCGCAACTATCTCAAAGACGGAACTATTCTTTTCGGAGGAGAAGTAAACGAGGATACTTGCCGTATATCATTGACGTTGATGGAAAAGATAGACCGTGACAGCAAGTTAATGAGTGAAGAAATATTCGGTCCGATTCTTCCGGTGTTTGAGTTCAACGATATAAATATCGTAATAAACACACTCCGCAAACGTCCAAAGCCACTCGCACTCTATCTGTTCACAAAGAGCCGTGATACACGAGATATGGTGCTTAATAACCTCGATTTCGGCTGCGGCTGCATAAATGACACAGTAATACAGCTTGCGAATCCGCACCTGCCATTCGGTGGTATCGGCGAAAGCGGCATAGGACGCTATCACGGCAAGGCGGGATTCGATACATTCAGCGCCGAGTCGTCTGTATTGCTTGCACCTTCACACGCAGACTTGAACCCATTCCGTTATCCCCCATTTGATGATAGCTATGGAGTTCTAAAGTTAATATTCCGGTATCTGATATGATCTATAAAAAATCAGTCTGACTCATACAGTCAGGCTGATTTTTTAGTATACACAAAAATTATATTATTCCTTAACCATCTGAAGATACTGCAGCTTATCATATCCCATACGTTCATAAAGCCGCATTGCACCTACATTTTCAGGCTCGACCTCAAGTCTGTAGCGTGCCGCCGGAACATTCGCCTCCAGCCATTTGAAAAACGTGCTTCCTATTCCGTGCCCTTGAAATTCGTGGCGAACATATAATTCATCAACCCATACAGTAATACCACCGGCTTCTCTGCTGTAACCTTTGATCAGCAGTGCGTAGCCAATATTAGTATTATTATACTTGAACATATAGCAGTCGAGGTATGTATCAGACCGCATGATCTCGTCAAATGCACGTTCATGATATACATAATCAATATTGTGAAGGACCGCTGGCGATGTGTAAAACTCACGGCTCATAGTCATAAAATCTTCTTTGTCACATGATTTAAGCTTTTCTATATTAAAATTAAGTTTCTCCATATAATAAACCATTCCTAAAAATATTTAATATTTATAATTATAACCTGAATGTGGATTTATGTCAACATTACGCGGCTATATGTTACATATCGTTCATATTGCTATAAATTACAAATAAATCTGTCTTTCACTTATATGAATTATAATATCATACATTTTCAATAAAATTTCGAATTTCATATTGAAATCCTGTAAAAACCGTGGTATAATTATTATGGAATTATATAATTAAAGGAAATGATACCATGATAAATATTGCAATATTCGGATTCGGAGTAGTCGGAAGCGGAACTGCTGAGGTACTGACTCAGAACGCACAGCTTATCGCCGACCGAGTCGGGGAGCAGCTAAATATAAAATATATACTCGACCTTCGCGAATTTCCCGATAGTCCTTTTGCTGATAAAATAGTTCACGATATTGACGTGATACTGAACGACCCTGAGGTCAAGATCTGCGCTGAGCTGATGGGCGGCGCACATCCTGCATTCGAATTCACAGAGCGTGCGATGAAAGCTGGAAAAAGTGTCGTAACCTCCAACAAAGAGGTAGTCGCTACATTTGGTCCCGAGCTGCTGAAAATCGCTGCTGAAAACAACGTTCGCTATCTGTTTGAAGCAAGCGTAGGCGGCGGTATACCTGTAATCCATCCGATTGGAAGCTGTCTCACTGCGAACGACATCACCGAAGTTGACGGCATACTAAACGGCACTACCAACTATATCCTCACTCAGATGATAGGCGGCAAGGATTTCGAAGCTGCACTTGCTGAGGCGCAGGAAAAGGGTTACGCCGAGCGCAATCCTTCAGCGGATGTTGACGGTATCGACACCTGTCGCAAGGTAGCGATACTCTCTGCGATAGCATTCGGAAAGCTCGTTCCGCCGGACAAGATCCAGACCGAAGGAATCCGCAATGTGACGCTGAAGGACGTAGAAATTGCTGAAAAGCTTGGCGCTGCGATCAAGCTTATTGGACGCACTGTCCGAGTTGAAGACAAGATATGTGCCTGCGTTGCACCAATGCTCGTCAAGTGTTCAAATCCTCTCGCTAATATCAGCGATGTATACAATGGAATTCTTGTAAACGGAAATGCTATCGGTGACGTAATGTTCTATGGACGTGGTGCAGGAAAGCTTCCGACCGCCAGCGCGGTAGTTTCGGACATAATCGAGATCGCGACATATCTCGACCATCCGCACAGCTTCCATGTATGGGAGCGTCTCTCTGACGACGATATACTGCCTGCCGAGCGCCTGAAGTCGCGCTTCTACCTGCGCTTTGACAAGAAGCCGAATCACTGTCTCTGTATGCTCGACGCAGAGGTTATCGAGGACAGCGAGGATTGCTACGCGGTAGTGACCGGTGAAGTCAGCCCGCTTGAGATAGGCATTACCCTGAGCGAGAACTACACCGCTATGCGACTGCTTTAATTTTTAAATAACAGCTTCCTTCAGCACTTCTGACGGAAGCTGTTGTTAAATATAGCGCAAAGTATCCATACCGCTTAGAAAGCGGTATGGATACTGAATATTAGTTTTTAATTTAATCTTCATAAAAATGGTCGATAACTCTTTGATAGCTTGCAACAGCCGCCGGCATCTTTGAATCAACATACGCCGCTAAATCTGTAGTCTTTGAAGTCATCATGTTCACAATACATTCAAAGACATCATTTGTATTATCACGGTAAATAAGAGCAACGTTTACTTTAATACCATCAAGGAATATATCATATATCTGTGAAGACTGCTCGTCGCGCAGCAGCTTATTTCTTATAGTTAAATCAACCAGGGCTGGGCGAACATTGTTATAGCTCTCAATTGCAAGTGCTTCTGTAATTACTCCAACCATCTTAGAATCTTCAACTACTCGCGGTATACCAAGTAGCGGAGCACCGCCATGGACAGCAGTATAATACCCATCCTGATTTTCATCAAACTTAGGGTATGGAAGCAGTCCGTAATCATCTTTCATATCGCGGAAAGTAGAAAGCATATCAAAGAAAAATCCTGCATAAAACAATCCATGACCATTCGCAAACATCGGAGGAAGCATCAGTTCATAAACTACAGGACGCGCATACGAATAATTTCCTTCATAGCATAACTTATATACCTTTTCAATAGTAGTCTGCAATCTGTCAGTCATAAGCAAATGAGAAACCTTACCATCGTCAGATATATTCAAGAATCCATTGTCACATCCGTAGTGCATAATTCCGATACAACCAAGAGAACCTATAAATCCATACAGATCTTGGTCATCGTATACGGTATCACCATTCAAATCCGCTGTTACATTTTCAGAAATCTCAAGTAGCTTATCCATAGTCCATGTGCCGTCGAGAACCATATCGTATATTCCTGAAACATTGTATTCATCGGCGATACGCTTGTTATAAAATAGGCAATGCGTAGCGAGCGGGCATGCAACGTTTATATAGTTCATCTGCAAATAGCACTTATCATTTATCGTCAAAGAATTAGTCGCGTCCTGATTCCACCACGGCGAATGCAGGTCAATATCCTCAAAGTCATAATAGTTAGCGAAGCAATCGCCAGTCGCAGCTGTAATAATATCCCAAAGTCTATCTGATACCAATGAATATTCGGTATCACCGGCTACTACCGCTCGCTTTATAGTTGCTGTAGGCTGTCCGCCTTCCATAAGCTCTTTGACAATGTGAACATTGTAACGTTCCTCAATCTTTACCTGCCGCTCATAAACAGCGTCATTCAGCACTTCGCCATTTGCCTCGTCAACGGTCAGCTCAAAATCATACGCAGGCTGGCTTCCATAACCACTGTTCGACGATAGAATCACATAATTCGCGCCGCCGAAATCATGCTCTCCAAGCTTTTCAAGTGGGTCAACCTCAACAGTCACTGTTGTGTCAGAGCTTGAATCAGTCGCTCCGTCCGAAGTCGTCTCCGGCTGCTTTGTGTTGTCGCCGCAAGACACGGTAAACAACGCCACAGCTAAAAATAATGTCAATATTTTAGACATTTTTGTCATAATATTTTTACCTCTTTCGCAAAATTTCATATATATATATATATATATTGTAATATTTTTGTGCATTTATATCAATATATAATACTCGCATAAAAGTTAATAATATCAGCATATTTACATTGATTCAAGTAAAAAAATATCCTTACCGTTAAAAAACGGTAAGGATACCAAGATTAAACTTATTAACTTACTCATAAAAATGGTCGATTATCGTCTGATAGCTTGCTACAGCCGCCGGCATTTTTGAGTCAATATATGAAGCAAGGTTGGAGGTATTACTATTCATCATTCTGTATATGCACTCAACAAGATCCTTAGTGCTCTTATATACGAAGGCAGTCTCAACTCTGATACCGTCAAGGAATAAATCATATATCTGCGACGATTCGTCGTCACGCAGCAGTTTATTGCGAATAGTGAGGTCGACTAATGCCGGACGCACATTGTTGTAGCTCTCAATTGCGAGCGCCTCGGTGACAACTCCAACCATCTCTTTGTTTTCGACAAGTCCCGGTATACCAATCAGCGGCGCTGCACCATGAATAGTCGTATAATATTTATCCTGTGCTTCATCAAGCTTTGGATACGGAAGCAGTCCGAAATCATCCTCCATATCACGAAGTGTCGACAGCATATCAAAGAAAAATCCGGCATAGAACAGCGACTGACCATTGCAGTAGAGCGTAGCAAGCTTAGCCTCCTCAGCTATCGGACGAGCATATGCAAAATCACTCTCAAAGCAAAGCTTGTAAGCCATCTCTACAGTTTTCTGCATTCTTTCATTCATAAGCTTATGTGAGACTGCGCCATCATTGCTTATCTCAATAAAGTCATTGTCGAAAGCGTACTGTACGATACCGATAGCGCCAAGTGAGCCCATAAATCCATACATATCATTGTCATCATACAGCGAATCGCCGTTCAGGTCTGCTAAAACATTACTGGAGAGCTCGAAGAATTTGTCCATAGTCCATTTGCCGTCAAGCACCAGCTTATATATGCCCGAAACGTCATAGTCCTCAGCGACACGCTTGTTGTAGAACATACAGTGAGTTGCAAGCGGCGACGCAACGTTGATGTAGTTCATCTGCAAATAGCATTTGCCATTTATAGTCAAAGACTCAGTAGCGTTCTGATTCCACCACGGCGCTGTGAGGTCAATCTCGCTAAAGTCATAGTAATTCGCCAAACATCCCGCCGTAACTGCTGTTGATATAGTCGATACTTGGTCGCTGACCAGTGAATACTCCATATCACCTGCGGTTACATTGCGTATTATTGTCGCAGTGGGTTCCTTAAGAGCCATCAGCTCCTTTTCAATCTTGACATTGTAGCGCTCCTCAATTTTTCTCTCGCGCTCGTATACCGCGTCGTTGACAACTTCACCGTTCAAAGTATCGACCGATATCTCGAAATCATTTGCCGGCTGATTTCCATAGCCCGTACCCGATGCTAAAATTACATACTCCGCTCCACCAAAATCATGCACACCAAGCTTTTCCAGAGAATCGATCTCTGTTTGTACATTAGTATCAGATTCTGTATCATATGTCGCGTCTGAAGTCGAATCGGGCTGCTTTGAATTATCGCCGCAAGCCGTTGTAAAAATCGCCGCAGCCAGCAGCAATGTCAAAATTTTTGATATTTTGCTCCGCATAATTGTGTACCTCTCATAATAATATTGATGTTTATATTGTAGCACTTTTATAACTGTTTGTAAATAGATACTATGAACATTCACTTGTATAATATTAACATATTTGAGCTTGACCTATAGAAAGGAGTTTCTCATGTATATAAACACATTCAAAGAAACAATAATCTACGAGAAAATCACTCGTACCAATCCGTATATTGATGTATTTCTTGCCGGAATAACAAATGCTAATCCGGAATATTATATATCGAGAAAAAAGTGGCTTCGCGACTTCTATGTATTTGAGTATGTATTGTCGGGAAAAGGATATATCAGAAATAATGATGACGTATATCCCGTAAATGCAGGAGATTTTTATTTTTTAGGTAAGGCTGCAAATGTACAATATTATGCAGACAAAAACGATCCATATAAAAAATTATTCATAAACATAGGCGGAAGCATTATAGATAGCATGATCAGCGCATTTAAGCTTGAAGATATAACTATCCGTCATACAGATGTATTATACACTTTTAAGGAACTCCATACAATTATCGAAAAGCTTGATATAGAGCAAGACCCTATGCTGCTTCGCGCAGTATCAAGATTGATATATGAGCTTATAAATAGCGTTGCAGATCAGGATCTGATATTTGGTAATGCTAACAAAATATCAAACGCAGCAAAAATACACGATTACATCGACAATCACCTGACACGCCATGTCACATTATCCGATATCTCGGATAAATTCTTCTTAAGTGAGACCCATTGTATTAGAATATTCCGCGATAAATACGGTGTCACCCCGATAAAATATATGATGGAGGCACGACTGAAGAAATCGCGTGAAATAGTAACTTCGACTGACCTTCCGATTCAGGATATAGCAGCAATGTTTCAATTCTGCGATGCCCAGCACTACAGCAAGGCATTCAAGCAGCAGTTCGGCATATCTCCGGCACAGTACAGACTATCAGCAAATAAGGATAAATAAAATAAAGGCAGAATATCATTAAAGATACTCTGCCTTCAATATTATTTAACAGACTTGTTGATAGCTTCCCAGATACCGTTGATATAAACAGCTCCGAGCGCACGGTCGTAAAGTCCGTAGCCGGGACGACCGCTCTCACCCCAAATCATGCGTCCGTGGTCAGGACGAATGTAGCCGTCAAAATCTACATCCCATGCAGCGCGCAGGATCTCGTACATATCGAGCGAACCATCCTCGCTGCGATGTCCAGTTTCATTGAAGTCACGCGGACCAGTGATCTTGATATTGCGTGCATGCAGGAAGTGGATACGCTTCATCGCACCAAAATGACGGATCATGTCAACGATGTTGTTGTTCGGGTCAACGCCGAGCGAACCAGTACAGAGAGTTAGTCCGTTGCACTCACTGTCTACGAGCTTTACAAAACGCTCAAGATTCTTCGCGTTTGTGATAACACGCGGCAGACCAAAGATACCCCACGGCGGATCGTCCGGATGGATAGCCATTTTGATCCCGTTCTCCTCGCATACTGGAATAATTCCATGCAGGAAGTAGCTCATATTCTCCCAGAGTTTTTCCTCGTCGACCGACTTATATTCAGCTAACAGAGCGCGAAGTCCGTCCTGAGTGTAGCTCTCATCCCAACCCGGAAGCGACAGCTTACGAGTGTTCGGATCCATCGCAAGTACCTCAGCGTCACGATAGATAAGACAGGTCGAGCCGTCGGGATTCTTATGTGCAAGGTCGGAGCGCAGCCAGTCAAACACCGGCATAAAGTTATAGCAGATAACCTTAACTCCAGCGTCGGCGAGCTTCTTTATATTGCGGCGATATACCTCAATATATTCATCGCGTGACGGCTTTCCAAGCTTGATATCCTCATGAACCGGAACACTCTCGACGACCTCGAAGGCAAGATTATGTGCGTTAGCGTCATTTTTGACCTTAGCAATGCTTTCGGCGCTCCACTCTTTTCCGGGCGGAACATCGTAAACAGCCGATACAACTCCAGTCATACCGGGAATCTGCGAGATATACTCGAGACTGACCGGATCGTTTTCACCGTACCAGCGGAAGGTCATTTTCATTTCCTTCATTTAAATAAACCTCCTTTTTGAGTTTTATATATTATATATAATACAATAAATTGGACGATTTGTCAATAAAAAATCCGCCCGATAAAGGGCGGATTTTTATCTTTTGAATCAATCGCAAAATTATCAGCTAATTTTAAGCAAGCTCATTATACGCATCGAGTATCTTTTAAGAGAACTCGACCATTGACGACGTTTTATATTCAAAAACCACTGCTGATATAACGCTCGCAAGCAGATGTCACAATAACGTGAGCTTCAACAGGCGTGGCAAACCTGTTACTGGTATGATTCCCTGCGTATACAAACAACAAAGTACAAAGAAAAGTAAATCACATAAAAAATATCATGCCATTGGAAATCTTGCACAAATATTTAATGTGTTTTTGGATATATATACAATAATATATTTTTTGTGCAAAATTACTTGACTATATAATTTTTTATGGTACAATAAGATCAGAAATGAATTATATTTCATTTCAATATTTTTAAAAGAGGTATGTAACATGAAAAAAGCACTTCGCATTCTCTCCCTTATTACCGCCCTCGTACTCTGCCTTGGAGTTTGCACCCTTGCGACTCCATTCCCCGTCGAAGTTGGTAAAAGCTTAACAGAATCCGACACACTTGACCAGATTTACACAAAAATCGACGAATTAAGTGCGCTAAAATCCAAGCTAAGTTTGTACTGCGACATTACCCCTGATTACGAAAATGATGAAACCTACATTGAAATGCTTAATGCCATAAATAAGCTTCGTAATGAACTTATATCATTAGGCGCACAGCCGTCGACAAACTTTCTTTCCATTTTAGATGATTCCATTAGCAACACCGCAGAAGCACACTCATGGATTGGAAATGACCCGCCGGCTGGACTTACAAGTTTTGTTGATATGTTTGAAGATGGTTTTGATATGTGGGGAATAAAACACGATATATCAACATCTTATGGTGATTATACAGTATATGAAATGTACATCGAAGATGCTCCTACTACATCAAATGTATCACTTAGATTAAAGAGCAATTTTGAACAAACACTATTTCCATCAAGCAAAATACCCTCGGCATCATTCTCGATGCCTGCTGTAGCAGAGATAGCGATAGATATAGCGTTTGACTATCTTAATTTAGATACACTTGCTACAATTTACAAGCATGCAAGCAGAACAGTGGCCGTTCTTTCAGACCTATACAATCATGTATCGTCTATACAATCTATAGGTGGGAGTGGCTCCAGCTATAACGTAACTGGTTCAATAAATACAACAATGGTTTTCATTTTTGTAAAAAATGCTTCCGACCCAGATACAGGTAGTAGTTGGAAACAAACGCACACTACTAATAAAGTCACTGCCAGTGAATTTCATGTTGTCAGAACAACAGACTTTGGCACTAGTCCAAACTCTGATGTATATACTTCAAAAAACAGAAGCACTACATTGATGCCTCAAGGCTTTTCATTACGCCTTACTGATGGTATTACTGCTTTTAGATATGATAACCCTAGAACATCTAATATAATAACAAAATATAAATTGGTAAGTGATTCTAATTTGATAAGCGGAGTTTTATTTGAGATTACCGTTCCAAATGCAGAAGAACGCGATGATTTCTAAAGTAAAATTATCAATTATAACTGTAGCTGTTATTTTATGTGGATTGTGCATCATACTTTTGATTTACACAAAGCCGCATTCACATAAATTATCTTTGTTACTAACTGACGCAACATCAAAAGAGAGTATATCAGTTGAATATGATTTGACATTACGGCGTAAATTATTTGGAGGGACATCGGTTTCAGGAAACGTGAAATTTGGTGAGGAAACATACATATTTACTGATAAATCATACAAAAGCAGTAAACTCCGGATTGATATTGAATATTACTCGCCAGATGATGACTTTCCTTCCGGTTGCTTGGTTCTGCGTGATTATAATAATGATGCTTACAGTGAAATCGAGGGCAATAGCTTGTGCTTTTGCCATATGTCTTATAATTTCGACGGAACGCAAAGTAACACGGTGAACTATCGTCCTGCGATTGATTACTATTCCCAACATCCTGACGAATATTATTCCATGCTGCGATTTATTTGCGATATATTCGCATATTAAAAAAATCCGCCCGATAAAGGGCGGATTTTTATCTTTTGAATCAATCGGATTATTTATCAGCGTAATATATGGCGCAGCGCTCAACACTAAGTGTCGAGCGCTGCATAAAAATTCAATTACTTCTTCCAGTATTCGCGAGTCGGCAGCCAGCAAGCATATTTGGAATCTTCTTTCCATGTCTTGCCCGCGGACGAATAGTCAATAACAGTGAAAGGCTCACCGTTGACCTGCGGGACCTTGAACTCAACTATCGTATCAAAGCCAGCCTTCTTAGACGGCTGAACATCTACAATACCGTCAGCGTCGTATGCGATATTTACCGCCTCATCGACAGTTCCGTCAAGACGTGCGTCACGTGCGAGTACGAGCGGACCGCGTTCCATAGCGATGTGGAATTTAGCCTCAGGGGTCGGCTCAACAACCATCGGCGGCATATAATCCTCACCCCATCCGACGTGATTCATGATAACATCGCGTTCCCACTTTGGTGCGTGAATTACCTTTGTACGCATATCGAGCACAAGTGATACCTTGTCGCCATTCTTCCATGTGCGCTTGATAGTGGTATATCCAGCGGTAACATCAACAGCTTCACCGTTTACGCTTATTGAAGTGCGAGTGCTCCACTCCGGAATGCGAAGTGAAATAGCGAATTCTTCATCTGCGTCAATTGCAAGAGTGAAATCTACATTTCCATCTGCCGGATAAGCGGTATCGACAGTAAGTCCGAGCTTGTTAGCAGACGGAGTTTTAGTTTCAATGCTTCCGGGGATATAAAGGTTAATAGTCAAACCGTCCTCATTGAGCATAGAAGCCATCTTAGAGATAAGACCAGTTCCGGCAGAACCAATACAAGCGCAGCAGCCATAGTAGTGGTTGTCGGGCATAAGCTGAAGTCCGCCGATACCTCTGCCGCGGGTGTTCGGAAGCAGCGAAGAATAGCTGTCGAACGGAAGTGCAACTGCAACTGCGTCCTTAAAATGAGCGATAGTCTTGCTGTCTACAATCTTTTCAGTGTTTACAGCACCGAGATATGCGTTATAAAGCGCACGCTCAAAGCTGTCAGCGAATGCAGCCTCGCCAGTCATAAGCAGCAGCTGCCAGCAGAACTTCATCCATGTGACGGTAACACAGGTCTCCTGCATAATTCCAGCATATGCGGTATCGGTCTGACGTGCTGTCGAATGGTCGAGCAGCTCGTGAGTGCAGCCAGCGCTTCCGATTATTGTGATATCGGTCTTCAGGAGACGACGACCGAAGTTGATAACTGCCTGTTTGCACTTTTCATTACCAGTAGCACGATAGTATTCGAGCAGTCCCTCGAAGTTGGACATCATCTCGTATGCCTTAGTTATCGGGAACTGATACGGATCAGTCTTGTTCTCATATGCGAGCTGGAAGATATTCGCAACCGATGTACCGCCTTCTTTTACTATGTAAGTTGCAAAGTCAAGGAAACGTTTCTCTCCAGTGAGGTCATAGAGACGAACGACCGGCTCAAGCACCGACGAAGAGTTGAGACCGCGCCAGTTGTTGGTAGCCCTAGTGATACGTGTTTTGCCCTCAGCAGGATCGCCTAACTTGGAAATGAGGTAATCGACCTGATCGCACATTGACTTCACAATGCGCGCCTTCAGATCCTCATCCTCGCAGATTTCCATGTAATACTGCATACCGAGCAGCACGTACTTTCTGCACCAGATATCCCAGCCGTGGAACTCGTTGTATACCTCAAACGACGAAATGCGTCCAAGCTCATCCTCGGTAGTAAGCATATCCTCAACAGTATCGGTCATGGCCTTATAAAGTACGGGATTTCTTGTGTAGGAATAAGTGAACGCAGCACCGCGCATCATCTTGCCCCAGTATTCGCCGCGCCAGCCCAAGTTAGGACTGTCAGTGTGAGAACGGAACTGCTCAACAAAGCGAGCCCAGTTCTCAGCATCGAGAAGCTGAAAATCCTCTACGTATCTGATCGTTTTATCAAGAATTCCTTTGAAGCTGCATAATGCGTCATAATCGCTGAACAGCTTATCTGTGTCAACACGCTTATAGTTGACAGATCCTTGCTCGTAAAGAGCGTCAATTGCTTTTGACATAATAATATCATTATCCTTTCAGACTTGTTTCAAAATATAACATATATATTATATCATTTAACATCGCTGTTGTCAATATCAAAATTATATATCCGAGGATTCATATATAAAAGCATTTAAAATCTATATATGAGAAATTTTCATATTATCAACTCAACTGTCACAACTGGTGCATACTCATATTCAGTAATAGCAGGAACAGCAAAAATAAGACTCTGATATTCTTCTTCAGTCAAATCCCATGCTCCATAGCTGCGAAATTTCAGCGTAAACGTGACAACTGGAATCTTATTTGCAGTCATTTTGAGACGTGGATCCTGCGAATACGCTTCGACCTTCAGGTGTGATATCCATACGCGGCGTGTGCGGTCGGCGTATTCCTCGGGCACATTTTCATAAATATCGCCAAAACGCTCGTCGATATAGTAATTATATGTCCGCATCTCCTCGCTTACTCGCTCATCGTTGATATTCACTTCATATCCGTTTATCCCGTTCACCGGAACACGGACGCTCGTCATTCCCTGTCCCCAGCCCTCGAGTGTGTCGTCGCTCCGCTCCTCGCTCGCCCAAAACTCCCATGTTTCGGTTTTATCAGCCTTGTCCGTAGGTCCATAGTTGAGCCAGCTTCCATCCATATCGAGTGAGGTTTTAAAATGAACAAAGCCGTTATAAGCAAATGTTATAATTGGATCAATATAACGTGCTTCATCGTCAGAATTCAACATTATTTGGTTATATCCGGCACGCAGATTCACATCATACATACGCAGCTTACCGACACGATATTCGACTCCCGGCTCGAGCTTTTCTACCTCGCGGTATTCATACACCCCACGCTTATTCACATCAACAATCTCCCAGTAATTGACCCATGAATACACGCCAACAATACTCGCACGATTTATCTGAGCCTGAATTTTTCGCTGCTGCTCCATCTCGAGCGCACGCTTTTGCTGTTCGTTCCACTGATGTGCTGAGGACCAGAATATATAGGCAACTGCCGCCGCAAATATCAATACAAAGATAAATATATCGCGGTACATTTCCTTCAAAAGCTCACCATACTTGCTGCGTTCACTGTCATTCATATGATACTTCCTCCTAATTTACATTTGTAAATACAGTATATCATACTACATTATATTTGTCAAGTAATTTAAAATAAAAAGTCGCTGATCAGCTTAAAACAAACCGATCAGCAACTGTTATAATAAAAAACGCACCAAATCAAATAACACCGGATATATCATCACTCGACTGTCTCAGCACACGATCGCGAAATTCGCTCGGTGTCACATCTGTAAGCTTCTTAAATACCACACTAAAATATGCTGCCGACATAAACCCGCACTGTATGCCAATTTGTTCAATGCTCAGATTAGTGTTGAGTATCAGATATTTCGCGCGGTTCACACGCTGAATCGAAACAAATTCAGGAATAGTCCGCCCCATAACGGCACTGAACATATGATTTAGCGTTGATTTCGAACACATACAGTATACCGCCATATCCGCAACCGATATCTTACTTGACAGATTTTTCGAAATATAGTCTATCGCAAGGCTGATGATCTTGTTTCGCCGTGTATTGTAGCGTCCTTTTTCGCTGAACGCAGCTATAAGCGGATATTCGATATAATGCTCGGCAAGCATAGACAAATATTCAGCAAGCAGAGCAACTCTCATCTCGAAGGTCTCTTTGCTTCCGTAGATAGGCTCGATAGAAGCTTCATAACTACGCCGAAGTGTCGCTTGGTCAAGTCCAAACACTGCGTCAAGCCGTGAAAATGAATGCGATAATCTGCGCTCGTCTGAGCGAAACGTCCCTGCCAAAAGCGCACCGATAACAATACCATTGTGACAAACCGGATACACATATTCACGTATTCCACACCAGCACACGCCATAATACCCATACGACAGTCTATGCTGCCGCGGAATAGTACCGCGTCCAATCGCGTCAACACGTGAACTGAGCCGACGTACCATCAGATCATTGCTCGTAGTAACGCACTTCATCATAGCTTCAGGAAATTTTTTTACATAACTGCAAAATTCATTTTCATGATTTAAATATGTAACAGTAATTTCACTAAGTATCGGATGCGCGGATATATGACCACTGAAGTCCTTAATATGTAGAGATGTTTTAAATTCTTTGCGAAATGAATCAAATCCCTCGATAAGCAGCTTAAGCCGCATACGCATAACATCATTTATTACCCCATCTACATTCTTTTCCGATTCGACCATCAAGCCCACCCCACTTCAATTTTAATAATTATATCAGCAATTTATGAACTTGTGATTAACACCTGAAAATTCAATAAAATTCTTAATAATGAACTTATTTTGCACAAAGCTATTGACAAGCCGCGAAAAATGTGATATAATATTTCTGACAATCGGAAATGTCAGTCGATTGTCAGTGCTTTTTATATTTTTTTACTTTCTTTTCTTTTCCTTTCTTTTTCTTTCTTTTGCAGAGAGCGCAGTGTTTATACTGCGCTCTCTGTGTTTTATAACCCAACACTATATTTCAGGAAGAGTTTTACAATAAATTCATAAAATATTATAGGAATTTTTCCCCATGTATGCTATAATAGTAATGTGAAATACTATTTCTGAAATGAATGGTACTAATTTTTAAAGTTTAAGAAGGGATGGTTATAATATTATGAAAAATTGCAAGAAATGCTCTGAAAATTCAATGAGCGCTCTGAAGCTTATACTCATTATCACTGGCTCTATCGTCGCAGCTGTAGGAATACTCTGCATGATTATGAAGCTCTGCAAGAAAAAGCATTGCTTAAAGCCTGTTGAATGCTGCTGCGGTCACGATGAGGACACTGTTGATTCGTGGGATATCGACGAGGATGTTCTCGATGACCTCATTCTCGATGACGACGACTGCGGATGCGTAGAGTGCTCTAATCCGGAATGCGGTTCATGCGGCGTGGCTGCTGAAGAGGCTGCCGAAGCTTCCGAACCTGCTGGCGAAAACGAATAATTTAATATGCAAAATCAGACGGCGAATATGAAAACGCCGTCTGATTTTTATATTATTACTTCAGGAATAACTCGATTACAGGTACGATGGTGTTCGGCTTTCTGACCGGAAGCTTGATAACAAGCATATTATCCTTCTTGCTTCTTCCCTCACTGAAATGTGAGATTTTGTTTTCTTCATAAAGCAGCTCACTTCCATCATGTAGGAACTGTGCATAGTCAACCTTGCCCGCCAAGCCTTCGAGCTCGAGGAACTGGAACGGATACTCAAACAAGTGAATGTACAATCTTGAGCCGTCCTCACTCTGAGTAAACTTGCAGCCGTTAGGGCAGAGCTTCAAGAGCTCAGGCTCAGCCATTGTGCATCCATAAATAGAGCGGCTGTTATACTTCATCCAATCAGCATAGGTTTTCAGTGCGTCCTCAGCACGATAATCGAGATATCCGCGCGATGTCGGTCCAACATTCATAAGCAGGTTTCCACCGATAGAAACAGTGTTTACAAGCATTTGGATCAGCATTTCGGGAGACTTCCAAGTCATTTCATCGCGGTGATATCCCCATGAACCGGACAGAGTCTGACATGCTTCCCATGTGACCAGCTCACCGGTCTCCTTGTGACGTACCCAATCCTTAGGTTGATATTGCTCCGGTGTCCAAAGGTCCTGTTCAAGCTCTGTGCGGTTGTCAATAATAATTCCGGGCTGAAGCGAGCGCGCAGTTTCGATAAGCTTTTCAGCCTCCCAATCGTCTTTGCCCTTTCCCTTCATCCACTCTTTACCTTCTTCTGGCTTATTGTCCGAGTACGAGAAATCGAACCAGAGTATATCTATCTTACCGTAGTTTGTCAGCAGCTCAGTCACCTGGTTGCGCATATACTCCGCATACTTTTTCATATCGCGTCCCTCTGACTGCTCCTTTGCGTCAGGGTCATCGCGGCGCGGGTGAAGCATATCTATCGGGAACTCCGGATGGTGCCAGTCGATAAGCGAATAGTAGAAGCCTATCTTGAGTCCTTCAGCACGAAATGCGTCGACATACTCACGCACAAGGTCACGCCCCGCAGCAGTATTTGTGCACTTATAGTCGGTGTACTGTGAGTCAAACATACAGAAGCCCTCATGGTGCTTTGTTGTAAGAACAACATACTTCATTCCGGCAGCTTTAGCCTGACGCGCCCAATCCTTCGGGTCGTACAGATCCGGGTCGAAATACTTGAAGTACTTCTCATATTTTTCCTCCGGAATGCGTTCATTAGTCTTTATCCACTCATGGCGAGCCGGCATTGCATAAAGTCCCCAGTGAATGAACATACCAAAGCGGTCATGTCTAAACCACTCGGTATCGCCGGGAGTTTTGCGGGTTACATAGCTGGACATATAAAATTCCTCCTGAAATTTTCAAAATATACTTGCATTATGCGCGAATTCGTTGTATTATATATATGTATGAAAAAACAATAATACGAACAATCACTGACATAACATATCTGACACTAAAATTATAGCTCATTTGGAGGTTTGTGGCAAGATAATATCCAGTCAATAATATGGATATTTCAGTCGCAATAAAAAATTTCTCTCTGATCACGTAAATATATCAGAGAAAAGGAATCGACGTAATATATTATGATAATAAAAAAAGATTTCACAATGTGTGACAATATAAACAACGTTCAGTTAAAAGTTATCGATTATGGTCATGCAACATCCGGACGCGAATGGATCGGCAACATCGTCACTCCTCCGTATGCGCGTCTATATTTCATCATAGGAGGAGACCCATACATAATCTCAGAAGGAAAACATATTCCATTGAATGTTGGAAGCTGCTATCTTATGCCGACTGGATACTCATTTCGTTACGCATGTGAAGATTCAATGGAGCAACTATATTTCCATCTTAATCTTACAGACTACAGCGGTGCAGACCTGCTTCGCAGCTGCAATCAGTTAATGGAGTACGCACTCGGAGCGGAAAAAATAAGGGAGCTGCTTCAGCATTCCGAACGCGACGACTTGCTCGGTGGGCTGCTGCTGCGTCAGGAGCTGTATAATACTCTGCTGATATTGATACAAAAATATAATATCCGGCTCGAATCAGTTCACTACTCGCGTTGTGTACTGCTCGCAATAGAATATATAAAATCACACCTGTCACTCCAGCTTGGAATAACCGAGCTCGCCGCTAATTCGTTTGTATCTGAAAGCACCCTTGCAAAAAAGTTTAAAGCCGAAGTCGGCATGACAATAGGAAATTACATAGATGAAACCATACTATTTGAATCGGAGCAGCTGCTGACAAAGACTGAGCTGTCGGTATTGCAGATAAGCGAACGTTTCGGCTTCTGCGACCAGTTCTACTTTTCTCGCAGATTCAAATCCAAATTCGGAGAGACACCGCAGAAATATCGTAAGATAAAGCCAATATAAATAAAAACAAAGCAAACGGTGATATCACTCTGCCCGTTTGCCTCGTTCGAATGGTTTATGAGAGAAAATTGATTATGAAACTTAGTTTGATTATTTTGACTTCTTAGCCTTAACCGCAAAAGCTGCGCAGACCACTGCCATAGATGCAAGGAGAATAACAGCCATGCTGTCGCCAGTCTTTGCAGATTCGGTTATATTAGTATCAATAATCGGCTCAGCTACAGGCTCGATGGGAGCGTCCGAAAGTCCAGTCCAAATACGGATATTGTCAATTTCAGCTGAGATAAGCTTTGAAGCCTTGAAGCAGATCGCGTAGGAATCAATTGAGTTCCACTGATCCTTATTCTGCACCATATCACCAGCCTTAATGCCATTTACGTAAACGGTAGGTCCATTTGCAATTGAGGTCTCAACTCTGATCGTAAGCGACTTATTCATAAAGTCCATGCCGTCAACCGGATGTGTTGAGCCAAACAGCTTCTCGTACAAAGAATCGCTTCCAGATGCACGGAGAGCAGAATCATCCCCCTGATAATGTATCCAAGAGCTGCCCTTACGAAGCTGATTGTATCCTCCTCCGCCAACGCGGATATCCGCAGTGTTGTAGTTATCCTTTCCATCATAGTTACAGAGCAGCGATATATAACGCGAATTGTTGCCGGTAGCTGTGTATTTGATCTCATACTCATAGGTATAATCCTGATTGCATACGTTCTTCAAATAATCGCTGTCCATGATAAGCGCGTATGAGTCGTTGCTTGCTGCGTCAATGTTGTCAACAATCAGCTTTCCGTCATTCACTTGAAGATTCATTGTAAATGCAGTAAGTGTCTCGACCTTTTCCCAGCCGAGCTTTGCAAGTACAATATCGGTCTTGTCTGATGTAAAGCCATCAAAATCCTCGCTGTAAATCAGCGTACCTTCGGGAAGCTTAGACGCGTCAACAGCGCCTTTCTGCACCACTCCAGCAGAAGTCGGAAGTGCCAGTACTGAAGTAACCATGCCAGCTGTGAGAGCGGCTGTGATGAGAGTATTTGCCTTTTTCATGATAGATTGATCTTCCTTTCACATTTTGTGTGGATTGCGGGTGATAATTTTTAGTTGGCATTTAATATAATTCTGCCTTCGTTCACCCTGAAATTATTATATACCTTTTTCATTCACAATTCAATGTATATTTATATATAAAATATGGAGGTTTGGCTATGCCGTTAATATCGAGCAGCTTTTGTGAGGAAATAATCAATAGTTTATCAATAGAAATTTTAATAAGTGGATATCAGCGTGCTGGTACTGAATGGAGCAAATCTCGCTTTATTCCGCCGCACTACTCGAAATTATATTTTATTCTCGGTGGAGATGCCTTCATATATTATAATGGGATCCGCCATGAGCTTCGCGCTGGAAATGTATATTTGATTCCGACAGACCTTGTATACGATAACGGCTGCGAATCCTGTATAGATTTTCTGTACTTCAACATACGTCTGACAAATAAAAGCGGATATGATTTTCTCGCAAGCTATACCGAAATGCTTGAATGTGAATATTCTACTGACAAAACAAGAGAGCTGATTTCCGAATACACTTCAGACGATCTCTCTAAGGTACTATATCTGAAGGCTGAGCTGCTGAATATAGTACTGAAGCTGCTCGCAACGGCACCTCAAGTACACCTGACAAATAAAATATACTCGCAAAGTGTTTCACGAGCACTCGAATATATACACAGCAATCTCTCAATACGCCTCAGCATTGACGAGATATGCCAAAATATATACACTGCCAGAAGCACACTTAACAAACGTTTTCATAATGAAGTCGGTACATCTATAGGAACATATATCGACACTGAAATCCTCACACGATGTGAGCAGCTGCTTGTAGACACCGACATACCGATAAGCCAGATAAGCGAGCGCTTTGGATTCTGCGATCAATTTTACTTTTCACGCAAATTCAAGAGTAAATACGGTCAGACTCCGCAGAAATACCGACGCGATATGCGCTAAATTGAAAGGAACGCCGCTTCTACCGCACTTTGCAAATTTTCCAACAAAATAACCGCTGGTACTTCATAAATCAATATGAAGCGCCAGCGGCATATTTTTATATAATTTTATTATTCAAGCATCAAAATCGCTTCGATATTTGTGAGTCCATCATTGCGTACAGTGCGGATGTAATATTGACCATCGTTATTAGCCAGATATACCTTCAGCACCTCGCCAAGTCTCGCTTCATTTACAAAGCTTATACCGAGCGATATAACACGCTTTCCAACCATATCCGGAACAAAATCACATATCATGTCGGGATAATTGGTATTGTTCATATGCCCGTTCACATCGAGATCACTGTAAACGATCGTTCGCTCACCAACAAGAGAGAGGTTGACATCGCGGGGAATATGAACGCGTCGCGGGGAATCGAGCTCGAGCGGCTCGTCAATGCCAAAGCCAAGCTCAACTTCATCTACTTTATATAATTTGTGCGTCTCTATCCCGATAAGCCCCCACACAGAGGCGGCTTCTGCGATAACTTCACCATCACGGCGTATCTGATAGCAACGGTTAAAGCTGACCCCGCGGCTTTCACAGCCCCATGTGAAGACCTCAATTTCATCTCCGGCATGAAGCGGATGATATAGACTCATATTTATGCGGCTCAGCAAAAATGCCATGCCGTCGCGTCTCAAGTCCTCATTTGAAGGCTTCTCTGCCTTCATCTGCAAATTTGCCGTCTCCTGCATATAGCGAAGCACTAAAGACGCGCGCACTACTCCGGAAGGGTCACAGTCATGTGTATTTATACGGTATTTTTCAGACCATTTCATAGTAATTATTTACCTTGTATTCAGTGTGAAAAATTTTTTGTTCAATTTAAAGTTCAGTGCCGGAGCTATGGCTTCGGCACTGATTAACTTTATTCTAAAAATTAGAGAGTATTCTGCGAGCCAAGAACGGTGGTGAGCTTGTGCATAACCATCTTCTTAACTTCAGCACGAGCTACCGTGAGGTAGGTTCTCGGGTCGAATACATCAGGCTGATCGTGCATTACGCGGCGAATACCTGCGGTCATAGCGAGACGGATATCCGAGTCGATATTGATCTTGCAGACTGCCATCTTTGCTGCCTGACGGAGCTGCTCCTCCGGAATACCTACAGCGTCCGGAAGCTGACCGCCGATAGAATTGATCTCCTTTACATACTCCTGCGGAACGCTCGAAGCGCCGTGAAGTACGATCGGGAAGCCAGGAAGAAGCTTTTCGATCTCTTCAAGAATATCGAAGCGAAGCGGCGGGGGAACGAGAACGCCGTCAGCATTGCGAGTGCACTGTTCAGGCTTGAACTTGTATGCGCCGTGGCTGGTTCCGATAGCAATAGCGAGCGAGTCAACGCCGGTCTTGGAAACGAATTCCTCAACCTCTTCAGGACGGGTGTAGGAAGAATCCTCAGCCGAAACCTTAACGTCATCCTCAACGCCTGCGAGTCTGCCGAGCTCGCCCTCAACGACTACGCCGTGAGCATGAGCATATTCAACGACCTTCTTGGTAAGAGCGATGTTGTCTTCGAAGGTGTGGTGCGAACCGTCGATCATAACGGAAGTGAATCCGCCGTCGATGCACGCCTTGCAGATCTCGAAGTCAGCGCCGTGGTCAAGGTGAAGTGCGAGGTCGATATTCGCATCCTTGATAGCAGCCTGAGCGAGAGCGAGTAGATATTCCTGCTTAGCATACTTTCTCGCGCCTGCCGATACCTGAAGGATAACGGGGGATCTAACTTCGCCCGCAGCCTCAGTGATCGCCTGAACGATCTCCATATTGTTGATGTTGAACGCTCCGATAGCATAGCCGCCGGCATATGCCTTTTTGAACATTTCCTTTGTTGTTACGAGTGCCATATTATTTCAACTCCTGTGATAGGTTTAGTTTAATCATACTATAATATTTTACTCCTATTTTCGGTATAAATCAAGTGTTTTGGCAAAATAATATGTGAATTTTTTATCGTTTCGCATTTTATTCCTGCAAAAGTAACCGAATACCTGCACCATATCTTTATAATTATATAAAAATATGGTGATTTTTTATTTCATCATATACATCACAATAGCTTTCATAATATTTCCAATTATTTATTAACTCAACTGTAAAATATGAAAAAACCCATACAATAGTACTATTATCATTATGATTATAGCTTTTGCACTCAAAAATCTAATCGCATTTATTGCTATATAACGCCGAGTAATTGTTAAATATATGTAAATTGGCATTACCAAATTACGCAATCGCAAAATTGCTTATAATAAATATGGAAGGTGTGAGATATCATAAATGAATTATCGCAAATTAACTTTAGGCAGCAAAAATATAATTGGCGCACAAGTGACAAAAGCCAGACTGGAAAAGGGACTGCTCCAAAAGGACTTTCTTGCAAAGCTGCAAGTTGAGGGCATGAATATAAGCTTAACTGCCCTCTCTCTACTTGAAGGCCAAAAACGTCCTGTATACGATTATGAACTTGTTATAATAGCAAAAGTTCTCGGAAAAGATGTAACATGGCTACTTAGACCTCAAAATAAAGATTGAATATATTATACCATATCTTTGTTGAACTTCCTATCATTTTGAGCTTATATTATTTATTGTGTGTTTTACATAGAGAAGAACTTATCACGAAATTTGCAGATAACATAGAAAAACCGAGGAAACAAATCGTTTCCTCGGTTAAAAATTATGGCAGGGGCACAAAGGCTCGAACTCTGGACACGCGGTTTTGGAGACCGCTGCTCTACCAACTGAGCTATACCCCTATAGCGTATATATTATACCACTATTCGAGCCAATTGTCAATAGCTTTTTTGAAAAAATTCAAAAAATTTGCTATCACAATAAATCTGCCATAATATACCGCGTTGTTTGATAAGCCGTAAGCAAACAAGTCTGCGTGCACAAACCTTGACTCTGCCTGCGGGGGCTCCCCCGCCCCAACGCTAGTTGTTTTCGCTGTATTTGTCTATGAGCTCTTCAAAGCGCGTTAGAAGCGCAGACTTTATCGACTCATAATCAGAAATAAACGTGTTGTTGCCGTTCTGTCCGCCTCTGTAGAATATAGTATTTATATTCGCAAGATTGTACAGGTTTGCATAATCAAATACAACTGAGTGGAAGATGATATCGAGCATTGCGATCGAGTCCTCGTCGCGCGCTACCTTGCCGCTGAGAGTAGTCTCGTAATATGCCGGTGTAAGAGTATTTACCGATTCAGCTGCAAGCGCTTCACATATCATACCGGTCATCTCAAGCTTATCGTTAGATACCGGAATAGCCAGCATTGAGCCGTTCGCAAAGCTCATCCATGAATAGTATTCATCCTGCTCGACACTTGCCTTAGGATTAGGCACGATACCAAACTCGTCTTCCATGTCGCGAAGCATCGTAGCAGAAAGTACGCCAGTATTATAAAGCAGACCGCGTCCCTCACGGAATGATTGACGCATAACCTGCGACCAGATATTGCTGTAACCCTTAGACTGGAATCTTTCAGCATAGAGTACAGTATTGCTGTCTGAGGTTATTTCTACTAACTTTTCAAGTACCGAGTGGATTCCTTCAAGGTCAGGATCAATAGTAATATTTCCCTGAGCGTCACGCTTTGTAAGAGTGTAGCCGGAACCAAGGATCATCGGGAAGAAGTTCTCCTCAGCAGTGATCCAACCATACTGGTCAAACTCATCCATTGTGCCGTTACCGTCAAGGTCTCTTGTACCAAGCTTTGCAATTTCAAGGAATTTGTCAAGTGTCCATGTTCCATCCTTTACAGACTCATATGGATATTCAATATTGTATTCATCAAACAAACGCTTGTTGAAAAGTGTTGCATAAACACCGTTGTTGTCCATAATATTGATATCACCGTAAATAAAATACAGGTGATTGTTCAGCGTCAGATACTCAACACCGTTATCGTCCCACCACGGCGCATCCAAGTCAAGATGAGGTACAGTATAAAGGTCTGTGAGGTAACCCTCGAGCGAAAGTGTAGCTACACGGTTCGCAGAAGCCATGTATACGTCATATTCCTTATCATCCGACAATACCGCAGCACGTAAAATTTCAACGGTATCATTGCCTTCGAACTGAGTTATCTCTACATTATAGCGCTCCTGCACTGCAATGTTGCGGGCGTATACCGCGTCATTTATTACGTCGCCGTTATACTCAGACGCGTAGATCTCATGTGAATAGTTAGTCGGGCTGTAAAGCTCGCCGCGAACAAAGAAGTTTAATGTCTCTCCACCCCAGTCATATTCCTGCGGAAGCTTTGATTGATATTCGGTAGATACAGGCTCAGTGGTATCGGTAGTGTTAGAATCGCTTACAGGGTCAGTGGTTACATCAGGTTCTTTTCCTGTGTCAGACGCGCATCCGACGACTGACATTGCCATTATTGCAGCAAGGCTCAGGCTCATTACTCTTTTCATAACGCAGATCCTCCATCACGTAAAGTTTTTGTAACGCGCTTTCCATCGAGCTCACGCAGGTCAGCGCCACTTTCGATACAGAGAGCAGCGGCAGTACCCGCAGCTTCTCCGAGCTGATTAAGGTTTACCATAACGCGCAGTGCGCCGTATGCAGTCATGTCAGCATTGATGACACGTCCGACTGCAATAAAGTTGCGAAGCTTCTCACCGACAAGAATATCAAACGGTATCTGATAGTACTTAGCCGGCTCGCCAGTAAGACCGAGCTCCTCACGCCAGTTTCCGTGAACGGTACGCTCGCCCTTACCATAGGTCGTGTGCATTCTTCCGTCGAGATACTTGAAGGATATTCCGCCGCCGCTCGAATGATGTCTGTCGCAGGGATAGGTACCGTTCAGTATCGGTGCGTCGTAACGAGCGCCAGTCAACAGCGGATACTCATTCGCACAGAAACGAGTCTTGTAGTGGACCGTCTCACGAAGACCTATAGACGAGCATACATTTGTAAGTGCATAGTTTGTATCAGTACGTCCATACTTCTGAAGCATACCAACAAACGCACGCATCATACGACGACCTTCAAGCTCAGCCTTAGTGAGGTCATCTGCTCTGTCGCAGCGAAGTCCGAATACGTGCTGGTCAGCGCGCATTGTGATTCCCTCACATCCGGCAACGTCCGTGCTCCAGCCCCAGTCGTCGTCAAGTCCGAACTCCTCACCATGCTCCATTACAAGGCGATTCAGGCTGACGCCGTGCATATTTCCCTGTAAATGGAATACAGCTGTAGGCGGCTGAATGTATTCGTTTACATATGACGGCAGAGCAAGGTCGCGCGCGATGAATCCATCACCCGTCGCGTCGATGAAGAAGCGAGCACGAATTGCACCGCGTCCATCACGATTTTCGACGATGATCGTCTGTACTTCATCCTCAGTGGCAATAACAGCAGCATATGAAGTGTGAAGCATAAGCTTGATCTTGTTCTCAGTAACCATTTCATCGAGCAGGATCGTAAGCTCGCTCGGGTTGAAATTGTAGCTGCCGCACTTGTGGTCCTGTCTGTAAACTGCTCCGCGCGGCTTTAAGCGCTCCAGCGTTTCTTCAGTAAGACCTGCAATGATCTGTTCAGAATCATCGGTGTCGTTAAGTGTATGCCATATATTGACAAGTCCTGACACAGCAACGCCGCCAAGTGAATTCTGTTGCTCGACCAAAATTACCTTCATTCCGAGTCGTGCTGCACGTATAGCAGCGAAAACTCCTGTACAGCTTCCGCCGACTACGCAAAGGTCAGCCTCGGCAACTACCGGTATCTGACGAGCAGGTTCAGTAATAAATTCCATAATACTCATTCTCCCTTTTTGCGATATAATTGCAGCATGGAATAAAGTCCGTGTCATTATTGCCCTGCTGCAATATATCGGCATTACAATTATATTATAAACAAAAAATCGGTCAATGTCCTGCCGAAAACACGCGAATTTATCTACTTTTGTTATTTCATACTTGATTTTATGATAAAAATGAGGTATAATATAATATAGATATCCAACTAAACATAGTATACGCAAATTTGTCTTAATATAATAAACATATAATGAGGTAAAATCATGTATGATAAATATGATTATATAATAAAGCAGGACAACTCATTTATCGCAGGATACAAAAGCTTCGTAGTTGATACAATAACAATGCCTTCATATTTGTTTACTACACTAAGGATATTGAGGGCAGTCAAAGGCTCCGCAGATTGGAAAATAGGAAACCGTATATATACAATACATAAGGGCGATATCATAATCGTGAATAATATTGACGTACGACGATTCACACGTGTAGACAGTGATGATCTCTTCGAATGTGAGATATTTGCCTTTCCTCCTACAATATTCAGCGCAGAAAATGAATGCCTCCGTTTGTTCTATGACCGATCGCCCGATTTTAGTCCAGTAATCGGCAACGGTTTATCATACATCAATGAAATTCACACATTACTCGATATGCTGGCTGACGTTTTCCGCACAAGTGAGCAGGATTCACACTCACGTGTACTGGCAACTTCGCTGATAACCGCAGTTTCGTCACAGCTGATGCGCGGCATAGACCGTGACTTTCCAGGTACACTTGGTGAGATCGGACAAAGCTCACAGCTTGCAGCCGAGGTCATTGAGAAAACGATGCGATTCATCAATGATAATATATCTAAGGAATTCAACGTTTCAGATATCGCAAAATACTTGAACCTAAGCCGCAGCTACTTTAGTCTGCTGTTCAAGCGATACACCGGCACTTCTCCGTCAGCATTCATCAACCGCTGCCGTGTGACTAATGTTATTCGTCTACTCAACAGCACCAATAAAAATGTGCTCGAAGCAGCTATGGCAAGCGGATTTCAAAGTGCGTCAGGATTCTATAAAACTTTTCACACAATATGCGGCATGTCTCCGATCGAATATATAAAGCTGCATACAAATTCACCAATTTAAGTAAAGCATAGAATCAACAGCACAAATATAAATTTATGTAAATTGAATTACCGAAAGGAATAAATATAAAAGAAAAAGTCCGATAAAATCGGACTTTTTTTGGTGGCAACCTCTTTTTATTGCCTTAATATGGAGCGAGTGATGGGAATCGAACCCACGCGACCAGCTTGGAAGGCTGGAATTCTACCATTGAACTACACTCGCATTCGTGATTACTTTTATATTATACCACACTTTCGAGTGTTTGTCAAGAGGTTTTTCAAATTTTTTTATTTTTTATCTTATGATTTCAATCACAGTACCGCGATAATAATCATATTCTCCGCCGAGCATAGTCAACTCCGGTGCATACACAATAACCTTTGCAAATTCTTCCATTGTCAAGTCCCATTTCCCGTAATTACTTATACGCACCATAAAAGTAGCATCTGGCTTCTGTCCTCTGGCGTTGTATACCGTTACAAACAAATGTGATATCCAAATCTTGCGCGAACGGTCAGCGTATTCTTCTGGAACATTTGTATTCACCTCGCAAAGTGTCTGCTCTTTGCAGTAATTGAACGGACGCATTCCCTCGCTTACTGCACTGTCGGCTACCAATGCCTCAATGCCCTTGTCGCCATTCACCGGAAATGTGATTGTTGTAAGCTTTCCCGGCTCGATAATAATACTCATATCTTCTGCATATCGTTTCTCGCGAATCGTATAATACGGTTCGCACGTCTTAGGATTGCAGTCAGTATCGCCATAAAATAAATAGCTTCCGTGTTTGTCAATAGAATAGCTTATCCGCAGTTTATTTTTGCAGTAGAATGTCAATATCGGGTCACTGTACATCAAATCGTCGCCGCCAGCTATCGGGTAGGTTTTGTTGTAATTATTATCTCCCATTAGCGCCATACGGTCATACTGGTGCAGCTCACCGATTCGATATTCTGTCCCAATCGAGAGCTTTTGGATACTGCGAGTCTCTTTTGAACCCATCCACGTATTTACAAAAGCGTATATAGTCACATCTTCAATTTTAGCAATTCGCTCGAGCTCCTTTTGCTGCTGCTCAAGCTCCAATCGTTTTAACTCTTTTTTGTGTGCGTGCTCAGATATACCGAAGATAAAGAAAACCATAACGGCAAAAGCTATAAGTATAATAAATATAGATTGCCATGTTTCCTTAAGTATTTTTGAGTAATCGTTCTATTCCATGATAATCACCGCCATTATTAGTATACCACTACATATATAATAACATATACTACTAGCTTTGTCAAGATATATTTAAAAGTACAGAAATAAATAATCGCCGTGAAAACACGGCGATTATTTATTTACTTCAGGATTATCAGTACGTCCAAGAAGGTAGTCTACTGAACAATCGAGATAATCGGCAATACGCGCGAGACTAAATGACGCTAAACCTTTTTTGTCTGTCATTTGATTTATAGAATTAACGTTTAAACCACAATCATCTAACATTTTATTTAAATAAATATTTTTCTCGACTGCTCTATTTTTTATTCGAGTTGATAATATTTGCGCGTTATACATAATACAAATTCCTTTTTTGTATATTTTACTAAATCATGATTTTTCTTGATTGTCAATACTAAATCAAGAAAAATCATGATATAATATATATGTCCTAAGACTGTTCCAAAGTTAGCGGTTAAATTATATTCAAATCTATACTAACGCATGAAATCACCACTATATATACACTGCAATTATAGCATAAAATGCAATTAAAGTCAATACATAACTATACTATTCAATGATTGACTTCCGGATTATCGGTACGTCCGAGAAGATAGTCAACTGAGCAATCGAGGTAATCGGCAATACGCGCGAGACTACCTGCTGAAATCATCTTACCATGGCGCATATTCGAAAATGTATTTTTTCCAAGCTCCAATTGTTCGAGCATAGTTTCCAATTTTACATTATGCGATTTTGCAACTTCTTTTATTGTAATTGCAATATTTAATGGATTATACATAATAAATACCCCCTATCTTTTACAATATTATCTATAATATTCCACTATATAATATGATTTAACGATTAACATCTATATTATCCGTTCGTCCGAGAAGGTAGTCGACTGAGCAATCAAGATAATCGGCAATACAAGCAAGAGTTCCAGCTGATACCATCATACCATGGCGCATATTTGAGATAGTGTTGCTTCCAAGTTCTAATTGTTCAAGCATATATTTTAGAGTCACATTACGCGATTTCGCAACTTCTTTAATCTTTAGTGCAATAATAAACGAATCATACATCCTATACAGCCCATTCCTTTGTGAAAACCTCATAAAATCTATGAATTCAGCGATTTTGTATTGACGATAGCTGAATTTAGTGATATAATATATACAGCGTTAAGTACATGACACCATAATAAATCAATCGACAAGCTTCACCATGCCAATTTGCAAATTTAGCGCTAAATATACATTATAATTATACCATGAATCTACACAAAAGTCAATGCACAAAAATAAATTTATCGAGGTGACATAATGCTACTTAAAAATTTATCAGTACGAATAGATAATGAACTGCTCGACAAGCTACATTATGTATCAAGCTATAACGGACGCTCTGCGAGCTCGCAAGCCGCCATTCTGATTCGACAATATATCGAAAGCTTTGAAAAACAGCATGGCGATATACCAATCAACAAAAAAGCACAAAAGTAAAATAACCGCCGTGAAATTCACGGCGGTTATTTGCGATTAGGATTAAATTAACCAAGCTTAGCGTAGTTGATCTTTACGCCAGGACCCATTGTAGCAGCTACAACGCAGCTCTTGATATACTGACCCTTAGTAGCAGCCGGCTTAGCCTTGATGATAGCTCCGAGCAGAGTGTTGAAGTTCTCAGCGAGCTTCTCAGTGCCAAATGAAGCCTTACCGATCGGGCAGTGGATGATGTTGGTCTTGTCGAGACGATACTCGATCTTACCAGCCTTAGCTTCCTTAACAGCCTTAGCAACATCCATAGTAACGGTTCCAGCCTTCGGGTTAGGCATCAAGCCCTTAGGACCGAGGATCTTACCGAGACGACCGATAACGCCCATCATATCAGGGGTTGCGATGATGATGTCGAAATCGAACCAGTTTTCCTGCTGGATCTTTGCAACATAATCTTCAGCGCCTACATAGTCAGCGCCAGCCTCTTCTGCTTCCTTAGCTCTGTCGCCCTTTGCGAAAACAAGGGTGCGAACAGTCTTACCAGTACCGTTGGGGAGAACTACTGCGCCGCGGACCTGCTGGTCAGCATGACGCGAGTCAACGCCCAGACGAACGTGAACCTCTACGGTCTCATCAAACTTAGCCTTTGCAGTCTGGCATACAAGTGCAAGAGCTTCGTTTGCGTCATAAAGCTTTGTTTTTTCGATAAGCTTTGCGCTCTCGACATATTTCTTTCCAGTTGACATTGTTGTAACTCCTCCTTATTCCTCGACGGTGATACCCATGCTGCGGGCAGTACCAGCGATCATGCTCATAGCAGCCTCGAGCGAGCCTGCGTTAAGATCGGGCATTTTGGTTTCAGCGATCTGCTTAACCTGATCCTTGGTCAGCTTTGCGACCTTGGTCTTGTTAGGAGTAGCCGAAGCGGACTCGATTCCGCACGCCTTCTTGATAAGAACGGGAGCAGGCGGAGTCTTAGTGATGAAGGAGAAGGAACGGTCTGCGTAAACGGTGATAACTACCGGAATGATAAGACCGATGTCCTTTTTGGTTCTTTCGTTGAATTCCTTAGTGAATACCGGAATAGCAACGCCGTATGCACCGAGTGCAGGACCTACAGGCGGAGCGGGAGTAGCCTTTCCTGCCGGCAGCTGCAGCTTGATGTAACCTGTTATTTTCTTTGCCATGATAAATGCACCTCCGTATTGTGGTAAAAAAGATGTCCTTGACATCGTAAATTGTTTCGGGAGAATTTGTTATGTGGTTTTCTCCCTCCCACGTCATGAGGGAAAGACGGGTTAAATAACGTTGACAAATATCAATGCTATCAGCATTGAATCGTCAAATTGAATCCGTATGCAATCCTCATTTGTCGGCGAGTTTAATATCCTTTGAGTCGAGCTCAAACGGAGTATCTCGTCCAAACATATTGGCGATAACTGTAACCTTTTTGAGGTCCTCAGAGATTTCCTTGAGCACACCCTTTGTTCCCTTGAGTGCGCCATCTTTGATCTCAACAGTGTCACCAACATTGAAGCTGACGACTTCTTTAGCCTCGCTCACTTCGATTCCCATCGCAGCGACCTCAGCGTCTGTAAGAGCCGTCGGTTTTGAACCGGGTCCGACGAAGCCTGTAACGCCGCTGATGTTTCTGACGACGTGCCATGTTTCGTCAGTCATTACCATCTTTACAAGCACGTAGCTTGGGTAGACTTTTTCCTCTACCTCTTTGCCCGTTTCAACATCCTTATAGGTTTCGACCGGAATTCTGATATCAACAATGACATCATGAAGTCCGCGGTTTTCTACGATTTTTTCAAGGTTAGTTTTGACCTTGTTCTCGTAGCCGGAGTAGGTGTGCGCTACATACCAGCGCTTTTCCCCGGTTGCGTCATAAAGATCGTTCATTCCCAAAGCGCTTCAAGTCCCCTATCTTATATAAGCTTTCCGAGAGCGGTAAGCCCCGTGGAGAACGCAAAGTCGAGAACGCCTATGCAGACGCTGGTTATAACGACCGAAACCGCAACAAGAATGGTATTATTAAGAGTCTGCTGAGGAGTAGCCCAAACTACCTTTTTCAGCTCGCTCTTATATTCGCGAAAGAACTTTCCGACCTTCTGGGTAAACGGAACCTTGTTCTTCTTTGCGGGAGCAGGCTTGCTGTCAGTCTTTTTCTCGACTGCGGCTTCCTTCTTTTCTTTTTCAGCCATAATAATACCTCCCGATTAGATTACTTTGTTTCTTTGTGGAGCGTATGCTTGCGGCAGAATTTGCAGTACTTGTTGAGTTCAAGTCTGTCGGGGTCATTTTTCTTGTTCTTAGTCGTGTCGTAATTTCTCTGCTTGCATTCGCTGCACGCCAGTGTGATTTTAACTCTCATTTCGGCACCTCCCGATTGAATTACATTCATGAATTTATGCCTGTCCGAAGCTTACATGGCGCTTCTTAAAGGCACGTACCTCCCTCAGCGAAGCGGCGGTTCTCTGCGATTTTCGCGGCGAAACATGCGCAAAAAAAGAGCCCTCCGACAGAGGTATTATTATTTTACCACAAAAATGCCGATTTGTCAAGGGTTTTCCGTGTTTTTTATACGCGTTCGGCAAATTTATTTATCATATCTGAAATATATAAAACCCGCTGCAGACGCAGCGGGTTTTGGTATTATAAATATATCTCGCGTTAAAATTCAATATACGTTTACTTGAAGATCGCCCCCTCAATAGCGTCGGCGATCTCCTTTATTCGCTCGACTGGGAATGGCGGCTCGCACAGTGGCTTCAAGGCTATACTGTAAAGCTTAACCGGATTATCATCGGCAGCGATCCGGTTCGATGATATCTTTCCGCAGCTTTTGCAGCGGTGGATGATCACCCATTCTCTGCCTCGCACCCATACTGCGATCGGCTCCATTATCCCGCCGCAGTCCGACTCACGGTCTCCGACCTCCTCGTCAACGTGTAAACTCGTCAAGCAGCTTGGACAGTGATTACGATGTCCGCTTCCTGCGCCGTCGGGTATAACACTCATTCCGCAGTTTTTGCAAACAAAGGTTTCGTTGCAGGAGTGTGTTTTGTAGTAGCCCTTTTCGTACTGTCTTCTTTTATTTTCGCGATTCAATTGTATTTATATCCATAGACAATTCTATGAATTTTCCTCCGTTTTGAATAAGTATAAAATGCACCGATATCGGCAAATACCTATTGGAGGAATGCCAGTTTTAGCTTATGCGCGGCAAACCTCCGGGCTTGCTGCGGCTTCTGTTGTACGTACCATAAAAACTCCTTTAAAAAATATTATCAAGCTGATTAATACATAAGTATAAACAGCTTGATAATATTATACGCTTGAATTAAGTAAAAGTCAAGAGCTTTGCGAAATTTCTTCCGGCGTAATTATACGGTCAAGTATCGTCAGCACCTCAGCACGAGTAAGTGAGCCAAACGGGTAAAAATAATTTTCGTTCGGATCTTCACTGTCGCCCTTCATAATGTCGAGCTGATATGCGTTCAATATATATCGAAACGCCTTAGCCTCTGAATCAAAAACCACTCTCATATTCGGCGGGATATAATTGAATTCCTCATCCTTATATATCGCCATTAAATCGGTTTGCACATCCAAGAAATGTTTCGATTCAGTTTCAATTTCATAGTGCTCTGCTTTCAGACGCACAAATGTCTCGGCAGCATGATAACGAAGAACGGTATTTTCGGGTAAAAAGGACATATTGTAGCCGAAATTTTCTCGAACCTTAACCTCGTAATCGTGAATTGCATCTTCACCGTTGGTTCTTCCATAAATTAGAAGCGGATATGAAGGGATATAGTCAGCGGCAGTACGCACATATTCATAGTACCATTCGTTAGGGTCAACATCATATAGCGGAGAATTAGTAGTACCGTCAAGCTTAAATGCCAGTGTAATAATCTTTGCAAGCTCAGCTCGAGTGATATAATCATCAGGGCGAAATGTTCCATCGGGATATCCGTTGACAATACCAGAATCGCTCCATTTGATTATCGTATCCTCAGCCCAATGGTCAGCAATATCGGAAAACGGCAACGCTAACTGTTCTGGCACAGTTTCACTATATGTCGTTTCTGCTAAATCACCTGTATCAACCGCTGTTATCGGTAGAAGTAGACAGGAAATCAGATAAAGTGCTATGCATATATGCAATCTATTTTTCATAACAGCTATACTCCTTCGAACATATTCAATTATTATAATCTATCGAAAAGACCTCACTAGTTTCTGTATAATCAAAACTGATTGCTGAAGGCTTATATAATACCTGAAATCTTGTACTGGTATCATTATATACCATAAAAGGACGTGAACCAAGTGTGTAACTAATCAAGGTAGGATTATCGAATTTAACATTTCTGATATATGACCCACTTGACAAGTCTGTCTCTATTCCGTTACCATCTGCGCCAAGCGCGACATAAGAAATTGCTTCCATGAATGCCAGTGTCTTACCAACACCCGATACCAATCCACTAATTGACCTATAATCATAGAAGACGCACGCACCATCAATTCCCATATAAAGTTCAACTACTCCGTCTCCTACAGAAATTCCCACATATATAGTTTTATTATCAATAGTCATTTTACCTTTGCTAAAACTTGAAGCTGCAACTTTTGGCAAAGGATCAACCGCAAATTGATTTTCACCAGTTGCATCTGTACTTGTATAAGCATACAACCCTTGATTTCTTTCAGGTGCATTGGGACAAGCCATCAAACCAAGCTCTAAAAAGTTTGTATCTGAATTAACGGCTAGAAAAATATATGCAATATTAGTCTGAGTCCCACAGCCTAATTGTGTATTGTTAAACACAAGATTTGTGTTACAAGCATAATCACTCGCATATTCTATACCTGATTTATACATATATGAGCCCGCCAATGGTTCACACGCGAAACTGTTGTTGTCAGTATCATAATAACTGTTCGTATAGTATGCAGTAAAGTCAGCTCCATGTCTAACAATTACATTTGCCATAGTCGACGCTGTCCCTATTGGCATTGTTGAAGCATATACTCCATTCATTGCTACAGGCTCTACGAAATTCAACGTAGGTTTTGGAGGAAGCGCGTTATTTTTGAGACTAATCATTAGTCTGCTGTCATTGGGCTCAACATCAGTAATGCCAAGAACTTCCATTCCAAGGAAAGTACCATTCGACAAACTTTCGAACAAATCATTCGGTTCATTGCTTTTTTCAATTTCGTTGCTCTTAGCTAACAACGAGGCAGTATCTTCACTGCCAATTCTCAGAACAGTTCTCATGTTCTCCGCTTCCGCTTCATTAAAGCCACGGATAACATTTTCGACACCATACTTTTCGAGGTATTCGTCAAAGCTGATGTACTCCACATCTTTCAGTGGTTCTCGGTCTACCGAGTACTCAGAGAATTTTGTTTCTTGCGAAAGGGGTTGAATACCATTGTCAGCATTTGCACTCACGCTGACGGACATGAGGAGAGCGGCGCAGCACATAGCTGCCATGATTTGCTTGTGTTTCATAATGGACTTCCTTTCTGTAATGAAAAAATTCTTTTATCAAGATGTACAGTTTTGTACTATCTTGTATGTATTATATCATATAAAATAACAAATGTCAATAAATGCTATAAAACAATTTCAAAATCAGCTTTATCCATAATTTTATTTTATATTTTTGTATATATTGCACATTATTTTTTCTTATTATACATTATTATCAAATATTTATATTTACATAGCATGTAAAAGCCAATCAAAAAATATCTATAAAACTTTCGCAATACCTCTTGACAATCACGCGAACGTGTGATATAATCTTATTACAAAGTAATTTTTACACAGTAAATTCTGCTGAAAGGAAACGTTATTGAATGAAACTTGAAGTTCAAAGCACGCTGATTCCCGGCACGCTTATGGATAAAATGAAAATGGGTAACGTGACTGGGCTGGAGTTTTTACGGAAGATATTCTACATCACCGATGGAATAATGTTGTCGCAGATACGCGAAATCAGCGGCATAGACGGTTCTACCCTTCAGAACTGGACTAAGCGCGGCTGGGTCTCAAACGCACACAACAAGCGATACAACATCGACCAGCTCTCACGAATTTTAATCATCAATATGATGCGTGACTCAATGCAGCTCGAACGCATAGCTCAGCTGCTCACCTACGTAAACGGCCGCGCCGGCGACACCTCGGATGATATCATTCCAGAGTCTGAGCTATATGATTACCTCTGTCGAGTTATAGACGAGCTTGTACAGGAGGATTCGCCAAACACCGAAAGTGTACGCGCGCTGATAAAGCGCATTACGGCAAACTACGAGGAGCGAACAGGCGGAGCACGCAAGCGACTCGAAAATGCCTGCGAGATCATCATTTTTGCATATTATGCAACACTTGTACGTCAAAAAGCGAATAATTTGTTTGACAAAACAATTCTTCGCAGTTGACATTTATCTGAATTAGTATTATAATATAAAAGGAGCGAATATATATGGCAAACTGGTGGCATTCACTCACCGATCTGCAACACATCTTCGCCTGTATCGGAATACCTGCTACACTCATTTTGATTGTGCAGACTGTACTGCTGCTGTTTGGTATTGGCGACGGCGACAATGATACTGATATCGAAATCGACGACGGCGACATTGGAGACAATCCCGATTCATCCGGAGACGACGGACTTGCGCTTTTCTCAGTGAGAGGTATTGTCGCGATGTTCTGTATCGCCGGATGGGCTGGAATAGTGTTTATAGATATCGGACTTGGTCAGGTAGAATCTATCCTGCTTGCGGCAGTCTGCGGCTTTGCGGCTCTATTTGGTATGGCTTATCTTATGAAAGCCGTATTAAAATTGCAGTCGAACGGAAATATACAAATAGGTTCTGCTGTCGGCAAGACTGGTCAGGTATATATACCGATTCCTCCCAAGGGAACAGGACGCGGAAAAATAAATATAATCGTTCAGGACCGTTTTATTGAAGTTGAAGCAATTACTGACAGCGAGGACACGCTAAAAACTGGAGAAGCTGTAAGAGTCGTTTCGACCGACGACATGGGACTTGTAATGGTCGAAAGAGTCGTAAAATAATTCGTGACTCTATAAAATGTAATTTATTATTTTAATAAAAGGAGAATTATAAATTATGCCAAATGGTGAAGGATTCTCGAGCCTGCTTGTGCTCATCTGCGTTATCGCACTGCTCGTATTGACGACGTTTATTGTCATCGCGTCAAGATACAGAAAGTGCCCCTCTGACAAGGTCATGGTCATTTACGGTAAAGTCGGAAACAACGCCGACGGAACCTCGCGTTCTGCTAAATGTATACATGGTGGTGCGGCGTTTATATGGCCAGTGATCCAATCGGTAGAATTCCTCGACCTCACGCCTATTTCGATCAATGTAGACTTAAAGAACGCGCTCTCTAAGCAAAACATCCGCGTCGACGTTCCGTCACGTTTTACCGTCGGTATCTCGACTGAGCCAGGCGTAATGCAAAACGCCGCTGAGCGTATGCTCGGACTCAAGCTCGACGATATTCAGGAGCTCGCTAAGGATATCATCTTCGGTCAGCTGCGTCTCGTTATCGCGACCATGGAAATCGAAGAGATCAACACCGACCGTGATAAGTTCCTCGAAGCGGTTTCCCGCAATGTTGAGACTGAATTGAAGAAGATCGGTCTCAGACTCATCAACGTAAACGTAACTGATATTACCGACGAGAGCGGATATATCGTAGCTCTCGGTAAGGAAGCTGCGGCTAAGGCTATAAACGACGCGAAGATATCTGTCGCCGAGGCGGATCGCGAAGGTGCTATAGGTTCGGCTAACGCTGAAAGAGACCAGCGTATCAACGTTTCAATGGCAAACTCTGAAGCTATCAAGGGTGAGAACGAAGCTAAGGTTCAGGTAGCTGAATCTGAATCACTCCGACGTGAGCGTGAGGCTGAGGCTCTCAAGCGTGCTACCGCAGCTGAAAAGATTCAGGCAGCTAAGGCGCTCGAAGAGGCTTATGCCGCACAGAAAGCGGCTGAGCAAGCTCGTGCATCGCTTGAGCAGGCTACACTCGAAGCCGACATCATCGTCAAAGCTGAAATTGATAAGAAGCAGCTCGAATTGAAGGCTGAAGCAGAAGCTGAGCAGACCCGCCGTCTTGCAAAGGGTGAAGCGGACGCAACACTCATGCGTATGCAGGCTGAGGCAGACGGTATGCGCTCAATCCTGACAAAACAGGCAGAAGGTTTCGCTGAGATCGTCAAGTCAGCAGGCGGCGAATCGAACGATGCTATCAGACTTATGATCGCCGACAAGCTCGAAGAGCTCACCAAGATTCAGGTCGAGGCTGTTAAGAACCTCAAGATCGACAAAGTCACTGTTTGGGACGGCGGCACAAATGCAGACGGCAAGACCGCTACTGCAAACTTCTTGTCCGGCATGATGAAGTCTATCCCGCCGATGAACGAAATGTTCGACATGGCAGGAATGAAGCTTCCGAACTATCTCGGAACCGAAAAAGAAGACGGAACTACAGACAATTTCACAAACGCATAAATATTAAAGCAACAGCAGCGACGCTCATCCGGGAGTCCGGGGGAGCGCCGCCGCTTTGTATAATTTGTATGGAGATAATCATATGTCTAAACCAGCTAAACCCCAAAAAGAGCGCAAACCCGGCTTTTTTAAGCAGCTCGAAAACGAATACCGCCGCAGCAAACCTACATTCATATTATATGTAATACTGCGAATACTCGTAATCGCTGTCGGTGTACGTCAGTTTTTCATCGGCAATTTCGAGAATGTATTTCTATGTGGTATGACACTGCTGCTATTTTTAGTACCGGCATTCGTTGAGAGGCTGTTTAAGGTATCAGTGCCGTCAGCACTTGAAATAATCGTGCTGGTATTCATATTTGCGGCTGAAATTCTCGGTGAAATAAGCGACTACTACGTGAAATTCTCGATGTGGGACACCATGCTTCACACAACTACCGGATTTCTCGCAGCAGCCGTCGGACTGTCACTGATTGACATACTCAACCGCAACGACAAATTCGGATTAAAGCTGTCACCATTCTTTGTAGCACTCGTGTCATTCTGCTTTTCAATGACTATCGGCGTACTGTGGGAATTTTTTGAATTTGGAGCAGATTTGTTATTTATGACTGATATGCAAAAGGATACGATCGTTACAAGCATTTCATCAGTTCTGCTGAATCCAGAGCCTATAAACAAGGCAATACAGATAACCGATATAACCGAAACAGTTGTAAACGGCACTAACCTTGGAATTAACGGATACCTCGACATAGGTCTATATGATACAATGAAAGATCTGTTTGTCAACTTCATTGGTGCGCTGACCTTCTCTATCGTGGGATTTTTCAATACAAAGCGTAATGATAAGCGTGGTAATAAAATTATCGACGGACTAAAAATTACAAAAAATATTGAACCCGAAAAATCAAATGAGAGCTGAAATAACATAACCAAACAAGGGTGATAAGCTAAAAGCTTATCGCCCTTGTGTTTTGCAGGTCTTTGATCAACAGCTTAATATGCGCAATTTCAGAGTCTGTGAGTCCAGCAACATCGACAAGCTGCTTGTTGTCAAAATCAAGCAGATAATCGCAGGAGACATTGAAAAATCTCGCTATCCGTATCAGCATATCAACCGATGGTTGAATATTGTCATTTTCCCAATTCGATATACACTGTTTAGATACACCAAGCTGCTTTCCAAGCTCGACCTGACTCAGATTAAAAGAAAGCCGCAGCTCCTTTATTTTTTCATTCAACATTACTACCACCTCATTATAGTCAAATATCTCAATACTATTTTATAATAAATACTTGACTTATTTTAAATACTATGGTATACTAATTATGGACGCATACTGGTCAAACATTTCAAGAGCGCACAAATTTTATGGCATGGAGCTAAATGAAATGAATAAGGAGCAATTGATTCAATATTTAATAAATATCGGCAGACTGGAATCTGACTGCCAAAACTATAAAAAACTATTAAACGAAACCGCCGCTTCACTGACCAAAAAGCCTCATATGCCGTGGCTTGGATTAACTATGTCGGCAATTTGGATAATCGCTTCATTTTTAATTATTTTCTCGGGAATACAGCATAAATTATCAGAATTGATATCAGGAATTATCACAAGCTTCGCTTTAATAGCTGCAATAATATCAGTAACTGCTTTTATTACTATTTCATTTATATATGACTCAAGACTTCGCAAATACAAACGGCAGCAAGCATTGCTTTCACTTTTGGATCAAAAGCTGCATAAAACTATAAACGAGCTTGATTACGAGTACGCAAGGAACATTCTTCCGCCAAAATATCGCTCACTTACTGCCGTCGCATGGCTATATCATTACATTGTATCAGACCGCTGCGTCGATCTCGATGAAGCATACCGATTATATGAAACTGAACACTACCAGTCTCATGAATAGCTATAAATAAATATCTGCCGTCACATCGTTTTGAAGTGAACGGCAGATATTTTATATAAATCAAATCGGAAATCAGCACTATATCAACTGTAAGTTCAGGCGCAGCTGTATACTTGCACTATTTATGTACGGATTGAAGTCGTATCTGAGCAATATGTGTTAAAAATAAAACAAAAACTCTAAAACTACTTGATTTTTAGCCTTTTTTAGTGTATAATAGGTGTATTATTTTTTATTTCACGAATTCGAGTTCTATATCTGTTTTTGTTAAATTTATATCAATATTAAAAGAGAAAAGAAAGGCTGCCCTGAAAATTCAGCGGCAGGGATACAATACATGATAAAAGTAGTATCAGTTGAAAATATGAGAAAAAGCGATGCAAACACCATCACTAATGGTACACCATCACGCGAGCTTATGGAACGCGCCGGAAACGCCATATTCAATGCCGCTGAATGGAATGCACCTGTCGCAATTGTTTGTGGAATTGGCAATAATGCCGGAGATGGCTTTGTTGTTGCAGAGCTCCTATATAACGCAAAAATCGAATGCAAACTGTTCTTATTGTCTGATAAATTTTCGGACGACGGACAATATTTCTTCGAGCGCTGCAAAGCCGCCGGAGTTGCAGTAGCAAACGGTATTGACGAGCTTGCACTCGATGGCTACAACACAATACTCGACTGCATATTCGGAACTGGATTTCACGGCGAAATCACAAAGCCATACTCAACAGCGATCGCAAAGATCAATGCCGCAAGGACGCAGGGCGCATATGTTATTTCAGCCGACATAAACAGTGGTATAAGCGGTGACAGTGGGCTTGACAATGAATGCTGCGTACATTCCGACCTTACTGTATCGATTGGCTGCTATAAGAGTGGACATTTTCTGAACTCTGCCAAGGATGTAATGAAGAAAAAAATCAACTGCGACATCGGTATTGAACCGGTAGACGAACCTGCATACCTGATCGAAGCCTCAGACATCAGCCGCCTATTTGAGCGCCCGGTAAACAATACAAACAAGGGTGACTACGGATATGTCGCTCTTATTGGCGGCTCGCTTGAATACAGCGGTGCAGCAAAGCTGGCTAACCTGTCGCTGTCGGCTCTTCGCGCAGGCGCTGGAGTCGCAAAGCTTGCAGTTCCGCGCCGTATATCTAACGCCGTACTTCCCTATCTTTTAGAAAGCACACTGTTCGAGCTCGACGATGTTGACGGCAGCTATTCATACAGCCATACAACTACAGCAAGACTGCTGAATCGTACCCGCGCAGCAGCCGTAGGAATGGGAATGGGACGTTCACCGGAAATCAAGCGTCTGCTCGAATATCTGCTCTGCGAATACAGCGGTCGTGCAATAATCGACGCTGACGGACTGAATATGCTTGCTGAGATGGATAAAAAGTACTTCAAAAATGCCTCCTGCCGCCTTATCCTGACACCGCATCCGAAGGAATTTGAGCGTCTCTCGGGTGTAAGCATTGACGAGTTCAGCGGCGACCTGATAAGCGCCGCCAAAAATTACGCGTCGAGCACAGGCGCAATACTCCTACTCAAGGGTACAACGACTATTGTAACCGACGGAAAGACAGTATACCTCATCGACCGCGGAAGTAATGGAATGGCAACCGCCGGAAGCGGTGACGTACTTTCGGGTATTCTTACCGGGATCTGCGGCTATGTCAGCGATGACGATCTGCTGCTTGGAGTTGCTGCTGGAGCATATTTGAATGGACTTGCAGGTGAGCTTGCAGCACGCGATATTCCGTCTGCTTCAATGATAGCTGGCGATACAGTTAAACATATAGCTGAAGCTGTAAAAAATATACTTGCATAAATAATGATACTCCGCCGCCGCAGAAACTAAGGCGGCGGATATTTTATTTGTGTAAATGCTGGTTTATTGGAATATCACCGTGCTGCTTTTCGAAATTATCAATGTACTGTCGAATTAGCTTAATGACCTGACTGTTTGCAGAACGACCGTTATAGCTTGCTACATAGTGCAGCTTGTCGAGTAATTCGTTATCTATTCTGACTGATAAGTTTTTAATCGTCATTATGTAACCTCGTAAATTTATTTTTTGTGCATTGACTTTTGTGTTGGTTCGTGTTATAATTAAAGTGTATATTTGTCGATAAATGTTCTATAGACAAATACTTGGTGATATATATATTATATCACGTAAATTCACGCAAGTCAATATATTTGCGCAAATTTACGTAAAATCAACAAAACGAATAAATATTGGGAGGTTTACAAATGAATAATGCGCAATTAGCAACAACTATCAAGACTTTATGCAAACAAAATAACATTTCAATATCTAAACTTCTCAATGAATGTAATATAAGAAAATCATTTATATATGACTTAGAAAAAAGAGATTATACCCCCTCTGCTCAAGCAGTCGAAACCATAGCCGACTATCTCAATTGCTCGGTAGATTATCTCCTCGGGCGTACCAATAATCCCGAGATCAATCATTAAATGTTTTCCTTTTACATTGACTTTTGTGTTGGTTCGTGTTATAATTATAGTGTATATTTAGCATTAATTTTTGCGATTGGATGAGCTAACTATAACTAAGCCAATAATAGAAATTTATTCTTAACGCTGCATATATTATATCAAATAATTGTTGGAACACCAATATAATTTCCAACAATTATTTGGATTCAGCAATTTACACAAAGAAAGGTTGATAAATATATATATATCATCTGATACAGCATTACGTATAAAATCTATAGCAAAATTGAAAAACATATCAACCGTTAAAATGCTTATAGAATGTGATTTAAATAAAAATACATTATCGACAATGACCGCCCGTGGTTCGTGGATACAAGCAAATAGTCTTGCTAAAATCGCTGACTATCTTGGCTGCTCTGTTGATTACTTGCTTGGACGAACAGATAATCCTGATGTTAATCGTTAAACATGAATGATTCACAAAATATCGCCAATAGAATAAAAGCAACTGCGAAATCGAAGAACATATCTTTGAAAATTATGTTGGCAGATTGTAATTTAGGCATTAACCTAATCTCACACTTATCAAAAGGTCAAGCAGTGTCATACATAAATATTGCAAAAATTGCCGAATATCTTGGCTGCTCTGTCGATTACTTGCTTGGACGAACAGATAATCCTGATGTTAATCAATAGATAACAACTTACTATGTATAATAAAAATGAAGGGTACCATATGTCTAATCTGTTTTGGGAACGCTTTTATAATATGTGTTCTGAAAAAGGTATCAAGCCCAATCCAGTAGCTAAGCAAATAAATATATCATCTGGTATTCTCACAAAATGGAAAGTTTACGGCACTCTTCCCAACGGAGAAACTCTTATCAAAATTGCTGACTACCTCAACTGCTCTGTTGATTATCTTCTCGGACGTACTGACAATCCTAAAATCAACAATTAAATGTTTTCCTTTTTACATTGATTCTGAGTATAGTTAATGCTATAATTAAATTATATACTTTTATGGATTCATGATCACACAAATTTAACTATACGGCAAATTCTCATGTAGTTGTATATATTATATCTCGTTTGAGATATAATTAGAGAGTTGCACAAAATGTTTACTGAAAAATTTATAGAACTCATGCAAATCAAAAGTCTAACATCATACCGTATCGCAAAAGAAACAGGTATTTCCCAAGGACTAATGAATGAATACAAAAACGGAAAAAAGTTGCCAACATTGCAGAACGTGACTAAAATCGCCGACTATCTCAATTGCTCGGTAGACTATCTCCTCGGGCGCACCGATAACCCCGATGTCAACCGATAAGCACTTTATTTCTAAAATCCTACACCCAGCGTGCATAAAATCATAAAATAGGTAATATAATAATATGAATACAGAATTTCTCCCTCTCAATCGTGCTGAGATGAACGCGCGCGGCTGGGATAGACCCGATTTCGTATACGTGACCGGCGACGCATATGTCGACCATCCAAGCTTTGGTGTCGCGATAATCTCGCGCGTACTTGAAGCTGAAGGCTTCCGTGTCGCGATACTCGCTCAACCCGACTACAAATCCTGCGACGCATTCAAAGAATATGGAAAACCACGTCTCGGCTTCCTCGTTACAAGCGGAAATATCGACTCGATGGTAGCACATTACACAGTATCAAAAAAACGCCGCTCATATGACTATTACTCTCCCGGCGGAGTAATGGGCAAGCGCCCCGATCGCGCCGTTATTGTATACTGCAACCGTATACGTGAAGCATATGGCGACGTTCCGATAATCCTCGGCGGACTCGAAGCATCACTGCGCCGATTCGCACATTACGATTACTGGGACGATAAAGTCAGACGCAGTATCCTCGTTGACTCGCGCGCCGATATCCTCACCTATGGCATGGGTGAAAATATCCTCAAACGTATAGCTAAACTGCTCGATAAAGGCGTACCGGTCAAAAAAATACACGACGTGCGCGGTACAGTATATCTCACTACCCGCGACGATAAGCCGCACTTCGATACCGCCGGCGCGTGGGATTACGACGACCTAAAGACAGATAAACGCCTGTACGCGGAAGCCTTCGGAGTGCAGTACAAAAACACTGACGCAATATCCGGCAAGGCACTTGTCGAATATTATAACAACAAAATACTCGTGCAGAATCCGCCAATGCAGCCACTCGAACGGGAGGAGCTTGACGCAGTATATGCACTTCCATATACCCGACGCTACCATCCAAGCTACGAAAAGGACGGCGGTATACCGGCTATCACCGAGGTTGAGATGTCAATAACACACAACCGCGGCTGCTTCGGCGCTTGTAACTTCTGTGCTATAGCCTTCCATCAGGGTCGGACCGTGCGCTCGCGTTCGATAGATTCTGTCGTCGCGGAAGCAAAACTAATCACTGAATCCCCAAACTTCAAGGGATATATAAATGACATAGGCGGACCTACGGCAAACTTCCGGTATCCAGCCTGCAAAAAGCAGCTTGAATCGGGTGTTTGCACCAACCGCAAATGTCTCGCACCGACACCTTGTAAAAATCTAATTGCCGACCATAGCGAATACATCGAGCTGCTTCGCCGCGTTGAAAGTTTGCCTAAGGTGAAAAAGGTATTCATACGTTCAGGTATCCGCTTCGACTACGTACTTGCTGATAAAGATGAGAGCTTCTTCAAAAAGCTCGTGCATGACCATGTCAGCGGACAGCTGAAGGTCGCGCCTGAGCACTGCGCAAACGCGGTGCTGACCTGCATGGGAAAACCGAAAATAGAAGTCTTTGAAGCCTTCAAGAAACGATATTTCGAGCTTACAAAAAGCTTCGGCAAGGAACAGTACCTCGTACCATACTTAATGTCAAGTCACCCAGGAAGCCGCATAGAGGATGCTGTAGAGCTCGCCGTATACTTAAAAAAGTGGGGATATGCGCCAGAGCAGGTACAAGACTTCTACCCTACACCGGGAACAGCGTCGACAGTAATGTACTACACCGGGATCGACCCGCTTACAATGAAAGCCATCTACTGTACGCGTGATTATGAAGAAAAACGGATGCAGCGTGCGCTTTTACAGTGGAATCGTCCAGAAAACGCTTCGCTTGTGCGTGAAGCATTAAGAAAATGCGGACGAGAAGACCTTATTGGATTCGGGTCAGAATTCCTTGTCAAACCCGAACGCACCGGACAAAAACAGAACGTCAATACGCATAAACATAATCAAAAGCCTAACCTGCACGGTGCAAAATATAGCCAAGCAAAGCCTAAGAATCAAAAAGGCGAGTTCAAATTCGAACGCAATAAGCCGAATAAGCCCACTAAAGGTAAGTTTGACCATGATAAGAAAAAGTCAAAGGGTTTAAAAAAATAAAATTACATTAACCTTACATTTATTGAAATGCTCTTGAAAAAAAATCAATAATGGTGTATCATATATATGTAAGTTATTTTTTGTCGAATCAACACGATTGACACAGCGTTATATTACTAAAATATGAAAGGACTGATTCAGATGCCGATGCAAACCGCAGATAAGGAAGCGCAAGCTCTTGCTGATAAATCTAAAACCATCACCTTCACCGTTCACGATGAAAAAGAAGCTGAAATGAAACGCACCCTCTGTACAATTTATGAGGCTCTCCGCGAAAAGGGCTACAATCCTATCAATCAGATCGTAGGATACATTCTTTCAGAGGACCCTACCTACATCACAAATTATAAGAATGCGCGCAGCCTGATCCGTCGCATTGATCGCGATGAGCTGCTTAACGCACTCGTTCGCAGCTACCTCGGTATCTGACAACTCCGCTTTAATAATGGACGTATATAATCTTCACTCTATGAAAAAAGAGGAGAGCGTCAGCTCTCCTCTTTCACAAATAATTGGCTCCGAGCCGGCAAAAAAACCTGCTCTCGCAGTAGCGCTCGGCAGCTTCGATGGAGTTCATGCCGGACACTCTGAGTTAATTTCGCGTGCTGTCGATTATGCAAAAGCTCACGGTATTTACTCAGCCGTATGGACATTCAAGGACGATTCCTCTGCACTTCCCAAAAAGAACGGTCGAATTCTTACCACACTATCGGAAAAGCTTTCACTGATAGCCTCGCTCGGCGTTGATTATGCGCTGCTCGAGGACTTTTCGCATATCCGTGACTATTCGCCTGAACGATTTGTCAATGAACTGCTTATCGAACGCTGCGGTGTAGTATGCGCCGTGTGCGGATTTAATTTCAGCTTCGGCAAATACGGGCTTGGGAACTGCGATACGCTGCGTGAACTAATGAACCCACGCGAATGTATTGTCGTACCACCGGTATACAAGGGCGGAAATCTCGTCAGCTCGAGTGCTATCCGCTTGCTTATCGAAGCTGGAGAGACCGAAAAAGCAGCCGATATGCTCGGTCGTCCGTTTTTTATTGATTTTCCAGTCGTCCACGGAAAGCAGCTTGGACGTACCATTGGTATTCCTACAATAAATCAGAATTTTCCCGAAGGTCACATAATCCCGAAAACTGGAATTTATGCCTGTACTGTCGAAGTCGGAAGTTCCGATAACAACGGTGACATCTTCCTTGGAGTATCAAATATAGGTCTGCGCCCAACTGTCGATAATACGTCAAACCATATCAACTGCGAGACTCACATAATCAACTACAATGGATGGCTTTATGGGAAGGATATAAAGGTTTCATTCTATAAACGGCTGCGTGATGAGATAAAGTTTCCAAACATTGATAGTCTCAAAGCTCAAATTGAACGCGATATCAGTGCGGCTATAGAATATTTCTCAGACAAATAAACAAGGAAAATATAAATGAAGCGAATTGTTTCACTCATGCTTTCAGTATTATTTATGCTGACAGCAATAATACCTCTTGCAGTTCCAGTTTGCGCCGACGACACCGACGACAGTAATGCTCCGCCGACCGTTGACCACGCAAACGCAGCTTGTGTATATAATATCGAAAATGACCAATTCATATTCAATAAGGATATGGATAAGGTCATATATCCTGCCTCAACCGTCAAGCTTATGACCGCTATTTTAGCAGTGGAGGCGCTCGGCGAGCAGCTTAATCGCAAGATAACTGTTACCTCAGATGCGCTCTCTGGCGTGCAGGGTAATAATATCGCACTCAAACGCGATGAGGTGCTTACAGTTGAACAGCTCCTTTACGCACTTATCTGCGGGTGCGCGAACGACGCTGCTAATGTACTTGCGGTCGAAGTTGCCGGAAGCGTCGAGGGCTTTGTAGCGATGATGAATGAAAAGGCAAAAGAGATCGGCGCAGAAAATACGAATTATACAAATCCTACAGGTATGCACCATCCGGCAATGGTAACCACCGCCGCCGATACTGCAAAAATAGCTGCATATGCTTATAAATACGAGCTTATAGTCGATATATCAAGCGAAGAAAAATATATTATAGGCGAAACAAATAAGCAGTCGCAGCGCACTATATTCAATAAAAACAGCTACTTTTCTACGTATATGGAATATAAATATCTCTGGAAAGTTCCACGCGGACTCAACGCCGGATATACGGCTGAAGGAGGATACTGTATCGCGACCTCCGCGTCGCGTGACGGACTTACATATATTGTAGTAGTTATGGGCGCACGTGCAGATGAAGAGGAAATATATTCGTATTCCGAAGCAGCGGAACTCATTAAATGGGCACTGTACGCATACGAATACGTGAAAGTGCTGACAACTTCAGATATGATTTGTGAAATCCCAGTGCTGCTCGCAAGTAAGGTTGACTATGTAATGCTATTCCCGTCCGAAAATGTAGAGCTGTATCTTCCGGTAGATGTAGATATATCTAATGATATACAATTGACATGGCAGACCGATACAGATTCATTCATTGCTCCTGTAAGTGAAGGACAGGTAGGCGGACGACTTACAATTACATATAATGGAAATAGTCTTGGAACATATGAGCTTATAACCAGAAACAGCGTCAACCGCAATAATTTTCTGTACATTCTCGACCTTGCAAAAGGGCTTATAGACACACCTCAATTTCGGACGGTCGTAATAATTATAATTGTCCTCATCGTAGGATACGTAGTATTGCTGATAATTTTCAGCATTCCACGAAAGGGTCGCAGATATCGCCGCTAAGAAAAACCTCCATGCAGAAAATTTTGCATGGAGGTCGATTTATTTATTTTTTACCTTGATTCCATTGAAAATGACGGTCTGTACTGATGGATGTTTTTCGAAGTACCATACCAGCAAATCGCCAAGGACACCACACGCGATGATCTCGCCAAGTCCAACCGTCAGCGCAAAGTATGGGAACATCAACCAGCCGCCGCCACCTGACAAAATAATAACCGCTGGAACGATTATCATATTCGCAAGCACTGTAGGTATGAACGCAAAATACTTGAATCGACGTATCGCATACGCCAAAAGTGCGCCGATAAGCGTCGCAAGCGTGCCAAATATGATGTCAAATACCGTGCCGCCAACGATTATATTTGCTATAAGGCAACCGATCGTCAGCCCGGGTATAGCCGCAGTTGTGTATATCGGAAGCACACACAGCGCTTCTGATATGCGCACTTGAATCGCGCCGGACGACAGTCCGAACAGTGCCGACAGAGCCGTAAGTGCCACATACAACGCGGCGATCATGCCTGCTACAGATACGTACTTTATGCTAATGTTGTTGTTTGTTTTCATTTTTTCGCTCTTTCCCGAACTAAAAAGCTGCATTGCGCGCCAATACAGACGGGTGCAAATGCAGTAGGTCCGTAGTTTTGTTTTATGTGAGGATGGTCACGAACTCACAGTTATTTAATTAAGTCTCCAAGGTGTCAAAAAATTTTATCAAATGTTTGACAAAATAAATATTATGTGCTATAATATATGCAGGATGATTGCTATTCGGAGTAGCGGTCGTTTTTTCACTTAATTATTTTTTATGAGTAATAATTAAGCCAATATCATCGACTATATTAAGCACTACATATTATATCACATAATCCGTGTAATGTAAATAGGAAATGACAAAAAATCTGCCAATCCTCTAATTTTTTTGAGAATCGGCAGATTTTTAATTATTCCTTACCTTCAGGCTTATAAGCATCATTTCCTATTTTGTATATGTCGCTGTATTCATAAGAAACTAACTCAATTGACAGGAAGCGTGAACATTCTTCATTCGGTCCAAATAATCTTGTATTGTTCAATACATCCTCATATGGATAAGCTTCATCTTTTAGAACCACTAACTTTAACTTTGCAGTAATTGCTAATGTTCCATCCTCTTCATATGCTTTGATATTTATATTATACTCCACATCTGTTAAAGTAGAGTTTAAGACTATGCCATCATCAAATGTAGAAAATCTACCTATTGGACAAATATTCAACCTAATTGGCGCATGTGCCCTAAATTTATTGCCATATACCACAGTATACGATGATGAGTTATCTGAATGGAGTGGAATGTAGCATAACCTAACTTTTTCGTCACAATCGCTGTCCACATCTACTTCAATGATACCATCATAGTCTAAATATACATTAAGATTAGAGCCCTTATATCCAATAGGAGCCATAGTTCTAACTTCATTCAGCTTTAACTGCTCGCACTTAAATACTTTATCATCTTTCAACTGTCTTGCATTATCATCATTTGATACCCAATATCCCCAATTAGGATATGTCCGCCAATCCTCGCTGTACGCCCAATATCCAGTGCCTTCAAGGTCTTTGTCCAGTACCCACGTGCTGATTTTCAATGCGTCCATCATGTCTATTGCTTCAGCTTCATTATTATTGCATGAAACTAAGTTAAATAATAATACAAGAAATATTAGTATAATCAAGTTCTTCATTTAGATACCTCCTATTATAATAAAAAACGAGCATTCTTAATACATATTCTATTAAGAATGCTCGTCTTAAACTATAATGTTATTAGTCTACTATTTGGTCTTTCGAATGCGGACAAGTTCCGTAATTCTTATCCATGGTGTCATAAATATGACCGCACATAGGGCAATATGTTTGCTCTGTGCACCAACATCCTCCTCCACCTGTTACATGGTCAAACACTCTCGTAGCCAAGCCATCTGCTGCAACATTGACCTAAGCCTATGCCGTCCTGCGAGTCAACCACTGCAAAAGCGCTCACGCAAAGCAGTGCCACCAATGCCACGATTGCCAGAACTCTGACAATCCACTTTGTCGATTTCTTTATTTTAAACCTCCGTTTATTTTTAACTGGTTCTATATCAACTCTCGATCTGTTCCCCGCGATATATTATGGGAATGCTTTACAGCATAATAAACTTTACAATCTGCTTAGCTAATTCAGTTCATAATAACTTATTATCAGATTTCGTAACTTATGCAATCGAGCCGTGCACACTATACTCGAATACATCATAGAAACTTGGTATAGCCGGATTTCTACTAAAATTGTATATATCACAAAGTATAAAGTTTAAAATGTTGTACGCTAATTTTTCATCAATGCAAAAATATGTATTGAATTCAGAGGATTTTATCTGCATTTATTATATCATATGATATATATTTTGTCAAGTAAAACTACCATATTTTTCATTTTCATCTATTTAACTAATTAAACAATATATCTTTGTACAATATAGCCAATTAAAAATCTCCCGATACTTACGTATCGGGAGACAATATTCATTTCAATATCCGGTAATTATAAAATCCACGTTCCCACTCGAATTCAATATGCTTGCCGCTGACAAGCGGTATCCGCATGTCGAGTTTGTCTACGCTCATCGGAATGTGCGGACGCACATCGACCTCACCAAATCCGGGCGTTTTTGGCGATATGCCGATGATATCCTCGATAAGCACCGATATCGGCGCACTCGCCCACGGATGGCACAGGCTCGTGTTCCACTTCTGCTCCTTGCCCCACGCCTCAAAGCAAGTGGTCGCTCCTTCTCGCACCATATTATACCATGAGCTTTCACCAGTCGAAGTAAGCATATTGTAAACATCCGAATAGAGCCCCATTTTTGCAAGCGCCTTCAGCGTAAAGTATGCCATGTAAACTCCGCTCGAAAATCCCCTGCGGCGTATCAGTTCTGCAATATGTGAGTGTGATTCCGGCTTTGCAAATCCAAAGTAAACCGGGAGCACATTAGAATGCAGCGAGGCATGATCACTCGTTTCGCTGTCTACATACAGTCCGAGTTCCTGCCGCCAGAAACAGCGGTTATACGCTTCTATAAGCGCACCAGAACGTCTCGCTCCATCTTCAAGCTTGATATCAAGTATATCAATTATCTTTTCCGTGCAAACTACCGCTCCGATATAGAAGGCATTGATAACATTATGTACACCTTTGCCTATCGGATTTGTCATTTCAAAATCATAATTATCCCTGAGATTTGCCGGCCAGTCGACAAGATTCCACTTATCAACACCTTCAAGCAATCCGTCCTCGCGCTGGAATCGTTCAAAGCTTGTCAGCAGCTTGTCGCATACTTCAAGTAATTCACGGAGTCCATCACGGTCGCCGGTGAAATCATAATAACGCAGTGCAAGTATCGGAAATTGCAGCGAATAATCGGCGATCTCCTGCATAAACGAGCCCGGCGTTACTGCCATAAGTCCGTCATCTATAAACGCCGATTCGACCTGATTCCTTACCGCCTTGCAGAAAAGTGTCGTATCTCCGGTAAGCCAAAGCTGCGAAGCGCTTGTAATGGTCAGGTCTCCCGCATACTGCCCCTTCTCGCGTCCGGGACAGTCGACGTATACCTCCTGAGAGCCGAGCTTTACACCACGTTTGCAGACCTCGAACACCTTTGACAGTACATCATCCGAAGTATCAAGTCGACAAGCCGATTCATCAAACGGGAAATTGCGGGCCACTGCGCAAAACGAGATCACCTCAACATTACTTGGATATACGACCTCAGCATACCGGAACGCCTTGTACTCGTACTGGTCGATAAGGTTCTCTCCTTCTGCAAGCGTCACAAGCTCGCTGTAGCTACAATTTGCGCGTGTATTGAACCTTATCTGCGTATCTGCATTAAGCTGCCCCTCAACGCCTTCTGCAAGCTCCTCAGCCGCACGCAGCTCAATTGTAGTAGTATTTTCCAAATCAGACTCCGTCGCTGTAGAATTACATCTCACAGTCAAACGGAGTGTTCCGACAAGCTCGCTTCCAAAATCATAAACCGTCGAGCCTTCACGTGCGACCATAGCCTTTGGCTCCACTTCATATACATCAAGCACCGGAATTGGCGCTTTAGAAAATGTATAATCATGCTCGCGAACTCGAACACGCTCCCACTCAGTCGGAGGTATACGCAGGTCGCGATCCTCGAGAAACTGCGTCTCATATCCGGTAGTACGATCACCGACATAACTTCGGTCAACACGGCACTGCCAGCTCTCGTCAGTTGAGAGAATAACGTTATCGCCATTCAAAATATCACAGATAAACCCGCATCGAAGGTCGCCGCTGTCATACGCACGGTTGATAAGTCCCTGATAATAAACTTCAGCACATATCTCATTTTCACCATCTTTTAAGAAAGATGTTATATCAATTTCATTCCAGTTATAATCAAAGTAGTACCCCTGTGCAGGTCCCTGAGCAGCAAATCTGCCGTTCACATACAGTTTGCAATAATCATCCGCACTGAAACGCGCAATCACCTGCCCCGATACCGGCTCGTCAAGTGAAAACGTGCGCTTAAAAGTGATATGCACATTTTTTAGTCCAGCGGGATGACTGTATTTGATCTCACTCTGCGGAATATTATCGCGGTGAAATAAATCAAGCGGAGTAAGATATGCAAACTCTGCAAGCGTGATGAATTTTCCTTTAAACATTATTTATAAAACCAATCTTTCTGTCAGTCTAAAATTGACCTTAAATCATACCCACAGCTCATCGTCAAGCTGGTCATCTCTATCACGATATTTTTTCGAACGGCACTTAGAAATAAGTCCTTTTATACCAAGCAATACAAGTGATACAGCTGAAATTACACCGATAATGATCAATACAAGCTTGAGAACAGATATTTTAAAATCGCCCTTTGCACCTATTGTCATATAAGGTTTGTTTTCTTTGCCGTGACCATAAAAGGATGTCGTAACATCAAAAGTTTTTTTGACTGTAAGTCCCTTGTCTGAGTTCAAATGCTTTGAGCATTTCTTGATATCTTTTTTTAAATTTTTTAACGGCTTTGACATGATAATACCCTCGCTTTTTAATAGTTGATCTGATGTATATAGTATTACCGATATACATTCTTCAATTCTTCGTGTTGTTCGGCTTTACCTTAATTCCGAAAAATGCCGAAATGCGCTTTTCATGCGAGCCCATATAGTAAGAGAACCAGCCAACCAAAATAGCCGGAATCGTGATCATAATAAACCACCACCACACATCAGCAATTCGTGCATCTACAAATATTGTATCCTCAAGCACCTTAATGACTCCAAGATACATTCCCTCAAAAAGCCGTGCTATCGCATTGCAGACTACGCTGATATTGCCGCCCCATTCTGTTCCCACAGCAATACCGAAGCCCATAAGCAGAGCGAGCAGAAGATTTGGTACGTTCGCGCCAAGTGCGATAAACAGTCCCTTAGTTGGGAACGGACGCATACGACCACCGTCAAGCTTGATCTTGTCCTTCGCGCCGATCTCCCAGCCTACGGTATAGAGTACGACAAGATAGAACAGGATAGAGAAAATGCTCGCGATAAGCAGCATAGTATTGCTGCGGCTTGTAGCTATAGCCATTATCGTACCGAATATAGTCATTGCGATCTGGTCAACGAACATCTTCACCATGTTGTACGAGTTTTCTTTTATAAAATCGATCATAGTTTTTCCTCAATTGCGGTCAAAATTACATAGCCGCATGATTAAATTTGATATAACTATATTTTACAAATTTTTGATGGATTTTTCAAGTATAAATTTGAAAAATTTACAGTTTAGTCGTTGAAGATTTACTGCAAAAATCAACAGCTTGACAAATCAGTGTCAGTAGAGTATAATATTTAATTAGAGAAAAAATACACCCTAAAGAAAGGAACACTACAGCCTATGCAGACATTAGTTAATTATGACGAGCTTCCACAAATAGTACTTGAATTTGTCGGCTACAAGCAGACCGTTCAGGGCCGCTCTAAGCTGACCGCCGATGAGTATGCACTTGATATACGCACATTCCTGCGATATATGTCAGCTAAGCGTGAGGAGCTCGACATAAAAAATATGACCGATGAAGAATTCGCAGCTATCGATGTATCTGAGCTCGGACTCGACTTCATCGGCTCGATAACTCCAGATGAAGTTTACGATTTTCTATATTATACATTGAATGAAAGAGGGAATCAGTGGTCGGCACGCGCACGCAAATTGTCGGCGCTGAAAAGCTTTTATAAGTATTTGACTATAAGCAAAAAATATATAGATAATGATCCTACAAAAAATATCGAAGGGCCGCAAAAAAAGACATCTCTGCCCAAATTTCTCACATTGGAGGAGAGTGAGGCACTGCTCGACGCAGTACAGAACGACAACGAAAGCCGCACGCGTGAACGTGATATGTGCATACTTACACTTTTTCTCAACTGTGGAATGCGGCTTTCTGAGCTCTGTGGAATAAATCTTTCGGATGTTGATCGTCATTTCGAATCACTGAGAGTCGTCGGCAAAGGCTCAAAGGAGCGGCTGATATATCTTAACGACGCTTGCCGCGAGGCGCTGAAAAGCTACATAAATGTACGTGCCGCCGATGAGCAGATAAAGGACAAAAACGCGCTGTTTCTGTCGTCGCGCCACACACGTATAAGCAACAAAACTGTTCAGTGGATGGTATATAAATATCTGAACCTCGCCGGACTTGGCAACAAGAGCTTTTCAACACACAAACTGCGCCATACAGCTGCTACACTTATGTATCAGACTGGCAACGTCGATGTGCGTGTACTGAAGGATATTCTGGGGCACGAGCAGCTCAATACGACGCAGATATACACGCACATAAGCGACGAAAATATGCGCCGCGCAATTGACAACAACCCGCTTGCAAAGCCTCGCCGCCACTCACAGGCAGATAAAACAGAAGACGATGATTATTCCGATTCTGACGATGATTGATTATATCAAGTAATATTTTGTAAAGACTTGTTTTCAGAAAGCCACTCACCTGGTGTCATATGCTCAAGCTTTTCGAAAGCATTGTAAAAGCTGCGTATACAGCCATACCCGCTCGCTTTAGCGGCTTCTTCGCATGAAGAGCCAGCGCAGAGCAGCTGCTTTGCTTTTGCTGCACGTATCCTTGCTATGTACTCCTTTAATCCACAATCAAGCGATATCCTGTCTACCAGATCGCTGATCCCGCGAGGGGTATATCCAAAGCGAGCGGCAAGATCTTTGATCGTAAATCGTTCGTGAATATGAGCATGTATATATTCAAGTATTGGCTGGAATTCAAAGCTTGGGCTTTCGCTGCGTGGTCTGCTGCCTGTGCGCATAAAAATTCCAGTAAGCATAGTGTTTAACAAAAATCGGCGATATTCCGGCATATCATCCTCAGCCATTCTGTCATTTATATTGAATATCTCGCGTACCATCGCAAATATTGTTCCGTCCTTATCTTCACACTTGTATTCGCCAAAATATCGGTCGCCGCGCAACCGCAGAAAATCCTCGATCTCATATACAGGGATCATTATTATGTAATACTCCCCATTCTCAGTATATGACGATGTGCGGTGAAGTATCATTTCATCAAGCACGAATATCTCACCCGCACTGATGGTGATCGTTGTTTTGAAGTCTGCTCCCATCCCTATATTGCCTGATTTTACATATATGACCTCTATCGAGTTGTGATAGTGATGGTGCTGCTCTGGAAAAAGTCTGCTGCATGATACGAGTACTGGCGCTGCCGAGCTGTCACGCAGTGCTTCATAATGGATCTTATTACTGACATCATTATCGTTTTTTCCTTCAATCACATTATCTGACATTTGAATCACCTAACTTCACAGTTATACTAAATAGACTTGTTCGATAACCATTCAAAAGCTGAGGTTAGGTTATCGGACAAGTCCATTTATATTCTATCACACTAACAGAAAAATGTCAATAATATTTAGCGTATTATCAATATTTTAATTATACTTATTTTATTGATCGCCGATATACTTGCTTATCGCAGCTTCAACAGCAGAGCTGTTTGAAGCAATTATCGAAGCTATATTATTGTTCCCATTTTTCATTGCGTCTATCAGCTTATTGTGAAGTCCGGCAAACTGCGAGCTGTACATATACCCAATATCATATACGATATTTTTAATCGATATCTTCAGCATTTCATACGATTCTTCATCGCGTGTATATTTACTTTGCAGGCAGACATCATAGTATGCCCTTGTTATATCCTCGCTGCCTTCAGCCATTAACTGAAGTGCAAGTCCTACTGTCTCCGGATCACCGACGGTTGACGGTACTGCAAGCACACAGGTTGAGTTTACAATGCAAGAATAATAATTTTCCTGACTTTCATCAAGCTTAGGTGTAGGAAGAAATCCGAAATCAGTCTTGACATCACGCAGGAATCGGCGGGCAAATGAAGTAACCGCGTTGACAAATAGGTTCTTATTTGTTTCAAGTCTCGACACCTGCAAATCGGTCGTTACTCCTTCATAGCTATGCCATACCGAATTATTATATATCCGTGAAAGGCTATCAAATGCTTCTGTATATCTATCGCTGTTGGCAGTAAGTATCGGAACCCCATCCGAATCTTTAGATATTGCCGACACTCCACAGCTTACCAGCATAGCACTGATCCCATCTTCGTTCGCAAGAACTCCATAGCTGTCCTCAAGATCCATATTTGTATCACCATTAAGGTCAAACACCGCTAACTTACAAGCTTCAAGCATACGGTCAACCGTCCACTTCCCATCACGGACCAGCTGATAAAGATCGCCTATTTGAAGATTTTTCGCATAGCTCGTATTATACACAAGCACTTCGACACTGTCCTCATCCGACGCGGTAATATCTCCGCCAATAAGATAAACATGATCGCCTATTGAAAGTGATGATATCAGATTCTGATTCCAGCAAGCCTTATCAAGCTCCAAACCTTCGACATCTGAAAGGTCGAGAAATATTCCGGAGGTCAAATCGCTTCCAAGCATATTCACGCCATCAAAAATCAACTGATATTCGTCGTCACCAGAATTGACTAAATTTCTTATAGTCGGCAATGCTGAAGATTGGAACTCTGTCTCAGTAAGTGTAAAATTGTATTTTTCGGTCACCGTTCGATTGCGCTTGACAATAGCGTCATTCAATACGTCACCATTCTCCTCATCCGCGCATAAGCTCACCAGCACCCATGGTATGCTATCCTGAGCTATTTTTGCAACATTGAGCTGATAGCCATCAAGGTCATATATGACCTCAGGCTCATCTGTTACAGTATCTTCGGCAGTCAACCCCCCGGATTCAGTTTGACTGTCATCATTATTCGGCTTGCTTTGATATGCCACCATAGAAACAGAAGTGAGAACTATTGCCGCTATCAGCACACTGATGATATAATGTTTGCTATTTTTCATCTCTATATTTCCCCCTACTTTAATTTTCATCTTCGCCGAATACTCGTTTTTTTGCACCGCACGCCTTGATTATTGTTCGAAACACCTCGATCTCATAGTCATAATCGAACATCATCTCTGCTTCGCCACGTACAATAGCCGCAAAATGACGCATCATCGAATCGTATCTGTCATATACATCGCTGACGATTTCCCTCGAATTGTCCGTCCATTGATTCTGCCATTTCCTAAGCAGTGTCAATTTAGCCTTAGTATAATATTTCCCCTCACTGTTTATCTCCCACGGCCGTATTTCATATGTTCCCTTCGTGCCGCTTATCACAAGCTGACGACGCTCATATCCATTGACCTCGCTCGCATTAGCCTTTACAAATGATACTCCATTGCTGTACTTCAAAATCGCAAAGCCGTAGTCTTCACTTTCGACTCCTTCATTTCCAGTAGTACTGGAGAGAGGTATAACTTCATCCGGTATTCCCTTGAACATACAAACCATGTCGATCAAGTGGCATCCGAGATAATACATCATTCCGCCTTTATACTTTCCAAGCCATTCGCGCTTTTCCTTGTCATGTCTTACGCTCATCTGAGCTTCTACTGAAAAGATATCTCCAAGCTCACCACGTTTCATCATCTCATATGCCTGATTCACAAGTGGATTGAAACGGTACATATATCCAATACCGAATGGGAGATGCTTCTTTTTCATTGTATTTACGAATGTCGCCCATTCATCGAAGTCAGCGCTCCCTGGCTTGTCAACCTGAACTGGGATTCCTTTGTCTGCGAACATCTGCGCATATTTTATCTCATGCTCTTTTCCGGCTTCAATAACCACCGCTTCAAGGTCATCCATTTTAAGCAGCTCGTCGACCGTATAAACCTTTGCGTCGCTGTATATTCGATCTCTGTTGGCTTCAATTGGCTCGGCAAGTCCGATAAGCTCGAAGCAGTCGCTGTTCTTTTTAAGGCTGTCCCAAATCACTGACGCATGGTCGTGACCAGTTCCGATCTGTGCAATTTTTATAGGTTTCATTTAATTATCCTCCAGTAAACTCCAATTAAACTGAGTAATCGGGAATGACGGTTCGTTAGCAAGTCTTGAAAATACCTCTGGCGCTGCTGCCGGAGAGTATATCTCTTCCACTATATCAGAAAGATCTATACGCCCATGCTTCATAAGCGAAATCACTGTCTGTTCATCGTCCTTCTCAGTCCAATAGCCATCATACGAATCATGTGTCGGGCGCGCCATCGTATGTGCGCCAATAAGCGATATTCCCGGTCCGTGTACCTTACGGTAATAGTCGATCGTAAAGTTGGAATCGCGTGTACAGCCAAGCAGCGCAACTCGACCGAATTTTGCCATACAGTCGAGTACCTGATCAAGTGCTTTGCCGTTTCCGGTCACCTCTATCGCAGCCTTAGCGCCTCCGCCTGTGAGGTAGTTCACTTTATCTATAAAATCTGCCGCAAATGGGTCAAGCGCTGCGTCTGCTCCAAATCGAATAGCACTTTCACGGCGTGCTGGATTCGGGTCAACAGCAATTACCGGTGCGGCACCGGCAATTCGTGCGAGACCTACCGCGATAAGTCCGAGTACACCAAGCCCCATAACAATGACCGACTCGCCGATCTCAATCTTAGTCTTTCTTATAGCTGCCAATGGGAAGGTTGCGATATGTACTAACGCACCAGCAGAAAAACTTACATTATCATCAAGCTTATATACATTATTCTCAGATATACATATATATCTGGTATACGTGCTCCATGCGAGTGAAACGCGGTCACCGGGTTTGAACTTTGTCACACCTTTTCCGACACTCTCAATTACGCCTGCCGAGCTGTAGCCGAGAATCCGCGGGAAACGCACCTCGACTGCACCTCTGTTTATAGTGATATTGGGGTCACCGATCAAATTGGCCCGCTCAGTACCACTGCTTATTGAAGATATCTCAATACGGACTAACACCTGTCCAGCATTCGGAGTTTGGATAGGAATGTCGACAAGCTCAGCCTTTCCGGGAGCGACAAATTGTATCTGCCTATTTTGCATAATAATATTATCCTTTCAAATAGAGTTAACTTTTAATATTATTATACACTATTGACAGCAGTATTTGAATGTGCTATACTATAAATAAATAGTACAATACTGCAAAAATTGAGGGCAGCAAAATGATTTATAATTTATCAGAGGATTCCTATAGAACAATACAAATGAATAAGGCACATCAAAATGACGCGACATATGGGATCCACACCTATTATATTGCACGTATGCGTTCTGGTGAAGGAAAATTTATAACACTCGATGGAGATATAATGGAAGTTTTCCCCGGTGATGTATTCTTCCTTCCGATGGGGCTGCGATATAACTCATACTGGCATGGAGATAATGAAATATGCTGGGACTCGTTTGCCTTTACGGTATTTCCAGAATCGAACAGCGAACAATTTCCAATGCAGAAAATACACGCCGACGCTGAAAGCATAGCAATAATGGATAAGCTTGTAAGCTATGAGCATGTTTGTAGTGAGGCCTTCGGGCTTTTATATACAATAATCGGACGACTGCTGCCAAATATGAAGCGCAAGAATGACAAAGCCGCCCAACTTATAAAGCGGGCGGCTCAGTTTCTTGATGATCATCCGACGGCAACAGTCGGCGATACGGCACGATATTGTAATGTGAGTGAATCCGGATTGTATTCAGCGTTCCGTGCGAATGGTACAACACCAGTGAAGCTAAAGCAACAGCGTCAAGTCGAATATGCGATAAGAATGCTGACGACTACCGACCTAACGGTAGACTCGATAGCTGAACTCTGTGGATTCAGCTCAGCGACATATTTTCTTCGTATACTCAAACGTGAGACCGGCTCAACATCAAAGGAAATACGAAACAAAGCTATGATGTAAACAAGCGCTGATCATAGTGCTGAATGAAGACGATCCATTGCTTCCTCTAATATTGAACGTGGAGATGCAGCGTTAAGGCGCTCAAAGCCGCTTCCACTCTCTCCGAATATATATCCCTCATCGAGCCAAAGCTTAGCTTTATTCAGCATAAACGTCTCAAGTTCAGGGGCACTGAGTCCGAGCTTACGGCAGTCGAGCCATAAAAGGTATGTTCCCTCAGGAGCACGCATGGATATATCTGGTATATTATTACATAGGTAGTCATGTACATACATAATATTGTCCCAAATATAAGCCTTTAGCTCGTCAAGCCACTCAGAGCAGCAGTTATACGCTGTTTGGCAAGCAGTAAGTCCCATAATATTTGGCTGATCATATCCATTGAGCATTAAGTCTCTGCTGAATTTTTGTCTTACTTCGTCATCATAAATATATGTATTAGCAATATGCAGCCCAGCGATGTTGAACGTCTTAGTTGGTGCAGTACATACGGCACTGATAGCTTCATAGTCTTTTTTGATCGTAGAAAATACAATATGCTTGTGCTCACCGAATGCAAAATCTGCGTGAATGTCGTCGGAGATGACAAATACATTGTGCGCAAGGCAAATATCACCGATCCGCTCGAGTTCTTCACGAGTCCATACTCTTCCTACTGGATTATGTGGATTGCAAAGTATAAATGCCTTCACATCGTTTTCGATTATCTTCCGTTCGAAATCCTCATAATCAAAAGTATAATACCCATCATTATTTTTAAGCTGGCTCACGATCAGCTTTCTTCCATTATTTTTTACGATTGACGCGAACGGATAATAAACAGGCTGACAAATAATTACAGAGTCACCGGGTTCAGTTACCGAATGTACCATTGAGCATATAGAAGGTATAACGCCGCTGGTTATAATAAACCGCTCTCCCTCAGTTTTCCAGTCATGACGGTTCAAAAACCACTTTTCAAGTGCTCTGTAATATTCACTTGTCGGCGCAGAATAACCGAATATTCCATGAGCGGTCCTTTCATTCAGCGCGTTTATGATTTCCTGTGGCGTGTGGAAATCCATATCCGCTATCCAGAGCGGCAGGACATCTGACGGCTTATTATTATCAGCAAAAAAATCATGCTTCAGACTATTCGTACCATGTCGGTCGTATATTTTATCAAAATCAAATTTCATTTTAAATGCAGCTCCAAATCCCTGATTTTATTGATTTATTATTCTTCATCCATACTATTCCTGTATGTTTATATATTATAGCACACTCGACATCATTTGTCAATAAAATCTAAAATTCTCTCCGTTTCTAAATAAATAGCGCATGACACAAATCATGCGCGATTTATATTATTTATTTTAATCAGTCAAACCAATGATTAAGCTCATCAATATCAGCCTGAATAGCGTCCTTGATCGCCGCATAGCTTGACATGAAGTCCTCATCATACATAACTGTACGAAGGATCTCAGTACCTGAGCCGCCGAGATTGAACACGTAGTTCGAGTCAATGTATATCGTGCTGAAGATTATATCAAGCATATCAACACTGTCATCAGTGCGTGATATCTTACCTTCAAGCACCTTATCATAAACAACAGGGCGAACCATATCATATGACAGACACGCCATAGCCTCCATCATAAATCCGGTAAGCTCTGTATCTCTGGTGTTTGCAGGAACACCAATATATCCGCGCGTCCATGTGTTTACTGCGGTATAGTAAGAATCCTGCTCTTTATCTGCTTTTGGAAGCGGGATGATTCCGTAGTCATCCTTCATATCACGGAAGTTGTTTACTACAGAAGCAAGCGAATTGCTGTAGAACAGCGCTTGTCCGTTCTTGAACATCGGTGCGGTATCATTATTTGTGATAGCCTTATTTTCAAGGCGCGTGAATATGCTCGCAAGCTTCTGAAGTATATCTATCGAAGGCTCTGAATCAAGCTCTACATGGATATTTCCGTCTTTATCAACTGTGCTCATCTTCTGTCCAGCTGCTATATAGTGAGAATAGCTGATAATTTCAGTACGTACATGAGCATATGCAATTCGGTCGTCGGTCGTGATCTCTCCGTCACCGTTTAGGTCGATAGTATAATCCTTAGTGATCTCATCAAACTTGTCGAGAGTCCATTCACCACTTCTTACCATATCGAATATGTCAAGCTTATTATCATCTGCAAGACGCATATTGAATGCCATTACGATCGGAACATAGAAATAATTTGACGTGATATCGCCAGTCGTAAAGAACAGCTTTCCGCCGATCTGCATATTTTCATACGCATATTCACTCCACCACGGATTAGTAAAGTCGACCGTCGGAAGCTCTGTCATATCATAAAGTACCTTATTCAGCGCACCTCTTCGCATCGTCGTTGCAAGCGGGCCTATAACTAAATCGTATCCGTCGTCATCAGCAAGCACGTTATTGATGATAGCGTCGGTCAAAGCGGCACTATCGCCCTCGGCGCTGAAGATATTGTTGACTATATTCACATTATAATCGCTCATGAGCTTTGAATTACGTTTGAAAAGAGCATCATTTACAATTTCACCATTCTCACTGTCAAGCGGAACTCCTGCGCCTTCAGCCGCAGCTATGTTGAATACTGCGCCACCGAAATCCCTCTCTCCGAGCGTATCTTTAAAGTAATCGGCTTTTTCAGTGTCTGATACAGGATCTCCAGTATTTCCCGGATCCTTTGTACCGTTTGAGCAGGCAGCAAACGCTCCCTGAAGCATGAGCAGTGCTATGACTAAGCTCAATTTTTTTGATTTCATGTTGATCGTTCCTCTCTAAGTATATATAAATTTTAAAGCGTTACATCCCACGACTGTTCTATTGTACGCAAAAGCTCGGCTGTATCAACATCAGGATCCCACATAAGCTCAGAAGCCAATACAACACACGCCGGAGTTACGCGTTCAAGCAGTCCATCCTCTGCTAAAAACGTTACCAGTTTTGACTTTGTATCAGCTTTTGCAATGATCGAAAGTGATTCTGCAAGCTTATCCGCTTGTGTGGTGTAGTATGAATTAAAATATTTCCACTTAAATAAGCGGTCTGAATAAATCTTGTTGATATACTCCTCATCCCGTACTCCGACTGCAACCAAGTCGTGATGAACAAATTGGTCCCAGTTTAACACTGTAAAACCCTTCATTACTGCACCATATTTTTCATCTTTGCCGCGAAGTTCGAGCAGTTGCTTGTTGTAATCATTTGTATCGTCGTAGTCCGACACCTCGTTTGGAATATAGTTAAACGGAAATGCTCCCGCGTCTTCCCAAACTATGTGTATTCTCGAATCAACGGCGGCAAGCTCAGTATAATTTGAGCGAATGGATGTTGCGTGAATACCGAAATAAATTTGCAGCTGTGGGTATTCGGCGAGAAGCGGCGCACAAGTAGAATTTATCCAGTCCGCGGCAAGCTTTGCTATCTTTATGCCATTGATCTCAAGGTCATGCCGTTCAGTGAATGACTGAAAATATATTCCATCAATGTCGAGTTTTGAATACTCATCCCGATACAATTCAAGCATACTGTCTGCCCATTTCTGTATCTCGACCGGATCTGACGGATCGACTGTTACTCCATATCCGCACGAGCAGCCGAATATCACACGTACACCGCATGAATGTGCATAGTCGATTATTTCCTCTGCATTGATAGGTACACGGTCATTCCACATAACAAGGGTATTCAGCTTCTGACGCGCCATCTTATCGATATACTGCCGCCAGTCGCAGATAACATAACCCCATGTCCAGTAGCCGCGATTCTCGATTTTTGGGTACGATACTCTCTCAAACACTGGCATATCATCGATAAATGGCTTAAAATATTTGTCAGTTATTCTTCCCGAATATCGCGTCTTGTTTATATAATACCGCTCGAAATCATATACTGCATACAGCATTCCGGCGCTGTCGTCATTACTGATATATATAGTCTGCATACCGTCAGAATTTTTCTCTCTAACTGAAATACGATATCCATCCCGATGTCCGCTTGCTTCGATTCCAATACCAGTACCAAGATATATTAAATTTCGCTTTGTCAGGTCGTATTCACCGATCGAATCAATACTGATAAGGTCGACGTTATAATTGACAAATTTCTGCACAATTGCAAATAAAGCTTCGACCGCACGTATCTCGAGCCTTGTAGTCGCTTTATATACAATCACCCATTCACCGTCTACTCCGGTTTTAAATCGCATAATAATTTCCTTTCAACTTATTGAATTCTTGTAAGTAAATTATAACTGATTTCTCAGTTGGTGTCTGCACCTAAATTGCGGTATTTTTGACGTTAGTTTGAGCTATTTAAAAACGGTTGTTGACAATATAATAAAATTAGTATATAATTTATATGGTACGATACATATGTTTTCGGGGGATATTCTCAAATATGTTTAATGATGAATTTAAATCCGGCTATCGAGGCGGCGTGCAGTTTGCAGTATATACAATAACTCGCAGCAGCGAAAATCAAATCATTATTTATGATTCGAAAATAAAAAGATTTGATGACAAGCTTAATATCAGGCTTTTTAATCGAGATCTATTCAATGCACACAATCACAGTGAATTTGAAGTACTTTGCGTAAAAAGTGGAAGAATGGTAGTTCTTGTTGATAATATCGCCTATTCGCTCACAAGTGGAGATGTGCTGATAATCAACCCATTCCAGATACACAGCGGATTTATTCCAGAAGAGTGCGGAGTCTGCGAGTACGACTGTATCGACTTCGGCTCAGAATATTATCTTTATGACAATAACCTGCAATTTGACAACTATTATAAAAATGAATGCGTAGCAGAAATATCGCAGCGCATAATGACCGCAGTCGAGGCATATAAAAGTGCATATGATGGCTGGGAGTTTGAGGTCCGAGGTCAACTATGCCTGATATTCTCACTCTTGATGAAATGCGGCAGAAGCAAAAGAATATTCAATCCCGATAAGCTCAAATATAACCTCACTGCGAATAATATAATCACTTATATCAATGAGCATTTAAATGAAGGACTGACGACAGGAAGAGTCGCAGCAAATTTTTCATATTCTGAAGCTTACTTTTGCCATCTGTTTCGTCAGATGTTCGGCTGCACATTCAAGGAATATCTGCGAATATGCCGAATATCGTGCGCACGGGTGCTTATAGAAAACGGCAGCGAAAATGTAGCCGAAATCTCAAACGCCGTCGGGATATCGAATTGCAGCTACTTTGCGAAAATATTCAAAAAGCAGACCGGATTTTTACCAACTGAATATATGCGGCTTATAAAATAGAAAACGCTGCTGTGGACTCAATTTCATAGTCCACAACAGCGTTTTTCTTAAATTTAACGATTATTTACCGATTCTGGATATAAATCATGATGGGTCAGACGTTCCCATGCTACCTGCTCCCACTTAGTTCCCGGCCTGCCATAGTTGCAGTATGGGTCTATTGATATTCCGCCTCGCGGAAGAAATTTTCCCCATACCTCAATGTATGCTGGTTCCATTAGTTTAATAAGGTCATTCATTATTATATTTACGCAATCCTCATGAAAATCGCCATGATTTCTGAAGCTGAATAAATAAAGCTTCAGTGACTTGCTTTCGACCATGCGCTCACGTGGAACATATGAAATATATATCGTAGCAAAATCCGGCTGTCCGGTTATCGGGCAGAGACTTGTAAACTCAGGACAATTGAATTTAACAAAATAATCGCGGTTAGGGTGCTTGTTCGGAAATGTCTCCAGCACCTCAGGCGAGTAGTCGGACGAATACTTCGTATTCTGATTTCCAAGTAAAGTTATACTTCCCTTCTCATTATCGGTTCTTCCTGACATTACAGTACTCCTTTATCAATATTCTTCATCGCCGGATCATCAACACCGTTAGCTTCAAATGCAGCAGCACGGTCGCGACAGGTACCGCACACTCCGCATGGTGTCTCTTTGCCTTCATAGCAGCTCCAAGTCAGCTCATATGGAACGCAAAGCTCGAGTCCTTTCTTTACTACCTGCGCCTTATTGAGCTTCACAAACGGCGCTTCAATATGCAGCTGATTTCCGCTGCCAAGATAAATAGCGCGATTAATTGCTTCGTTGAATTCATCACTGCAATCAGGATAAGCATTCCCCGCTGCATCATCGCTGTGTGCTCCGTAATATATTATCTCGCATCCATTCGACAGTGCGATACTCGCCGCAGACGATAGAAACAGCCCGTTTCTAAATGGCACATATGTTGATACCGGCTTACCGTTAGTGTGTGCCAGCTGCTCAGCGTAACTCTCCTCAGGAATATTCTCAGATGAAGATTCCAGCAGCGAGCAGGTAGAGTCTGCAAAAATCAGTGCAAGGTCAAGCTGCTTATGCTTAACGCCATAATACTCGGCAATTTTCTTTGCAGCCTCGAGCTCCTTTTTATGAGTCTGACCGTAATACACTGACAATGCGAGAACTTCATCAGCTCCATATTTATCGATCGCTAAGGCAAGACAGGTCGTGCTGTCGACTCCGCCGCTGAATAAAACTAATGCTTTCATAACCATTCCTCTATATTTTAATTATCAAGTAAATTTTGAAGTGATGTATCTGTTTTAAACGCACCGCGCATGGTCTTTGTTAATGTCTGAGATGAAACATTTCTGATTCCGCGTGCGGTCATACAGCTGTGCGAACCAGTGATCCTCACCCCGACATCCGGCGAGCCGGTCGCTTCAGATATAATTTCCGCTATATCACTGCCAAGACGCTCCTGTAATTGCAGCCGCTTCGCCGCCATATCGCATATCCGTGCGATCTTGCTCAGCCCAAGCACCCGACCATGCGGGACATAAGCGACATTCACTTTCATATCATACATCAGCGCCATGTGGTGCTCACAGTAACTAAATACGCTGATATCCTTCATCACGACTGCGGTTTCCGACTGCTCACTATCATCAACCGCAAAGGTTTTCCCAAACATCTCTGCAATTTCGTGGTTAGAATACTTGATTCCCGCGAAAATCTCCTCGTACATTCTCGCAACACGTGTTGGCGTTTCACGAAGGCCCTCACGGTCAGGATCCTCGCCAATAGCCTCGAGCAGCCCACGAATATGATATTCAATTGCTTTCGTATCCATAATCACACGCCCCGCTCATTTGGATCCCAGATGTATTTGTGAAGCTGCAATTGAAGTCTGACATCATTTAATTTATTCGCCTTCATAAAATCAACTATAGTATCAGGCTTAATTCTGCCAAATACCGGGCTAAAATATACATGACAATGCGCCGTCAAGTCGTATGTACATATAATTTCAGCGGCACGGTTCAAATCGGCAATGTCCCCGACTACAAATTTTATAGTATCATCGGAAGACAAATACGCGAAATTATCGACGCACATAAACATCTCCATCCCACTTCCGGCAAGCTTATAATCCATAGTAAAGCTCGGTCGGTTGGGAAGCGACGAAAAGTCCTTCAGTGGTATGCTTCCATTAGTCTCAATCTCAACTTCAAATCCATACCTGATCAACTCATCGATAAGCTCAGATATATTCGCCTGCAAAAGCGGCTCACCACCTGTCAGCGTGACATTTTTTACTCCGGTAGATTTGACATAGTCTACAAGCTGAGCTGTCGTAAGCTGCTCACCCTGTAAATCAGCTGCATTTGCCCAGCGAGTATCACAAAAGCTGCAATTCAGATTACATCCGCAAAAACGCAGAAAAACCGCCAATTCTCCCGCTTTGACTCCCTCTCCATTTATACTGACAAATTTCTCAGCAACAGAAAAACAGCTCATAATTACACCTCGTAAACTGCGCAGTTATCCGGTGTTTCATACACTGTTACGCTGGATACTGGAAATGCTTTATTATGCAGTGTCTCATAGAAGCAACGTGCGAAATTTTCGGCAGTCGGACGGAATTTGATTGGAATCAGGTGAAAATTCTCTGACTTAAGCGCTGCAACGGTAGCCGGTTTCAGTGAATCTTCTTCGTATATAAGTGCGTGGTCATAGCTGTCGGCAAGCTCACGCACAGCCTTTTTCAGGTCGCCGAAATCTATCAGCATACCTCGCTTTGTTCCGGTATCCTGCAAAGACTCGCCGGCGATTTTTACTTCGATCATCCAATGATGACCGTGGATGTTTGCACATTTTCCCTCATACCCTTGAAGAAAATGTGCGCTGTCAAACGAAGCGGATGTTTTTAAATAATACATATTTCTCCTTCTTTTGTTCGAACAGCGCCATACAACATTAGACGTGCTCGATAATCTCTCAATTAAATTTTGCAAATGCTGATTTCATTATCATTTGCAAAAGCTAAAGTTAGGTTATCATACAGGTCTATTATCAAATTAAAACAAAAATGCAGCCGATATAAATCGACTGCGCCAAAATAACAATACCCTGTGATGTATATAGATATACATACACCTTCAGTATATTTTATTGCCCTGGTTTTGTTTTTCGACAGGATGGCGCAAACGAACTGTCGCTTTGTTAAAAGATTTGATTGTTATTATGATTATATCATATTTTTAAGCAGATGTCAAGTGCTGCCGTCAATTTTGCTTAACCCACACGTCAATCTCATTTTTATCAGGCAATTCAAAAATCGCTCCAAATTTTTCTGCAAGCTTTTCATCCACATAATAAGCATCCGTTTTCCCGAACGCAACATCATTATTACGCTTTTTCAAACGATATTTCCATACTTCATCACTAATATCAATATAGTGAAATTCGCATTCAACATTCTGACATTTATAAAATTCTCTAGCAGCTTCACGTTCTGCCTTAGTCCAAAAGCCCCAGTCAAGTATAACGTTTACACCAATTTCTATTAACTCTAATGACTTATTGAACAGATATTTTTCCGCTCTTTCAACGTATGTATCATGATTTTCTCCAGTATACTGTCCGAAAAGCGCGAGCGTTATTTCATCCACCGAAAGGACTACCGCCTTATTTTTTATACGAATCTGCTGTGAATATGTACTCTTACCGCTGCATATCCTACCGCATAGCATAATGACCCTTGCCATAGTAATAACCTCATTCATTTATCAAACGCTGCTATCATAAAGTTTAAAAATAAAAAATCACATTCATCTAATGATAAATGTGATTTTATTGGCTGGGGATGAGAGATTCGAACTCCCACATACAGAGTCAGAGTCTGCTGTGCTGCCATTACACAAATCCCCAATATTCTTTTCAACGGATAATATTATATCACATTTCGCAGCGTTTGTCAATAGGTTTTCAAAATTTTTTTGAAAATTCCTGAGGCGAAATTCGACAGTTTACGATTTGAAGCTATAGCTTCAAATCGTAAACGCCGCCAATTACCTGACTAAAATTAACAGCACTGGTAATCGTCTATGTCCTCATCATCGTTGGTGGCAAAGTCAATATCATCTTCGAAGTCAATTTCAGCCGCTTTACGCTTCTTAGAAACTGGGCAGCCAAATGTCGGCAAAAGCATTACTGTCGATGCAATACTGCTTACAAACGCCGTAGCTATCACTGCTTTCGTCACGCTCTTCTTGTTTTTAAGCACAAGAAACATATACAGATTTGCTATAGCCTGTATAAGCAGCGCAATACCTACAAAATATCTGGTATCATTTGAATTCTTCATGCGATATTTCCCCTCTCTTATTATTGCCGCATTTTTGCAAATTATTTATTGCCGGCAATCATTTTTAAATAAGCGTTGATAAATCCGTCTATCTCGCCATCCATTACCGCCGAAATATTGCCGTCCTCATAGTTAGTACGGTTATCCTTCGCCAACGTGTACGGCATGAATACATACGAGCGAATCTGACTGCCCCACTCAATGTTATTCTTTACGCCCTGGATATCCTCAATACGCGCCAAATTCTCGCGCTCCTTTATCTCCATGAGCTTGGATTTAAGCATTTTCATAGCTGTTTCCTTGTTCTGGAGCTGGCTGCGCTCGGTCTGACAACCTACAACTATTCCGGTCGGAATGTGCGTAATGCGTATTGCTGAGTCCGTCTTGTTGATGTGCTGTCCGCCTGCACCAGATGAGCGGTGCGCGGTGACTTCAATATCCTCGTCACGGATCTCTATCTTGCCGTCATCTTCAAACTCCGGCATTACCTCGACCGAAGCAAACGACGTATGGCGACGACCTGACGAGTCGAATGGCGACACACGCACAAGTCTGTGTACGCCAGCCTCGCTCTTGAGATAGCCGTAAGCATTAGTCCCCTCTACCATGATGGTAGCACTCTTGATTCCGGCTTCTTCTCCGTCGAGCCAGTCTACAAGCTTTACATTGTAGCCGTGCTTCTCGCCCCAGCGTGTGTACATACGATAGAGCATGAGCGCCCAGTCCTGCGCCTCTGTTCCGCCAGCTCCCGGATGGAATGATACGATGGCATTATTGCGGTCGTATTCGCCCGAAAGCAGCACCTCGATGCGCTGACGCTCCTCTTCCTTCTCGATCTCGCGAAGCTCTGTTTCGACCTCCGACACTACTGACTCATCGTTTTCCTCAATTCCCATCTCGGCGAGAGTTATAGCATCCTCGAGCTTGTTTTTCAATGCAGTGAAGGCTTCAACTTTATCCTTCTTCTGCTTTATCTTCTGAAGCACGCGGCTCGAATTCTCCGCGTCATTCCAGAAATCCGGCTCGATGGTTATCTTTTCGTCCTCAGCTATCTCGGCTACGAGCTGATCAATACGGAGTGCAGAGCTCAACTCTGCGATATCCGCACGCATATTTGTAAGCTTGTATTTTGCGTCCTCAAGCTGTATAATCAATTATATCCCTCCTCCGCCCATTGCGGGCGGTACCATTTATATCTATATTTTTGTCAGCTTCTGTTTATTCTAAACAGCTGCATTAAACCGGCTTAACTTCTTCCATCACGAAGGCCTCGAGAATGTCGCCTTCCTTGATGTCGTTGAAGCGCTCGAGTCCGATACCGCACTCGAAGCCCTGCTGTACTTCCTTAGCGTCGTCCTTGAAGCGTTTGAGCGAGGATATCTTATCCTCAAAGATAACAACGCCGTCACGGACTACGCGGATCTGTGCATTTCTCGATACCTTACCATCCTGTACATAAGAACCGGCAATTGTTCCGACATTAGGTACACGGATAGTCTGACGGACCTCAGCATGACCGAGCAGCACTTCCTTAAATGTAGGTGCGAGCATACCCTTCATAGCCGCTTCGATTTCCTCTATGCACTCGTAAATTATACGATATGTGCGTATCTCAACGCTCTGGCGCTCAGCTGAATCGAGCGCGTTCTTGTCAGGACGCACGTTGAAGCCGATTATCAGCGCGTTCGAAGCTGACGCGAGCATTACGTCGCCTTCGGTAATTCCACCAACTGCGGTATGAATGATATTTACGCGTACTTCCTCGTTGCTGAGCTTCTGGAGTGACTGCTTTACAGCCTCCGCAGAACCACCTACATCTGCCTTTACGATGATGTTGAGGTCCTTTACGCCCTCAGAGATCTGTGCGAAGAGGTCATTAAGGTTTACCTTAGCGTTCGCCTTGAACTGCTCCTCCTTCGACTTCATACGGCGCTGTTCAGCGAGTTCACGGGCCATACGCTCATCCTCAACAGCTGCAAACTCATCACCTGATTCCGGCACTTCTGCAAGACCGATTATCTCTACAGGCATAGACGGACCAGCAGTCTTGATGGTTCTTCCCTTATCGTCAGTCATAGCACGCACACGTCCGACCGACGTTCCGGCGATGATTATATCACCACTGTTGAGCGTACCGTTCTGTACAAGCAGAGTAGCTACTGGACCGCGGCCCTTATCGAGCTTAGCCTCGATGACCAGACCCTTAGCACGGCGATTTGGATTTGCCTTCAATTCCTTCATATCCGCAACAAGCAGCAGATTTTCAAGCAGATCCTCAATACCCATCTTAGTAAGAGCAGATACCGGAACACAGATAACGTCTCCGCCCCATTCCTCGGGAACAAGGTCATACTTTGTAAGCTCCTGCTTTACATTGTCAGGATTAGCGCCCATCTTATCCATCTTATTTATTGCAACTACGATATCGATCCCGGCTGCCTTTGCATGGTTGATAGCTTCAATAGTCTGAGGCATGATTCCATCGTCTGCCGCAACAACGAGTATCGCGATATCAGTAGATTTAGCGCCGCGCGCACGCATTGCGGTAAATGCTTCGTGACCAGGGGTATCAAGGAATGTGATATCGCGGTCATTTATGCGAACACGATATGCACCTATTGCCTGGGTAATACCGCCAGCTTCACCTGCGGTAACATTAGTATGACGGATAGCGTCGAGCAGCGATGTCTTACCATGGTCAACGTGACCCATTACGCAGACAACTGGACTTCTCGGCTGAAGATCTGCTTCGCTGTCCTCTGAATCGTCAAACAAACGCTCTTCGATCGTTACAACTACCTCGCGGGTGACCTTAGCGCCAAGCTCATCGGCTACAAGATATGCAGTATCATAGTCGATAGACTGGTTTACAGTTGCCATTACGCCAAGTCCCATCAGCTTTTTGATGACCTCACCTGCGGTCATCTTGAGACGGGACGCAAGCTCTCCAACAGTGATCTCATCCGGAACAGTTATCTGTAGCGGCTGCTTCTTTGCCTTTTCAACGCCCTGCTTGCGCAGCTTCTCCATCGCGACGCGCTCTTTCTCACGCTGAGACTGATAATCGCGGGTGTTCTGCTTCTTTAGCTTCTGCTTCTCTCCGCGCGCGTCCTTGCTTGACTCCGGCACGATATTCTCGAGACGCTCATCGTACTTATCAAGGTCGACTGTAGTTGTACGAGTATCAACTACGCGGCTTTCCTCGGGATTCTTCTGCAAATTCTTATTGCGTGTGTAGGTATGGACCGGCGCGGGCTTCGGTGAATTGCGCGGGACATTCATGTCCTTATCCTTATCGTGGAATCCGCCGTTCGGACGACTGCCAAACTGACCGCCCTGATTCTGCGGACGCTGTCCATCGCGACGGAAATCTCCGCCCTGCGGACGGCCGCTGTTGTCGCGGCGAAAATCGCCATTCTGCGGACGGTTGCCGTTACGGTCATTATTACCCTGAGGACGCGGTCCATTGTTGTTATCGCGATTCTGCGGGCGCTGGTTATTGTTATTATCGAAACGTCCCTGTCCCTGCGGGCGGTTCTGGTCTCCATTGCGGGCTGGACGGTCACCGCGCTGATCAGGTCTCTGAGACTGCTGACGCTGATTATTGTTATCACGATTATTATCGCGCTGCTGACCATTGAAGGACTGACGCTGACCGTTATCGCGACCATTGCCAGCTGCTGAATCTCTGTTGCTATTCTGGTGCTGTCCTTCGCCTCGTGGCGAATCGCCGCGTGGGGAATCATTTCTACGCTGCTCATTCTTCGGCGCAGAATTACGGCTTCCGTCGTTCCTTGTCTGCTCAGACTTCTGAGTCTCAGGCTTAGCAGATTCCGTTTTGACCTGAGTTGTAATGTCACTCGACTTCGGTGCGTCATCCTTTGCAGCCTCGGTGGCAGTCTTTGGAGCTTCAGTCTTAGGCTGTTTCGGCTTTTTAGGACTATCTGACTTTGTAGTCTCTGGCTTTTCAGTCGACCGCGGCTGTATAGTCGCCTTCTTATCAAGGTAATCACCGATCCCGGTTACCTGATTTCGCGATGTAAGCTCATTCATTACGAGATTATATTCATCAGAATCAAGTGTTGCTGAATGCGATTTTCCCTCAATTCCGTTTTCAGTGAGAATGTCGAGTATATCCTTGTTCTTCAGACCGAGGTCCTTCGCAAGGTTGCTTATACGTGTCTGATTTTTTTGGTTTGCTGCCATATTATATTGTTCATCCTTTCGGTACGGTTCCATTAGGGCACAGCCCCTTCATTATATCTGTAATAGCTTTATCAGAGTGCTCACTCGTCGAACAGCTTTCTGATACCGTTGGCAAAGTTAATATCTGTGACTGCGATAACAGCAACATCACTGGTCTTACCGATCCGCTTACCAAGCTCAGAAGCGGCTATAGGTACGATACACACGTTGCTGCTATAGTATTTGCAGGCATCAATGATCCGTTTTCGGGTATTCGATGAAGCATCGCCCGAAACTATAGTAACTATTGCCTTGCCACAGCGTATCGAATCACGCACAAGGTCAGCTCCAGCTACAAGTCTGCGTGCCTTCGCCGCGAGTCCGAGCAGCGAAAGAAGCTTAGCTTCATTTCCGCCGCGAAGCTCATATAATCCCTCGTATTGCTTATCACTGGTATTATTTATATTGTCACTCATTTTCACTAAGCTCCTTTTCCAATGCGTCATATACGTCGTCGGGTATCTCAGTCTCGAGACTACGCTCAAGTCGCTTCGCACGGCGGCATTTTTTAAGACATTCGGCATTTTTGCATATATATGCGCCTCTTCCGGATTTGCGTCCGGTAAGATCAAGCGAAACGCCGCCCTCCGGTGAACGCACTATTCTGACAAGCATGAGCTTTGGTTTCGACTCTCCGCAGCCAAGGCACTTGCGCTCCGGAAGCTTTTTCTTCGGTTTTGCCGCGTTGTTTTCCTGCAAAATTAACTCTCCTTCGGTATATTGTTTCGTTCAGTATGAGCACTGCACAAGCATAGCTCGTGAGATATTTATACCGAACGGCTGATGATTTGTGCCATCACTGTATTTCCGGCATGGCACATATTAGACGAGTTCACTGCTCACATCAGTGTCAAATGCAATGCTGTCAGCATTCTCATCGACCTCATCTTCTTCGGCTGCGTCAATGAAAGCCTGCTTTGCAGCTTCCTCAGCCTCAAGGTCCGACTTTGTCTTGATATCTATCTTAAATCCGGTCAGACGTGCTGCAAGGCGGGCATTCTGACCCTCCTTACCAATAGCAAGCGAAAGCTGATCCGAGTCAACTACGACACGGCAGGATTTCTCGCTGTCGATCACAACTTCCTTTACATGAGCCGGAGAGAGCGCTGCAGCGATATACTCGACCGGGTCCTCGCTGTACTTGACGATATCTATCTTTTCGCCGCGAAGCTCGTTTACTATATTCTGGATACGCATTCCTTTATTACCGATACATGAGCCTATCGGGTCAACGTTTTCGTCGCGGCTCATTACCGCCATCTTAGTACGTGAACCAGCCTCACGAGTAATGCTCATAATGACGACTGTGCCATCCTGAATTTCAGGGATCTCGAGCTCAAACAGGCGCTTGACAAGTCCGGCAGCGGTTCTCGAAAGCGATACCAGCGGACCACGCAGCGACTCCTTCATAACCTCAGTGACAAATACCTTGATATGGTCACCGACATTGAAATGTTCGCCTGGGATCTGCTCTGCCTTTTTGAGATAAACTTTGCTTGTTCCGGTATCAACAAGTACGTCCTCGTTCTCGGGGTCTACCTTATCAACAATAGCAGTGATGATCTCTTCCTTCTTGCTCTCGTATTCCTTGATCATCATCGAGCGCTCCGCCTCACGGATGCCCTGAATGATGACCTGCTTTGCAGTCTGAGCTGAGAGACGGCGGAAATTCTTAGGCTTCAATTCAGTCTCACAGACACTGCCAAGAACATATTTGCGGTTTATTTTGAGAGCGTCGACAAGTGCGATTTCCTGCTCCTCATCGGTGACCTCTTCAACGACGGTCTTCTGCTCGAACATTCTTATAGTTTGCTTTGTCTTATCAATTTCGACACGCACGTTTGCAAGTCCGTTTCTGTCGCGCTTATAAGCGCTGACCAGTGCAGCCTCCACGCGCTCAAGCATATAATCCTGAGAAATGCCCTTTTCCTTTTCGAGCGCTCCAAGTGCTTCAAATAAATCGGAATTCATGAAACAACCCTGCTTCGGTTCTTTCCGAAGCTACCCTTTCTGAATATTATAATGTTAAAAATCGTATACAGTCTTCGCTTTTGATATCGACTCGCGCGGCAGCTTATACTCTGTGCCATCAGTATCAAGAGTTACGATACCATCTGCAAAAGCGGTGAGGATTCCGGTAAAAGTCTTAGTAGCCGGATATGCCTCAATTGGCGCGAACAGGCGCACCTCAAGCTTTTCACCAATGAGCAGCTCATAGTGCCAGTCATACTTGACATCGCGCTCGAGGCCTGGGGACGACACCTGCAAATTGTATGCGTCCTCGATCGGATCAAGCTCATCGAGCAGCGGGTCGATGGTACGGTGGACCTTCTCGCAATCCTCAATATTGATACCATCGTCATCGTCGATGGTAAAGCGCAGGAAATAGTCCGCGCCTTCCTTGACATATTCGATATCCCACACACGATAACCAAGCCCTTCGATCACTGGAGTCAGCGCTTCGGAAACTGTAGTTACGATATTTTTTGAAGATTTTTTATTTTTCACGTTATTCTCCTTGCCGACGTAAGTCCGACGGCATAAAGTAAGAGTGGGCTTTGTCAACCCACTCTCCTTATATTAAAATATCTTACATATACAGTATATCACACTTTTGCAAAAATTGCAATAGGTTTTTGAAAAAAACTTGAAATATAGTTGTTTTTTATTTAAACGGCTCAGTCGAGCGCTTCAATTACTCTATCTTCTATTAGGTCATTAGCAAAAATATAATACATATCAGCCCTATCTGCTTTGCTATATACCTCGCGAGCAATAAAAATTTCCTGCGGGTCAATATCGCGCATAGAATCGAGCGCGCTTATTATAAGCAACGTATCGCCTTTTGCAGCCTGAACTGCGCTTGGCAGAACTGCATATTTTATAGTATTTAAAGCTTCAAACGATAGACACGCTTCAGCTTTTAATTCAGCGATCTGCATATCCTTAACAGCTTCCATGTACATTACAGCATAATATTCCGCAATGGCATTATTTGCTTTCAATTTTACCATCGGAATTTCTGCTTCTTTCGGACCGGATAGAATCCAAGTTATATCGTCTCCTGCTTGAGAATAATCATAGCTGTAATAAAACCAATAGTCCCTGCCTCCATGTAATGAATCCAAATTTGAAGTCGATTTCAAATCCCCGCTGTCGTACTTTTCAGGATAGATTTCCGGATTTAATATGCTCTTATTGTATATGAGTTCATCCTCATAATATATCGACAAGGCTATAGTCCCCTCCACGTCGTCATAAGTCCAAACTACACAGCTGCCATTCTCCGATAAAGTTTCATATGTCCGTATATTTTGCTGCTTGTCCTCTGTTACGTGTATAGTATGCCCTGCGTTTTCGTAAGTATAATCATTGATGGATTCACTGTCGCTGCATGATGTTATAATATTTAATGCTATTATACTCAACGCTACGGCAGCAGCTTTTATAATATTTTTATTCATTGTAAGCAATCCCCTTCATCATATAACATAATTTTATCATGAACACAGGCCGCCAATGTTCCGAGCAATAGTGTCGGATTATATATTTTACCTCGCAATATAACATACCTTGCTCTATTGTATCACAGCAATACGTCAATTTCAAGTATCTACACAACTTTTTTAAAAAAATCTAAAATACCTATTGACAAAGAACTCGAAATGTGATATAATTTTAAGGTAGTCAACCAACAATGCTGATTTATGGAGAAGTCGCCTAGTTGGTCGAGGGCGCACGATTGGAAATCGTGTAGGCCTTAACGGGTCTCCAGAGTTCGAATCTCTGCTTCTCCGCCAAGCCGCTGAGCTTATGTTCAGCGGCTTTTTTGCGCAGATTGTGTCAGAGTCAGTAAACAATCGGATTTCGCGTTTTTTCAAATTTCATACCGCCCTTCAAAAAGTGTCTGTAATAATCTTAAATGATTATGTAATTCTACTCAAAAACTACACAGCAAAATCCCCACCTCCACGCAGATAGAAATCTGCCACTGAAACGCACCCTCATTTCAAAATAAAAAGCCGCAAACCATTCGTTGTGTACATGAACGGTTTGCGGTAAGGAGAACATGGAGTAAATATATTATACCACAGTTCGCATTAATTGTCAATAGTTTCCATCAAATAAATTCAGTTTATCTAAACTCACTCAACCTCAGCCAATCCTGCAACCGAAGTAACTTGACTTTTTGCAGTTTCTGTGGTATAATACTTTACTTATAAAATGATATCCCGCCAACGGCAGAAATGTTGTTGACGGGATAATTTTAACATATCAATGTAATATATTCACTATAATATTTATAAAATTAAAAAAGCTATTGCAATTTTATTTAAAAGAGTGTATAATAACAACAGTACTATAATCTCAGGATAAGGAGCTTTAATTATATGAAAAAACAGCAGTTATCTGCATTATTTCAAAATCCCGGCTGCGAATACCGCGCAAAGCCATTCTGGTCATGGAACGGAGAACTTCGCGAGGACGAAGTGCGCAGGCAAATCAGCATAATGCAGGAAATGGGACTCGGCGGATACTTTATGCACTCGCGTGCAGGATTGATCACCGAATATCTCGGGAAAGAATGGTTCGACCTTATCAATGCAGGCGCAGATGAAGGTGAAGCGCGCGGTATGGAGGCTTGGCTATACGATGAAGACCGCTGGCCGTCTGGAAGTGCTGGAGGAAAGGTCACAGTCGACCCACAATACAGAATGAAATCGCTGCAAATAATGCAGCTACCAACAGAGAAATATGTGTGGCAGGACAACACAATTCTTGCATTTGCAGCAAAAATTGACGGAATCAATCTATACAGCTATATTCCACTTAAAAAAGATGATAATATCAACGATATCATCATAGCTCAGGAAGAGCAAGCAGAGTCATTTCCCGGAGAGTGGCAGGCACTTGTCTTCTCTATTGTACCGGAAAAGCCGAATTCCAACTACAACGGAACAACGTACATTGACACCATGAGCGAAAAAGCGACCCGCCGCTTCATTGAATTGACACATGAGCAATACCAAACACATTGCGGTGATCGTATGGGAAGAAGTATTAAAGGCATTTTTACAGACGAACCTCACCGAGGACATGGACTTGACGATTACCGCAAAGATGAGAATGGAATCATCACCTGCTCGATCGCTTGGACTGATGATTTATTTGATGAATTTGAGAAGCGATATGGCTATGACGCAAAAGTAGTTTTACCAGAGCTCTACTATAGACCTATGGGGGAGCGTTTTGCAAGAATCAAGCATGATTATTTTGACCTTGCAGATAATTTATTCCTTGAACGCTTCGCAAAGCCGCTCAACGATTGGTGTGAGGAGCATAATATCATATTCACCGGACACGTACTGCACGAGGACTCGCTGACAAATCAAGCTGTTCCGCACGGCTCTCTAATGCGGTTTTATCAGTATATGGGATATCCGGGTATCGATATACTGTCTGAGGGAAATCGCTGCTACTGGGTCGTTAAACAGCTATCCTCCGCGGCAAGGCAGGTAGGCAAAAAGTGGCTGCTCTCTGAGCTTTACGGCTGCACAGGATGGCAGATGGACTTTAAAGGACACAAGGCAGTAGGCGATTGGCAGGCACTTTTCGGAATCAATCTTCGCTGCCCCCATCTCTCTTGGTATACAATGGAGGGTGAATCCAAGCGAGATTATCCAGCAAGTATCTTACATCAATCCCCGTGGTACCCATATTATAATACCGTTGAGACCTATTTCGCACGCTTTGGCGCACTGATGAGTGAAGGCTCGCCGGTATGCGATGTATTAGTCCTGAATCCTGTAGAATCTGTATGGTCGCAATCTTATATTGGATGGGCTCAGTGGATCTATCCGGTATCACCTGAAGTATTGAAGCTTGAACAGAAGTATCAGCAGACCTTCCATATGCTGACTGGAAATCACATCGACTTTGATTACGGCGAAGAACAAATGATGGCAAGCCTGTATTCAATTGATCATGATGAAAACGGTAAAGCAGTACTGCACATTGGAAATGCTTCTTATCATGTAGTTGTTGCCGCTGGTATGGAAACTATACGTCCGTCAACATTAGCTATCTTAAAAGAATTTATATCAGCTGGCGGTCATGTCATATTCGCAGGCGATGTACCGGAATACGTTGACGCAATTAAATCAGATGAACCGGCCGCTTTAGCTGAGCGATCGATCTGTGTTCCATTTGACGGAAAAGCTATCACAGCGGCTATTCGAAAATTCTCTAACTGCTATGTTTCAGTTGAGGATACAAACGGAAATGCTGTATCTGATGTATTCGTTCAGGTGCGAGATTATGGCGACAGTACCGGATTTGTCATTTTAAATACCGATCGCGAAAATGCTAAAGACAGCTTGACTATCAAGCTTTACTGCCATGAAACATCTCATGTTGAATACTGGGACATGGTAACTGGCAAACGCAGCAACGCTGACAATACTGCGTCATTCTCTGATGGGGTATTGTCAATCCAAACATCTCTTCCTGCTGCTGGAACTGCCGCATACATTATAACTACAAAAGCAGATGAAGTATTGCCAATGCTGGATGAAGCAAAAACAGTTTTAACAGAAACAGTCATAAACGGTAATTTCCCATATCGTTTGAACGAAAAGAATGTCTGCGTTTTAGATTTTGCACGTTGGAAATGGCAGAACGGCGAATGGTCTGAAGAAGCAGAAATTTTGAAAGCCGACCAGCAGATACGTGACTCAATCGGAATTGAACGACGCGGAGGTGAAATGCTTCAGCCGTGGTACTCAAAGCTGCACGATACTAAAATCTACGGCTCTTTGAGTGTAGAATTCAGCTTTGATATCGAAGCTATGCCAGATAATGAAATAATTCTGGCTGGAGAGCGTCCGGAGCGAATTACATATTATGTCAACGGTGTACAGCTCGATGTGCCGGATATCCACGATTTCTGGATTGATGATTGTTTTAAGCGAATGACCATTCCTAAAAATGCTCTGCGCATAGGACACAATATAGTCACACTCAAAACTGATTTCATGCGCACAACTAATTTGGAAGCTCTATATCTTATAGGAGATTTCGGAGTCCGTGCAGATGGACATAAATGCACTCTGACAACGCTGCCGACATCCATCGGGAACAAAAATCTCAGTGAATATAACCTTCCGTTCTATACCGGCGAGGTCACATATTTGATTGCTCCCGAAATTTATGAAAAACAGCTTTCAGAAATTGATGAAAATGCACGTATACTGTTATCTCCTGAGCACTTCACTGGAAGTTTGTTGAAAGTATCAGCAGATGGTGAAGATGAACAGCTGCTTTGCTGGGACCCTTACATCGCGGATATCACCGAAGCGGTACACGCACACAAAACGATCGCTGTTACAGTGGTCGGAACGAGGCGTAATGTATTTGGTCCACTGCATTTAGTTCCAGCAATCCACGGCGCATACGGTCCCGGACATTTCGTAACAAGCGGAAGCGCATGGTCCGATGATTATGTCTTTATAGACTCTGCACTTAGTGGAATTGTTCTGAAAGTTATAATATAAAATTATATCATCAGATCTTATATTAAAGACCCATATACAATATTTAATAATATTGTATATGGGTACGTCATATAAAAAACATATACAGAAACGAAAACAATCAAAAAAAAAGCCCGTAAATACGGGCTTTTTTGAATAACATGGTGGACCATCTAGGACTCGAACCTAGGACCGACCGGTTATGAGCCGGTAGCTCTAACCAACTGAGCTAATGGTCCAAATCGTTTGCTTTACAACTAATACGAGATTTTCGGCTTGCCTACCGTACGGCAGTCATTTCGCTTCGCGAAACCGCCAAAAACTCGGATTAAATTTTAATAGAAAAGGTTAAGTATATCTTCGGATATACTTAACCCCTACTAATGGCTCCCCCTGCTGGGCTCGAACCAGCGACATCATGATTAACAGTCATGCGCTCTACCGACTGAGCTAAGGAGGAATATTAACATTAAAGGATAGAAATAAGTTGGCGTTGACCTATTTTCCCGAGCCGTCTCCAGCTAAGTATTTTCGGCACTGTTGAGCTTAACTTCCGTGTTCGGAATGGGAACGGGTGGACCCTCAACGTTAATAACACCAACTAAACTATCTTCGATCTTTATGACCATTCGATCTATCAGACCTTCAGCTCTTTTGAGCTGTGTTCGCGACGATCTATTTTCCCGAGCCGTCTCCAGCTAAGTATTTTCGACACTGTTGAGCTTAACTTCCGTGTTCGGAATGGGAACGGGTGGACCCTCAACGTTAATGACACGAACTTTTGGTGCACCTTCAGGGACTCGAACCCTGGACCCACTGATTAAGAGTCAGTTGCTCTACCAACTGAGCTAAAGGTACAAAGTAATCCTGAGCTGCTTTTACTGCTTACGCAGTCTGCAAATGCGCATTGAAAGCCGAACAAAGGAAGAAAGGAGATTCAAACGAACCCGAAACTCAGCAAGTTAACGATTTGTTTTGCAAATCAAACAAGCTTGAAGTTCAAGCGCTCGGTCTATTAGTATCGATCAGCTGAACACA
>JAAVZO010000043.1 GCA_022791685.1 Clostridiales bacterium
ACACGGCTTCCCATCGCTGTCATACAAGGTTCAGGGCGCTCCCCCTCAACCCGCCGCAGGTATACTGCGGTTGCTAGTCTCACATCCTTTCCTTCAAAATTGCAATAAAAAACAGGAGGCATCTTGATAGAATGCCCCCTGAAAAAGTTCCAATCTTCACGACTTCCTCCGGCGGCATTATCCGCATCAGGTTCAAGGGTCGAAGGTCTACCTTCCTCTCAGCCTGTCACACAAGCTCCCCTGTTTATTCTGTTAGAGCTATTATAGCATTCCTTTTCCTGTTTTTCAAGAGTCTGTCATAACAAACTCCGGCTCCTCTTGCATCCATCTCAATCTCTTGACAGCACTGCCAGCCGAGATGAGTTATGCTCAACTTCCCCACTAATATTGAGAAAACAGTTTTTGTCTATATAAGGAAGTCCCACTAAGTCAAGTGCATTTTTAATTCCTACACGATTCGGCACTCCCCGCAGAGTAGCAAAAATACGCAGATTTTCGGTTGCAGCCAAATTAGGGTAAAATCCGGGGGACTCAATCAGGCTGCCAATTCGGGGCTTAGTTTCTTTTCATTTGCCCGCAACGGCTTTCCCCATTAGATCCGCTCTTGTTGCACATGGATATTCAAATCAGCAACACTTTTCTGTGTTCCGTATTGCTTTGTAAGATTTTTTGTTTCGAGTACATATTTACTCATTTCAAAACTTTCCTGCTACATTTCAATTCTATCACGCTATCCTTGCCATAACCTTGCCGAAACCTTGTTTTTTCATGTTTTTTAATAAGAAGAACCCTGCAATGATTACAGGGTTCTAGGAAATGATATTGTAAATGCAGTTCCGTTATCAGGAGTGCTATCAACGGATATCGTTCCTTTATGGGCCGCCACAAGTTCCTTAACGATAGATAAGCCTAATCCGTTCCCTTTTGCAGACCGAGACGGATCACATTGATACATTCGTTCAAAAATGTGCGGGAGATGCTCGGGGTCGATTCCCCTCCCATTATCTGTTATCGTAATTTGGACTTGCACATCATCTTCAAAAATATGGAGCGTCATTTTGCTCCCCTTGCTGTGGATAAGAATATTCTGAAATAGATTATTGAGGATACGGCCGTAGGCATTTGAATCTATGCGTATAAGCCATTCCGTTTCTGGTATATCACACTCATAGTCAAAATGATTGCTTTCCAAAACGGTAATCCAATCGCCTACGATATTACGGGATAATTCGTTCAAATCCAAAAGCTCAAAATGAAAGATTTGTTCCCCTGAGTCTAATTTTACCCATTCGAAGAGGCTTTCGATAAAATGCTTTAGGTAATGGGCTTTTTCGTATGCCACATGAACATAATTGTCCTTTTCTTCTTCTGCAATTATTCGGCATTCGATTGCATCCAAATAACCGACCAAAGAAGCAAGCGGTGTTTTCACATCATGGGAAATACTGGTCATTAATCGTTTGTACGCCTGTTCAGATTGCTTTTGTTTAATGAACTGCATCTGGCTGTTTATTACAATATCGTTTATGTCATAGCAAATTTTTCTCGTCATATCGTTTCTTTGGGCCAACATACGGCGATTTAGGTTTCCAGATTTTATGTCTTCAAGGGCCTCTTCGATAATCACTATTTGCCCCCTCACACGCCTAAGTTTTGCATAAAGAAACAGAACAAGGAAAAGCATAATGCAAAGAGCAATCAGCGATAATAAATGGAAATCCATATTATGCCTCCTTGTTAAAACGATACCCCACACCCCGGACAGTCTGGATGTAAAACGGCTGCTCTGGATTTGGTTCGATTTTCTTTCTTAGCTTGCTGATAAAGGACATGATATTGCTGTCATCAAAAGCGTATTCTTCCTCCCATACCTGTCTGTATATCTGGTTTTTGGTAAACACCCGCCCCTTGTTGGATGCCAGAAACACAAGCAGATCAAATTCCTTGCCGGTTAGCTCTGCCGGGAGATTTTGAGCAACCACCGTCCGATTGACTTTATCAATTACCATATCTTTCAATAACATCGTGGCAGCCTCATTTCCGATCACAGGGTTTAGGGTAGTATAGCGCCGGATCAGAGAATTGACGCGGGCCATCAGTTCACTAATGCTGAATGGTTTTGTCAGATAATCATCTGCCCCCAGCCGCAGGCCGGAAACCTTATCTTCCTCATCACTTTTTGCTGTCAGCATCAGAACCGGCACGTTATTTTTCTCCCGGATTTTCTGCAATACCTGAAAGCCGTTCATGTCGGGCATCATAATATCAAGGATGATAAGTGTACAGTCATCCTTGTGTTCCTCCAGGAGCTGCAAGCCTTCTATGCCACCGTTAGCTATAACCGCGCTCAGGTTTTCCTGCTCTACGCACTTTTTCATAAGTGCGGAAAGTTCTCTATCATCATCTATAATTAAGACTTTGTTCATACTTTTCCTTTCTATTTCCTTGCGTTGCTTCTTCCAGCTCTATCCGAAACCTTTTCTTTGCTGATTGTCGAATTGCATAGCACATGTTAAGGCGCAATATAAAGATTCGATGAGAATGGCTTTCGCCTTGTTACTTCCTGCCACATATTTCATCTTCCGTGAACCGAATGCTGCAGTCCTGTTCTACCTGCTTCATCAGGTCTTCTATGCTCTGGTCATTCTTACTAAACTCTTCATATGCTTCCAGCAAAGCGTCTGCAAAATCCGGCAGACGCTTTTGCGTTCCCCAGCCATACTTCTCCTTTAAGACCTTTACTGGAAGCCCTAAAAGCAAAGGCAATACTGCGTCCAGGGCTTTTTGCCGTTCCTTCTGCTTCATGACCTCCCATTCGCTGGCCTTGATCGTCATTGAGGGATTCTTTTTCCCCTGCTTTTCTAAACGTCTCCGCTCCGCTCTGTTCACTGCATTTAAACTCCTTTTGTTTCTTTAGAATTTATATCCTTGTTTTGAGAGTGTCCATACCTATTATAAATCCAGCGCGGCAGGGTTTAGCAGAAACTCATAGAGTCCCAGACGCAGAATTCCCTCTTCATCAAGCCATGGCTTCATTCCGCTTTTCGTGACAATGATTTTCCGGAAAAAGTCCTTAACGCCAAGCAGCGGCCGAAGCTCTGTCTTTTCTTTCTGGGCATTGCCAAGGCTCAGAGCGGACTGGATGTAATACTTCTTGGCGCCCTTGTTGACGATAAAATCAATCTCACAGCTAACCTTCTTCCTTTTTCCTTCTGCGTCCGTCTCAAAAATATCAACCATGCCTACATCCACCGAATATCCCCTGCAGATCAGCTCATTGTACATGATGTTCTCCATGATATGCGTCTCCTCCTGCTGCCGCATGTTCAGCCGCACGTTCCGTAGCCCGATATCGCTGCAGTAATATTTTGAAGGGTAAGAAAAATATTTCTTCCCCTTCACATCGTACCGCTTCGCCTGGTGAAACAGAAAAGATTCAGAAAGATAGGTCAGATAGCTGGCAATAGTCCCGCTGTCCACCTTGATCCCCTTTACCGTCTGTAGGGTGTTCGCTATTTTCGTGGCATTGGTAAGCGAGCCCACGGAAGAACACAGGTCATCCGTCAGTTCACTTAAGACCTCTGGAAGTCCGATCTGGTACCGCTCTATGATATCCTTAAAATAGACCTCCTCAAAAAGGGCGGACAGATATTTGAATTTATCATCCTCCGTCTTCCGGAACAAGACCAGCGGCATACCGCCGTATAGGGCATATTCCTCATAGGCATCCGCCTTGTCTCCCCCCACATAGTCGTAATATTCCCTAAAGGAGAGTGGATAGACCTCAACCGAATCCCCGCGCCCCCGGAAGGCCGTCATCACATCCTTGGAGAGCATTTTGGAATTGCTCCCGGTCACGTAGATGTCCACATTTCGGAGCCTTTGCAGGCCGTTGAGAACATTATATAAGTGAATATTTTCCGGGTTCTTAAGCTCCTCCCGGGAAATTGCATACTGCACCTCATCAATAAAAATATAGAATATGCCTTCCTGATCCGTGACCTTGGAACGGATATACGTAGACAGCTCCGCCGGATCCCGGTAGGCTATATTCAAATCATCGTCCAGGGCAATTGTTATGATATGATCCTTTGGAACCCCCTCCCCAAGTAAGTAATCATAAAACAGGTTAAAAAGCAAGAAGCTTTTGCCACAACGCCGGATTCCCGTAATAACCTTGATGAGCCCGTTCTCTCTCCGGTTTATTAGCTGCTCCAGGTAACTGTCTCTTCTAATATAATTCTCCACACTTGACCTCCTGTTAATTCGGAAATACAGTGAATTACACCTAAGTTTCGATTCTATTATACCCTATTCTCTTTCAAAAAGCAATCTCATTCGCAACTTTTTTGTTTTGCACCGTATTTCGGAACAGGTTGATCGCTTCCCCACAAATCTCTAGGGATATTCCCGGCTTGCGGCCTTTGCTTCAAAAATCAGGTCAATCTCTTTCATATTTCTTTTGAGAACAGAGGAAAGGGGGACTTATATGAAAAGAGTTCCAATTATATTATGCGCCGGCTTAATCAGCGTCCTGTGTCTGTCCGGGTGCGGCGCCTCCCTTCCCCAGGAAGATGCAGAGGAACAAATCCCGGTATATCATTTTGAGGAGAAACCGGATCCCGGCATTCCATATTTTGAAGATTTGTCCCAAGAGGCTTCTCTTCCTCAAAACATACCGGAGCATATCCTGACCACCCCAAAAGCGCAGAAGCTATTTGCCGCCATGGGGTTCAATGAATTCGAAGAGGCTGCTGAAGAAAATGGAAAGAAGGTGTGGCGCTCTGTCGCTCCTGTGGGCAATCTCAACATCGAAGGAGATGCTTTCCAGATTGTGACTGCAATCCGCTTTACACTGCCCGCCGGAGATATAAGTTCTACTTCTGAAACCGTCGGACAGTTCCTATCGGTCGCTACCGGGACGGACATTTCGGCACAGGATAAAGATTCCCTGTTACAGCTTCTTACCACGCTGTCGGGAAAACAGGAATCTGGTGTAGAATCCTTGACAGTACAGGATATCGACTTTTCCATTACATGGGAGCCCGCGGATCACGCCTTCTGCGTGGAATGGAAATAAACCTGCTTACAACTTAATACCCTCTTATATAGAAACCGGGTGCTGCCAATCTCGACAGCGCCCGGTTTCTATATATATGAAAGGGAGCGCATCCATTTGCGCCCCCTTCTATTCTATGGCTAATCCTATTTGTACTCCGGAACACCATATCCCCGTATGCTGCTGCTTCCCACCGGGTAGGTCCGGCGTGCACAGGAGTCGCTGGTGTTCCCCTCCACGGTATGTACCACTCCGTTTTCGCAATATTCAACGATTCCTACGTGATCCGCGTCCCCAGAGTTGTCCCAGTCAAAAAAGATGATGTAACCGGGCTGCGGCTCAATGCTCCGGTCTTCCCACTGGCCGCGCTCAATGAACCAGTTCATGCCTTCGACACAGGCTGCAAACTTGGGAATGCGTCCGGACTCAATATAACCGCATTGGTTCGCGCACCAGCTGACGTAGCAGGCACACCACTCTACTCGGCTTCCAAATCCATACCAGGACCAAAACGGGGCGCCGCCCACATTTCCAAGCTGTGTCAATGCGACTTCAACGATTTGATCGTCCCCGGCCCCCTGGTAGCCGAATACCTTGCTGACTAACGTGCGGGAGTACATATACCCGCTCACATTGCCCTTTACCACATACAGAACAGCGCTGTCGTCCGGGTCCGTATAGACCTGTACAATATCGCCACTCTTTAAATAGCAGGTCGGATCATTCATATCCGCATTCCCGGCAATGTAAGCAAAAGGCGCCCTGACGATCATCTGTTTCGGCTGCTGGATTCTCGGAACCTGGATGTTCCCCTGTGAATTGCCCATGGTGACACGGAACGCATACACAGGGCTTGCCGCCTTTTCTCCGGAATCCATATCAGACTCAGCCCAGACCACCACGTCATATACAGAGCGCTTAATGGAATGTGAGGGGATGTCCAGGATACACTTCTGCTTCCCGCCGCTTGTCTCCGCCTCCATAATTCCATCCCATATGAACTGCCCGTTCTTTGTCACAGCATATAGAATCCGATCCGGGGCGCCGCTCTCTCCACATTCATAAACCGCCTCAATCTGTCCGTCCGCTTCCTTTACAGAAATGAACTCCGTCGTAAGCTCTGCCTCTGCCGCCATTGCCGCCGCCGGGATGATAAGCGCCATCATCAGCATAGCCAGAATGACGGCCATCCCTCTTTTGATTTGCTTCATAAAAAATACCTCCTTCATAAAAAAGATCTAATGCAAATATGAAGGAAGTTGACGTTGGGAAAGCTAAGTACCATACGCAGGAGAGATTTCCCCCTGCTCATTCTTTCGTCTTCCTCTCCTCTTTTCTCCGCTCCTGCCCTCTTCTCCATGCGCTGTAAATTTCTCCGATGATGTCCTCCGGCTTAAACGACGAAGCACAGTACCAGGGTTCTTCAAGATACATACCCGATATCTTCTCTTTCGCTGCTTTAAAATCAAAGCCCTCCTGTCCACTGGCCTCCTTGAGCAGCCTCTTGACATCTTCAAATACGACTGCAAACCGTTCCCACTCTTCCTGATGCTCCCAAATAAAGCTGCGCAGTGCATCCATTGCTCTTTTTTCACTGGTATATCCGTGTAAGACTCTATTTCGCATATATGGAAGTTGGATCAGTACGCTCCATCTCCCATAATCTCGCGCTGCAATAAACACTACCTCATGGCCTTTTATCCGCAGAGGCTTTTTATAGGATACTCGGTCCATCTGCCACATTTCCGCGCAATGATAATCTTCTAAAATGAGCGGCTCAAAATCCTTTGGAATGAGTTCTGCCTCTAACGACTCGAACGATATACCCTCGTCAATCCGTCCCTGCAGCATGGAAAACATCGTCTTCTCCTGTTCGTACTGCATTTCCATCTTGCTCTCAGAGTAAAGGTATGTCTTTTCAAAACGCTCCAGTTCTTTGACCACCTTCAACCAGATAGCTGCTGTCCCGCGATTGACCGTAAACAATCTGCCGCCGCGATGGTACACATGCAGCTTGTCATTTCTCAAAACATACGCGTACTCCGCATAGGAACTGGTTCTTTTGTTTTTTTCGGCCTTCCGATACCATCCGGGCCATATCTGAGCAATCTCAGCTCTGCGGTAATACCATGTTTCCTTCGCAAGAGCGGCCAAATGCTCCTTTTCCCGATTCTCTGCGTATGCCTCCAATATCTCCTCACCGTGACCGTTCTGCAAATAGGCGTCGCTGCAAAGCTCTGCAGCTGTTACCACATTTTTCCCACGTTCTTCTACAAAGTATCCTTGTGTCATTGTACCTCCTGTTCCTTCTGCCCTGCCCTACCCTGCTTTTCTTACCGACCGTAAAGCTCGCACTGCTCATTGCAGTAAAATGCGCCTGTCATCGAATCAATACAGCCGCTCATGCCTCCATCAAGCGCTGGAAGTTGTTTCAGAATTTCTTCCAGCCTGTGCTTTTGGTCAAACCCAATCATATACCCATTGCATTTCACAAAAACAGTGGCAAAAAAATCTTTATCATTACTGCGTGTAAAAAGCTCAATCCCGTTTTCGTTGTAAAACCGGTAAAAATAATGTTTTTTTCCGGTTACATCGGCGGCAAAAACAAGGTTCTCGTCCCTATTAGTTGGAAAGATATCCTGCCTTTTTTCGTAAGGACGCGTATAACGCGGAGATAGCCCATTTCTTTCGATATTCTCATCTATGACCTGTTGCAGTTTTTCCATACCACCAATATGATCAATGCGGTTCTTCAATCCGGCCAAGTCTAGTTCGTCATGGATCTGTAACCCCGTCTGTCCTTCATATAGCTTGTTGTTGAATCGGAACAAATCTAATCCTAAATCATTTTTCACCGAATGTGCTTTTTTCTCTGGCTTATACCCGCTGTTGCGCTCGAAAATATAACAGACACCGGAATGCTTTTTCGGCATACAGATTCCTCCCTTTTCCATATACGTTTTTCAAACGCTGTTCCCTATTTCAATTTCATTTGCGTATAAACTGCGCACATCATAGTGATATGCCTTTGCAGCCATATCACAGGCCTCCTGCTCGTCTTTCGCAACGAAAACTCCTATAAAGGGCGTAACACTCATATCATGCCAAAACGCTTCTGTTTCTTGACTGAATGGATCCATCTGTGAAAGCTCTTTGTCCGAAAAGCTGTTTGTATCCAGCATCTGCGTGTCTCGTACATGAGCCGAACTCATACACACCACGTATGGTCTTGTTTTGTGTTCAATCTCTTTCAGAAGTTGGAGTGTATATGGAAGCAATTCATATTCTTCGCAGAGCTGCAAGATTTCCCCAAAATCATCCTCGTACCTTGATCGACTGATGCTATTGCGATAGTGTGACAAGGTTTTGTCTCTAAGGTCTGTTATCCGCTTTTTTACTGTTGTCTTTCCATAGAGAGCCTCTTCCAATTTTAACTTTCCCTGCAGCCATCGGTTGACCAAACCAGAACGCACAGCTTCACTCGGTCCATCTTCCCAGTCATCTTCTTTCACTGAAAGGATAAACTCCTTCTCCTCCTTGAAGCAATCGGAATGGACTCTTATATCTACCATGCCGAATGCCCACGAATAGACGGTAAACGATATATGTCCGCTTATTATTAAATTCCCTATTGCCTGCCCTAGATACAATACATCATTTTTTCGTATAGCCATCTAATCTTCTCCTTTCTTCTTTTATGGCTCAAATACATAATGCAGGAAACTGGAGACATAGAAAAACGGCGGCGAAACTGCAAATAATATTGACTGTTTCATAGTATTTTGCTACGATTTATGGTTCTAGGTTTGACCTTTGGTTCTACTTTCCTGTCGCATTGCGTGCTCCGTTGACTTGAAGTTCCCTAATAAGTTTTATCTTTTGACAATTTGATTTATCATCCTATAGACCTGTTTTAGCGGAAACTGCCCCCACTTAGCGTTCGCCGCTCCGACGAAACCGACATTACTGAAACAGATTTTCTTGATTAACAAATGAAAAAGGAGGATTGCAAATACAATCCTCCTAGTCTATAAACGCTTCTGATTGCCAATCTCCCTGCACGAAAATTACACGAATTCGGCCACAAAAGAAAAACCATCATTTTAGTCTCTGTTGGTGTTAATCAAACGCTATATGTTGTGTTTCAAGTGTAAACCAGATACCAAATAAGACACAGTAACACAACGCAAACTTCCTATACATACATATCCGGAAAGCAGAATTCGAAACATAAGACGGCTTCAGATAAAAACTCAGAGGGCTTAAATTTGATGTTAAAGCCCTCTGAGTTTTTTCACTTTGGTTCAAATATCTGATTGAATCCATTTATCAAAGGATGCCTTCGGAATACGGTATTGCTTTCCAATCTTGATTATTCGGAATGGATATTGCTCTCGATACACTTCACCCAAATAATCGTAGATGCTGTTTCTTCCTATATGCAGCATCTCTTGAACTTCGTCTGCCGTATATACTATACAACTAACCTCACTCAAAATTTACCCCTCCTTCCTGCAATTTATCAATTCGATGCTTTTTATACTTCTCCTCTCCGCTTAAATTTCAGATATAAAAATTATATCTGCGCTATTTATTTTACCATCCAGTGCATTATATGGGGTATGTAGGCTTGAATTTGGTCTCACTTCTGCTTTTGGCGCTTTTTATTCTTCCCATACAGGCCATCAATCCCTAACTCTTCAATATATTTGCTTATAGCCGATAAATTATAAACCGGCTGACCATCCTCGGTCATCGTTATTTCCCCTGAGCCGCTGAGCATGTCATTCGAAATAAACCACTCTTCAAAAATCAAGTTGTCCTTTTCTAAGTCATAATTTAAGTATCCCACTGTTTTGGCGAACTTTAAGGCTTTTTTCAGAACATTGCGTATTATTGTATGATCCGTTTTAGAATCTTTCCATGCACTTTTGTAAACTGAAACGACATGTTCCGCATCCCAAAAATGAATCTTCACTTTTCCATATTTCTGATTAATATAAAGGACTGCATCCTGATACTCCTGACACATTGCTTTTGAAAGCTTTGGAGAAACAAACTCCAACCAAGCGCTAAAATAATCTTCTGCTGTTGTATCTGATTGAATCACATATTGATGTTTTTCCAACAGCTTTATCGACACTTCTCTCTCCCATATTGCCTCTTTTTCTGATTTGTATCCAGTATTTTCTTCAACCAGTGTTTCTCCATCTTTATAGATTAGCTTAATTCTAAAGCCATACCCTCCTTCCATGGACTTCACATTCCCAACCACATAGCCAATATACCGTGCCGTTATAAAATTTCTCACTGCCAATCCCCTTTCATCGAAAAAAACTCGTAAGACCAACTGTTGG
>JAAVZO010000026.1 GCA_022791685.1 Clostridiales bacterium
ACTTTTATACAAGCACATCGCAGAGATTAGTTCGACGCAGAGGTCTCGCCTCGCTTGCGAGGCGATGGGGCCCACGGAGTCGAACGCGCTTCTGTAAGTCTAACAACATACAGCTAATGTGTTCGCCAATTAAATGAACGACTACAGAGACGGCATGGCGAACACGCATTAGCATAGCGAATGCGTTTATAAAAAGTCTTTTGCCAGGCTTTTCTTCAGAAAAGCCGCGCATCCCCAAAACGAACAAATCGCACAGAGGAAAAATTATGGACATAAGCATATTAAATGCGCAGACCAGAGAGGAGCGGCTCGATGGACTGCGTGAGATAAAAAGGCGCACGGAGCTTGGTGAGCTGCCCGCGCCGCAGCTGACCGGATATGTAAATAACCACATACACACGATATACAGCTTTTCGCCGTATTCACCGACGATGGCGCTGTATCGAGCATGGCAGAGCGGGCTTTGCACCGCCGGAATTATGGACCACGACTCAGTTTCGGGTGCGCTCGAATTCATCGAAGCGGGACAGATCATCGGTATGCCCACGACTGTAGGCTGCGAGTGCAGAGTCGATATGTCGAAAACTAAGGTCAACGGGCGGAGGATCAATAATCCCGATCAGAATTCGATCGCATACGTAGCTATGCACGGAATACCGCACCAGAATATCTACGTTATCGACGCTTTCTTTGAAAACTACCGCAGACGCAGGAACGAGCGCAACCTCAAAATGTGCCGCAATATCGACGAGATCATGAAGCCTTACGGTATTTCGCTCGACTTCAAGCGCGACGTGCTGCCGCTTTCCTGCGCTTGGGAGGGTGGCTCGGTCACCGAACGCCATATACTGTTCGCGCTCGCGAAAAAGCTCACTGAACGCTACCCCACACCGACTGAGCTCGTCGCTTTCCTCGAAAACGATATGAAGCTCCCACTCTCCGACAAGGCGCGCGGGCAGCTGCTCGGCGGGCTCGATACGCCCGATTACTACGAGTACGACATACTCGGTGTGCTCAAATCGAACCTCGTCGAAAAATTCTACATCCCCGCGACAAGCGAGTGCCCGGATGTTTCAGAGTACATCTCGATATGCCGCTCTTGCGGTATAATCAGCGCTTACGCCTACCTCGGCGATGTCGGTGACTCGGTCACGGGCGATAAAAAGGCGCAGAAGTTCGAGGATGATTACCTCGACCTGCTCATGTCAGAGCTGAAACGGCTCGGCTTCAACGGCGTAACATATATGCCGACACGCAATACGCGCGCACAGCTCGAACGGCTCATGAAGCTCTGCAAGGAAAACGGGTTCTTCGAAATAAGCGGTGAAGATATCAACTCGCCGCGGCAGTCGTTTATATGCAAGGCGATGGACGACCCAATGTTCGGACACCTCGTCGACGCAACATACGCGCTTATCGGACACGAATCGGCAGCTACCGAAAACCTCGAAGCTGGGCTTTTCTCGGATAAGTCAGTATCCGCTGAACCGGATATATCCGCACGTGTAAAAACGATGATCAAGAAATAAACTGAAAATTATCCCCTGATACGTACGTATCAGGGGATGTTTACTTTCATTTTCTCTCCGCGAGATAAGTTCCCACTCTGTCCTCAAGCCGCTTGATGAATTCGTCCGAATCTATCTTGCCGCTCATGTAGTCGCCCATCTCCTCAACCACGATGTCCATTATCTTCTCAGGCAGCGGCTTCAGAACCTTCACGCCGTCGAGAAATTCGCGCATTTCAGCTATCATCGCCTTGTCGATATGCACACCCCAGCCGTCGTCGCGCTCCTCAAACGGACGCGAGCTTCCGCTTGTGCGGGTCAGTGATTCCTTATAGAAGAACGCGTATTCGGTGTATCCTTCATTTGCTGGGTCAGCGACATGATCATACGCCGATTTCGATGCCGGAATATAGCGCATACCGCGCATCACGTCAAGCGTATTCTCGCCAGACAGAATAAACTTCAAAAATTCCGCCGCACCCTCTTTCTGCTTGCTCGAAGCCGATATGCCATAGTATCCGCTGCTTGAATCTACCCTAAACAGCTGCTCGCCGCTCATCGTCGGCGCACCGAGCAGCTCGCCCTCACCGTCGAATATGTAATCTTTGTGCGCCCAGCTGTTGAAATCGGTGATACCATAATCGTACATCGCTATCTCACCGGTCGCGTAATGGTTGCCGTCGTACTGATTTATCGCGCCCGCGTCAACATCGGGAAGCTGATTTACAAACTCGAGCAGCTCCTTGAAGCCGGTAAAGTCGCAAGTGTTCTTTTCGGTGTCAATGCAGCTGTACAGCGAGCACTGCACTAAAGCCGACATCATCGAGCCCTTGGACATATCGCAGTAGATCCTGCGTCCAGAATTGTAGCCGTCGATGAAATCCGACATCGTGAATCCACCGTCCGCTATCGGATCGCCCTTCTTAACAAGCATACTGTAAACATAAAAATCCTGAGGGAGAGCCGCCAGCTTGCCGTCTATCGTACACATATCAATGACACAGCCGAAAATATCGCTCGTGTCCATGTATTTGCTAAGGTCGACAAACGCGCCGCTCGACGTATATTTCACCACATCGTCGTAATTCTGCACCCAAATTATGTCGCCTACCTTGCCGGACACAATATCCGCGTCGAGCCGCGTCATAGCCGCATCGTCGTCTGGACTTGCATATTCATACTCGACCGGCATTATGTAATATTGGCTCTGCGACTTGTTGAATTTCACTGCCGCAAGCGGAATTTTATTAGAGCCGGTCTCGCGGTAGGCAATGCGGATAATTGTGCGCTCGGGTATCTCATCAGCCGGTACGGGGGTGTATTTCCACAGCCCGCGCGCGCCGCCGAGACCGTCGCTGCCGTACATGTACATTTCGTCCTCAGCCGCAACGCAGAATTCTACGTTGTTCGCACTTGTGCTTATCCCGGTGCTGACGAAATTCAGCAGCTGCTTTGCGCCAACATCCGAATATACCACCGATACGCCGGTTTTGTCGCTGTAGCAGAATTCGCCGACACTCGACGAAACTATCGTGCTGTTGATAATATCGGTGTAATCCTCACCGCTCACCGCCGACATCTCATTTCCGTCGCTCAGCTGATAAACCATGCTCTCAACGCCGATCACAAGCACCTCTCCGGAGTTGTTCGCAACAAGCTTGCGCGCGGCGATATCGAGGTCGAGCTGCTTTACAAGCTTGCCGTCCGCGTCGATGATCGCAAGCTGTTTGTCGAACGCCGCGATAATCTCACTGCCGCGTGCGGTGAAAAGCACGTCGCTGTACGGATTATTCGACATATCGAATATTTCGTCTGCCGCCAGCTCCCATATCAGCAAGCCGTCTGAAAATGCGACAAAGCTCTTCTTCTCTTCTCTGGTCTCGAAATTAAACTCGTTGTTATAAAATACGTATCCGTAGCTCGTATTCACAAAGCCGCGAACATTATCGGACATTCCATCAAGCGTCTGATATGTCGCGTTTTCGCCGTCGTAGAACATGAGCGTCGGTGTTCCGCCATTTTCGTCGTAGGTCGAGCCGCAGATACATACCTTGCCGTCGGAATATATCATATACCGCCCAGAACTGAAGTTTTCGTCGAGCTCGATAAGCTCGCCGCGCCACATTCCTTCGATTTCAAGCTTTTCCTCGCCATTACCGCAGCCGAGCGTCAGCAGCGCCGACGCAGTCATAAGCAATGCGAGAACTATTGCAGTCATGCGTGTGTGTTTCATTTTTGTCCTCCTTTTTACCAGCCGATGTTTGACAGCTGTCTATATACTATAATTATAGCATATACAATTACATTTGTCAAGAGGCAAAACGAAATTTGTAGAAATAAATTTCAGCATGAAATTGACGAATAAACTATTCCTTTTATGTTTTTTGTGAAAATACTCAAAATATGTTGACAAATAATGTAATATGTGGTATAATGAATATGATAGAAGGTGATTAAGTGGTAAAAACAGTGAAATTGTATCTTATCCCCCAGCAAGTTGACAAAGACAGAGCTATCATTGGTAGGGATAAAGTTGATGAGATTTTAAAGGATCTGCAAAATCAGACTCGTGAAATAAAAAATAAGTCAATTCAATTCTGTTGGGAGTACTATAATTTTGAAAGCGATTATGTAGCTGCAAAAGGTATCAAACCGGACAATTATGAAATTTTTGGACGTAAATCGATAGACGGTTACATATATGATTTGACAAAAAAAGACTATGAATTGTACTCTGGAAATTTGAGCACCACTATACGCACTGCATGTACCGAATTCAAAAACGCCTGTAGTACAATAAAAAGTGGCGAAACATCGTTAATAAGCTATGGAAATAATCAACCGATCGCACTTCATGACAAAGCAATTAAGCTTTCTGAAAACGATGATAAGTACTATGTTGAATTATCGTTGTTCAATAAAGCGAAAAAAGAAGAATTAAATTTCGACAATTGTTCATTACGTTTTAAAATAACTGTCCGTGATAATTCAACAAAAACAATCTTAGATCGGTGTTTAAACGGAAGTTATAAGGCAGCCGAAAGTGAACTAAGCTACGACAAGAGAAAACGTGAATGGATGCTATTGCTGTCATTTAAATTCGAGCCTGAAAGAATAGCAAATTTAGATAAAGACAAGATTCTCGGCGTTGATTTAGGATTATCATGTCCAATTTGTGCTTCTGTTTACGGCGATAAATCCCGTTTTGTCATACAGCCTCATGAGATAGAAAATTTCAGAAAAAATGTTGAAGTGCGAAAAAAGCAGTTGCTTAAGCAAGGCGCATATTGTGGAGACGGCAGAATAGGTCACGGCACAAAAACACGAAACAAACCAGCATATGATATTCGCGATAAAATTGCAAGATTCAGAGATACCACTAATCACAAATACAGTCGTGCACTGATTGAGTATGCAGTTAAGAACGGCTGTGGAACGATTCAAATGGAAGACTTGACAGGTATCAGTGACAACAAAGACAGGTTTTTAAAGGATTGGACATATTACGATTTGCAGACAAAAATCGAATATAAAGCCAAAGAGTTGGGAATTGATGTAATTAAAATAAAACCCAAAAATACAAGTCGACGTTGTAGTAAATGCGGCTTTATTGATAAAGGTAATCGCCTTGACCAATCACATTTTGAATGTTTGAATTGCGGATATAAGGAAAATGCTGATTATAATGCAAGCCAGAATATCGCAATTAAGGACATAGATAAAATAATCGCGAAAGAATCAAAATCAAACGCGAAACATAAGTAAACATATTTTTTCGGGCGGCTCGTCGTCCGTAAATCGAGATAGTGTACATAAGTCCATTTAATTATGGCAGTAAATACACTCGATAAGGTATTCGGATTCGATTCCGTGAAATTGTGCACATAAAATCCGTGCACACAGATAAAATAATATACGTTTTTGCCGCTGCAACTCGTATGATTATGCGTCTGCGAGTTTGCGCCGTAGCTTGCAAACCTCTAGCACCCGACGCTGCAACTCGTATGATTATGCGTCTGCGAGTTAAGAGGCAATGACGACGCTAAAACATGGCGTTTGCTGCAACTCGTATGATTATGCGTCTGCGAGTCATTATGTTGTTGTCTCCTTTACATATATATCCATGCTGCAACTCGTATGATTATGCGTCTGCGAGTGTCAGTAATTACCACAAATCCAGAGTTTTTTAGGCTGCAACTCGTATGATTATGCGTCTGCGAGTTAATAGTATCAAGATCAATTTATTAAATACAAAAGGCGACTCATCTGAGCCGCCTTCCCATTAAAAGCAGCGCCCGCCGCGCTGCTTTTTGCATTCGCCAACATCACCGTCACTACAGTGATAGCATATCTCATTCACCAGCTTCTCGCCGCCGAAGAACGCACGTATATTCGCGACCGTCGTCTCAGCGATACCGGCGAGCGCTTCCTCGGTCAGAAACGCCTGATGTGACGTAACGAGCACGTTCGGCATCGACAATAGACGCGCGAGTGTGTCGTCCTGCAATATATGACCGGAGCGGTCGTCGAAAAACACGTCCGACTCCTCCTCGTACACATCAAGGCACGCCGCACCTATCTTCTTCGACTTGATCCCCTCAAGCAGCGACTCCGCGTCGATCAACGCACCACGCGACGTGTTGAGAATGTACACGCCGTCCTTCATGCGAGATATCGAATCACCGTCGATTATGTGGTAATTCTCCTCGGTCAGCGGGCAGTGCAGCGATATTATGTCGCTCTCACTTATCAGCTTATCAAGCTCGACAAACTCAGCATTCACGCCCTCTCCCGGGTACTTGTCATACGCCAGTACACGCATACCGAAGCCGTTACAGATGTCAATAAACGCGCGTCCGATCTTACCCGCACCAATAACACCGACTGTACGCCCGTACAGGTCAAACCCAGTAAAACCAGCAATGCTGAAATTGAAGTCGCGTGTGCGGTTGTACGCCTTGTGAATCCGGCGCAGCGACGTGAGGAGCATTGCCATCGTGTGCTCGGCGACCGCGTGCGGCGAGTACGCGGGAACGCGCACGATGTGAATCTTACCATATGCAGCCTTAAAATCAACGTTATTGAACCCGGCACAGCGCAGCGCGATAAGCTTCACATCAAGTGTAGCCAGCCGCGCGATGACCTCGCCGTCAAGAACATCGTTGACAAAAGTGATCACAACATCGCACCCGCGCGCAAGTTCAGCCGTGCGGCGGTCAAGCTTGGTTTCGTAATAGTTTATCTCGATATCGTCGCCGATGACCTTGTCGAACGACTCGATATCATACGGCTTAGTATCGAACATAACAGCTTTTATCATAAATTCACAACTTTCAAATAAATTAAGGATAACTAAAAAGTGCAGTGGTAATATTATCACCACTGCACTTAAATTTATTCAGGCTTTGATTATCGCTTTGTGGAAAATCTTCTTGCCCTTCTTTATCTTGACTCCAGCTGTCAGAGCTTCCTTCGATACTACCGCGTCGAACTTTTGCACCTTCTCGCCGTCAAGAGCTACGCCGCCCTGCTGTATCAGACGCTTCGCTTCGCCCTTGCTCGCTGCAAGTCCACAAGTCACCATAAGGTCAGCTATGCCAATACCATCGTCCGGAATTGACGCTGCGTCGAGCTCGGTCGTCGGCATGTTCGAGTCATCTCCGCCTCCTGCAAACAGCGCACGCGACGCTTCGACCGCCTTCTTCGCTTCCTCGTCACCGTGTACGAGTGCCGTCAGCTCGTACGCGAGCAGCTCCTTCTTCTCGTTGATACGGCTATCATCCCACTTCGCTATCTCGTCGATCTCTTCGATCGGAATGAAGGTCAGCATACGTATGCACTTCATTACGTCCGCGTCGTCGACGTTGCGCCAGTACTGGTAGAACTCGAACGGAGAAGTCTTGTTCGGGTCGAGCCATACCGCGTTACCGGCGGTCTTGCCCATCTTCTTACCCTGCGAGTCGGTCAGCAGAGTTATCGTCATCGCGTGCGCGTCCTTACCAAGCTTTCTGCGGATAAGCTCCGTACCGCCCAGCATATTCGACCACTGGTCGTCGCCGCCGAACTGCATATTGCAGCCGTGATTCTTGAAGAGGTAGTAGAAGTCGTAGGACTGCATTATCATGTAGTTGAATTCAAGGAACGAAAGTCCCTTCTCCATGCGCTGCTTATAGCACTCTGCACGCAGCATATTGTTGACTGAGAAGCACGCGCCAACCTCACGCAGCAGCTCAACGTAATTAAGATTCAGCAGCCAGTCGGCGTTGTTTATCATCTGAGCCTTGCCCTCGCCGAACTCGATAAAGCGCGACATCTGACGCTTGAAGCACTCGGCGTTGTGGTCGATATCCTCTTTAGTCAGCATTTTTCGCATATCGGTGCGTCCCGACGGGTCGCCTATCATCGTTGTGCCGCCGCCTATCAGAGCTATCGGATGGTTGCCCGCCATCTGTAGACGCTTCATCAGCGTAAGCGCCATAAAATGTCCGGCAGTCAGACTGTCCGCTGTGCAGTCAAAGCCGATGTAGAACGTAGCCTTGCCGCTGTTGACAAGCTCGCGGATCTCAGCTTCATTAGTGACCTGCGCGATAAGTCCACGCGCAATAAGTTCTTCGTAAATTTGCATTGTAAATTGTTCCTTTCATTAAATAAACATATTCGATAACGAATAACGAAAAAGTCCTCTGCTTCACAATAACTGCAAAGCAGAGGACGAAATAGCTCGTGTTACCACCTCTGGTTCGAGCACACCTCACAGTGGGCTCCTCATTTTGTGACAGAATTTATAATAAACTTATCACGCAGCGCTGTATCGGGCGCACCCGGCTGTCCCTACTCTCAATTTCGGGAAGCTGCTCCGGAAGGTATTCAAAGCAATCGGCTCATATCCTCGCACCAACCGGATACTCTCTGTAAAGCTTCATGAATCTACTATTTTCCATCATCGCGTTAATCGTTATGTTGTTATTTTAACACATCCGCAGCCAAATTGCAATAGCTATAAAAATATTTAATATTTTATTTACAATCACCAGTCGAATGCAGATAGCCGATATGGTACAATATTTTATGTTACTACCATTTAATTGGAGGTCATATGTACACAATACTAATCGTCGAGGACGATATCGGAATCGCGCAGGCGATACAGGCACAGGCGCAGATGTGGGATATGAACGTTGTCGCCGCACACAATTTCCGTGATGTAATGTCCGATTTAACCAACGTAAACCCGCAGCTCGTGCTGCTCGATATCTCGCTGCCATTCCGCGACGGGTACTACTGGTGTCAGGAGATACGCAAGGTCTCAAAAATACCGATAATCTTCATCTCGTCAGCGTCCGATAACCTCAATATAATCATGGCGATGAACCTCGGTGCGGACGACTTCATCGCAAAGCCATTCGACCAATCTGTGCTCATGGCTAAAATACAAGCGCTTCTCCGCCGCGCTTACGACTTCGGCGTATCGAACGAGCTCATAGCACATCGCGGCGCGCTGCTTAACACCGGCGACAGTACGCTCACATATAACGGAGAAAAAATCCCGCTCACCAAAAACGAATACCGAATACTGCTTGCATTGATGGAGTCGCGCGGACGGGTCGTAAGCCGTGAAAAGCTGATGGAACGCCTATGGGAAACCGACTGCTTCATCGATGAAAATACACTGAACGTCAATGTCAACCGCCTTAGAAAAAAGCTCGACGCTGCCGGTCTCGATAAATTCATCGCTACCCGTGTCGGTGTTGGATACATTATAGCATAGCTGTACAATGAAGATATTATTACATTACCTCAAACGCCGACTGCCAACGGTCGGGATTTTCGCATTTTTTGCACTGATTTTCGCATTCGTTTTCTGGCTCTATAAATTCCCGCTCGAAGCCGTACTCTACCCCACCGTCATCTGCCTTATCTCAGGCGGCATATTCGCAATCATCGACTTCATCGCCGTAATGCGCCGACACCGCGCACTCAGCGATACCGCGTCTATACTCAATGGCTGTGTCGAGCTCATGCCAGAACCTGTCCGCGTCGAGGACTACGATTATCAGCTGCTCATACGCTTACTCACCGAAGCTCGCCAAAAACTCGAAACTGAGCAAAATATCCGATACACAGATATGATAGACTACTACACAGTCTGGGCGCACCAGATAAAAACGCCTATCTCATCAATGCGCCTGACACTCCAGAACGAGGACTCGCAGCTTGCCCGCCAACTCTCAGCAGACCTTTTCAGAATCGAGCAGTACGTCGAAATGGTGCTCATGTTCCTGCGGCTCGGCTCAAACTCGACCGACTACCTCATCCGCAGCTACGAGCTCGACCCGATAATACGCCAGTCAGTAAAGAAATTCGCTGGAGAGTTTATCGCACGCAAGCTCACACTCGAATACGAGCCTACGAATATCACAACAATCAGCGACGAAAAATGGCTTGCATTCGTCATCGAACAGGTCATCTCAAACGCGCTCAAATATACGCCAAGCGGGAAAATACGCATATACGCTGCTGGAGAGCAGACACTCTGTATCGAGGACACCGGAATCGGGATCGCGCCGGAGGATCTGCCGCGTATATTCGAGAACGGATATACGGGTATAAACGGACGCAGTGATAAGCGTGCGAGTGGAATCGGACTGCACCTCTGCCGTGAAATATGCCGCCGACTGGGGCATAGGATATACGCAGAATCCGAACCCGACCGCGGAACGAGGATATATATCGACGTGCGGACTAAAAAGCTTGACATAGAGTAAACTCGAATATCGAGTTTGCAATCTTACAATTTTGTAAGATTGGAGTGGCATTTTGTAAGCTGAATAAATAGCGTTAGGAGTTTATTTCTGGTATAATAATATACGTAAAATAAAGGTTGTCAAGGGAAAGGCAAAATAAGCTGCAAGCACATCGCAGAGATTAGTTCGACGGAGAGGTGCGGGGCCACGGAGTCGAACGCGCATGATTAGTCAAGCAAGGCGCAGAGACTGTTCGCCCGCTAAAGTAACGCATGGGAGAACGTCATAGGCGAACATCCCAGTATTTGCGATAGCTTTTAAAAGTTCTTTGCCAGGCTTTCTTTCAAGAAAGCCGCGCGTCCCCTTCTAAAGACAACTAACTATAAAGGAGAAACACATGAGTATACTAGAGGTAAACGGACTTAAGAAGGTCTATACTACGAGGTTCGGCGGGAATCGAGTCGAGGCACTGCGGAATGTTAATTTCTGTGTCGAGAAGGGCGAGTATGTCGCTATTATGGGTGAGTCGGGGTCTGGTAAGACGACCCTGCTGAATCTATTAGCTGCACTCGATAAGCCTACGAGCGGGTCTATTGTGCTTGATGGGCGAGAGCTGTCGAGTATCAAGGAGTCTGGAATGGCGGCGTTCAGAAGAGATAATTTAGGGTTCGTTTTTCAGGATTTCAATCTGCTTGATACGTTCACGCTTGAAGATAATATATTTCTTCCGCTCGTGCTCGCTAACAAGAGCTACACGGAAATGCGCAATAGGCTTGCACCTATCGCCGCTAAGCTCGGGATCACGCAGCTGCTAAAGAAATATCCGTATGAAGTTTCCGGTGGTCAGAAGCAAAGAGCCGCTGTCGCGCGTGCGCTTATCACTTCGCCGCGGCTTATACTCGCAGACGAGCCGACCGGAGCGCTCGACTCAAAAGCTACCGATGAGCTGCTCGGTCTGTTCAGCGACATCAACAAAAGCGGGCAGACGATACTTATGGTCACGCACTCGGTCAAAGCTGCAAGCCGCGCCGGACGTATCCTCTTCATCAAGGACGGTGAGGTATTCCACCAGATATACCGCGGAATGGACAGCGACGAACAGCTCTATCAGACAATATCCTACACACTCACAAATCTTGCGACGGGCGGTGACAGAAAGTGAAACTCGGATTCTACCCGCGGCTCGCATGGAACGGTATCACGAAAAATGGTCGTCTCTACGTGCCGTACCTTTTGACCTGCGTCGGCATGATAACGATGACTTACATCCTATCGTTCCTGTCAAGCTCACCGGCAGTGCTGAATATACACGGCGCGCTCGGCAGCATACTGAATATCGGCAGCATGGTCATGGCAGTGTTCGCCGTAATATTCCTCTTTTACACCAATTCATTCCTCGTCCGCCGACGCAACCGTGAGTTCGGTCTATACAATATACTCGGCATGGGCAAAGGAAATATCGCGCATATCCTTGTCTGGGAAACAATCCTCACTACAATTATATCGCTCGGCTTCGGCATATTCTTCGGCGTTGTTCTCTCAAAGGTCGCTGAGCTCGGGCTCATGAAAATCGTGGAATCCAGCGCGACCTACAGCTTCTCGGTATCGTGGGAATCGGTCAGATACACCGTCATCATGTACGCTCTCATCTTCGTGCTCATCTTCCTAAATTCGATACGCCGTGTGCATTTTTCGAACGCTATCGACCTGCTGCACAGTGAAAATACCGGCGAAAAGCCGCCAAAGGGCAACTGGCTTTTCGGTCTCGGCGGAGCTATAGTCCTCGGCATTGCTTACTACCTCGCCGTCAGCATTAAAGAACCGCTTACGGCGTTCGCTACCTTCTTCGCGGCGGTCGTAATGGTAATCGTCGCCACCTACCTCATCTTCATCGCAGGTTCAGTGCTGCTCTGCCGCGTACTGCAAAAAAATAAAGGCTACTACTACAAGCCGCAGCACTTCGTCTCGGTCTCGTCAATGGTATACCGCATGAAACGTAACGGCGCGGGTCTCGCTTCCATCTGCATACTCGCAACGATGGTGCTCGTTATGATATCCTCCACGACCTGCCTCTATTTCGGTGAGGAGGACTCATTGCGCGCACGCTATCCTCGCGACATAAACGTCGCCTTCTACTTCGATTCGCTCGATAAAATGACAAGTCAAAACCTCATGCTCTTCCGCGACAAAGTCGCCGACCTGCTCGACAGAGGCTACCTCGCCGACGATAATCACTACGACATCCAGCCCACCAACTTCATCGAACGCCGCCGCGCCTCTATCTATGGCGTGATGGAAGGCGACGAGATAAACGTCGACGTGCGCGGTATCTCACGCTTCAATGCGCAGACCTTCGAAAACGTAATGCAGGTCTACTTCATGCCGCTCGAGGACTACAACGCACTGATGAACGACAATGAAACGCTCGAACCCAACGAGGCGCTCATCTATACACTCCGCTGCAATTTCGAGCCCGACAGCGTAAAAATCAAAGGTATCGACACAAACTTCAAGATCAAGCGCAAGCTCGATAAGTTCCAGTCGACCGGAGACGCTGTAGCAAGTATAGTTCCGACATTGTTCGTCATCGTGCCCGACTTCACCACCACAGTTGAACCGTTCATGCACCTTGCCGACTTCAACGGCGACCGTATGATGCAGCTCGAATGGTATTACGGCTTCGACACCGAGCTCGACGCAGATGGAGAGACCGCGCTGCAATTCTCAATAACTTCGGTTATACGTGATGTGCGCGATGAAGTCAGCTTCGACTATTACAGCAACGATTCTATGGCGTACAACCGACAGGATTTCTACGGTATGTACGGCGGGCTCTTCTTCCTTGGTATAATGCTGAGCATAGTATTCATCTCAGCGGCGGTGCTTATCATCTACTATAAGCAGATATCGGAGGGCTACGAGGACAAGTCGCGCTTCGAGATAATGCAGAAGGTCGGTATGACGAAGAAGGATATCAGAAAGAGCATAAACTCGCAGCTGCTGACGGTATTCTTCATGCCGATCGCACTCGCAGGACTTCACCTATGCTTCGCGTTCCCGTTCATCGATAAGATCATGACGCTGTTCAGCTTCAACAATACGCCGCTGCTCATCGGCACAACGGCGATAAGCTTCGCGATATTCGCGCTGCTGTACACGGTGATATACCGCTTGACTTCGAACTCGTACTACAAAATAATCAGCTGATAAAATCCGAGAAAATAATAGACCTGATCAATAACCTAACTTTAGCTTTTGAAAGGTTATTGATCAGGTCTATTAAATATTCCCTCGTTTTTATCTATCTGTGATGTGCAGTTCTTGTTTTAACGCCTTTTGTAAAAGTGCAGAAACATTCACTCCACTTTTTTCGGCTTCAAAATCGAGCCACGACGGTAAAGTTACATTCCGTCGAACAGTCTTTGTCTCATTTTGCCGACGGTATTCTGCAAAGTCAACATCTACAAGCGTAACGACATCTTCTGCGCATTCTTTTTTTATCGCATTTATATCGGTTGGCACGGGCAATGTTTGTCCTCTGTCCTCAAGCTCTATGCCAACAATGCCTATTGCATCTCTTGCCATCTCTATTGCATCTGCATAGCTTTTGCCTTGTGTTCCGATGTCAAAATCCGGAATATTGACTACTATATACTTATTTCCTTTGCTCATGATTATTGGATAAGCATTTTTCATTAGTTTTTCCTCCAAAAATTATTTTAGACCATGCTTGCGTATAATTGATTTAGCAAGCATTTCATCGGTTTCTTTGTGCCTTGGCACAGATTCAATTTTGTTGCCATTGCCATAAACATCATGGTTGCCGCCGTGTCTAATCAGTTTCCAACCATTGTTTTCCAGCAGCTTTATTAAGTCCTTTGTTTTCATTGTGTCTCTCCTATACTATATATTATACACACTTTGTGTGTATTTGTCAATATGCTTTTCAAAAAAATCAAAAAACGGTCTGCTACTTATTTTATGCGCAGAGATTTTCTATATTCGTGTTGACAAAGAGAGAGGTATATGTTATACTATAATTGACATATTAAACTAAAGGAGCTCTGCCATGACAAAGCGCACCATTTCATTCGTTCTCGCACTGATTATCCTGACGCTCGCTTCCCTCTCCTCCTGCGACGATAAGAAAAATACCGACGAAATCGACACACTGCTGACGCACGTTTTCGCGGAAACCGAAATAAAGCTTGACGATACGGACGATGTGATAATACACGGATACATCGGTGCGGACGACAGCGGCGCATATTTTTTGGGAAATACGGTCTTTACCGAAAGCGGAATAAGCAGTGTATTCATCAAAGCGAACGACGGAAAAAATGAATATATCCATGTCGCCGCCGATAATGACTTCTCCGGAAATATCACCGCAGCGCAGCGGTTCGACGGCGGCTTCGCCTACACCGGGAACGGCACATACCTCGACACCGACACGCGCGACTTCTACCTGACGCTCGCATTCGACAACGGACAGGTCAAAACCGTACACCACATTGACAAGCTGTTCAGCCAGAATATGCAGTATATATCCAACCTCGCGCTCGACTCAGACGGCGCGGTCTATATCAGCTGCAAGAATGAGGTCGTAATACTCTCGCCCGACTTAGAAAAGGAAATATCGCTGACGCTTCCGTATGAGGTGAACGAGCTCTGCGCCGGCGACGGCAGGGTCTACGCCTTAGCGCGAAACGAGCGTAAGGAGTATTCGCTTTATCTTGTCGACCGCACCACTCAAGCGCTCGGCGAGCCGTTTTACACCAACACCACGCCGACGAGTATTAACGGCGCGAAAACGCTTCCTATCGACGATGGCAGCTGTTTTGTCTGGGACGAGCATTGCGTATATACGTATAATCGAGCCAAAAATACATATGAGACCATGTTCAATTTCGCGAACTCTGGAATCGCCGGAACGCCAAGCGAGATACACCCGCTCGCTGACGGCAAGTTCATACTCAGCTACAACGACCTCGGAAAGACGCGCTGGGGACTGTTCGAACCGACGGATGATATCGACATATCCGACCGCACGGTCATCCGCATAGCGACACTCGGCGCAGACTTTCAGATAGCCGCACGCGTGCAGCGCTTCAACCGCACACACCCCGAATGCTACATGATCTACCGCGACTACTCGACATACAACACCGCCGAAGCCCCTGACGCGGGCGATAAGCGGATGTACATCGACATCAGCAGCGGCAGCTACAAACCGGACATAATCTGCGGAAATATAATGAATCAAACCTTCGTCAAGCTGATACCGACCTTCGCCAACCTTGACGGCTTTATGGAGAGGGACAGTGAACTGACAAAGGATTCGCTTATAGGCTGCATTCGCCGCTCGTACTCGGTCAACAGCAAGCTCTATGCCCTGCCCGACAGCTGCACTATCTCCACTTCGTTCGCGAAAAGCGACATTTACGACGGCTTGCCGGACGGGAGGTCGGTATTCACGCAGGAAGAATTCCTGTCAATGCTCGAAAATCTGCCAAGCGGCGTGAGATACAGTGCCAGCAATATTCCGGCAAACGCGCAGTATCTGATGGGTTCGGCTGGGTACGCGGCATTTGTAAACAATAATAAATTCGACAAAACAACGTTCATGCGCTTTCTCGATCACATAATAACTATGCCGGACAAGCCGCTGTATAACGTAAGCTATGAGCAGTATCAGAACAGCGAAATCCTGACCGCACCGGTTTATCTTTCAACGCTCGCCGACTTCGCCGTGCCGCGTATCTACTTCGGCGACAGCGATATTGCTGTAGCAGGTGCGCCGGTCACCGACATAAGCTGCAACGGCGTTGAGATAAACCCGTATGACGCGGCGTACGCGATATTCGACAGCTGCGACAATCCTGAGCTTGCGTGGGAATATATACGCGCGATATACCTCGATGAGGAGACAAGCGGTCTGCCGCGTACAGACGCTGAGTTGGAGCGTATGCGCGCCAATGCAGCTAACAAGCACCTTGTTGCATACGAAAGCGGATATGCACGTTTTGTCGACGAGCTGCCCATTGCACTGCCTATGGCAGGCTACGAATCATGGGTAGAACTCGAAATGACCGACGCTGACTGGGCATGGATTGAGGAGATACTCGACAATTCAGGAATGCCGCTGCATACATACAAACAGAACCGCGATATAAATTCGCTGATTTGCGAGGAAGTGAGCGAATACCTCTCGGACGCGCGTGGGTGCAGCGTCAGCGAGCTTGCCGACATATGCGAAAATCGCGTGAAGGTTTATCTGTCTGAGCGCGAATAACTACAGAAAGAGAGCAGCTGAGTTTCAGCTGCTCTCTTTAATAATATATTACCGTGTATTCGCTATCCACGATTTTTCTTGCTTCAAGGTCGTACACATACCAGCCATCCGTCTCGCTCACAATGCCGCACCTGAAATATATGCTGATTTTAACCTTCCCGCCGTCGAGCCATTCTAAGACGTAATAATCGGGATGATCTATATCATACTCCGCCGACACCAGCTGCTTTATTTCCGCGTCTCTCGGAAGCAGGATTAAATCAGCGCCTGCGATATCAAATACAGCGGTTTTTGTGTAAAATCTACCATCGCTGTACTCCACAGCCGCATAGCGTCCATCAGGCGACCAGCTGACCTCAAACATAGTACAATAATCGTAATCGTCGATCTCGTTTACAGATACAATGACCTCATCGGACGAAACGTCAATAACACTGAATCGCCCATATTGAGTTGTCCAACCGCCGCCCCAAACAGCGCCGAAAAAGGTTGCAACCTCTGCCTTTATCATGTACTTCCCGTCCGGTGAAGTATACACGCGGTCGTACAGCTCCGGCATTATCGCATATTCAATAGCCCTTGCCATTATGCCGCGATTGTTTTCGACAGATATATCATACGCTTTGAAGGTGCTGCTTATCTCTGCAAGGTACGGCAGAGCGTCTTCGCCAAGCGAGATTATCGCATTGTATTCGTCCGGATGAGCGTCGATGAACTGCTGCTCAGAATTAAAGCTATCGCTGCCGTCAATGAGAATATCGAGGTTTTTGTTTATTATTTCCCCGATGTCATTAGACTCGGTGATCTCGGTTAAACTCGGATATTCGCTGCCGGGTGAATATTCATGCGCTGTCACCTTACCTTCGGTGAAATTATATTCATACCAGCCAAGATAAACTTCATATCCTGCATTCATTCCGACGCAAACGTTGATTCGAACGCTGTCCTCTCCCCATCCACCAAAATAGCAGTAGAGACAGTTAAGCTCGCTTCCGATATCCGAGTCAGTATATACTGTACTCCACCCGGGAAGCCCGTTTAATTCTTCTTCATACGGCAGATGGACAAATACCGAATTTTTGATGTCAAACGCGTAGGTTACATAATAATAATGTCTGTAGCTTTCAGAAATCGTGAGATATTGGCTGTCTGGCGACCATTTGATCTGCGGATTGAAAAATGAGCCGTATATGTCATATGCCTTGTCGGCGGTGACCAGCACTGAGCCATCAGAGGTATCGATTATGGATAAATAGTACGAGAATCCCATAAACGGATTTAAGCCTGTCACAAACGATTCAATGGCAGCTTTCAGCGCGTATTTACCGTCGGGCGATGGATATTCGCGGTCGTACAGCTCCGGCTTTATCGCATACTTAGCGTGCATTGCCACTACGGCGCGCATATTCTGAAAATTCATGTACAGCACCTCAGCGGTCGTATGAACTTCGTCAAGGTACGGCAATGCTTCCTCGCCAAAGTTTACGATTTCTTCAAATTCTTTAGCGTGCTTGGCGATAGAACCATATTCGTCGTTGTCGTCGAAATCCTCTGCAATAATATCAAGATTTCGGTTTATAATTGCGGCAATATCCTGCTCATCAGGAGCAATTGTGTCTGTACCGTAAGTTTCGGAGTCACTCGAATCAGTTGAAGTATCAGTGTTGATATCCGTGACTGGTGATGAGTTTATTGTACCGGTGATATCATTCGTTGATTCTTGGCTATCTTCCGCTTGTGAGCACGAAGTATATATTAACAGAACTGTGAAAAATGTAATAGCAACAATTATTTTTCTATACATATGACTGTTTTTCCTTTGATCTGATATATTTTATTTTAACGTGTGGGCTTTAATGTTATATTATCACAATTCATGATCTGTCGCAGCGATAGAAGCGGCAATAATACTTGAAGCGCCAGCATTTAACAGCAGCTCTGCGGCCGCCGAAATCGAAGCACCGGTAGTTACTATATCATCAAGCAGGACAATAACCTTTCCACTAAGCTCATGTCTGCTGACGATCTTGGTCGTCTGAACTGCATTTTCGAATCTTTCCTTGCGGCCGAGCCTCTTTTGCTCATATGCTTCATTCGTTTTAGTAATAAGCTTCTCATATTTGAATCCGAGCTTTGCCGCTGTCAGCTTTGCTGTTTTCTCCATATGGTCATAGCCGTACTTTAGTATTGAATTTCGCCGTCTTGGTATAAATGAGACTATGATATTGTTTCTCGGGATAGCGCCGCTGAACAATATCCCAGCACTTTTTCTCAGCATTCCAGCGAGCTCAGCAGCTGCGAAATCATATATCTTATTCGTTGCACTGTATTTGAGCTTGTAGATAAGCGAATTTGTTGCAGAAGCCGTATTGTCTGGACGGTATTCTGTAATATACAGCAGCATACCGCTGCGCTCGATCCCATGCTCATGTGGATATATGAACACCGACTGTCCGCTGTTCTTCCTTTTCATGATACTCTTTTCATGTTCCCAGCGCGAACAGCAATATGGACAGAACGGAGCTCTACTCCCAGGCTTAAGCGGCTTCCCGCAGCGGACGCACTCCCCAGGATACAGAAGCTCTATCGGGCTGATCATGTCGTATATTTTCTTCAATGTGGTACAAATTCCTTTTCCACAGATATTATTCGACCAAACTAATATGAGATAGAATATGTCTAATGTAGTATAGCATATCTTGAGCCAAATGTCAAGCATTTCAGGTCAAGGCTTACTCAGTTTGAGTTGATGTAATATACATTGCACATATCGACTGTAATTCAACATTCTTTAGCAATTGTCGAGTATAACTGTTGTGAATGAATTAAAGTTATAAACCCCAATAACGTTTTGATATTGAGTTGAAAATATTAACAGAAAGTACTTAACATTACAGTAAAAAACATATATAATATATTCATACGAGCACCAAGTTCGGAATTGAAATGGCGAAGTGGTATTCGAAGGTGAAGGGGCATACTGCAAGGTATGTAGGCTTACATTTAACATAAGTGCGCGGGTTGCGCGGGTTCGCGGCGATTTCTATAATCCTTATATATATTATTATTTATTTTTTCTATAGATAAAAGTATAAATAACCCGCGAACCCGCGCAACCCGCGCAGAGGAGGTGTAAATGTCATGGCAAAAGTCAAAGATCCGTCTGCAATTACCAACAAAGTCATCCGTGAGTATGCCAGCCGCAATCCGGCGAAGATAGCTCGCATGAATGGAATACTGATTAGAACCATTGATAACTGGATGGAACAAAGCGGAGCTTATAATGATATGGAGTATGAGGCAAATGTTTTTGCCGCTCAGCTTCTCCTTCCTGAAGTTTTAGCAATTATATATCACATATCAAACGCAATATTTAAAAATCCAATGCCAATTCCAATAAGCAAATGATACCATATAAGAATTAGTACCCCCCAGAGATACTTGATTCTTAATTGCAGCTCACCGCGAATCAAATGAGATATTACTATGTATATCGCTATTCCGACATATCCGATGACAAGCATAAAAATGACACTCGGTGCGCTGATTATTGCTGCTGCGAGATAGTATAACGCCACGACAGCCTCAACTATTGGATAATAAATGCCTATTTCTGCGCCGCAGTGCCTGCATTTTCCACCAAGCTTAATATAGCTTATCACGGGCAGCTGCTCAAACAGCTTGACAGTACCGTGACATGATGTACAGTAGCAATTCGCGTCGAGCAGCGGGATATCCGAACGCAGGCGATATTCGAGAGTATTTGTAAACTCCCCCATAACGAGCCCGAATAGAAATGCCGCTGCACAACGGAATATATAGTAGGTCATGTATCTTTCTCGCTGCTTATCTTCGCGCCGCACTTCGGACAGAAGCTTATGCCAGCCGAAACTTCATTCTTACAGGACGGACATCTCAATATCGCTTCATCAGCTATATCTGAGGGTGAGTCACTGTCGGCGGCAAACCAGCGGAGGTTCTCGGGTGCAATTTTCAGATTTTTCGCAAGCTCATCTCGCTGTCCTCGGAGCATATCTCGCCATCTGATGCTATCATCATAGCCGAGCCGTTCGCTATCTTCACACCGAAGTAACACGATTGCTGTCCATACATTTCCCGTGTGAGAATTCAGTTCATCCGAAACACTTGAGAGTTTGATCTCTGTTCCGTCATCGGTAAAGAGTCCGTGTGAGCCGAATCTCTGCGCTCTCGGACTGGTTGCAATGTAGTCTGCGTAGGTCTTTTTGCTCATCAAATACTCTGCATGATCTTCAACAGCACGAGTAATAAATTCGGAAGCTGTACCGATATTCGGCGATGAGAGATAATCTTCATACTCATGCATATCCTTCGTATCTGGGTAATCGTTGAGCAGATTTAAGATCAGTTCCTTCTGTTTTTCGGTGACGGGTATGTACTTTTTACTGTAATCAATCTTCTCAAAGCCATCACGAGTGGCAATATATCTGAGATAATTGCCGGACTTTTGGCCGGGTTTGATATACTTGAATTTGGTTATGAGTCTTGCGATTCGACTTCACCCCCTTAACTTTTTGCTGTGATTTACTCGTCATATGACTGCCAATCCATCGCTTTTTCGAATGAAAATACACCGTGAATCCTCTTGACTTCCTTGATACATTCTCCCCGCAGTTTGGAGATCGTCAGATCATTTACATTGTTTGTTGCTGCAATAAGGTTCTGCAGCATGGCAAGTTCAACGACTATTTAAAACAGCACACCGCTTGTTCGGTGATCGCTTTCTGTCACAATTCCATTGAGTGTTGATGTGATAACACTTGACAGATACTGCATATTATCTTCGGCAGAAAGGTATCCTGCAGAACGACCTTCAGCACAGTATTGCTACAGAAAAATCGTGGAGACTGTACATCCACCATGCACTGTCACTGCTTTCACGGATGTGATACACCGCAAAATTTCTCTTTGCTTCAAGACGTTCCTGTTCAGCAGCATCCTCACGTTCAATTCTTAATTCGATATTGGAACGTATCGCATCGGGAACGTGTTCCTGATACAGCATATCGAATGCTTCCATCAATTTGTCCTCGACTGTGTCGGCGGTTTTATTTCCGAGAGCATCTGACAAAGCACTGAGTCGGTATTCATTTATATAGAGCGTAATATCCACATGATTCATTTTACTCTTTCACCTCCGTTTCAGAAGTGCCAACAGCAGAAAAAACAGACTTCGATCTGCGTGCCTTTGGTGCAGGAGCAGAAAACGTACCGGATCGCATATCGATATACTCACGCACACCGGATGGCATATGCTTCTGGTAGAGTACGTCGAGTGCAGACTCAAGTTCACTCTCAATCTGTGTGTTCTTCTGATCAATATACAATCTGAGCGCATTCAGTTTTTCTTCGTCATAGGAAAGAGTGATAGTTGTTTTTTTCATATTCGATTCTCCTTTCACAAGAAAAAAGACGACACCTTTTTTCGGTATCGCCTTTGGTTGGTATTCAGTTGGGTGGTATTACAGCATAAGTCCGAATGTGTTATCTTCGTCTTCGTTTTGATCTTCGTCCATACCGATGATCTCGTTTACCCGTGCCTGACCGTTCAGAATGAAATCACGGATATAGTCACGGTCAACCTCAATCGGTATTTCATCAAGGCATTCATCGATGATCTCTGCAGAGATTAAGGGTAGCTTCATCTTCCGGTACATTTCCAACGCATTATTACTGCTTGCAAGGAATTCTCGGAGGAAACGAATCAGACCGTCACTCTTTCGGGTAACATCGGAGGGATAACCTTTTGCAATGAGTGCGATGTTGTTATCGTAATTTGGGGCGAGGGATAGAATCGCACCGGTTTTTATATCACGCAGAAGACCGAAGTTTTCGGTGTGCCTATCCATGTTGTAGCAAATCGAGTCCATCCATATGATTAGGAGATATTGCCTTGCGATGTCGGGTGACAGTTCGCAGAGCACCTCGAAGCAGTATTCATAATCTTCATCGTCATCTACAAGGGAATGAATTGGTTCGAAGTTAACCGAAGCACCGTTAGTGAAATCCTTTGAGCGGATATAATGTCCGTCCATCTCATAATGCGCCATATCAAGACCGAGCTTCTCACCGAGCTTGCAGATGAACATTTCAGAGAAGCATTCCTCGGCATTGCCGCTTTTGTACATCCACCATTTGCCGTCGATAAGCTTCCAACATTTCTCGAAACTTCCCGTGTTAGTTAACTCCGGCGTTCTTGAAGGCTTGCGTGAAAAACTGTCGGGATCACCGCGCAGAGCAAGCTGGTCGAAGTAGTTTTCCTTGAAGCGGATGTCTTCATATTCAGCGGAGGAGCCGTCCGGCTTAAACCAGTAGCGGTCAGTGACTGTTGCCGCATTGACGGCGAGAGCAGTCTGCACGTCATCTGTGGTGCGGAGGCGGAGTGCCTTTTTCAAAAGCCTGGAGTGGGTTCTGTGTGCATCGATGGCACGAGAGGAAACCCATTCCTCAAAATTTTTTGTCCGTTTCAGATACAGCGGAAGCAGTTCTTCCACCGACTCGGTTATGATTCCGTTTTGTACTTTTGCAATTGGGCGATCCTCGGACATAAGAGTTCCCGTGATATTTTGCATACTGCGTACCGCCTTTCTTTTGAGATTGCTGTTCTGAACACCTTCGGGCGTGGCACGAAGTTCTTTCAACTTTTCTTGAAGCTCTTTGCGCCGTTCTACCGAAGCGCGAACCGAAGTCAGTTCATCCGATTTGATATATCGGATTTTCACCTTCCCATTCTCCGTCCATTGAAGGTAGAAGCGTTACATACCATTTATAACCTTACGGGAAATGTATCCCACAGAACATTCGGACAGCACTTTCTCCAATGAGGATATCTGCCTGCTATACCGAGCATACATTCACTGCCGTTCTCTCTGTATAGTTTAATTATAACCTATTTTTCTGCAAATTGCAATAGGTTACGCAAAAACATATTTGAACAAACGGATAATTTTGCACCGACAGGCAGAGGGGGGAGTTACTTTTCGATCGGTTACATGATATTATAGTAGTCCTCTTTAATGCCCACTGTACGGGCAACAGAGCCGGTACCATATTTGTTCAGCTTAATTCCGATGTCTTCAGCAACAAAGCTTGTCAGAGTAGCGATCAGCATAAGCTCAGATAGGGCGAGAGTGAGAAATTTCTTCATAATTGTTTTTCCTTTCGAGTTTATAATAATTGGGCAGAGTCTTGCCGGATACGACAAGGCTCTGCGAGAAAAGGCGCCGTTTTAACCGGCGTAGTTGAAGAGTTCGGTGATTTTGTTGGTGACCGTGGGCATAATGGTGGTGTCGAAGAGCGCGTAAAGACCGCTGAGAAGGAGAGCTCCGATTACTACGGCAATGAGAATCTTGACACCGGAGTCCACATATCCTTTACCGGTGGTGGAAGCAGCAGCGGCAACGGCAGGCTTTGCACAAGTTGCCATAGCGGAAATCTTGGTGGTAATGGAGTTGAAGAACTTTTACATAATGAATACCTCATATCTTTCTTGTTATTTGGATTTTGGTTTTACATGGACTGTACGGGAGCTTCGGACTGTACTGCATCTTCTGTCTGCTGTACAGCCTATTCATAAGCTGCGAGAACTGCTTCATTATGCTTGTTTCGAGCCTCAGTGGTTATCGGATGGAACTCATCAAGATATTTTGTTTCAGCGTCAGCAGTTTTGAACTTGTTCTGCGGCATTGCGACGAACATCCCTTTATCGGAGTCGACGACCTTGATACCATGAATGGCGAATGCACCACCGATGTTTGCACTTACGAATGCGCGGATTTTTCCGACATCGTTCATCCTGTCCACACGGACGCTGATATCGGGTGTCGGAGAAGAGGGCTGAGACTGCCCTGGGGTTCTTTTAGATTTGATTTTGCTGCCATAGTGATTTCTCCTTGAAAAATGTGATATATTCAAAAAAGCCGACCGTTATGGTCAGCTCACTGAATCAAATATTACTGCATGGTTAGCGTGGGTGCTTCCTCGCTCATATCCTGCAGTTTTTCTTCTGCCCATGCAAGCAGATGCTCGTCCCTAAGAACACCGATGATTTCATCACGAAAAAAATTGGTTGGTTCTCCGTCTTTCAGAAATTCACCGAATACCTTTCGTCCGATTCCATTCGGTCTTGCACCGTTGCCACCTTTGACAAGGAACAATTGATCATCCGTTTCAGATGCAGTCTGACTGTTGAGTTCGTTAAAATCACGGTCAATCTCCTTTTCGATCAGACCGATGACAAACTGTTTCTGTGAAATACCGTGCCTTGTAAGATAGTCCTTGAGTTTTTGGAACAATTCCTCCGGAACCTGAAATGCCAGTGTTCTCATATTACCCATTTGGGTATCCTCCTTTTGATTATTTTTCGGATGCAATTCATTGTGCAGAGCAATTGCCACAAACTCCCCCATAGTCATACCGTTCTGTTCGAGATTCCTGCGTACTTCTGCATGAAGGTCTGCATCAACCTTTACGGTTATACCTTTCTTTTCTTCAGTTGCCATTTTCGTTCATCCTTTCGAGGTATTCTTTTATCGCCTTGTCAATGATTTCCTTAACCGAGCATTCTTGCTCTGCGGCGATACGAAGCAGAATTTCGGATACGGGTTTTGGGAAAACGATTACAAAAACAAGGTACTCACAAAATCTTGTTTTAGTGAAATGGCGTTTAAGCCGAAAATCGGCTTAAACGGTATATCTACTTCGCAGCAGAAAATGGATGACGTGTCAAGGGCGACGAAGTCGGGAGTGGAGATTTTGCGAAGCAAAATACTACTCCGAACCCTTTACATGACAGACTTTTTCTGTTAAATGTTCGGCAGGTATTCACATATCCGTGATATAATGTTATTAAAGATGGCAGGGACAAATTCTACACCTCCTCGTTGCACTCGTTTGAGTGACTTCTTTGAATAGTCTGTTCCCTTGAACCGGAAGTTAACTGCAAACACATAGGCTGTTTATCCGAGTTGCTTTCGCCCGATAGCAGTAGGGCTTTTCGCATTGAAAGCTTCGGAATGGAGTCAACCTCTATTTACGGAGATAATCTCATGTACTTTCTCCGAGAAAAAGGAAAGTTCTCTGGCTTTGAAAAGAAACTGCATATGCGCAATCCAAAGCAAGTAAAGAAGTTTAAAGATGCTTATTCAGATTTACTTAAAAACGACTTCGTTGACGCTTTCATCATTGCAGACCATCTGCGATTCGGAAGAATTAACAAGGAAGTTTACATTGGCAACTACCGTTATGAAGCATTAAAAGCACTGACACATGCCAGATATTAGACGGTACAAAGCCTTACCCGTGAAAAACAGCGGTTTCTAAATCAACTGTTTTTGAAGTTTTCTAGCTTTACGCAGGAGAAAATCTTCTCTGACAACTTCGGAGCAACAGCTACCGCTACCCTTGAAGAGTTTGAATCAGTAGACGAGTGATGCCGATGAGCTTGCAGATTTCATTCAGAAACACGGTAAAGACAAGTTTGAAGATGTATACAACATTGTCTCAGATTTACAGAAGGCTGCTAAGAATTATTACCGACTGCCAACGGTCATTGCGGATTCCGTAAATAAAATACTTGCTATCTCCATGTCAACCATTCGTCTTTTGCAAGGGCAAGTCAAGGAATATGACAAAGCCATTGAAAAACAGCTTTATGCTATTCCGAATAATCAGTCGGGCGACTTTTTATCCGATGAGACTCATCTGATTAAATCCGGCAATCATCACCTGCGCTACTATCTTTGCGAAGCCGCCAATTCTCTGAGAAAATGCGACCCGGAGTTTCGACGTTTCTACAACCTCAAGTTCCGTGAGGTTACTAAGCATCAGCACAGACGCGCACTCGCTCTTACTACTCGCAAACTGGTCAGGTTGGTTTACGCTCTGCTGAAAACCAACCGCCTCTATATCCCGCCGGAGGAGTAATTTCCGGTTCATCTTTCGCCCTGTCAAAAAATTTCTGACGGGCAGGGCTTTGTTAGATGTTGCCTTTTTGCGCCTTTTTCATGTTTTTTTGTCGCTCTTTTTCTCATTTTTTTCTTATTTACCTCTTGACTTTTCACCACAGGACTACATGGTCATATTTAGGGATTCATCCTCATCGAGTCCTTCTTTTTCTGCCTGTTCTTCTGCAAGTTTCTCGGCAGTCAGTTTTCTGAATGAGTCTTCGCCGAGGACTACTCCGAGTCTTCCTCCGTTGTTCCATTTCATGTGGATCGTTGAAGCATCGTCCACGTGATCGACCGTTTCTCGTGTTCCGGACGGTACGGGAGCATAGGGATCATCCATTGAAATCAGCTCAATTCGAGTGCCGGGCGGATACATTGAAGTACTGCGCCATTTCATCTTCGGGTTCGGACTGTTCCGATTCAAGAAGCTCTCCGATCTCGTATTCAAAGCATTTGAGGTGCTGATTGCTGATCGTTTGCGTTTCGTTGTAGTCACTGTCTTCGATACTTCCAACAAGAGGACAGAAGAACGACATTTTTACAGTACCGTAGGCGGCTGTAAGCTCACGGATATCTGCGGTCAATTCATACGGTTCGCAGTATTGGTCGTTCAGCAGATTCTGTTCGATTTCTTCGCGAGTGTTTTGAACCCTTTGACACATGGTGTTGATATCACCGAGTGTGCTTCGTCCATTGAATAAGCGAATCAAATGGTTTTCGAAGTCGCTGTCGGATGTG
>JAAVZO010000027.1 GCA_022791685.1 Clostridiales bacterium
CAAACGGTCGAAGAGGCAAAGTATGAAGCGGAGTATTTCATGAGTGTGATATGGCCGTACAGGGACAAGCTGTCGTTATGGGCTGCCGTTGATGTCGAGAGCGAGATGTATCTAAAAGGCTTACCTAAATCTACGCTGACTAAGGTTGTAAATGTTTTCATGGAAGTGATAGCTGCGAATGGGTACAGACCTATGCTGTATACAAACCCGAATTACATAAAGTATAGGTTCGAATCCGGAGCTTTCGATAATGTCGACATATGGCTCGCGCATTACGGTGTCAAGCAGCCGATGAGTGTGCCGCGCTTGCAGATGTGGCAGTATGGTGTCGGAAGAGTCGACGGTATCAAGGCTGACGTTGATGTTGACGTAGGCTACTTCGACGGCGCATACGAGGTTGGCGGCATGTACACTATCAAGGCTGACGATAGGTATACAAACGGTGTCGCTGTTCCACAGCGGCTCGTTGGTAAGGTGTATACGATATTGCAGGTTAAGGATGACCGTGTGCTGCTTGGCGAGATTTCAAGCTGGGTTAAAATTTGAAGGGAGATGATAATGATGAAGAAAACAAACATAAAGGCGTGGCTGAAGGCTGCTGGTGTACGTGCGATTAAGACGGTCGCTCAGACTGCCGCTGCGACTATCGGTACGACCGCGCTGCTTACTGAAGTCAACTGGGGTGTCGTCGCAAGTGCGTCGTTCCTCGCTGGTCTGCTGTCCGTGGTTACTTCGGTAGCGGGGCTGCCCGAGGTGGAATGACTGAGTTTAGATAAACCGAATTTATCCACTGGAAACTATTGACATTTTGCGGAAACTGTGATATAATATATTTACTCCATGATTCCTGCGACTTTTTAAAAACCGCAAACCGTTCATCCCTGTATGGCGGTTTGCGGTTTTTTTATTTTGTGTGTAGGTATATTTCTTTGGCAGATTCATGGCAGATTGGTCTCTATTTTTCGATTTTTAGCTATAAGTTATTGAATTGTGTTTCCTATTTTGAAAGCCTGCAAACCCGCATAAAATCAAGATAAACCCGCTTATCGGCTTGATAAGCGGGTTTATGTGTTTGGTGGAGATGACGGGAATCGAACCCGTGTCCGAAAATTCATCAACACAGCTTTCTTCGGGTGTAGTCGTTCAATTGAGATTCCCCGCTGCACGCGCCGAGCGACAGGCTCATGCGGCGGGTAGCGCTTTAATTCATGGCAGCTTCAAGTGCGAAACTACTGCTCACGTTCACCGCTCAATGATGCCCATGTGAGAGTCGCGGTACTCACTCACCGGACATGCTGCACTTAGGCAGCAGCTAATTCGAGATTATCGTTAGCGTTTAAATTTTAGGTTGCCAATTTTAAAGAGATCAGGCGTCTCTACCCGCTTACTGTATGTCAAAATCCCCGTCGAAACCTTTACATCCCCATGTATATACTCGATAGCTTCGTATAAGAAATTATCGAATACAATTATATAAATTCTGCAACCTCGCTTATCGGCTTACGATCGCGAGACGGAGTTTCAGAACTTGCTTCTCCTACCGGGATCAACGCAACGATGTCATATTTGCTTGGTATATTCAATAGCTCACGGCACTTTTCTTTGTCGAATGCCCCCATGAAACAGCCGTTAAGTCCCATGTCAGCTGCCGAAAGCAGCAGATTTTCAGCTGCCAATGCAGTATCCTGAATGATGAATGTCTTAGCTCTCTCTCCGAATCTTGCAGTAATGTTCGCACCATCTGTACAGATAACAAATATAACTGGAGCAGTTGCTGCCCACGGAGCACAAAATTCAGTAAACTTAGCCTTTGTTTCTGCATTTGTAACCACATAAAAATGCCATGACTGCATATTGCAGGCACTGGGGGCATTTATCGCGGCTGTCAGCATTTGCTCAATCTGTTCCCTTGATACCGGCTTGTCAGTAAATGCGCGAGTTGAACGACGCTTGAACAGTACTTCATTAAATTCCATATCAGTCGAGCTCCCCTCTATTTGAGCGTGTATTAAAGGTCTTAACACTGCGTTCAATATCGCGGTTTGCTTGTCTTTCAGCGGCGGAATCACGCTTATCGTACAGTTTCTTACCCTTGCATAGTCCAATTTCAAGCTTTACGCGCGAATCACGGAAGTACATCGACAGCGGTACAAGTGTATATCCCTGCTGACCTATCATTCCGAGCAGCTTCATTATTTCCTTCTTGTGCATGAGCAGCCTGCGAATTCTCATTGGGTCTCGATTAAATATATTTCCTTGCTCATACGGGCTGATGTGAACTCCTGAAACGAAGAGCTCGCCTTTATCGATAAAACAGTAGGAATCCTTCAGATTTACCTGACCACGCCGTATGGATTTCACTTCAGTTCCGAACAGCTCAATGCCAGCTTCATATGTCTCAATGACGAAATAATCATGGCGTGCTTTTTTGTTCGGAGCGATAAGCTTTGTATTCTTGCTTTCCGCCATGTACTCACGTCCTCTCAAAATATTATATACCAATACTAAATAATATTATACCACACACTTATGAAATTTTCAAGAGCTTTGCGTTAAGATTATTTACTTATAATCAAAAATTATTCAAAAAGCACACGAGATAGTGATATCTCATGTGCTCTTATCAAATCATACTACAGTTAATTTATCACTGTCCGATAACTTAGCCTTTTGCTTATAATATTCCTCAGCTGTCAGCAGATAGAAGCTTTCATTAAGCATTTCTCCATCATACCGTTCATGACATTGCTCGATTCTGCCGACCGGCTTGAAGCCGAGCTTTTCAATGACGCGTTTTGACTGCACATTTCCGTCGAAATGTGCGACGAGCATTGTCTTTGTACCGAGCGAGAATGTGTGCTCTATCAATTTTGCAGCGGCTTCCGGCATAATTCCGCGTCCCCAATACGTCTTCCCAAGCACATATCCGAGTTCAATGTCATAAGCAATATTTAGCTCTTCAGTGAATTTCTTGTTTATTGTTCGGTGAAGTCCGACTGAGCCGATAACCTTGTGCGTCTCCTTCAATTCAATTGCCCATACATCTCCGTCTGTGATAAAATGACGTATTGTATCGAGACTCTCGTCAACCGATTTATGAGGCTTCCAGCCTGCCCGCGGTCCGACATCAGGGTCACTTGCATATTCAAACATATCTTCAGCGTCAGACTCCCTGAATGGGCGCAGAATCAATCGAGCGGTTTCAAGAGTATCGAGCCTGCGCTGATTTTGTTCAGTTACTCTCGATTTGGGCGATTCGGTCCGTGTCAGCTTACCATAAGCAAGCTTACAACCGTATTCAGCAGCACCGTAAATTAGATTAAGTACAAGTGACAGTAGCAGAGAACAGATGAATACGATCGGTACTATTACTGGATACCAGTTCAAGCGGTATACCATTGTCGGCACATGAGCGTTCAGTATCGGGTAGAAATAATTATCGAATATGTACGATACGAGATATCCGCCAAGGCACAGGTCAGATACCTTCATTAAGAACCACTTGAAGCCCTTCGGATATTTATCGGTTTTAATGCTCGACAGGAAGCTGAACGCGAAGAAGGTCATAATGACATTCTGGAATCCGTACCAGTCGTTGTAAATACCCCATTCGAAAAATCCGTAGTGGCTGCGATAATAGTTGAAGCTACCGAATGCGATTATCGATATACCCCAGAAAATCAGTTTAGTATGCTGCTTTAATTTCAGCGGGAACTCACGCAGATATGCACCGAGAAAGTAGTAGGTCAGCGGGTATATCATTACCCACCAGTCGGGCATGAGCTGATGATATTCGCGTGAGAGATACGGCGTTTTCCACCATCCCTCGACGCGGAAATTGTATATATTCGCAAGCGACGGAATTGCCGTCATGAACAGCAGAGTTGCAAGCAGCGCTAACTTTGCTTTGTGCGAGCCGAGATTGTTGTATATCAGATTGATGAACGGAATCAAAAGAAACAATCCGAAGTACATTTCGATATACCAAGCATAGTTTGCGCCGCTGCCGTTGAGCAGTGATGATATTATATGTGAAAACGTTAGATTTTCGTGGTATATTATCATCTTATAGACAAGGCATGCAATGCTTGCTAACACGTATATTGACAGTGTTTTGATAATACCGAGGTAGTATTTAGCCGACAACTTCTTGTTGCACATCAGATATCCGGTTAGCATGATGAACAGCGGAACGCATATCATAAACGCCGTGCGCATTACTGTCATAACGTACATCCGCTTTCCGAACATTGGCTCATTGTAGAAGCCGTTATTTAGAAAGAAATGAACCGATATTACACAGAACAGTGCGCATATTCGCGTTATATCAAGCGCTGAATTGCGCTTTGAAATATCCATAATTTTAACCTCAATGTAACTAATGCGACGACTTTTACATCGCCGCATTAGATTAGACACGTTCGATGACCTCTCAATTAAATTTTGAAAATGCTGATGAAATCAGCATTTTCAAAAGCTGAGGTTAGGTTATCGAACACGTCTATTTACTTTTTATTCAGCGTCTGATTCTTCCTCAGATACTACTGCTATACCGAGCTCAGCGAGCGCCTTTTCGTCCGGGATAGACGGGCAGCGGCTCATAAGCTCAGACGCATTCTGAACCTTCGGGAAGGCGATAACGTCGCGTATATCGTCGAGTCCGAGTATCAGCATTACCAGTCTGTCGAGACCGTATGCCATGCCTGCGTGCGGCGGTACGCCGTACTGGAAGGCCTCAAGCAGGAATCCGAACTTTTCATTCGCTTCCTCGTGTGTCATGCCGAGCAGGTCGAACATTTTCGACTGGATCTCAGCGTCATGGATACGCACCGAGCCGCCTCCGGCTTCCGTACCGTTGATCACGATATCGTAAGCCTTTGCGCGGATCTTACCTGGATCAGACTCGATATACTGTAGGTCTTCCTCCATTGGCATGGTGAAGGGGTGGTGCATTGCGTAGAAGCGACCATCCTCCTCGTCATATTCGAGCAGCGGAAATTCGGTTACCCACAGCATTTTGTATTCATTCGGATTGATAAGTCCGAGACGTTTTGCGATTTCGCAGCGGAGTGCGCCGAGCGAATCGAATACGACTTTATTCTTGTCAGCGACAATGAACACGATGTCGCCAGCTTCAATGCAGAGCTTAGCGACTACAGCGGCGTTCTCGTCGTCGGTCAGGAACTTAGCGTAGGACGATGATACTTCGCCGTTTACGTTCTTGTACCAAGCGAGACCCTTAGCCTTGTAGGACTTGACGAAGTTAGTCAGCGCATCGATATCCTTGCGCGAGAACTTGTCAGCTGCGCCCTTGATATTTATCGCGCGTACAGAGCCGCCGTTTTCTATAGCTCCGGCGAATACCTTGAAGCCGCAGTCTTTCAGCACGTCTGAGATATCCTGAAGCTCAAAGCCGAAGCGCAGGTCGGGCTTGTCCGAGCCGAAGCGGTTCATTGCTTCATGCCAAGTCATGCGTGTGAACGGGGTCGGCAGTTCGATTCCTTTGAATTCCTTAAAGAGACGCACGAGGAACTTTTCGTTCAGCTCCATTACGTCGTCCTCAGTTACATACGACATTTCGAGGTCTATCTGAGTGAACTCAGGCTGACGGTCAGCGCGCAGGTCTTCATCTCTGAAGCAGCGTGCGATTTGGAAGTAACGGTCGAAGCCCGACAGCATTAAAAGCTGCTTATAAAGCTGAGGTGACTGCGGAAGTGCGTAGAATTTGCCTTGATGTACGCGGCTTGGTACGAGATAGTCGCGTGCTCCTTCCGGAGTTGGTTTGATAAGGCATGGAGTTTCGATGTCGATGAAGTTGTTTTCAGCGTAATAGTCGCGTGCGATCTTGACTATTTGGCTGCGCGCGATGATGTTGCGTGTGAGGTCCGGACGGCGCAGGTCGAGGTAGCGGTGTTTCAGACGAAGCTCCGGCTTAACGTCGCTGTTTTCGACAATTTCAAAGGGCGGAGTTTGAGCGGTCGAGAATACCTTTAATTCATCGACTGCGATTTCGATTTCTCCGGTAGGAATGTTCTTATTGACCGCGCCTTCACCTCTGTGGCGAACGATACCCTTAGCGCAGATAGAATACTCCGAGCGGAGTGTAAATGCGGTATCGAAAATGCCGCGGTCGGTGTTGTCATCGAACGCGAGCTGGATGATACCAGAGCGGTCGCGCAGGTCGACGAAAATAAGACCTCCGAGGTCACGCTGACGCTGTACCCATCCCATCAGGCATACGTGTTTTCCTACATCTTTAGCGGACAGCTCTGCAACATAGCAGGTCCGTTTATCGTTTTTAGTAAGTTGTGCTCCCATTTTATGGCAGTCCTTTCGTTATATCTTAAAAATATCAAATATTTCGCAAATTGCGGCGATGTCGGGAAGTACCGAATCAGCACCTACATTGTAAAGCTCAGGCGCTGGGTAGCTTGTAGTCGTCGCTATGCACTTCATTCCGGCGGCTTTCGCGGCTTTGACTCCCATCAGGGTGTCTTCGAATACGAGCGCTTCATCAGGTTTGCAATCGCCGCCGATCGCAGCGAGAGCTTTATTGAACACCTCAGGGTCGGGCTTTTGCTTTGTGACTTCACTTGCGGTTATTACTGCGTCAAAACTGTCAGGTGAAACACCAATGCACTTGATATTGTACATGACCTTCACTCTGTCGGATGCCGACGCAATCGCGCTTTTCATTCCTCTATCAGCGAAGAACTCAATGATCCGCTTCGACCAAGGATACACCTGAACCCGCTCGGCAGCCTTTTCCATGTATATCTCATACGCCCGTTCTTTCATCTTAGGCGTATACTCTATTCCGTATTTGTTGGCGACACCGCCTATAAATTTGTCGTCTCCTTGACCGGTGAACGGCTTAAAATCGGGGAGCTGGCATTCAATCCCCCAATCGACAAGCGCTTCCTTCCCGGCGAGCGCAATAGCTCCCTCAGAGTCGACGAGGGTACCGTCCATGTCGTATATCACCGTACGTATCATGTGTTTGTGTACCTCATTGTTTATTTGTGCGTAATTGTTAGTTATGAGACGCGCGGCTTTTCTGAAGAAAAGCCTGGCAAAAGACTTTTTAAAAGCTATCGCAATCGCTGGGATGTTCGCCTATGCAATATAGCTGCATCGTTCATTTAGTGGGGCGAACAGTCTTTGCGCCCTGTTAGACATATCATGCGCGTTCGACTCCGTGGCCCCGCACCTCTACGTCGAACTAATCTCTGCAATTTGCTTGCAGATTCTACTTATATTTTATTATTATATCAAATTTGCTCGTTTTTTGCAAGAGGTATATTGAAAATATTGTTTGCTGGCTGTTATGTTTATTGATATGCTACAATATACTGCTGTTTTCTAATTTGAAATATCACACTATTGTACCACTGCCGATTACCACTTCATCCGAATATATGACTACTGACTGACCTTTGGTTATCGCACGCTGCGGCTCGTCGAATTCTATATGCAGTTCGTTAGCACCGGTTTGTTCGAGTGTTGCGGCGGCTTCCTTATGGCTATATCGCGTCTTCGCAGTTACTCGTATCGGCGATTTTATTTCGGGCAATGCGATTAGATTTATATCCCGTGCTGTCAAGCTTTTCGAGTATAAGTCAGGTTCATCGCCAAGGGTCACGGTATTAGTTTGTGGATCTATATTGCAGACGAATATCGGTCGTCCCATTGATACGCCGAGCTTCTTGCGCTGTCCAAGTGTATAGTGGATGATTCCTTTATGCTTACCGACGATTTTTCCGGTTGTGTCGATAAAGTTGCCCGGGATTGATTGGTGGTTTGTATATTCCTCTATGAAGCGTGCGTAGTTTCCGTCAGGGACGAAGCAGATATCTTGACTATCGGGCTTATCTGCGTTGAGAAAGTTTTGTTCGTCAGCGATTTGTCGTACCTCTGATTTTGTCAATCCACCGAGAGGGAAGAGTGTATGCGCTAATTGCTCTTGATTCAACGACGCAAGGACGTAGGTTTGGTCTTTATGGCTGTCTGCGGCTTTTTTTAATAGCCAGCGGTCGGAGTTCGAGTCGTATTCGACGCGCGCATAATGTCCAGTCGCGATATGATCGCACTCCATCAGCTCAGCGCGCGTGAGCAGCTGCTTGAATTTTATGAAGCGGTTGCAGTCAATACAGGGATTCGGAGTTCCGCCGGATTCGTAGGTTGCAATGAAACGACCGATTACTTTCTCTTTGAAATTGTCGCTGAAATTGAAGACATAGTAGGGAATACCGAGCCGGTTAGCGACGCTGCGCGCATCCTCAACGTCCGAGAGCGAGCAGCAGGTTTTAGTGCGGTCGAGCTGGATGTCCTCGTTTGAGAAGAGTTTCAATGTCGCACCGACTGCGTCAACGCCGCTTGATTTTATTAAATATGCAGCGACTGAGCTGTCCACTCCGCCGCTCATTGCCACCATTACGCGATTTATCATGATATACTTCCATAAATTGAATTTGTTATTGACGGTTATCGAATCAATATCTGCCACTTCGATAACGTTGATATAAGCTTTAATAATTATATCATTTTTACTGACATATGTCAATACGTGAACTGTTACATTATGAAAAATTCGGCGTTCCGATTTATTGGAACGCCGTTCATTTATTTGCTGGTGTGCTTGCAGTAATATTCAACTGCTGCTTTTATATATTCGGTAGTACCATCGCCGCCACAGCTGTCGATCGTGTTCTTGAATCGCTCGTCTGATACATACATCAGCGAAAGACCGTGCAGAATTTCAGGTGTGCAGTTATAGTAGTTGTCGCATATAAAGCGACGAAGCCGTTCGATCAAGGCTTGGATTTCTTTTGATTCCGGCGGCAGATTTCTATTTCGCCCGATGTCAGTGAAAATTTGCATAAAGGCTTCATTTACAGCCCGATCATCATTATCCGAGCACTTGTTTGCTTTGCGTTCGAACTCGCTCCATGCCTCTGTCGCACCCCATTTTTCCATCGCTTCTTTACGATAGCTTTCGGATTTATTTCTGTCAAATGCTGAAAAATCCATATTCATTCCTCCGTTTTCAATAATATTATGAGCTAAAGATATAAGTCTGTTAATCCGATCACGTTCGAATGTCAGCAGTTCAACTTGCGAATTCAGTATATCCTTACGGTCAATATTTTTATTATTAAGTATTGTTTTTATCTCGCTCAGTTTAAACTTTAATTCGCGAAAGATCAAGATATCCCGCAGACGAGATATTGCCGATTCGTCGTACAGCCGATATCCGGCGGCACTGATTTCTGTCGGCTGCAAAAGTTCGATCGTGTCGTAGTGGTGCAGTGTCCGGACACTTACACCGGTCAGCTTGCTGACCTCACTAACAGTAAACATTCGTATCCCTCCCTCATGCTATTTATTATAAGCTATTACGAAACGTTAGAGTCAATATATATAATGCACAATGTTTGCTGTATATACAGCAACAGCTCTCACATATATGTGAGAGCTGTACAAAAGTTCAATAATTCAATTACTGAGCTGCGTCTACGATAACAGTGAAGTCAGCGGTCTTCAGTGAAGCGCCGCCGATGAGTCCGCCGTCAACGTTGACCTTGGAAAGGAGCTCAGCAGCATTCTTAGCGTTCATCGAACCGCCGTACTGTACAGTGAATGCCTCTGCTGCTTCTGCGCTGTAGAGCTTAGCGATAACGCCGCGGATAATGCCGCAAACTTCATCAGCCTGCTCAGGAGTAGCAGTCTTGCCGGTTCCGATAGCCCATACAGGCTCATAAGCGATGATAACATTCTTGAGCTGTTCAGCAGTTACATCAAGAAGTGCGATCTTAGTCTGGAGAGAAACGATCTCCTCAGTGATACCCTGCTCGCGCTCAGCAAGAAGCTCGCCTACGCAGAGAATGACCTTGAGTCCGCCCTCGAGAGCAGCCTTAACGCGCTGATTTACAGTCTCGTTGGTCTCACCAAAATACTGACGGCGTTCGCTGTGTCCGATTACGACATATTCAGCGCCGCATTCGTTGAGCATTTCAGCAGAGATCTCGCCGGTGTAAGCGCCGTTCTTTGCGAAATGTACATTCTCAGCGCCGACCTTAATGTTAGTGCCCTTAGCAGCTTCAACAGCAGGAGCGATATCTACGAACGGAACGCAGAGTACGATGTCGCAGTCGTCCTTGCCTGCGACCATAGGTGCAAGCTCTTTGATGAACTCCTTAGTCTGGGAAGGAGTCATATTCATTTTCCAGTTGCCGGCAATAACAGTCCGACGTGTAGCCTTATTCATTTTATTTTCCTCTTAACTATGATTTATTTTCAAAGTAAGGAAAGTGGAAAGCAAATGTGCGCCGTCCACTTTCCTTTTTAATTAAAATTAAATTACGTGACCCAAACAGTATACCGCTGTCAGTCAAGCCGCAGTAACCTTGTGCTATGTTTGATAGGCAGTAAACAATGAAGTTTACGAGCACAAATCTTGACTATGCCCGCGGTGGCTCACCGCTGCCCGCGGGGGCGTCCCCGCATTACCGCTCGTTCAGGCATGCGATGCCGGGGAGTTCGAGACCCTCGAGGAATTCGAGAGATGCGCCGCCGCCGGTCGATACATGAGTCATCTTGTCAGCATAGCCCAGTGTCTCTACTGCTGCTGCCGAGTCGCCGCCGCCGATTATCGAGATAGCGTCAGATTCTGCAATAGCCTTAGCTACAGTGCGTGTTCCTGCTGCGAAGTTCTCCCACTCAGATACGCCCATCGGTCCGTTCCAAATTACAGTGCCAGCGTCCTTCAGGGTCTTTGCGTAGAGCTCCTGAGTCTTTTCGCCGATGTCGAGACCCATCCAGCCGTCCGGAATAGAGTCAGAGTAGATTCTCATGAAGGTGGTGTCTTCCTTGTACTCGCGTCCGATCACATTGTCGACAGGGAGGAGGAAGTTTACGCCCTTTTCCTTAGCCTTAGCCATGATTCCAAGAGCCATATCAAGCTTGTCGTTCTCGCAGATAGAAGTACCGATAGGATTGCCCATAGCCTTGAAGAAGGTGTATGCCATACCACCGCCGATGATGATGGTGTCGCACTTCTCGAGCAGGCTGTTGATAACGCCGATCTTGTCGGATACCTTTGCGCCGCCGAGGATAGCTACGAACGGACGCTTAGGATCTTCAAGAGCCTTGCCCATGATCTCGATTTCCTTCTGGATCAGGTAACCGCATACAGCAGTGTCGAGATAATCAGCAACGCCAGCAGTCGAAGCGTGTGCTCTGTGAGCAGTTCCGAATGCGTCGTTTACATAGATCTCAGCCAGCGAAGCGAGTTCCTTTGCGAATGCAGGCTCGTTCTTTTCCTCTTCAGCATGGAAACGAACGTTTTCGAGAAGCAGGACCTCTCCGTCCTTGAGTGCAGCAGCCTTAGCCTTTGCGTCAGGACCGATAACGTCAGCAGCGAGAACTGCCGGAACACCCTTCTTGTTGAGGTCGTCAGCAACGATCTTCAGTGAGAGCTTCTTAACGTCGCCCTTAGCCTTTTCGAGAGCAGCAGCAGTTGCAGCCTCACGCTCAGCCTCAGGGAGAGCTTCGATCTTCTTCTTTTCCTTCTTATCGAGAGCGAGCTTCTCGTTGAATACGTTGTGCGGTCTGCCCATGTGTGAGCAGAGGATAACTCTTGCGCCCTTGTCCATCAGATACTTGATGGTGGGGAGTGCGCCGACTATACGCTTATCGTCAGTGATAACGCCGTCCTTTACCGGTACGTTGAAGTCGCAGCGGACGAGTACTCTCTTACCGCGGAAGCCTTCGCCGATATCTTCAATAGATTTCTTGTTGTACATTTATATTACCTTGCCTTTCTGTATACTTAAAATTTTATTTTTAATATGTTTTACTAAACAACAATAGTTAAAAACATTTTTACAGCTATCAATATTTTATCATATCCGGAAGATTTTATCAACACCTATTTGTTAAAAAATCGCCAAAAAATCAGATTTTTCAGATTAGCATAAAAAATATTTGCCGTATCGCATTATTGTTATGCACTTTATCAAGCGAAAATTGTCTTAGCTGCAAAATATATCAGCACGATCACGCCAAGTATGATCCGATACCATCCAAATGCGGCAAAGTCGCGCTTTCTTATGTAGTCCATCAGGAAGCGTATCGCGAGTACTGATACTACGAATGCGACGACAACTCCGACAAGCAGCACGATAAGCTCAGCTGAGGTGAACGCGAATCCGAATTTTACGAGCTTCAATAGGCTTGCGCCAAGCATTACGGGTATCGCCATGAAGAACGAGAATTCAGCTGCTACCGGACGTGCGCAGCCGATGATTATCGCGCCGATGATAGTCGAGCCTGAACGCGACGTTCCCGGGATGAGCGACAACATCTGAAACATACCGATAAGCAGTGCAGTTTTGTATGTAAGTTCGGATAGGGTAGAAACGCGCGGTTTCTTGTTTTTGTTCCGACGCTCTACGACGATGAATGCTATACCGTAGGCGATAAGCGCGATCGCTACGGTCACGTAGTTGTAGAGATGTGCGTCGAGCCAGTCGTCGAGGAGCACTCCGATGACTCCGGCAGGGATTATACCGACCAACACCTTGAACCAAAGCTGCCATGTGTCTCGTTTTTCAACGCTGCTCTTAGACGGTGCGAACGGATTCAGCTTGTTGAAATATAGCACAACGACTGCCAAAATTGAGCCAAACTGGATAACGACGCGGAACATTTCCATAAATTCCGCGCTGACATTCATTTTCAGCAGCTCGTCGGCAAGTATCATATGACCGGTACTCGATACTGGCAGCCATTCGGTTATGCCTTGTACGATACCGATGATTATTACTTTTATAAGTTCAATAAACGTAAGATGTTCCATAAATTATTGCCTTTCTTGTTATATATCAGTTGCCCGCACGGATTATGTCTCCGGCTTTCACTTCAAACGGCAGCTTTGCGTAAAATCGCATATATGGGTGCGGCGCGGACTCGATTACATTCGACTGCTCGTCGTAAAGCTCGCCAATGTTGAACGCGCGTCCGACCTTACCCGGAGAGATGACCTCAACATTCGAATTTGCGAATACCTTATTTCGCTGAATCAGCAGCGCGCGTCCGGTCGTACTATCATATGATTCTACGCGGCAGAGATATGCCTTTTCCTTCATATATCCGGGATTTTTCGCGGTATTTGCGTCCTCCATCGGTTTCGCAAAATAGTAGCCGGTATTATATTCACGGTGACTTACGCTTTCGAGCTCTCGCAGCCATGCGGGGTCGTATTTATAGCCTTCTGGGTCGGCTAAATAGCGGTCGATCGCCATGCGGTAGGCGTTCGTTACTACGGCGGCGTAGTATTCACTCTTCATGCGTCCTTCGATTTTGAAGCAGTCGATCCCGGCTTCGATAAGCTCGGGAATATGCTCGATCATGCACATATCCTTCGAGCTCAGGAAGAATGTGCCGCGCTCATTTTCGATTACTGGAACGCGGTTGTCGGGTCGCTTCTCCTCGACGATCTCATACTCTGCACAGCCTTCGTCAGCAGAAGAAGTACATGAATCGCCGCACGCCATTTCACCAGCTTTTGAATAGGTCATATTCCAGCGGCAGGGCTGAGCACAGCGTCCGCGATTTGCATCACGACCGACGAAATGCTGCGACAATAGGCAGCGTCCGCTGTAGGATATGCACATCGAGCCGTGTATGAAGGTCTCGAGCTCGAGCTCCGGCGGCGTATTTGCACGGATGAAGCGTATCTCGTCGAGCGTCAGCTCACGAGCGAGAACTACTCGCTTCGCACCGAGTCGATGCCATTCGCGGCAGGCGGCTGCGCTGACTGTGCTCGCTTGCGTTGATACGTGAAGCTCTGCGGTCGGCATATACTCGCGCACAAGTGAGATAACACCAAGGTCGACGGCGATCACAGCGTCGATACCAAAGTCAGCTATCGACTTAACAAAGCTTTCGAGCTTCGGGTATTCGTCTGAATGCGGGGTAGTGTTGAGCGTGAGATTGACACGCACACCATGATCGTGCGCATATTTTACGGCTTCTGCCAGCTCATCGAGCGAGAAATTGTCGGCAGCTGCACGCATACCGAAATCGTCTCCTGCGAGGTAGACTGCATTTGCGCCGTAAAGTATCGCTGCACGCAGCTTATCGGCATTTCCGGCTGGGCTCAGCAGCTCAGGTGGTTTTCGAACATTTATCATTGATATCTATCATTCCTTTATAAACAGCAATCTATTTAATTATAGCATTATTGGCGAGAAAATGCAAGCCGTAATTTGAAATTTTTACATTATTTGACGACTTATATCTGTTTGTTCACGCAAGCATAATTTGTTGTGTAAATAAACAATATAATGTAAAATTTCACGGGGTATTTCTGTATAATATGGCTTCGGCATTGTGTACGCATTGTTAAATATCTGGAAAAAATCAATCTACCCACTTGCAAATTATTTAATAATGAGGTATAATCGTATGGCTCGCATTTCACTAAGAGTTAATTTATTTTATTTATGGAAGGAAGTTGATTAGATGCTGAAACGTCTCGCCGCTTGTGTGCGTGAATATAAGCTGCCAACTATTTTGACGCTTATTTTTATTGTAGGTGAAGCGGTAATTGAAACGTTTATTCCGTTTATCACTGCGGATATGGTGAATCAGATCAAGGCTGGAGCCGAGATCGGCTCTATCATTCGTATCGGACTTTTGCTGATCCTCATGGCGTGCCTATCGCTCACCTGTGGTGGAGTCGCTGGTTTTACCTGCGCAAAGGCATCCGCCGGATTCGCGAAAAATCTGCGCAGTGATATTTTCAGAAAGGTACAGGATTTCTCGTTTGAGAATATAGACAAGTTTTCGTCTTCGTCGCTTGTTACCCGTATGACGACCGATGTCACGAATGTGCAGATGTCATTCATGATGATAATCCGCACTGCTGTCCGTGCTCCGCTTATGTTTATCTTCTCGATAACAATGGCGTACATAATGGGCGGTTCACTTGCTACGACTTTTGTCGTTATAATTCCGGTGCTTATATTTGGACTTTTAATTATCAGCCGCAAAGCTATGCCGGCGTTTAAGAGCGTATTCCGCAAGTATGACCGACTCAACGAGTCTATCGAAGAAAATGTACGTGCAATGCGCGTAGTTAAGGGATTCTCGCGTGAGGATCACGAAAAGCAGAAATTCGGAGCTGCCTCCGAAAATATTCGTCGTGATTTTACTCGCGCTGAACGTATAGTTGCAGTTAATTCACCACTTATGCAGATATGCCTTTACTTCAACATGGCATTCGTACTGTTCGTCGGTTCTAAGCTGATAATCACCAATCAGGGTACAACTATCGACGTTGGTCAGATCTCGGCTATGCTTACATACGGTATGCAGATACTTATGTCGCTTATGATGCTCTCGATGATTTATGTCATGATTACAATGTCGTCGGAGTCGGCTAAGCGTATCTGCGAGGTTCTCACTGAGGAGCCTAAGCTTCTCAACCCTGAATCGCCTAAAACAGAAATTAAGGATGGCTCGATAGATTTTGACGGCGTAAGCTTCAAGTATTCAGAAAAGGCTGAAAAGTTTGCACTTGCTGACATTGACTTGCATATTAAATCGGGTATGACGGTAGGTATACTTGGCGGAACCGGTTCGAGTAAATCGACTCTCGTTCAGCTGATACCGCGTCTTTATGACACTACCACTGGTTCTGTCAAGGTAGGCGGAGTTGACGTGCGCGAATATGATATCGAAGCGCTGCGCGAATCTGTCGCGATGGTGCTGCAAAAGAATCTCTTATTCTCGGGCACGATAAACGAAAACCTGCGTTGGGGCAATGAAAATGCTACTGACGAGGAAATCGTCGAAGCCTGCAAGCTTGCTCAGGCGGATGACTTTGTACAGTCCTTCCCGGACGGCTACAATACTATGATAGAGCAAGGCGGTACGAACGTATCCGGCGGTCAGAAGCAGCGTCTATGTATAGCGCGTGCGCTTTTGAAGAAGCCGAAGATACTTATACTCGACGACTCGACAAGCGCTGTTGACACTAAGACCGACACGCTTATCCGCGCAGGATTTAAGCAGTTCATCCCTGAGACCACCAAAATTATTATCGCACAGCGTGTAGCCTCGGTTGAAGAAGCTGATCTGATTATCGTTATGGACAACGGACGCATCGCAGCTGCCGGAAAGCATGACGAGCTTTTGAAAACAAGCGATATTTACCGTGAGGTATACACACAGCAGACGATGGGAGGCGATAAGGAATGAGTAAACCTGAGATGAAAAATGGCGCTCCGGCGCGCAAAGTGGATTTTAAATGTCTTGGCAGAGTTGTAAAGATGCTGTTCGGATATTATCCGGTGCTCGTGCCGATAACTATTGTCTGCATACTCTTTTCAGCAGCGGTAGCGACTATTCCGGCGATATTCATTCAGAAGATCATTGCTGTTATTGACGCATGGTATCTGAGCGGCGACTGGGCTGCGGCAAGCAAGGAAATAGTCCCGATGGTGCTCACTCTTATCGGACTTTATGCAGTTTCCATCATAGCAGTTACTGCACAGTCGCAGCTGATGGCTTACATTACGCAGGGCTTCCTGTCGAAAATGCGCTGCACAATGTTTGACGGAATGCAGGATCTTCCGATAAAGTATTTCGATACCAACAAGCATGGCGATATTATGAGCTATTACACCAACGATATCGACACTCTGCGTCAGCTCGTTTCACAGGCGCTTCCGTCTCTTTTACAGGCGGGTACGATAGTTATCAGCGTATTTGGAATAATGCTCTGGTACAGCGTTTGGATGACTCTTGTTGTACTGCTTGGCGTATTTGCTATGATCATGGTATCAAAAAAGATAGGCGGCGGCTCGGCGAAATACTTCGTCCGTCAGCAGCGTTCTATAGGTAAGACCGAGGGCTTTGTTCAGGAAATGATGAACGGTCAGAAGGTCATTAAGGTATTCTGTCATGAAGAGCAGAGCAAGGTAGATTTTGACAAAATAAACGACGAGCTCTACGAGGACAGCTACCGCGCTCACGCATATGCAAATATGCTCGGTCCGATCATAATGAATATCGGTAACGTATTATATGTTGTCATCGCGACCGTTGGCGGCGTATTCCTGCTTTCGGGATTGCCGAATCTCAGTATATCGGGAATGGCGTTCAGCATAAGCATACTCGTTCCGTTCCTTAATATGACTAAGCAGTTCACCGGTAACGTAAACCAGCTTTCGCAGCAGATCAATGCCATTGTAATGGGTATGGCAGGTGCGCAGCGTATATTCTCGCTGATGGACCAGCAGCCTGAGACCGACGATGGATATGTTACGCTTGTCAATGCAAAGGTCGGCGCTGATGGCAGCATAACCGAGACTGATGAGCATACCGGAAAATGGGCATGGAAGCATCCTCACAACGATGGTACGACAACATATACCGAACTTCGCGGCGATGTTCGCCTCAATGAGGTAGACTTCGCTTATGAAGAAGGCAAGACTGTGCTGCACGATGTTACTGTGTTTGCTGAACCCGGTCAGAAGGTAGCATTTGTTGGCGCTACCGGAGCCGGCAAAACGACGATCACAAACCTTATCAACCGCTTCTACGATATCGCTGACGGTAAGATACGCTACGACGGGATCAATATCAATAAGATAAAGAAATCTGACCTGCGTCGTTCTCTTGGTATCGTATTGCAGGAGACAAACCTGTTCACCGGTACGGTAATGGATAATATCCGTTACGGACGGCTCGACGCTACGGATGAGGATTGTATCAACGCGGCTAAGCTCGCTGGTGCTGATGACTTCATCACACGTCTGCCGGGAGGATATTCGGCTGAGCTGACTAACAACGGCGCTAACCTGTCGCAGGGACAGCGTCAGCTTATCGCGATCGCGCGTGCGGCAGTAGCTGACCCGCCGGTCATGATACTTGACGAGGCAACTTCATCTATTGATACACGTACTGAGGCTATAGTTCAGCGTGGTATGGATAAGCTGATGGAGGGCAGAACGGTATTTGTTATCGCGCACCGCTTGTCGACTGTTATGAACTCAGATGTTATCATGGTACTTGACCACGGACGCATTATCGAGCGCGGTAATCACGACAAGCTGATAGCCGAGAAGGGCACATATTATCAGCTTTACACTGGTGCATTTGAGCTCGAATAAGCGATAGCTTGCAGAATCTAAATCCATATATGAAAATCGGAAGACTTGATTTTTCAAGTCCTCCGATTTTCCTTTGGTATGTGAGAATTTCACTTTACTTTTTTTCAAAAGTATGCTACAATATATTAGGTCAGGATATTTATTGATGGTGAAAGGAATATAAAGTGGTGAATAAGCAGAAGATGTCACCAGTTATAGTGGCTGCGGTCGCTGCGGCAGCTATAGGATTATGTGTTGCAGCATGCAGTGCAGAGAATAAGAATGATGATATTGATATAGTTTTTGATGAGTTGACAATTGAACAAGTGTCAGATATAGAAGTGACTGAAGCGGAGAGTGATGATAAATACGATATAGCTTCCGATACGACGAAATCAGATGATACAATAAATGTGCAAGAAACAACCAAGCCAGAGACTGAAAAATTACCAGAAACTACCCGTATACCAGAAACAACAAAAGTACCAGAAACTCAAAATATACCTGATACTACTGCTGTAATTTTGATCAAGCGTTCTGATTCAAGCATGACGAGAGAGCGCATTTTAGAGCTTGAGAATGTTGCTGTATTCTGGGCACCGACTGGTAAAAAAATGCACCTTGATCCTGATTGTAAGTCGTTCAAGCTCGGATTCACATTTGCAGGAACACTGGAGGAGGCTAAATCTGCTCGTGATGGAGGCTGGTGTGGTATTTGTTCAAAGGGGATGACGGATGAAAAATACTTGTCAAATTATAAGGCTACAGCTGAACGTCTCGCTGACTGTTATACATATGAGGATTTCTCAAACAAAATCCCTGCTGAAGCGTTCAAGTAAGATAAAAAGTGCCGTATTTAATTTACGGCACTTTTCTATATTTATTTATAAAGCCAAGTTGTGTACCAGCTTCCGCGCTGGCCTAAGGTGTAGAAATCGTTAAGCTTTATCGTTTTTCCTTCAACGTCGACCAGCATTTCGAGTTCGCCGTCATTTAGAATATTGACTGTAGCCGATTCTAATACGTCGGACGAAAGTCGAGGGATTTCGTTTATAGCAACTGACGGGTTTTCGTCTCTGTCATATCCGAGCAGAATTGGTCCACGGAAAATGCAATATCTTCCGTCGCATCCTTCCTTTCCTTCGTCGATACGAATATGCAGAGGTATGTGGAGCTCTGCGGACAGTTCGCTGCTGCCGTCAGACTCAAAGCAGTTAGCTTTCTTTGTGAAGTTTGCGGTATTCGATATCGTTGTATCAGGTGCAAATCCCGGAATGCGCAGGCACAGCTTTTTGCCATTAGTCAGCTTTGCGGTGACTTTTACCGACTCCGAAAATGGATAGCTTCCCTCAATTGTTATCTCGTCGCCGTCGGCAGTGGTGAAGCTTGCATTTCCGTAATAGTTTATCATCAACGTATCACACTTTTCCAGCGTATCACGCTGTACATATGCCCAATCTGCCAGCATACCGACTCCACGATGAGCATTAACTGAGCAGCAGTTGAGGTCAGGTGCGCCAGGGCGGCTTTGGAAACCTATCTCATGATAGTTTGCCATACGGAAGCCTTCCATCGGGGTGTTGTACGTGCTCCAGCGACCGGATTTCGAAAAGCTTCCGGCTACTGCATTGTATAATGAGTGCTCAAGAAAATCAACAAGCTTCGGGTCACCTGTCGCTTGATATAATTGCAGCGCTAACGCGTTGTATGCTACTACGCAGCAGGTTTCGATAGCTCCGAATCCGTATGGATTTCCGATAGCCTGTTCCCGAGTTGAAAATCCTCCAGTGTTGTGTACATCAGTCGACAGAATGCTGTAAAATATCTGCTTTGCAGCTTCTAAATACTCAGGCTGATCTACAGCTTTTGCCATTTCTGCGAAGCCCATAATAACGTGCAGACTTTCCCAACGGGGCTTGGGGCATTGATAGAACGGCAGATTCTGTCTTGCATATTCTAAATAGTTTCCGGCGCTTTCTTCTGAGCAGTCCTTCTCGATTTCCTTTGCAAGGTCCAGATATTTTTCATCGCCAGTGTAATTGTACAGTTTTGTAAATACATGGTAAGTAGCTAAGTTAGTCTCAGCCCAACCGATATCGATCAAACGTCGACCGGTGTCTTTGTAGAATGTATTGATGAAAAGCTCGGCTATGCGGTCGATACAGTCAAGCATAGCTTTGTCACCTGTGATATCGTACCATTCGAGCAAACCGTACATTATGTGATAATGTCCCCATGCGTCCCACGTTTCGAGTGATACGCCGATACTCTTGTCATCAAGCAGCTCTGGCTCCGGTGAACGTCCGGTAAGTTGATATTCTTCTGGGAAAACGCCCAAATAACCGTTAGGCTCTTGGTAAGAAATGAGTTCCTTTATAACTTCAAGGCACTCGTCCTTCAGTCGTTCGTCGCCAAACAGTCTGTACATTGCAGCACAGCCAGTGAGATACTTTCCGGGAAACTCGCCTGCCCAAGGAAGCAACCGGCGATAAGGAGCGACATTTTTGTCGCGGAACATATATAATAATGCAGGATTAGTCTGTTTCAAGCCTAAAAGCCAGTTTTCGGTGATATTGCGTCCGAGCGCGCCGATGTGGTCGTTAAGCTGCATATCAGTGAGCTTTACACCGATAGATGTAGTGTTATTCATAAGTTATATTCTCCAATTTGACAGCGTTACGATAGCTTCTCTATGCGAAGGGTACGCACATAGACCTGCCGTTTGTATCCTTCTGGTGCGTTTTGGGCGATCTGCTCCTTGGGGTCGTCAAAGATCATTGTGATCTCACCTGGAGCACTTTCCACAATGGTGTTATAGCCGGAGGGACTGTTGCCCCATTTTCCATAACATTCTTCTATGATGTAGGGTTCACTCCATGTTTTTCCTAAATCGTCTGAAAACAGGAGAAAATTATGCTCATGTCCACTTACACATGCAAGCGTACCGTCTTTCATCAAGAGCAGCTTGGGCAGTACTCCCCATGAGCAGACTTCGTAGGGGGCTTCCCATGTTTTTCCATAGTCGAAGGAATGTGTGCAGTATAGAGGCGATACGACCTCGTGACCGCCGGTGCGAATAATGGCACAGAGATGTCCCGGCTCTACTTCAATACAAGACGGTTCGCAGTATCCTTCCGCATTGATATCTGCGATCGGATAGGTATTGCAGTCTGCCACAGTGGTGCCGAACTCCCATGTGTATCCCATGTCATGGGATACAACGGTCCATACACGGTATAGATAGAATTGATAACCGCAGTTTTGAGCAAAGTATGGGCACAGAATTTTATCGTCCTTAAATTGTCCGTACATCATTACAAAGATGTCACCGTTTGACAACTGATATATATGATCGACAGTACCAGATGACCCGTTGCCGGAATCGCCATACCCACAGGTAAGCTCCGGAATATCGATCGACACGATAGAGGTTTCAACTTTGCCTGCGATTATATCGTCTATGGATGCAGCACGGTAAATAGCTGCAACGTAAGGGACTTTTTCCTGTTTGGTATTAAAAAGTAGGTTATATGCGGCGTTTTCAAAGCTCATTGCCATAAATGTCCCGTCTGCAAGACGGATAAACGGCACATTTTTCCTGCTCTTAATATCTTCAAAGCAAACGCCGTTGTCGAGACGGTCGCCGTTTTCCAAACGGACAAAGGTTTTTCCGTTGTCTTCGGAATATAATGCGTAGCTGCTGTCTTTCGCGGAAACGGGGATAAAGATCTTACCGGTTCCGAGTTGATCGTTTGTTTCGTTGCTGGCATAGTGTCCGAGGCCAAAACACTGATTGGATAATGTTGTGATTTTATACTGCATTAGTATAAAGTTCCTTTCTCGTTTTCTCTTTCTTTTGTGGAAGCTTTCTTCCAAATGAACTCTGCGGCGTAAACCGCAAGAGCAATGTCTGAAAACAATTTATTTAAAAAATTTATTTTCGGACTTGATACATTATTATACATCATTTTCTTTTGATTTGCAATAGATATTTTGAAATAAAAATCAAATTTTACGAAAAAGCTTTTATAAGATAAGCAGTATAATGAAAAAGAAGTTCCGTATGATAATGACAGAGAGGTAAATTATTCAGAAAAGAGTAAACGATTTTTTTGTAGTTTAATTTTCTAAAGCCTATTGACATTTTATGGAAATTGTGATATAATATATTTACCATGATTCTAATTACTTTATTTTAATTATGCAAACCGCTCATCTTGTATGTGCGGTTTGCATTTTTTACTATATATTTATTTTGCAGCTTCTATAAACAAAAAGCAGACATATTAAATGTCTGCCTTCTTTACGATCAATCCTGCCGAGGAGGATGATATTATTTCTCAGTTTTCCGTACTATCTAAATAATCTTTAATATATGCAGCTATTTCCAACTCAAGGCTGCGGGATTCCTTGAGTATGTCTATCAGCATAGAGCGGCGTTCGTTGTTGCTTAAGGCAAGAACCTTAGGGTCAGACCAATCATTTTTAAAACCGATCTGAGCTCCGTTTTGTGCAATGTTTTTCAGCTTTTCGCATAATTCTGCGGCTCTGGCAAGGTTTTTGTCCGCTTTGATCTCATGATACATTTTCAGAAATTTATACAAGTGAGTCCGGTTCTCAAAAAGCGCAATAAAGTGCGGAAATACTGGAGATGCAAAGTAAAACTCTTCTTTCTCTTCTTCATTCGCCTGATGGAGCTGGAAAATCCATGTATCGTAAATAGCCTGTCCGTATCCGTTGTGCACTTTGGCAAAGTCCATTTCCTTGGTAGGCATTGTTTCTGTAAGCATACGAAGACCGTTCTTGAGCGCTTCTCTGTAAGCATAATCGCGGCTGCATTGCTCGCCTTCGGGGATGAACAGGATGATTTCTTCAAAATTTCCTTCCAAAGAGGAGAATTCAGAAGGATTTTCAAAGTTAAGCGCACTGTTTATCTCATCGTTTCCTTCTTCAAATTTATGCCCAAGCAATATTTCCCCGTTATTGCGGTATCCCCAAATCAGGTAACTGAATGGCGTACCACTTTCTATTATGTATACAGTGTTCCCTTTAAAAACGTTTTCCTTTATTACCGATATCAATTCATCCCCATGAATGGCTTGCAGCCGTTCGCAGGAAAGCCCATATATAGCGGTGCTTAAAGTGTTTGCGGGCATACAGTAAAACAGTCCAAACGCAAATCCGGTCAATACATTTTGAACCGAATACTCCATGTCGCTGTAAACCAGTGCACCGGTATCACCGACTTTTTCAGTTTTTCCATATAAAAGTCCGAGACCAGCGTAAACTGCTGGTTTCACATTACTGAATGGCCACGCCTCACCGCTGAAGGCTTCTATTTTGCGTACTGGTCTGATAATGAACTCGCTGGTTGGTTCTGAAACTTTTTTGGAGTTTTTCATGATTGATTTACCTCGCAAATAATATATGGGTAATACTATGCAAAACAGTATCGCATAAAATTATAATACTGCTTTGGGGTTCGACCAGTGACTAAATTGGAGCGAACGGCGGGAATCGAACCCGTGCTGTCGGCTTGGGAAGCCGGAATTCTGCCATTAAATTACGTTCGCAAATTTTTATTTATGGTATTATTATACACTATTGCATAGCTTTTGTCAAGAGCTATTTTTTAAATTTGCGTTTATAATGATGTTCAGATTTTTGTACTCGCATTCGCACTGTGGCAATGATGTCTTACATCGGATAAACTGTAGTGTGATGTCATGAGACAGAGTTGATCGAGACCGTTCAATAAAATTTGATATCTCATGTTTAAAACTTCCGCGCCGGGTAAACACTATGGTTGCAAAAAAATATAAATGCTTGGAGAGTGAATTTTTGTGACCGTCAAACGCGGAGATATTTATTATGCCGACTTAAGCCCCGTGATAGGCTCTGAACAGGGCGGACTTCGTCCGGTGCTTATAGTTCAAAATGATGTCGGAAACAAATACAGTCCTACGGTGATAGCTGCGGCAATTACCAGTCAGGTCGGTAAGACTCGACTTCCTACACATATTGATGTTCTTGCCGACAGGTTCGGGCTTGCCAAGGATTCTGTAATTCTGCTTGAACAAATTCGTACTATAGATAAGAAACGGCTCAAGGAGAAAATGGGACATCTCGACGACTGCGTTATGCAGAGAGTGAACGACGCTATCGGAGTCAGCTTTGGGCTCGGCTGAGTTTTTATATACATAGTAAAACGCGATCTTTTTTGCGCTTTGCTGTGTACATTTATTCAGGTGGCCGCTTTGCATGGGCAATAGATGTGTTCGATAACTTAACTTTATTTAATTGATAGTTATCGAACATATCTAAGTATATGCCTTCGCGACGGTCACCTGAATTTTATGTGAATAAATGGAGAAACCACTTGAAATGCGCTTCGTTATAGTTTATAATATATGTAGGAAACCTGTTATATGACCTAATTTAGTTGATAGGTTATCGGACAGGTCTAATATAAAATAACAACATAACGAAAGGATATAATCCGCCTGATGTATAAGATACTTACTGTTGATGATGAAGCACGGATCCGTGAAATAATACGCAAATATGCTGAGTTTGAAGGGCACGAGGTAACTGAAGCTGCCGACGGGATGGAGGCCATTCGCCTTTGCCGTGAGAAGGATTTCGATATTATTATTATGGACATAATGATGCCAGAGCTCGATGGATTTTCTGCCTGCCGTGAAATTCGTAAATTTAAGCAGACTCCGATTATTATGCTGTCAGCTCGCGGTGAAGAGTATGACAAAATCAATGGCTTTGAACTTGGTATCGACGACTATGTGGTCAAGCCTTTCTCGCCGAAGGAGCTTATGCTGCGTATCGACGCGGTGATGAAGCGCTCGCATACTGCTGTAGTTAAGGAGAGCGTAAATGAGGTCGTCGAAATCGGGGGGCTGCGTGCTGATATTACTGCTCGTCTTGTTTATGTCGACGGCAATCGAGTTGATATGTCTCCGAAGGAATATGACCTGTTTTTCTATATGCTCAAAAATCGCAATATCGCACTATCTCGCGAAAAGCTTATAACTGAAGTTTGGGGATATGACTTTTACGGCGACGATCGCACGCTTGATACGCATATCAAACTGCTTCGCAAGAGCCTTGGAAGTTATTCGAGACTTATCGTGACACTTCGAGGGGTAGGCTACAGATTTGAGTCTAAATAAACATAATAAGCCAAAGTCCAACAGAAGAATCGGAGTAAGATGGAATTTCTTCATATATATGATGTTGTTCCTTTTAATGCTGCTGGTTCTTCTTTGGACATTTCAGGTAGCGTTTTTTGAACAGATATATACGGCTGTAAAGAAAAGTGAAATGTACCGCGCAGCTGATTTCATCGAGGACAACAGCAACCTCAATAACGAACAGATCAAAGCTGCCACCGAGCAAATCGCGAAAAATTACGACCTCTGTGTTACTTTACTTGAGGTACAGAGGTATAATGAATATATCAGCGGATTTGTTTTATCTAAGTCACATAATCGCCTCGACTGCGTTATCGACAGCATGAGTGTTAATGAACTTTTAATGTTGAGTCTTAGCGCTATACAAAACGGTGGCGACAGACTTGCGACTATGCCGCGAAACATTAGATATTTGAGTTATTATGTCAACGACTACCGCGGCAATCTTCCGACTGATGACAGCGGAATGGGTACTGGGATCATATATACACGCATTGTAGGGTCGGACGTGCGCAATGGTGATATTGCTATAGTGCTAAACACCACCACGTCGTCGGTCAATTCTACCGTCCGTACACTGCGTACTGAACTGCTCATTATCAGCGTAATAATGACTATTGCGGCGCTGATACTATCATTCCTGCTCGCAAAACAGGTCGCAAAGCCGATAATACGTATCAATTCTGGTGCGAAGCTGCTCGCTGAGGGAAACTATGATGTGCGCTTCAAGGTCGATGGATACCGTGAAATTACCGAACTGTCGGACACGCTCAGCTATGCGGCTCAGGAGCTGTCGAAAACCGGAGCGCTTCAGCGTGAGCTTATCGCGAACATTTCGCATGACCTGCGCACTCCGCTTACTATGATCGAAGGATACGCTGAGATGATGAGGGATATTCCGGGTGAGAATACTCCTGAGAATATGCAGATCATAATTGATGAGACTAAGCGGCTGAGCTCGCTTGTAAATGATGTGCTTGATATTTCGCGTTTGCAGTCGGGTACACAGCAGTTGAAGCTGGAGGAGTTCAACCTTACTGAAACGATACGTGAAGTTATCGGACGTTTCTCGAAGCTCACCGAACAGGATGGCTGGGTCATCAACTTTGATTCGAGCGAGGAGGTCATGGTGAACGCTGACCGCACTCGAATACTACAGGTGGTATATAACTTCATCAATAATGCTATCACTCACTCTGGCGCTGATAAAGTAGTCATTGTCGAGCAGCGAGTAATTATGCGCGGCAATAAGCAGGTGGTGCGAATCGAAGTCACTGACCACGGAGAGGGAATTGCGAAGGAAAATATACCGTACATCTGGGACAGATACTATAAGGTGGACAAGCTTCATAAGCGTGCTCAGACTGGCTCTGGTCTCGGACTCTCGATAGTTAAAAGCATACTTGAACTGCACAATGCGGACTACGGAGTCGAAAGCGAGCTTGGAAAAGGAGCTACATTCTGGTTCGAGATGTAGCGGCACTGAAAAAATCAGTAGAATATGGAGTATAATTCGGTCAAAATCAAATTGCTTACTTGACAATCGTTCATTGATATTGTATCATATAGGTATCAAATAATAGACATGTTCGATAACTTCATTTAATCTAATTTAATTGAGAGGTTATCGAACAGGTCTAATATATATGGGAGAGAAATATATGAAACCTTTAAAATATCGTGAGGTACACCTCGATTTTCACACATCTGAGTCAGTTCCGTCGGTAGGTGACAAATTCGACAAGGAGCAGTTTAAGGCAGCACTCAAAGCTGGTCATGTCGATTCTATCACTATCTTTTCAAAATGCCACCACGGCTGGGCATATCACCCGTCGACGGCTAACGAAATGCACCCGAAGCTTAATTTTGACCTGCTCGGTGCAGAGCTTGAAGCCTGCCGTGAAGCGGGAGTCAATGCGCCGGTGTATCTGTCTGCCGGATTTGATGAAAAGTACGCACGCCGTCATCCTGAAAATCTCATAAAGGGTCAGCCGAATTCAGGCGCAGATTTTCTCAATTCCGCCGGTTATCACCTGCTATGCTACAATACGCCATACCTTGATTATTTAATGGCACAAGTAGAAGAGGTTATGCAAAAGTACAACCCAAGCGGAATATTCCTTGATATTTCCGCGCCGCGTATCTGCTACTGCCAGCACTGCCTTGAATCTATGCGTGCTAAGGGTCTCGACCCACACGATCCTGAGGATGTAAAGCGTCACTCCGATATGGTATACGCCGAATACTGCCGCCGCACTGAGGAGGTAGTCCGCAAGTATAATTTGGATACTACGATATTCCACAACGCCGGAAATATAACTCGCGGTCGCCGCGACCATGCTGGATTTGATACACATCTCGAGCTCGAAAGTCTTCCGACCGGAGGCTGGGGATACGACCATTTCCCGATGTCTGCTGCATACTGCCGCACGCTTGGTATGGAGTTCCTTGGAATGACCGGAAAATTCCACACTACATGGGGCGAATTCGGCGGTTTCAAGCACCCGAATGCGCTTCGCTATGAGGCTGCGCTTTCGATAGCTGAGGGGGCAAAGTGTTCTATCGGTGACCAGCTGCACCCGAATGGCGAGATGAATATGTCTACATACAAGCTTATCGGCAAGGCATACGCTGAGGTCGAAGCAAAAGAGCCTTTTGTTCGCGGTGCAGAGCATATCGCCGATATTGCAATACTCAGCGCTGAGGCATTTTCAAATAGCCCGAACCGCAATTGCCCATATGATATGGGAGCGTCGAGAATCCTGCTCGAAGGCAAGTATCTGTTTAACTTAGTCGACCAGTACGAGGATATTTCTAAGTACAAGCTGCTGATACTTCCTGATATCATTCGTATTGACGATGCGCTTAAAGCTAAGCTTGACGCATATGTCGCAAATGGCGGTAAGCTGCTTTGCAGTGGTGAATCCGGACTCAAGACCGATTCGGATGAATTTGCTATCGACCTTGGCGCAGTATGCGAAGGAAAGAACGAATTCTGCCCGAACTATATGGTTCCGGAGTATGAGTCTGTCAATGGACGCACTGCGTATGTAATGTACAAGCCTGCGATGAACGTCAAGGCTGTAAACGGAAGCGTCGAAGCGCTCGTTGAGGATAGCTATTTCAACCGCTCGCCTGAGCATTTCTGCTCGCACAAGCACACGCCGAACGATCCGGGAGCTAACCATGCCGGCGCGATTTTAACGGCAAATACTGGCTACATCGCATGGAATGCCTTCCACGATTACGCTGAAATAGGCTCGTTCCATACGAAAGAGCTCGTACTGCACATGATCGAGTCGCTGCTTGGCGATGATCGTTCGATAAGCGTAAATCTGCCAGACCGCGGAATCGTTACATATACGAAGCAAAGCGAAGAAAGCCGTTATATCGCTCACTTGCTGTTCGCTCACACAACAAAGCGCGGCAATGGCGTTGAAGTTATCGAGGATATCATTCAACTGTACGATATAAAGCTCAGCGCGGCGCTTCCGACTGCACCGAAGCGTGTGTATAAGGTGGAGTATGCTGACGGTGGACTTGTCGAAACTGAGCTCAGTTACACATATGCTGACGGAAAGGCTGTAGCTGAGGTCGGTAAGGTCGAGCTTCACGCGATGGTGGTATTTGATGTATAATATCCGACCTGCTGTCCGATCGGATTCAGCTGAGATATTCGGACTTATTACTGCACTGGCTGAATATGAAAAAATGAGCGACCTTGTTACGGGAACTGCTGACGATTTAGAGAAGCTGCTGTTTGACAGCGGAGTTGGACACTGCATAGTCGCCGAGGATGGCGGCAGACTTATCGGAATGGCACTGTATTTCTATAATCTGTCGACCTTCAAATGCCGTGCAGGAATCCACCTTGAGGATCTGTTCGTGCTTCCGGAGCGGCGCGGGGAGGGTATCGGTAAGCAGCTGCTTCATACTTTATGTCAAATTGCAAAGGACGAGAATCTCGGACGGCTTGAATGGGAGTGCCTTGACTGGAATACTCCGTCGCTTGAATTCTACCATCATATGGGAGCAGAAAGTCTCGACGAATGGGTACATCTGCGAGTTGACGAGAGTAGATTTGATGAATTTTTAAGTAAATAAAATAAATGGGATTCGCCGTATAGAATAGTCTATACGGCGAATTTTTATGATATAAAGTACACATCAATTTCTGTGTTATGTTACAAAAAGCCATTGACAAATAGTGGCAGTTGATGTATAATTTAATTATCAGATAAAAATCTGAAAATTGAAATAGGAGAACTATTATGTTTAAGCTTAAATCAAACGATAGCTTTACTTGCTCGTTTACCGAGCGTGAGCTTTCGGATGGAATTACTATAATTGCTGTTGAAGCAGTATGCAAGAATGGCGCAGACAAGCTCGAGCTGAGACTTGACTGGGAGTGCGACAACATTGGTGTAAACGTCTGCTGGAGCCCGATTGGTTATAAGAATAAAACGATTCGTCCTAACTGGGGCGGATATGTAGGTTCTAACGCAATGTCGTCTGCACCAGTATTTTCGAATATTGCGTATGATGATACCAACCGTCTTACTATCGCCTGCTCGGACGCTAAGAACAGCGTAAAATTTCGCTCTGGCGCTATCGAGGAGAATGCAAGACTATCGAATACAGTGATAATCAACGTTGGCTGCTCTGTAAGCGATTATAAGGCGGAGATCCGTCTTGATACCCGTGAGCTGCCGTTTTATAAGTGCGTCGAGGATGTTGTTAAGTGGTGGGAGACGTTCGATGGCTACGAGCCTACTCACGTTCCGGACACCGCACGCCGTCCGCTTTATTCGGCATGGTATAGCTTCCATCAGCAGATCGACATTCCACGTATAATCGAGGAGTGCAAGTACTTCAAGGCTCTTGGATGTGAGTCGATAATCGTTGACGATGGCTGGCAGACCAGCGACAACAGCCGTGGATACGCATATTGCGGCGACTGGATGCCTACTCCGGACAAGGTACCGGATATGAAGGCGTTTGCTGACGCAGTTCATGAAACCGGAATGAAGTTTATGATCTGGTATTCTGTACCATTTGTAGGAATCCATTCTAAAGCGTATGAACGTTTTAAGGAGAAGACCCTTTCCGACGCTGGTGGTGGAACTTTCGTACTTGATCCACGTTATCCTGATGTGCGTGACTATCTCATCGGACTATATAAGAATGCAGTTATTGAATGGGGACTTGACGGCTTAAAGCTCGACTTTATAGACAGCTTCTGGCAGTGCAATACTGTCAAGGACGGCATGGATTATGTATCGGTATACGATGCGGTTGACCGTCTTATGAAGGATGTTATTTCTACTCTCAAGGCGATAAATCCTGATATTCTCATCGAATTCCGTCAGAGCTACATGGGACCGCTCATGCGCACATTCGGCAACATGATCCGTTCCGGTGACTGTCCGAACGACAGCTACACCAATCGTCTTAACACGCTCTCTCTGCGTCTGACGAGCGGAAATACTGCCGTGCATTCGGATATGGTCATGTGGAACTACAACGAGCCGACTGAGCTTGCAGCATTCCAGCTTACCGAGGTTCTCTTCTCGGTTCCGCAGATCTCGGTGCTGCACGACAAAATGCCCGAAGATCACGCGAAGATGGTCAAGACATATATTGAATTCTGGACTAAGTACCGTGAAGTGCTGCTCGACGGCGAGATGATGTACAAGGACTACGCAGCTGACTTCACCTATGTGTCGTCGCTGCTTGGCAATACGCAGGTAGGTGCAGTGTATACTGGACGTATCGCGTATATTGAAAAGGCTACCAACGAAATCGTGCTTGTCAACGCTTCGATGAACAAAGACATACTTATAGACAGCAAGATCGGCGGACGTTACGAATACGTAGTTACCGACTGCATGGGTGCTGAAGTATCGAAGGGAAAGACCGTTCTTGGCGGTACTCTGGCTAAGATAGAAGCTCCGATCAACGGTGTTGTGACTCTGAAACGCATATAATTTATAATTATAACGAAAATACCCGATATAACATTTACTTATATCGGGTATTTCATTGTTGTATAGATTTAATTTGCCCGAAACACTGGACAAATTCAGGATTTGTGGTATAATATATATGTGACGCTTGCTTTTATTGGCGTGTGTCATGATATTATGTAATTACAGCAAAAAGTTCACTGGAGGAATTTATAAATGCTTACATCAATAGTAGGAATCAACTGGGGCGACGAGGGCAAGGGACGCATGGTCGACCTGCTCTCCGAGGAACAGGATATAGTTTGCCGTTATCAGGGCGGCAACAATGCCGGACATACTGTTATCAATAACCGCGGAAAGTTCATTCTGAACCTGCTTCCGTCTGGCATACTCCGTCCGGAGATCGTCAACGTAATGGGCAACGGCATGGTCATAGATCTGAAGCACCTCTACAATGAGGTCGGTCGTCTTGTCAAGGCTGGTATCGAAATTTCGCCGGCTAATCTTAAGATAAGTGACCGCGCCTGCATAACACTGCCGTACAGCGTCATTTTTGACCGTCTCGAGGAGTGGAGACTTGCAGATAAGGCATACGGTTCGACCGGACGCGGAATTGCTCCGGCATACGGCGACAAGTACATGAAGAAGAGCGTTCGTGTAGGCGATCTTGCTTATCCTGACGCTATGAAGAATAACCTCAGAGGTCTTGTTGATTATAAGAATCTGATGATCAAGAGCCTTTACGGCGAGCTTCTCAAGGATGAGGAGAAGGCACGCTTCAAGCTCGGTAAGGATTCGAATGATGAGTCGTATTACGACCAGTTCTTCAAGAATGGTCTTATCAGCTTTGACGCTATTGTTGAATGGCTTGAAAAATACGGTGGATTCTTTAAGGATTATATCGTAGATACTGGCGTTTACCTCACTGACGCACTCGCAAACGGCAAGCGCATAATGTTCGAGGCTCAGCTTGGCGCTCTCCGTGATATTGACTTTGGTATCTATCCGTTCACGTCGTCGTCGTCGACTATCGCTTCGTATGGCCCGATAGGCGCTGGCATTCCTGGTGTTAAGCTTGATTATACTCTCGGTATCATGAAGGCATATTCGTCCTGCGTAGGCGCTGGTCCGTTCACTGTTGAAATGTTTGGACAGGAGGCTGACGCACTTCGCGGTGCAGGCGGCGAGTTTGGTGCTGCTACCGGAAGACCGAGACGTGTCGGTGCGTTTGACGTTGTTGCTTCAAAGTACGGCGTAAGAGTTCAGGGTGCGGACGAGATCGCGTTCACTAAGCTTGATATTCTCTCGTACATGGAGAAAATCCCGGTATGCGTTGCATATGATATCGACGGAAAGATCGTTACTGACTTCCCAGTAGGCGAGGCGCTCAACATAGCTAAGCCGGTATTCGAGTATCTTGAGGGATGGAACTGCGATATTTCAGGTTGCAGAACAGTATCGGATCTCCCGAAGGCAGCAGTTGATTATATCAAGTACTGCGAAAAGGCAGTTGGCTGCAAGATCCGCTATGTCTCGGTTGGCGCAGAGCGCGAGGCATATGTTGATATGGACAAAAAATAATAAATTGTATTTTGTAATCGCCGTGGTAAAGTATCGCGGCGATTATTTTTATTTGAAATAATATTGAATTTTGTCTTGACCTTTGCGGCAGTATGTGCTAAAATATTGATATACTTATAATATAAGGAGATAATCTATATGAATAATGTATTGTATAGTTTTATTAAATCGCACCTGCTCTCGAATTTTGAGGTGACGCTGAATCTCGTGCGTGGAGTGTCTGGCGGGCTTTCTGAGTTCACTGAGGAGATTGACGGCGATACTGTCATTTGTAAATATATACCTGGATCAAATCTCGAATATTTCAACATCATTGCCAAGCTTGGAGAGGATGCCATAGTATTTGCAATTGACGCGATGTTAAAGCCGAACGGAGATACTGACTCTGGATTTACTTCTGAGTGCGGCGTGACTATGACGCTTGGAGACATCAAACCAGACGCACTGCTCGGAAGTCATCACGACAACGCGTGGTGGATGTATCCGACATTTTGCAAGGATTTTTCGTCTATCGTACCTGGTTCGCAGTCGCTGCTTATCAAATCGGGTGCGCTGAATTATCATATGCTCCCGCTCACCGGCGATAACTTCCGCTGCGAATTCAATTCTGGAAAGCTTGAGCTCATATCCGGTATGAGTGGTATTTGCCATTTAAGCGGTGATTTTCTTGCCGTATCGGTATCGACCGACCCATTCAAGGCGGTGGAGAATAACTATAAATTTGCACATGAAATTGGCGCAATACGTGTTCCGCTGATAAATGAGCGCAAAATGCCCGAGTTTTTCAACGGCTTTGGCTGGTGTACATGGAACGCATTTTATGCAAATGTAACGAGTGCGGGAATTTTTGAAAAGCTGGATGAATTCAAAGAAAAGAACATTCCGGTTAAGTGGGTTATAATTGATGACGGCTGGCTGAGTATACGCGAGCAAATGCTTTCGGGATTTGATGTGGATTACGTAAAATTCCCCGAAGGCTTAAAGGCTGTTATAGCTAAGATGAAGAATGAATACGGAATTGAGAAGGTCGGAGTATGGCACGCATTTAATGGCTACTGGTCGGGCGTTGACCCCGAAAGCGAGCTTTATAAAGAGCAGAAGGATAATCTGTTTACCACGCCGTCCGGACGTGTGCTGCAATCGCTTGACGAGGATAAGGCGTTCAAATTCTGGGACGCATGGCACTCGTTTCTTGCAGACTGCGGAGTCGATTTCTTGAAGGTTGACAATCAGAGCTCGCATAGCGGACAGATCGCAGGCGTGATTCCGACTGCCGAGGGCTGCCGCATTGCGCATAATGCGATCGAGCGTTCGATTAGCAAGAATTTCGGCGGTGCGGTCATCGACTGCATGGGTATGGATATGGAGAACGTGCTTGCACGTCCTATGTCTGCGGTATCGCGCAATAGCGACGACTTCTTCCCGAAGCGTGAGCGCGGATTTATCAAGCACCTGACGCAGAACGTGTATAACGCTATCTGGCATAATCAGATATATTTCTGCGACTTCGATATGTGGTGGTCCGACCATGAGTCGGCATATCAGAGCGGCGTACTGCGTGCGATTTCGGGCTCGCCGATCTATGTCAGCGACGCTATAGGTAAGAGCCGCCGCGATACGATCATTGCGACGGTTGAGGATGATGGAAAGGTCATGCTTTGCGATTATGCGGCAAAACCGACACTCGACTGCGTGTACACCGATTGTCAGGCGGAGAATAAGCTGCTGAAGGTATGGAATCGGAGCGGGGACAATTTTGCGGTGGCTGCGTTTAATGTCAGTGACTGCGAAGTTACCGATACGCTCGATTTTGGCACAATTCCGGAGCTGAGCCAGGACTGCGAATATATCGCATACGAGTATTTCACAAAGAAGTTCAGCCGTATCAACTTCTTTGAAGATACTGAATTGACACTTGGACGCGACGGTGTGGCGGTGTATTCGATTTATCCGATAATCAAGCCGAACGAGGACAGCGACGAGGGCGCGTATATTATGCTCGGCGATACAAGCAAATATGTGCCGATCGCGTCGGTGAATAAGCAGAAGAAGCTCATTTCGGAGATACTGTGATGAATACATTTGAATCCGTTCGTTCTTTTGTATATCGCAATGCACGTCCGCTCGACCTTGCAAGATGGCAGTATCACTTTGAAAACGGGAGTCAGGCGGCTGTTATAAATGCGTTGAAATACTATCAAAATGCTGATGGTGGATTTGGTCACGCAATAGAACCGGATTGCTGGAATGTCAATTCGTCTCCTATCGCTACATGGATGGCGACTTGTATTCTGCGTGAAGTTGGCGTGGCTGAAGGCGATATTATTGATGGCATACTTCGTTATCTTGAAAGCGGCGCTGATTTCGATGAGGCGCAAAATCAATGGCTGAATAGTGTTCCAAGCAATAATGATTACCCACACGCCGTATGGTGGGGATACAGTGAGGGCGGCGAGCTTATGTATAATCCAACTGCGTCGCTTGCTGGATTTATAATCAGATTTGCGGACAAATCGAGTGCGCTCTATAAAAAGGGCAGCGAAATTGCGTGTGAGGCGTATAAATTTTTCGAAAAAAGCGTGCCGTTCGGAGAGCAGCATATCACCGCTTGCTTTATAGAATTGTACGATTATTGTCGTGAAGCTGGCGTTGAACTTTTCGACATGGAGCGATTCAAGGAATTGCTAATAACGCAGGTGCACAATAATATCTGTCAGGATACGGCGAAGTGGGCGGTTGAATATGTCGCGCGTCCGATTGAGTTTTTCAATACCCGCGACAGTATATTCTATCCTGATAATCGCGACATTGCTGAATATCAGTGTGAATTTATTGTAAGCTCTCAGCTTCCTGATGGAAGTTATCCGGTTACTTGGAGTTGGTGGAACGATTATAAGGAATTTGAGATATCAGCTAACTGGTGGCGCGTAAGCTTTGCCATTAACAATATATTATATCTGAAAAATTTCGGGAAATTATTAAGTTAATAAAGTGAAAGTGGAAAACTCATAACGAGTTTTCCACTTTTTGTGGTTTAATTATATTTCCACGCTCTCGCATACCTTCAAGAGCTTCAGAGGTGCGCTGAATTTCTTTGCGGAGTATTCTATCCAATCGTTCGGGCAGCCGTTTGTATCGTAAAGGTCGTGATGTCCCGGGATGAATATTTTCGTTCCGCATTTAGCTGCAAGCTCAGCAGCTTCATTTGAATCGAGGTTGCCGATGATATTGCGCGAGGTGCGGAACCAATCGCGTCCATTTACCGGAAGCAGCATTGCGTCAAGCTTTGCGGCTGCAAGGGGTTCAAGCAGACCATCATACATACTCATATCGCCGCCGAAGAATATCTTCTTTCCTTCAGCTTCTATGATGTAGGACAGCTCGCGGAAGTCGCCAGATTCATCTTGGTGCAGCTCAGTGTGAGCGCAGGGAATCGCAATGATCTTTACTCCGGCAAGTTCGAACGGCTCGCCCCATGCAGCTGGAGCAGGCGCGTGCATTTCGGTAGGAGCGCCGTAGATGGAGCGTATCTCAGCTGCACTCGGCGCAGGTACGAGCGTAAAGCTGCGGCGGCGCAGGCGATAGAAGGGCTCGAGCGATTTCTTGTCGAGGTGGTCGCCGTGCGGGTGCGAGATTACGATGACATCGGGCATAAGCTCACATAATGTAGTCGGCGCGGGATAATTTCGCTTGCTTGTAGGTGAATCGACAGAATCGGACAGGTATGGGTCGGTTACTATTGACAGCGTGTCGGTCTCGATATGGAAGCACATCTGACCGAGATATGTTATTTTTACCATTTTATAATTCCTTTCAAAACAGCATATTTTCGATATACAGTTCGCAGAAGCGGTCGTTATCGTCAAGCGATATGGTTTCAGCTTGCACAGCTAACTGCTCGCATATTTTACGGGAAGCCGGCTCAAGCAGCTTAACCGCACCGGACAATGCAGAGTTTCCGAGTATTTCGACCTTTCCGCAATTATTAGGTATAAGTCCTATCCGACGGCAGGAATTGAGGTCGAGGTGACTTCCGAAGTTTCCGGCAATACAAAATCGGTCCGGAATGACTCCATCGAGCAGTGTGTCGATTCCGGCGCGTATCGCACTTTTCGCGAGCTGCAATTTGCGGATATCCTCAGGTGTAACATACACGCCGTTTGCGAGCTCAATCGGTTCGGCGAGGTATCCGCTTTCGTCGACGATTCCCGCGTCGAGCAGTGCCGCCGCCGCTGAAATAAACCCACTTCCGCATATGCCGATTGCCGGCTTATCATCAATGGTCGAACATATCAGCCGTTCGCCGTCAAAATGAACGCGATTTATCGCCCCGGGCTTTGCCTGCATACCGGCGGATATCTCAGCGCCTTCGAGCGCCGGTCCGGCGGCAGTTGAAGCGCAGATAATGCGATTATCCTTGATCAGCGCCATTTCGCCGTTCGTTCCTATGTCGACGATGAAGCAGCTTTCGTCCGATTTAGGTTCAGCACCGATGATCGCGCAGGTGGTGTCAGCGCCTATGAAGGCTGAAATGCAGCTTGGCAGATATACTTCTCCGGCATTTATCAGTCCGCGGACAGTCTCGCCGAAGCGGCTGACCGGAGTAAACGGAAATGTTGCCATACCTGATACGTCGAGTCCGGCGAAAAAATGCAGCATGACGGTGTTGCCGGTCACTACGACCGTCTCAGATTGAGTCGATGAAAGCTCGGCAAGCAGCTGATTTACCGCGGCTCGCAGCTCATTTGTCAGCTCGTGCGAGTGTTCCGCGGCAGCTTCAATACGTGTTATCACATCCGCGCCGAATCGCCGCTGTGGATTCAGCATTGAAGCCGACGAAATAACATTACCGCTGTCGTCGCAGAGTACGGCTTCGATGGTCGTAGTTCCGATGTCTACGGCGGCATATTTGCCAGATATGGCGGACGCGATAGTTTTGCTGGTGTTATCAGCTATTTCGACGCTGACATCTCCGCCGCAGTAGATATGACAGGCGAGCACGCTCTTCCAATTTTGAAGCGTTGATGGTACGTTTGGATCATCCGACAACGCGCCCGACGCATTTATCCGGCATTTACCGCATTTGCCGTGACCGCCGCAGGGAAGCTCGAGCGGATAACCTTCATCTGCAAGAGCTTCGGCGAGTGTAACGCCAGTTCGATTAAATTTAATTATCATAGTTATTAAACCACAAGCGCAGTTGGTTGGACTGCGCTTGTTTTGTTGACATTATTCGTATTTTCCGGACGAAACGAGACCTTCGATGAACTGTTTTGCCAGTCTTGCCGAGCGTCCACCACGTTCGAGTGCAAAGCGTTCAGCGAGCAGTTCGAGCTCGGAGTCGTCGATCTTCACGCCGTTTTCATCAGCCAAATGACGCACGATATGCAGATACGTCTTTTTATCCGGCTTCTGGAAGCTGACATGGATTCCGAAGCGTTCGGAAAGCGATATGATCTCCTGCATGGTGTCGTTGCGGTGGATATCATCGCCTTCACGGTCGGAGAATTTCTCCTTGATGATGTGTCTGCGGTTGCTCGTCGCGTAGATAACTACGTTTCTCGACTTCGCGGAGACCGAACCTTCGAGTACTGCCTTCAATGCGTTGAAGTTGTCATCGTCCTTCTGGAACGAAAGGTCGTCTATGAAGAGTATGAATTTCAGCGGATTGAGTGCGAGTTCGTCGAGTATCTGCGGGATCACGCAAAGCTGATCCTTGCGTACTTCGATTATACGCAGTCCTTCATCATAAAGTTCGTTCACTACTGCCTTTATTGTCGACGATTTGCCGGTTCCAGCATCACCTGTGAGCAATACGTTTGCTGCCGGCTTTCCGTCGAGCAGCGCTTTCGTATTGTCGATAATAACTTTGCGCTCGAGCTCGTAGTCGACCAGCGAAGCAAGTGTCGTGCTATCGGGATTTTTGACTGGAACGATGTGATTCTGCGCGTTGATAAAGAACATACGATTGCGTGCGTATGTGCCGTAGCCGTATTTGCCGATATTGGCGGTGCGGTGTTTGTAACCTTCGACGATATCGACGTTTCCGGAGTCGAATTCCGGCAGATATCCGTCCCAACCGATATATCCGCGCAGCTTGTCTGAGTTGAGGTCGGCTGTTGCCTGTAATATATGCAGCTCGTGTTCGACACAGCGTTTCTGCTGCTCAGACGAGGTTCTGCCGCTTCCGATAAGGCGAACGTAGATATTTTCATCGTTTTCGCAGATATCCTTTATATACTCGCCAAGACTTGCTGCGTTGCTGGTATAAAGCTGCGAAACGAATTCTGCGTATGCGTTGATGGCAGATTCGAGCGAAAATTCGTTGTTTGATTCAGCTTTGTCAAGGCAATAGCATAATGCGTTTACTACTGGGTCAGAAAGCAGCGAACGAAAGATAGTAAGCGATTTCAGACCGATTCTAAGGTTAGAAAGTTCAGAGAGTGCCATTTTAGTTTAGAATAGCCCCCGATGCGCCGCCGGATACGAGTGCAGCATAGCGTTTGAGGTAGCCGGAGAGCTCCTTCTGCTTCGGAACGAAATTCTTCATGCGTTCATCGAGTTCAGCAGCGTCGACCTTTAATTCTATTTTATTTTCAGGAATATTGATACTGATGATATCGCCTTCCTTGACTACGCCTATCATTCCGCCGCTCGCTGCTTCGGGAGTGATATGTCCGACACAAGCGCCGCGTGTAGCGCCGCTGAAACGTCCGTCAGTAATGAGTGCGACGCTGTTTCCGAGTCCCATACCCATGATAGCAGAGGTAGGATTGAGCATTTCGCGCATACCCGGACCGCCCTTAGGACCTTCATAGCGGATAACGATAACGTCGCCGGGATTGATTTTTCCGGCGTTGATAGCAGCCTGAGCGTCCTCTTCACATTCGAATACTCTTGCCGGACCTTCGTGAACAAGCATTTCTGGAGCGACAGCTGAACGCTTTACAACGCTTCCTTCTGGAGCTAGATTGCCGCGGAGCACTGCGATACCACCAGTTTCACTGTATGGATTCTCGATCGGACGGATAACGTCAGGATTGCGGTTTACGCAGCCTGCGATGTTTTCTCCGACGGTCTTAGTGGTTACGGTCATGCAGTCAGTATTGATGAGTCCGCGCTTGTTGAGCTCGTTCATAACGGCATAAACACCGCCTGCTTCGTCGAGTTCTTCGATATATGTGCGTCCTGCTGGTGCGAGATGGCAGAGATTCGGGGTCTTCGAGCTGATGTCGTTTGCGATATCGAGGTTTATTTCTATACCGCACTCGTGAGCGATTGCGGGGAGATGAAGCATACTGTTAGTCGAGCAGCCAAGCGCCATGTCGACGGTGAGCGCGTTCATTATTGCGTCCTTAGTCATGATATCGCACGGGCGAATGTTCTTTTTAACGAGCTCCATTACAGCCATACCAGCGTGCTTTGCAAGCTCGATACGTGCAGAATATACAGCGGGGATAGTACCGTTGCCCTTGAGTCCCATTCCGAGCGCTTCAGTAAGGCAGTTCATCGAGTTAGCGGTGTACATACCCGAGCAAGAGCCGCAGGTCGGGCAGGTCTTGCACTCGTATTCATGCAGTTCAGCTTCGTCCATCTTTCCAGCGTTGTACTTACCGACAGCTTCGGAGATGGTGGAGAAGCTTGTCTTAGCGCCGTGTACGTGTCCGGCGAGCATAGGACCGCCGCTGACGAATACTGTAGGAATGTTGAGGCGAGCAGCTGCCATCAGAAGTCCGGGGACGTTCTTGTCGCAATTAGGCACCATAACGAGTGCGTCGAAACCGTGAGCCATAGCCATAGCTTCGGTCGAGTCGGCGATAAGGTCGCGGGTAACGAGCGAATACTTCATACCGACGTGACCCATAGCGATGCCGTCGCAGACAGCGATAGCCGGGAAAACTATAGGTGTACCGCCAGCCATAGCTACTCCGATACGAACAGCTTCGACGATCTTGTCGATATTCATATGACCAGGCACGATCTCGTTGTACGAGCTAACTATACCAACGAGCGGGCGGCTTACTTCTTCATCTGTAAGACCGAGCGCATGATAGAGCGCACGGTGCGGCGCGTTCTGCGCGCCATTCTTTATTGCATCACTTTTCATGTGTGTACTCCTTTTGAAGGTTGCGGGATGTGCTTGTTTAAAGGGGACGCGCGGCTTGTCTTGAACGTCCTCCTTCGGAGGACGTAAAGCCATGGCAAAGAACTTTTATAAGCTATCGCAAGTTATGCGCGTTCGCCCATGCAGCATAGCTGAACCGTTTATTTAGCGGGGCGAACACTATATCAGCATTTGTTAGAGCTATAGAGGTGCGTTCGACTTCATGGGTCCTCTCCATTACGTCGAACTACTTTCTGCGATTTGTTTGATTTTTAATAGTTCTTTTTTAAACAAAATTGAGGCATGGCGGTTTGCTGCCATGCCTCAGTCCCGCAATTAAGCTTTTTCTTATTGAGGGTTAACAAATCACTTATCAGTTGTTGATAAGCTTATCCTCGTCGCTCCAGCTGTAGAGCTTACGGATATCCTGACCAACTACCTCAGACGGATGCTCGGAAGCGATCTTTCTCATTGCGTTGAAGTGTACCTGCGAGCCTGCGTCGGACATATCAAGCAGGAAGTCTTTTGCAAATGTACCGTCCTGAATATCCTTCAGTATCTTCTTCATAGTCTTCTTGGTCTCGTCGGTGATGATCTTTGGACCGGTGATGTAGTCGCCGTATTCAGCAGTGTTCGAAATGGAGTATCTCATTCCTGCAAAGCCGCTCTGGTAGATGAGGTCAACGATGAGCTTCATCTCATGAATGCACTCGAAGTAAGCATTTCTGGGGTCGTAGCCAGCTTCAACGAGGGTCTCAAATCCAGCCTGCATGAGTGCGCAAACACCGCCACAGAGTACTGCCTGCTCACCGAAGAGGTCGGTTTCAGTCTCAGTACGGAAGGTGGTCTCGAGAACGCCAGCTCTTGCGCCGCCGATTCCGAGAGCGTATGCAAGTCCGATTTCGAGCGCGTCGCCGGTAGCATCCTGCTCAACAGCGATGAGGCATGGAACACCCTTGCCAACCTGATACTCACTTCTTACGGTGTGACCAGGTCCCTTAGGAGCGATCATGATAACGTTTACGTTCTTTGGAGGTTTAATGCAGCCGAAGTGGATGTTGAAGCCGTGAGCGAATGCGAGAGTCTTTCCCTCAGTGAGGTTGGGCTCAATGCTTTCCTTGTAGAGCTTAGCCTGCTTTTCGTCGTTGATGAGGATCATGATTACATCAGCATTCTTAGCAGCGTCAGCAGCGGTCATGACCTTAAGTCCCTGAGCCTCAGCTTTAGCCCAGCTCTTGCTTCCTTCATAAAGACCGACGATTACATTAACGCCGCTGTCCTTTAAGTTGAGTGCATGAGCGTGACCCTGAGAGCCGTAGCCGATGATAGCAACGGTCTTGCCGTTAAGCTTCTGGAGATCGCAGTCCTGTTGGTAAAAAATTCTTGCCATGATAGTATTCCTTCTTTGTTAAAAAATTATAAGTTTGTATCTTTGATTATGGTCGAATCGCCCTTTTCAAGCGATACGATACCGGTACGGCAGATTTCAAGTATCGGATAATCGCGCATAAGATTGATAAAATCGTCGATTTTCCGACTATCGCCGGTAACCTGAAAAATTATAGTGCTGCGTGTGTAGTCTATAGTTTTAGCTTCGAAAGCGTCCGCAGCAGCACGAATATCATTTCTGATATTCGCGTCGTTCTGCATTTTTATCAGCAGAACCTCGCAGCTTACTGAATTTTCGTTTGTCAGCTCTTTTATCGAGCAAACATCAGGAAGCTTGTACAGCTGATTTACCAGCTGCTGTTTCATTTGTTCCTCGCCCTCGAACATCACGGTAATACGCGAATAATCGTTCGATTCGGTCTCGCTAACGGTCAAAGTGCTGATGTTGAATTGTCTGCGGCGGAACATACTTGTCACACGGTTGAGTACACCGGAGTGATTGCGTACCAGAACGGCTATAGTGTATCTGTTCATCTCAATCACCAACCTTTATGATAATATCGTCCATCGAGCCGCCCGGAGGAAGCATAGGAAGTACGAACTCATCCTTATCGATAGCGCATTCAACGATGTACGTACCGTTATATGCAAATGCTCTTGTAAGCGCTGCGTCGAGCTCGTCGGGAGTCGATACCTTCTCGCCGTCCGCACCGAACGCTTTTGCAAGTGCGATGAAGTCAGTCTTGCGGTCGAGTATGGTGTTTGAATAATGCTTGTCGAAGAAGAGTGTCTGCCATTGACGAACCATTCCGAGTACGCCATTGTTGAGCAGCAGAATGACCAGCGGAACATTGTTGGTAACAGATGTTGCGAGTTCGTTTAAGCACATACCGAAGCTTCCATCGCCGGTTACAAGAACCGAACGCTCTCCGGTCGCAAATGCCGCGCCGATTGCAGCGCCCATACCGAATCCCATCGTTCCAAGTCCGCCGCTCGATATGAATCTGCGGGTATTCTTGAACGCGAGATTCTGTGCAGCCCACATCTGGTGCTGTCCGACATCGGTTGCTACTGGTGTGTTTTCATTCAAGTGCTTATTCAGCGTGAGAATAGCGTTGCGCGGGGTCATGCCTTCACGGTTATCGAGGTAGTCGTGTTCTTCGGCTTTGAACTGGCTGACCTTAGCCTGCCATTCGGTATGCTTAGTCTCGTTTATTAGCGGGAGCAGCTTTTCGAGTGTCAGCTTGATGTCGGCTCTGAGTCCGTGAGTCGCAGTCGCGGTTTTCGAAAGCTCTGAGCCGTCGATATCGATGTGAACAATTTTCGCCTTAGTTGCGAATTTCGAGAGTTTTCCAGTAACTCGGTCATTAAATCTTACGCCGAGCGCGATTATGCAGTCTGCATTGTGCATCGACATCGAGCAAGCGTAGTGACCGTGCATACCCTGCATTCCGAGGAAACGAGGATGGTCGGTCGGAATACCTGAAACGCCCATCAATGAGCAGCCGATAGGTGCGTCGATCTTTTCCGCGAGTGCGAGCATTTCCTGCTGTGCTTCGCTGGAGATCACGCCGCCGCCGTAGTAAATGAACGGCTTTTCTGCTGAATTGATACATTCAGCCGCTTGCTGGATACGGATATCCTTTGCAGCGAACTTTTCAATAGGAGTTACTGCCGGCTTCGGGGTATACTCGCACTGTGCTATTTGAATATCCTTTGGGATATCTACAAGCACCGGACCGGGGCGACCCGACATCGCAAGCTGGAATGCTTCACGCAAAGTATCAGCTAACTGCTCGACCGAGCCTATGAAATAGTTGTGTTTTGTTATAGGAAGCGTGATACCGGTTATGTCTATCTCTTGGAAGCTATCCGAACCTATCTGAGAGGTCGGAACGTTTCCGGTGATCGCGATAAGCGGTACTGAATCGAGATATGCGGTAGCGATACCGGTTACGAGGTTAGTTGCACCTGGACCGGAGGTTGAAATAACAACTCCGGGCTTGCCGCTGGCTCTTGCATATCCGTCCGCCGCATGAGCAGCGCCCTGCTCATGTGCGGTCAAAATGTGGTGTATTTTGTCTTGATACTTGTACAGGGAGTCGTAGACATTGATTATCTGACCTCCGGGGTATCCGAATACGACATCGCAGCCCTGTTCAATCAATACATTTACAATTATATCTGAACCTGACAAACGCATTTATTTTTATCCTTTTCTGAGATGTTCGATTATTAACTTGCCCATCTCTGTACAGCCGACCTTCTTGCATACAGCAGCTTCGGTTGGGTCGGACGGCATTATATCTGCACTGCGGTAGCCATCGTCGAGTACTGCTGAGATTGCATTTTCGATGCAGTCAGCTTCGTCAGCCATATCGAAGCTGTAGCGCAGCATCATTGCAGCCGAAAGTATTGTTCCTATCGGGTTTGCTACATCCATTCCGGCGATATCCGGTGCAGAACCGTGAATAGGCTCATATAGTCCGCACGAGGTCTTGCCAAGGCTTGAAGATGGGATCATGCCGATAGAGCCGGTGATCATCGATGCTTCATCCGACAGAATGTCGCCGAACATATTCTCGGTGACGATCACGTCGAACTGAGCGGGGTTCTTTACGATCTGCATTGCACAGTTGTCGACGAGCATATCTGTGAGTTCGACATCCGGGTATTCAGCAGCGAGACGGTGCATAACGGCTTTCCAGAGACGGCTCGAATCAAGCACGTTGCTTTTTTCGACCGAGCAAAGCTGCTTTCTGCGCTTTCTTGCAGTCTCAAAGCCGATTCTGCCGATACGTTCGATTTCCTCTTCGCTGTACGCGAGAATATCAGTAGCGACCTTCTGACCGTCGATCTCGTCGGTCTTGTGCTCGCCAAAGTAGATTCCGCCGATGAGCTCGCGGACGATTATGAAGTCAATTCCTTTGTCGACGATGCTCTGCTTCAGCGGGGAAGCGCTCGCGAGCTGCTTCCATATTTTTGCCGGACGATTGTTACTGTATACGCCCATTCCGACACGCAGACGCAGCAGACCCTTTTCGGGACGCATAGGTCCTGGAACGTCGTTCCATTTATTTCCGCCGACTGCACCGAGCAGCACGCTGTCGGACGCAAGGCACTTGTCGAGCATAGCCTGAGGCAGCGGGTCTCCCCATTTGTCGATAGCGCATCCGCCCATGTCAACATCGTCATAAGTGAAGGTATGTCCGTACATATCTGCAACTGCATTGAGAACGAGCAGCGCCTGATTTACGATTTCCGGACCGATTCCGTCGCCGCGGATAACGGCAATATTCTTATTCATTTGCATTGCCTCCATTTAATTTAAGCGAAGCAAGCAGACCGCCGTTTTTGATTATATTCTGGATGAATTCCGGGAAGGGCTGTGCCTGATAAGTCTTTCCGGTGGTAATGTCGGTAATTACGCCAGTATCGAAATCGACCGAAACTTCATCGTTCGCAGAGATTTCATCTACAGCTTCTGGGCATTCAAGAATCGGCAGACCGATATTGATAGCGTTGCGGTAGAATATACGTGCGAAGCTCTTCGCGATTACGCAGCCAGTGCCGCAGGTTTTGATGACCAGCGGAGCGTGCTCACGCGACGAGCCGCAGCCGAAGTTCCAGCCGGCAACCATGATGTCGCCTTTTTTTACTTCCTTAACGAAGTTGGTATCAATGTCCTCCATGCAGTGCAGAGCAAGCTCAGCGGCGTTTGGAGTGTTAAGATAACGTGCGGGGATGATAACGTCGGTGTCGACGTTGTCGTTATATTTGAAAACACGACCTTGAGTGTTCATGGTTAAGCCTCCTTTGGTTCAGTGATGTATCCGGTCAGCGCACTTGCAGCAGCAGTTGCTGGCGATGCGAGGTATACCTCACTGTCGACGTGACCCATACGACCGACGAAGTTGCGATTGGTGGTAGCAATGCAGCGTTCGCCAGCGGCAAGGATACCCATGTATCCGCCAAGACACGGACCGCAGGTCGGGGTGGATACGACTGCGCCAGCGTCGATGAATGCGGTGATATATCCGCGCTCCGTGCATTCGCGCATGATCTGCATTGTCGCCGGAATGATTATGCAGCGCACTCCGTCAGCGATCTTCTTGCCATTGAGGATCTTGTAAGCGGTCTCCATATCTTCCATGCGTCCATTGGTGCAGCTTCCGATAACGACCTGATCTATCTTGATATCCGAGAGTTCGCTTGCCTTGCGGGTATTTTCGGGAAGGTGCGGGCAGCTTACAGTAGGTGTGATCTCAGCGAGATTGATGTCGATTACGCGCTCGTACTCAGCGTCAGCGTCGGCAGTGTAAACTACCGGCTTGCGCTCGCAGCGTCCGGTCATATATTCGACAGTCTTTTCGTCAACTGGGAATATGCCATTCTTTGCACCCGCTTCAATTGCCATATTGCATATGCAGAGGCGATCGTCCATCGAGAGCGATGCAACACCGTCTCCGGTGAATTCCATGCTCTTGTAGAGTGCGCCGTCAACGCCGATCATACCGATTATGGTAAGAATAACGTCCTTACCGCTGCAATTAGCGGGGAGTTTTCCGGTGAGGTTGAACTTGATTGCGGCAGGCACTTTGAACCATGCCATGCCGGTAGCCATGCCGGCTGCCATATCGGTGCTTCCGACTCCGGTCGAGAACGCGCCGAGTGCACCGTAAGTGCAAGTGTGGCTGTCAGCGCCGATTATGCAGTCGCCAGCACAAACTACGCCCTGCTCAGGAAGGAGCGCGTGCTCGATTCCCATCTTGCCGACATCGTAGAAGTGGCTGACGCAGTGCGAGCAAGCAAACTCGCGGCACTGCTTAGACTGTTCAGCAGCCTTTATGTCCTTGTTCGGTACGAAGTGGTCAAGTACTATAGCGATTCTGTCTTTATCGAAAACCTTGTCGAAGCCAGCTTTTTTGAATTCGTTGACTGCGACTGGTGTCGTTATGTCATTGCCGAGAACAATATCAAGCTTAGCATTGATGAGCTGTCCTGCGACTACCTTGTCGAGCCCGGCATGGGCTGCAAGGATTTTCTGTGTCATTGTCATTCCCATATGAATTTCTCCTTACTTCATATTGTTGTACGCACTAATGAGCGCGTTAGCGCTCGCGTGGATGATATCAGTATCAGTACCAGCACCCCAGCTCATTTCGCCGGACTTGCCCTTGATTCCGATGTAAGCCGCAGCGACGCTTCCCGAACCCTGCTCCTGCATACTGTGTTCTGTATACACCTGAAGCTCGTAATCGTTGCCGGTATATGCTTTCAGCGCGTTGCTTACTGCGTCGAGCGAGCCGTTTCCGACCGAGTTTATCGTCATTGAACGACCTTCATTTGCAAATGTTATCTCAGCGCTTACTTCATTTTCGCCGCGCTTCAAGCTCATATTTACGATCGAAATCGGTGAGTTGATGTTGAAGTAGCTCTTCTTGAATATATTGAGTACGTCGGATACCTTTAATTCTCTGTGCTCGTGGTCGGACACACTCTTGCATGCGTAGCTGAGGTGCTCACGCATACCTGCCGGAAGCACGTAGCCGTAGGTCTGTTCGAGAAGATAGCCGATACCACCCTTGCCGCTCTGCGAGTTTACGCGGATAACGTCTGCGTCGTATGTACGGCTGATATCGTGCGGATCTATCGGAATATAAGGTACAGTCCAGCGGTGGAGTTCCTTCTCCTCGCGGTACTTCATACCCTTTGCGATAGCGTCCTGATGGCTTCCTGAGAAAGCGGCAAATACAAGAGCTCCTGCATAAGGCGAACGCTCATACACGTGCATTCTGGTGCATTTTTCGTAGGTTTCGACGAGCTCAGGCATATTCGAGAAGTCGAGCTTGGGGTCAACGCCGTGCGAGTACATATTCATCGCGAGCGTGATAACGTCAACGTTACCGGTACGCTCACCGTTTCCGAACAGTGTGCCTTCCACTCGGTCAGCGCCTGCGAGAAGTGCGAGTTCAGTGTCAGCTACGCCCGTTCCGCGGTCATTGTGTGGGTGGAGCGATACAGTGACGTGCTCGCGGTACTTGAGGTTTTCGCTCATGTACTCGACTTGGCTCGCGTATACGTGCGGCATACTCATTTCGACCGTTACAGGAAGGTTGATTATGACATTGTTGTTTTCGGACGGCTCGAGAATATCGAGTACTGCGTTGCAGACTTCAAGTGCATACTCAGGCTCAGTTCCAGTGAAGCTTTCGGGCGAGTATTCGAAACGGAAGTTGCCTTCATATTCGCCAGCGAGCTTCTTTACGAGCTTTGCACCGTCGGTCGCGATTTTCATTATTTCTTCCTTCGATTTGCGGAATACCTGCTCACGCTGAGCTACGCTGACTGAGTTGTAGAAATGTATTATCGCACTCGGCGCGCCCTTGCAGGCTTCGAAGGTCTTTCTTATGATGTGCTCGCGGCACTGAGTCAGTACCTGAACGGTCACATCATCTGGGATCATGTTGTTGTCAATAAGTGTACGGAGAAATTCATATTCGGTCTCGGAGGCAGCAGGAAAGCCAACTTCGATTTCCTTGAATCCGACTTTGAGCAGTGTTTTGTAGAATTCGAGCTTTTCATCAAGGCTCATCGGAATTACGAGGCTCTGGTTGCCGTCGCGCATATCGACGCTGCACCATACCGGCGCTTTTTCTATGTGGTCTTTAGTCACCCATTTGTTGTGTATACCGGGAGCGGGGTAGTATCCCACGCTGTACTTAGTTGAATCCATCATTATATCATTTCTCCTAACTCTATATTACATTTATTATATCTCTGCGATCACTTCAACTTCAACGAGAACATTCTTCGGAAGCGCTTTGACAGCCACGCAGGAGCGTGCCGGCTTCGATATGAAATATTTCTCGTAAACCGCGTTGAATGCGGCAAAGTCAGCCATATCGGCGAGGAAGCAAGTGGTTTTTACCGCTTTTGAAAGCGAGCTTCCTGCGGCTTCAAGAACTGCTGTGAGGTTCTTGCAGACCTGTTCGGTTTGAGCCTCAATTCCGACTGCTTCTACAGCGCCGGTAGCGGGATCTATCGGGATCTGTCCGGATGTGAATATCATATTTCCAGTAACTATCGCCTGTGAATATGGACCGATAGCTGCCGGTGCATTTTCTGTATGTATAATCTTGCTCATTATGATTACCTTCTTTTAGTGCGATATAATTTTGAAGCCTTCATCGCGCAGCGACTGCGTGATGAGCTGTACGTGTTCGTAGTTGCGGGTCTCCATCTCGATTCGGAGATAGCATCCGTTTACGCTCTCAGTCTCGCCTGCGTGCTCGTGGTGAACGCTGGTGACATTTCCACCACAGTCAGCGATTATACGCGATACGTCCTTCAGCTGACCGGGCTTGTCGATAAGCTCGATAAGCAGGTGACTGGTACGTCCCGATTTCATAAGACCGCGCTGGATCACTCTCGAAAGGCTGGTAACGTCGATGTTGCCGCCGGATACTATGCTTACAACGCGCTTTCCCTTTATCGGAAGCTTGTCGAACATAGCCGCTGCCACCGAAACTGCGCCCGCGCCCTCAGATATCATCTTCTGCTTTTCGATAAGCGCAAGTATAGCGGTAGATATCTCATCGTCACTGACGAGAGCGATGTCGTCAACGTATTTGCTGACTAAATCGAACGTATTCTCGCCCGGCTGCTTTACTGCGATACCATCGGCGATAGTAGCGACTGAATCAAGGCATTCTATCTGGTTATCACGAATCGAGTTAAGCATACTCGGTGCGCCTGCCGACTGAACGCCGTAGACTTTGATCGAAGGTCTAATTGCTTTGACTGTATATGCGATACCTGAAATAAGTCCGCCGCCGCCGACTGGAACTATTATTGCGTCGATGTTATCGAGGTTGTTAATGACTTCAAGTGCTATAGTGCCCTGACCGGCAATGACATTTTCGTCGTCGAACGGGTGAACGAAGGTATAACCTTCACTGTCTCTAAGCTCGAGAGCCTTCTTGTAAGCGTCGTCGTAGCAGCCCTTTACAAGGCAGACATCCGCGCCGTATCCCTTTGTCGCTTCTACCTTTGAAATTGGGGCGCTGTCGGGTAGACAAATCAGCGATTTGATCCCATTTTTCGAAGCGGCGAGCGCAACACCCTGCGCATGATTTCCGGCTGAGCAGGCGATAACTCCGCGTGCTTTTTCCTCATCGGAGAGCATGGACATTTTGTATCCAGCGCCTCTTACCTTAAATGAACCGGTTATTTGCAGGTTTTCGGGCTTCAGATAAAGCTCACAGTCGGGAGCGATTCCGGCTGCACGCACGAGAGCGGTTTCGCGGATTATATTGCGAAGCACGACCGAAGCGTTAAAAACCTTATCCAATGTAAGCATAAATCATCTTCCTATCTGGTTAAATATATAAAAATACCGTCTCAAAGAATTTCTTTGAGACGGGTGCAATTATCACACTCGTGGTACCACTCAAATTGCAGTCAAGCAACTGCCTCTCTGTAGGATCAAACAATCCCATGCTTTTACGCAGCGTCACGAAAAGCCCTACTATAGTTTCAAGCTTTCAGCTCAGAAGTGAGAGGTCTTTGAAAAGCTCTATACCGATTCACACCAACCATCGGCTCTCTGAAATATCCCTGTTTCTGACCGTCTTCGTCACAGCTTTTAAATCTTTCAATACATTATAATACAAAAACGCGTTTTTGTCAAGTGGTTTCACAAAAAGTTAATAATAAATTCAGCCAGCATATATTTAACGCTGGCTGTTTGATAAAATAACTAATTACCTATAGTAAAGTGCGGTGCAGGCTGAGGATGCTTTATAATCTGCTGGTATCTCCAACATATACTTTTCCGGTGCATTTATCGCTTGCCACATAACATAGCAGAGCGGGTCGAATGCGAGGCGCATTGTCCAGTTCACATATTCCTCGTACAGATCCTTGTGTATTGACGGCAGCAGCAAGTTGTCGCCGAGCTCGCCGATCCTTTGAACATATTTGAATGCAAGCTTGCTTGTTTCACGTCGAAGGAGCTCGTCGATGTCGTTCTTGACCTGATACGGCATGATCGGCAATGTAGGATACAGCCCGCCATCGCGTTTTTCGAGAAAACCCTGCACTATCAGTTCAGCCGCCATGATCTCCTCAACCGATGTAAGCGGTGAGTCGGGCGACTTCATAAGGCGCATGATTAGAGCTATATTTTGTTCATTTAGTGCCTTTTCGCGGCTGTACGAGAACGGCTCGCAGTCGTAGAGGTTTGCGTAGGTTATCTTATTGTACTCCGATGTGCGGAAGTGATGATGGATATTGCTCCACGAAATCGCATTGATTTTCTTGTATTCGAGCTTTTCGCCGGGTAGAGTTACATATGCCGTTATGCGGTATGATTTGCCGTTATTGTCAGCTGCGTCCGGTTTGCTGTCGCGGAACAGCTTCGTCATTGTATCGGCAAGCACCGAACAGGCGGATACATAAAACAGCCACATCAGCTTGCCGAGCGGAAAATCGTTTCCGTAGTAATCGAAACCGCGCAGCTTATCCTCTGCGCCGACTATAATGTCGCGTATTTCAGGCGCAATATCGGCGTATACATTCGACAGCTCATGGTTAATGTCGATGTTTTTCTGGCGAGGCAGAACTACGAAGTCGGTGAGGTATTTACCTTTTGAAGCTTCTTTGATGAATTTATTGTCGAGCAGATATTTTAGTTTCTCTTCGAAATAAACCGGAGCTACGCCGATCTCATCGGCTATCTCACGCACGGTGTGCGCCTTGCTTGCGCAGATCGCGAAAATCTGCTTTGTCATCAAATCGCTTATTTGGTCCCAATAATTCGGTGCGCTGTAACCGCCGCTGAGCATTACATCAGCGGGGGCGAATGCGCTTCTTCCTGTAGTTTCCATTGTATATAGCTTCCTTTCCGATTTTTCAGCTCGCTGCAATTTCGGCTTAGCAGTTTCAATAGAAGCTGTCAGCTGCTCGCTGAGCTGATTCTTTGCGTCATAGAGACGGCGCTTGACTGTGCCGACCGGGATTTCGAGTAGGTCAGCGATCTCGTTCACCGCCATTTCACGGAGGTAATAGCAAATTAAAATCTCACGGTGAATTCGTGACAGCCGCGACAGATTAAAATTTAATTCGCTGCGCTCTTCCTCAGATATCAATCCATCTATCGGGTCATCGTCCAACGCTAACAGCTCAGTCATGCCTTCGAGCGACACTGCCTGATTGTATTTCAGGCGCAGAAATACCTTAGTCTGATTTTCGGCGAGCCGCCAATACCACGAATAGAATGCTTCTATCGGGCGATTCTGCCGCTCGGCGCGATTGATTCCCTCGAGCGCCTGACAGAGTATTTCCTGTGCTAAATCCTCAGCGTCGCGCTCGTCGGTAAGCCGCTTTCGCGCGTATAGGTAGGTATTAAGTATAAGCTCGTCGTCGAAACGTGCGTCTATGTTGATTCCTCCGTTATTTGTAACCGGTTACATATATATGAGTATAGAAAATGTCGGAAAGGTTCGGTATGATTTAAAAAATATTGAGAGTACACGGTACTCTCAATATTGATTCGGGCTTATTCGTCAAGCAGCCATCCGGTTTCTTCGTCGCGCATTTTATACATATCGTAGAAAGATATTAGGGATTTGGGAGACTGTTCATTATTGCAGAAGAACATATAGCTCAAAAATGCGGTTTCGCCGTTCTGCTCAGCTTTGACAATAATTTCGGCTTCACCGCTTCCGGCTCCGCTGCGTCCGCTGACGATTTCGCCGTTCGTGTATCCTTCTGGAAGTCCCAGCGTACACATACTTGCATTTTCGCTTGTTTTGTCATATACGTAGAATGTAAGTCCGGCTTCAAAAACGCAGAACTTCGGATTGCCGCCAACCGGAGATACGGTCAATACAGACGATTCAATGTCAGCTGGCAGACTGGCTTTTTCTGTTATGTCGACATCGAATTTGGGTATATAATCGTCATCAGCTTTGTTGCAGGCGGTGGAACTAAAAAGCATTGCAGCGCTGAGCAGTACGGTAACGATTTTCATTATTTTATTCATCTTGCCCTTCGAATTTTATTAAGTTGAATATATTATACCATAATGCAGCCTGGATTGCAATACAAATTTAAAATTTCATATTTTGTGGATAAGAAATGCAGTGAAATATTGACATTTGATGATAAAAGAGGTATAATAGATAAGTTAAAAGTTTTACTAACGAAAGGAATTACAGCATGAACTCAAAACAGAAAAGCATTTTTAAGCTGACTGCGGTGTTCGTGGTTATCGCCATACTGGTGCTTGTTGCGCTTGTTGGTGTCGGTGACGCACTGCCCGGAGTTTTCAGCGATGGTGCTATCAACAAGGGACTCGACCTTGTCGGCGGTTCATACATTGTCTATGAAGCAGATATTGATGAAGCCGACGAAAATCTCGCTGACAATATGAATGCCGTAAAATCAATGATGCGCAGCCGTCTTGATACTCTCGGATACACAGAAGGAACGGTCACTTTGTCAGGCGACCGCCGTGTCATTATTGAGATACCGAATATTTCAGACCCTGAGGAGGCGGTGCAGAAGCTCGGTTCGACCGCAGTGCTTCAGTTCGTCGACTACGAAAATAACGTTATCCTTGAAGGCAGCGACATAGTTCGCGCTGACGCTTCCTATGGAGACGCTACCGGACGCGGATATCCGACATGGTTTATTAGTCTGAAGCTTTCTGATGAAGCAGTCAAGAAATTTTCCGACGCGACCCTGCGTGTCTCAAAGCTGAAGGATAATAAAAATTACATCGCGATTACTCTCGACGGCGAGCAGCTTTCCGCACCGTTCGTCACCGAACAGCTCACAATGAGCGATGTAGTTATCACCGGCAACTATGACCAAGAATCCGCACAGTGGCTTGCTGGCGTTATTACGTCCGGTCAGCTGCCGTTCGCACTTCGTGAGGTACAGCTTGACTCCGTAGGTCCGACTCTCGGTGAAAAGGCGCTTTCTACCAGCATTATCGCTGGAGGAATCGGTATAGCGCTTGTAATGATATTTATGATAGTTATGTACCGTCTCCCCGGTGCGATAGCTTCTATTGCGCTTGTCGCATATATTGCAATGACTGGTATAATTCTTGTACTATTCCAGATCAACCTCTCGCTGCCCGGAATCGCTGGAATAATCCTGTCGATAGGTATGGCAGTCGACGCGAACGTAGTCATTTTTGAGCGTATCAAGGACGAGCTTCGAATCGGTAAATCGACCGGAGCGGCAGTAAAATCAGGCTTCAAGCGTGCGTTTACTGCGGTGCTTGACTCGAATATAACTACACTTATCGCTTCATGCGTTCTCTGGTACTTCGGAACCGGTACTGTTCAAGGCTTTGCTATAACGCTGTTCATCGGAGTATTGCTTTCGATGGTGTCGGCGATCATCATCACCCGTATCCTCTTAAACAGTCTCGTGGGGCTCAATGTCCGCAATCCGAAGCTTTACGGCGCTTGATCACAGGAGGACATACATGAAAAACTTTAATTTTGTAAAAAACAAGAATATCTTCTTTATCATCACCGCCGTTGTTATCGTTCTTGGCGTAGTTTGCATGATCGTGCGCGGCTTCAACGTCGACACTGACTTTGCTGGCGGTACAAATATGCAGGTGCGTATTGGCAAGACGCTCGATTCAGCTGAGCTTGACAATATACGCAAGATAACCGAAGATATAATCGGTACAAGTGTGTCGAGCGTGCAGAAATCGGGCTCGAACTCAGATGAAGTTATTATTAAGATGAAAGAAATCGACTCTGAGACGCGAGCTCAGCTCTTTGACAAGTTAGTCGAGACCTACTCGCTCACGGACGCTGACTTGCTCTCAGTGCAGAACGTTGGTGCGTCAATGAGTGCAGACCTTCGCCGCGCGGCATTTATTTCGACGGCTATTGCTGTTGTGCTGATGCTTATCTACATCGCATTCCGCTTCAAGGTCGTATCGGCTGTTGCCGCTGTGATCTGCCTTGTTCACGACCTTGCGATCATGCTTATCGCTTATTCGCTGTTTCAGATTCCAATGCAGAGTACGATGATCGCAGCACTGCTTACGATCCTCGGATATTCCATCAACGCGACGATTATCATCTTTGACCGTATTCGAGAGGGACTCAAGCAAGACCAGAAAAAGCCGCTCGAAGATACTGTTGATGTAAGTATTCACAGCACCCTGACCCGTTCGATAAATACGACAATTACAACTCTTCTCACAATAGGTATGATATACATCCTTGGCGTAGAGTCGATACGCAGCTTTGCGCTTCCACTGATCGTAGGTATAGTCGCCGGACTTTATTCGTCGGTATGCCTTGCCGGAAATCTTTGGGTAGTGCTCGATAAGCTATTTTCGAAAATTCGCCCGAAGAAGAAATCATGACACAGGATTGGCTGCACCGCGAGCGTATGCTGCTTGGCGACGACGCGGTAGAGCGTATTAAAAATAAACGCGTTCTGTTGTTCGGCGTGGGTGGGGTCGGAAGCTATGTGCTTGAAGGGCTCGTGCGCGCCGGAGTTGGTACAATGGCTATTGTAGACAACGATGTTGTGAGCTTAACGAACATAAATCGTCAGCTCATTGCGGATACTTCGACTGTTGGACGGTCGAAGGTTGAAGTTGCAGCCGAACGCGCAAAGCTGATAAATCCAGCGATCGATGTAATTTGCTATCCAGTATTTACCGATGAAAGCAATGCTGTTGAGATTATCGAATCAGCTGCCCCCGATTACATCGTCGATGCAATTGACACGGTAACAGCAAAGCTTGCGATAATCCGCGTGGCGAAAGAGAAGAACATACCTGTGATATCGTCGATGGGTACTGGTGCTAAGCTTGACCCTACGCGGTTTCGTGTGGTGGATATTTCGAAAACGCATACTTGTCCGTTGGCGAAGGTAATGCGGATAAAGCTGCGCGAAATTGGGATAAACCATTGCGACGTGCTGTTTTCGGACGAGCTGCCAGTCAAGGCGGTAATGCAAAGCGAGCTCGAAGGCAATACAACACGCAATATCCCCGGCTCGATATCATTCGTACCATCAGTAGCAGGGCTGGTTATCGCCGCTCATGTGGTGAAAGAATTTATAAAATAGCTCTAAATTTTAGATGTGCAGTTTTGGGATATGAACTGCACATCTTTCATTTTAAAAATTATGCACAAATAGTTTTTTAAAAAAACTATATTTTTTCTTGAAAAGCTATTGACAACGTGAGGATAATGTGGTATAATATTAAATGTTGAGTCCTAAGACCACAGGTTAGGCGTAAGCCGGGTAAAGATTCCTGCCGAGGATGAAATTTCAAAGCTATATATTATATTGTGTCGATTGGCGCTTATATATTTGTTTGATCTTTCGCTCGGATTTGGTTCGGGACGAAGGATTTTTTACTTTTACGCAATGTTTGGCGTATAAATATCCCGGGAGGTGAAATTATGCCAAGTGAAAAGATTTTAACTCAGAAACAGCAGGTCGTAAGCGAACTTACTGAAAAGGTTAAGGCAGCAAGCGCAGGTGTTATCGTAAATTATTCGGGTATCACTGTTGCTGACGACACCGCACTCCGCGCAGCTCTCCGTAAGGAAGGCGTTGAGTACACTGTTTATAAGAACTCGATTACCGGAAGAGCTTGCGAGAATGCAGGTTACGGTGAACTCAAGAACGTACTTGAGGGCATGACCGCTATCGCTATCAGCAATGATGATCCGGTTGCACCGGCTAAGATTCTTAAGGAATATGCCGACAAGATCGAATCCTTTGAACTCAAGGGCGGCTTCGTAGACGGAGGCGTTCTCGATAAGAAGGGCGTTGAGGAACTTGCAGCAATCCCGCCGAAGCCCATGCTCGTCGGAAAGATGCTCGGTTCTCTCCAGAAGTCTCTCTACGGTCTCGCATATGTACTTCAGGCGAAGATCGACAAGGAAAACGGCGGAGCAGAAGCTCCTGCAGAGGCGTAAATCTATCGCCTGAGTTTTTCTCAAATTTATTATTTATAATCGGAGGTTATTTAAAATGGCTACAGAAAAGACAACCAAAATTCTTGAAGATATCAAAACCCTTACTATCCTCGAACTCGCAGACCTCGTTAAGGCTCTCGAAGAGGAATTCGGCGTATCCGCTGCTCCCGTAGCAGTAGCAGGCGCAGCAGCTCCGGCGGCTGCAGCAGCTGAGGAGAAGACCGAGTTTGACGTAGTTCTCACCGGCGCTGGTGCTAACAAGCTCGCAGTTATCAAGGTCGTTCGTGAACTCACTGGTCTCGGACTTAAGGACGCTAAGGACCTCGTTGAGGGTGCTCCTAAGACCATCAAGGAAGGCGCTTCTAAGGAAGACGCTGAGTCCATCAAGGCTAAGCTCACTGAGGCTGGCGCAACTGTTGAAGTTAAGTAATTTAGCTTAAACATATCAAACCGCTGACGGATTTCCCGTCGGCGGTTTTTTGCACAGTTATGATCTCGATTTAATTTTGGCTCAGCGAAATCTCAGAAAAACAGCGTTAAATCGAGTTATATCGCGAAAATGTCAATTTATCGGACTTCTTGCTGTGTAAAATCAGAATAAACATAGAATTTTTAAGAAAATCGAGATTTTTTGAAAAAACTATTGATTTTTTCGACGTTTTCTGATACAATATTACCCGATATGTATTATGCAACTATTTGCATATTGTATCGGGTATTTCCTTGCAGGGCATATCGTTCGCGATTTGTTTTACCATCTCTTTCCGGTATCCGACGCCGTTTTGTCGGAGAATTGGTTCGGGATGTTTTTTTTCGTCGAACGATGGCATAAAAATTCATATTATCTAAAAGGAGCGGCATAACAGGAAATGGATAAAAACAAAATCATCGAACTTAGAGACATTACGATGGAGTATGAAGGCGAGCAGGTGTTAAAGGGGATCAACCTCGAGATTCACGATAAGGAATTCGTGACCCTTCTTGGACCTTCTGGATGCGGTAAGACAACCACTCTGCGCATTGTGGGTGGATTTATAACACCTGATTCCGGCGACGTTTTCTTCGGCGGCAAGCGTGTCAACGACCTTCCTCCATATAAACGTCCTGTCAACACAGTATTTCAGAAGTATGCGCTTTTCCCACACCTCAATGTGTTCGAAAATGTTGCATTCGGTCTGCGTCTAAAGCACACCCCAGAGAGCGAGGTTGCGAGACGTGTAGGCGAAATGCTGGAAATCGTCGATTTGAAGGGCTTTGACCGACGTGGAGTAAATCAGCTTTCGGGCGGTCAGCAGCAGAGAATCGCTATCGCACGTGCGCTTATAAACAATCCGAAGGTGCTGCTTCTTGACGAGCCGCTTGGTGCGCTCGACCTAAAGCTGCGCAAGGAAATGCAGATCGAGCTGAAAAAGATCCAGCAGCGTATGGAGATAACATTTATATATGTAACTCACGACCAAGAGGAAGCGCTCACAATGAGCGATACTGTCGTAGTCATGAAGGATGGCACTATCCAGCAGATAGGTACGCCGCAGGATATATACAACGAGCCGAAGAATGCCTTTGTTGCTGACTTTATCGGCGAGTCTAACATTCTTCCGGGTATTATGCACCGCGATTATCTCGTCGAATTTGCTGGAAACAACTTCGATTGTGTGGACGCTGGATTTGAACCGATGGAGCCGGTCGATGTTGTGATCCGTCCAGAGGATATCAGTATTGTGCCTGCATCTGATGAAGTTCTCAACGGTGTTGTAGAGAACGTGCAGTTCAAGGGCGTGCATTATGAGATAATAGTTCGCGCTTATTCGGACACATGGGTGATCCATTCGACAAAAGCGCCTGAGGTTGGCTCGATCGTTGGAATTACACTGACACCAGAAGATATACATATTATGAAGAAGAGCGATGTTGAAAAGGTAAACTATTTCAAGTCCGAATCGGAATCGGAGGGCAGCAGCATTGAACAAGAAATATAAGCTTGCCGCAGCTCCGTACTTACTTTGGATGATAGTGTTCATCGTCGTTCCGCTGATACTCATCGCAGTATTCGCATTTACTACTACAGTATCGTGCGACGCTGAAGGAAATATCCTTTCTGAGGACGAGCTCGCTGAATACCTTGCAGAGTGCGAGGAAAACGAAGTCGAGCCTGAGCTGACCGAAAAGAAGGTCTTCACGATCCAGAATATTCTTGATGTAAGTAAATATTCTACCGTGCTTATCAACTCAGCATGGCTTGCGCTTATCGCGACGGCTATCTGCCTTGTTATCGCGTATCCGCTTGCATATATGATTTCGCGTATGTTTTATTCGCGCCAGAAGTTAGCGCTAATGCTTGTAATGCTTCCTATGTGGATGAACTTCCTGCTGCGTACATATGCGTGGATGACTCTGCTTGAAAAGAATGGACTTATCAATAAATTTTTCGCACTGTTCGGACTTGGTCCGTTCAATATGATAAATACACAAGGCGCGGTAGTGCTCGGTATGATCTATAACTATCTGCCGTTTATGATTCTGCCGCTCTACTCGGTAATGACGAAAATCGACGACCGCACTATAGAAGCCGCACAGGATCTTGGTGCGAACAGCTGGCAGGTTATCAGCAAGGTCGTGTTCCCGCTTTCTATGCCCGGTGTAGCATCCGGTATAACTATGGTATTCGTTCCGTCGGTATCGACCTTCATTATTTCGCGTATGCTCGGCGGCGGAACCAATATGCTTATCGGTGACCTGATTGACCTTCAGTTCCTCGGAAACGCATATAATCCGAACCTTGGTGCCGCGATATCGCTGGTGCTGATGGTATTCGTTTTCCTGTGTATGTCGATTACAAACCAGATTGACAATGAAGATATGGAGGGTGTACTGCTTTGAAAAAAATCACATCAAAAATTTACATCGCTGCGGTGTTCATCTTCCTGTATGCGCCGATATTTGTGCTGATTGCGAATTCATTTAACAAGTCGAAGAGCCGCACGGTATGGACCGGATTTACGCTTGATTGGTATACTAAGCTTTTCAACAACGAAGTGATCCTTAAAAGTCTATTGAATACGCTCATTGTAGCAGCGATAGCGTCGATAGTTTCGACTATTCTCGGAACTGCGGCGGCGATTGGTATTTACAATATGAAGAAAATCACGCGTTCGCTGGTTATCAATATCACATACATTCCGATCATGAACTCGGAGATGGTCACTGGTGTATCGCTTATGCTGCTTTTCGTCGCGCTGAATATCAATCTTAGCTTTATGACACTTATATTCGCGCACATCACATTCTGTGTGCCTTACGTAATTCTCAACGTCTTGCCGAAGCTGAGACAGATGAACCGCAATCTATACGACGCGGCGCTCGACCTTGGCTGCAACCCATTTCAGGCGTTCCGTCATGTCGTTATACCCGAGATCATGCCAGGTATAGTTACTGGATTTCTAATGTCGATAACCTACTCGATTGACGACTTCGTTATCAGCTACTTCACACATGGCTCGACCTCGCAGACGCTGCCTATCACGATTTATTCAATGACACGCCGTAAGGTCTCGCCTGAGGTGAACGCGCTGTCGGCGATAATATTCGTTGTCGTGCTCGTGATACTGCTTATCATGAATCTGAGCGATATTCGCCGCACATCTCCGAAGAAGAAAAAGCGTGTAAAGGAGAAGCAGTCATGAAGAAAAAAATATTAACTGCACTCCTTTCAGGCGCTCTTATTGCTTCATCAATAATTGTACCGATATCAGCCGACGATGAGCCGGAGTATTCAAACAGTGTAGACTGGGATAAATTCCGTGGACAGAATGTGACTATCAACGTCTACAACTGGGGCGAATATATATCTGTCGATGAGGGCGAGGAGGATTCCTACGATACAAATAAGGAATTCGAGAAGCTGACCGGAATAAAGGTAAACTACACTAATTTCGCGTCGAACGAGGAGCTTTACGCGAAGCTGAAAAGCGGCGGCTCGTCGTATGATATCATCATTCCGTCGGACTATATGATTGCGCGCATGATAAATGAGGATATGCTCGAAAAGCTGAATTTCGATAATATACCAAACTACGACGCGCTGATCATGGACAAGTTCAAGGGCATGGATTATGACCCGACTGAGGAATACTCTGTGCCGTACACTTGGGGCATGGTTGGTATTATCTACAATACCACGCTCGTTGACGAAGAGGACGATGTCGGAAGCTGGTCGATTCTCTGGAATGAGAAATACGCTGGCGATATTCTGATGTTCTCTAACTCTCGCGACGCATTTGCGATAGCCTGCAAGTATCTTGGTTATTCGATGAATACGACCGATGAGCGCGAGCTGCGAAATGCCGCTACCGCGCTGACCGACCAGAAGCTGCTCGTGCAGGCGTATGTAATGGACGAGATATTCGACAAGATGACCGGCGGTGAGGCTGCACTTGCGCCGTACTATGCCGGTGACGCTATAACGATGATCGGCGATAATCCCGACCTTGCGTATGTAGTTCCGCGAGAGGGAACGAACCTGTTTGTTGACGCGATGTGCATTCCGAAGGGCGCGAAGAATAAGGAAGCGGCTGAGATGTACATCAACTTCATGTGCGAGACACTCGCTGCACTGAAGAATATCGAGTATATCGGTTATTCGACTCCACAGAAGGAAGTGCCAGAATATCTCGATGAGGAGTTAGCGAACAGCCCAATATCATATCCTGACGACGAGATACTCGACAATACAGAAGCGTTTATTGCGCTTCCAAATGCAACAACGAAGCTTATGGATGAGCTATGGACATCGATATTGACCGCGAATGAAACTGCACCGTGGACAATTCCGGTATTTCTTATCGCTTGTCTTGGCATGTCGGTCGGAATCAATGTGTTCCGTGCGCGCAAGAAGAAGCGAAACGCAGGATGAATCGAGAATAACAAAAACGAACCGCGACGGAAAATTCCGTCGCGGTTTTCGCTAATATTTTTTACTTCTTATCGAACTCACCGAAGCGGCGGAAGCGCTTGTAGCGCTGGTCGCGCAGCTCGTCGGACGAGAGCTTTGACAACTTTTTCAGGTCATCTACCAAAATATTTCGCATTTCATCGCACATACGGTCGAATTGTTCAAAATTTTCTGGTATAATATTATCAGCAACTTTAAAATCAACCATATCCTGTGCAGTTATATGAAGCGCGTCGGCAGCATTTGCTACTTTTCCTGCATCTTTCCAGAGTATGCTTGCACAGCCTTCGGGACTGATTACTGAATAGACAGCATTCTCAAGTATGTGTACTCTGTCAGCAGCAGCGAGTGCAAGAGCTCCTCCGCTTCCACCTTCTCCGATTATTACTGTAAGGCATGGAACACCAAGTCCCATCATTTCGAGAATATTCTCTGCGATGGCTTCACCTTGACCTCGTTCCTCGGCTTCAGCTCCAGCGTATGCACCCTGAGTGTCGACAAAACATACTACAGGACGATTGAATTTCTCCGCCTGCTTCATCAGACGAAGCGCTTTGCGATAGCCTTCGGGCTTAGGGCAGCCAAAGTTTTTCTTAATTCTTTGCTGAATGTCGCTTCCCTTGTCGATTGCGATGAATGTAACCGGAATATCTTCGATGAAGCCAACGCCTCCTACTATCGCGTCGTCATCTCCAAAACGGCGATCACCGTGAAGCTCAACGCGTCCTGTGAAGATTCCGTTTACATAATCTGCACCAGTTGGACGATGATTCTGACGCGTAGCTCTGAGTCTGTCATATGCTGTCATACTGCCGCCCCCTTGCGTTTTTTGGATTTATGATGGATTTTCAGTAGGTTCTCAAGTGTATCACGAAGTTCATCGCGCTTTACTATATTATCGATGAATCCGTGTTCAAGCAGGAATTCAGCGGTCTGGAAATTATCTGGAAGCGCTTTTCCTGTGGTCTGTTCAACAACACGGCGACCTGCAAATCCGATGAGCGCTTTGGGCTCAGCGAGCAGGATGTCTCCCTGCATTGCAAAGCTTGCGGTAACTCCTCCGGTGGTCGGGTCAGTGAGCACGGTAATGTAGAGCAGACCAGCGTCGCTATGACGCTTAACTGCACCGCTTACCTTAGCCATCTGCATAAGCGAGATGATGCCTTCCTGCATACGAGCTCCGCCGGACGCAGTAAAGCCGATGACCGGCAAACCACGCTCAATAGCAGCCTCGAAGAGAAGAGTTATCTTTTCGCCGACAACTGAGCCCATGCTTGCCATGATGAAGCGTGGATCCATTACAAATATTGCGACCGGAACCTTGCCTATCTCAGCGAGTCCGCAGACAACAGCTTCATTCTCTCCGGTAGCTTCGAGCGCCTTTTCAAGCTTTGTTGCATATCCGGGGAAGTTCAGAAAATCGCGGCTCTTATATTCGGAGAACAGCTCTTTAAAGGATTTCTTGTCAGTGACCATGTTGATACGCTCGCGAGCGCTCATGCGGTTATATTTTCCGCAGTCAGGGCATATCATGTAGCCCTTCTCGAATTCGGCATAGTCGAATTCTTTGCCGCAGGCAGAGCATTTTACAGCCTGGTGCGGGGCCATTGATTTAAATTTGTTTATGATTGATTCAAACATTGCTATCACGAATATATCATGTAATATGCCAATTTTAAGATGACATATTACACAATATATTTCCTTTTGAGAATTTTGTTTATTCTTCGGCTTTTACAAGCGCAAAAGTGAACTCAGCTTCGACGCAGACTTCGCCGTTTACACGTCCGATACCCTTTGCCTGATAGAAGCTTCCGACCTTGCGGACTATCGAGCACTCAGTCGCGAATTCATCGCCGGGTCTTACAGGATGTCTCCACTTGACATTCTTCATTCCGGTGAAATATGGTGTGCCAGAGTCGCACTCGATAAGCATACAGCAAGACTGTGCGAGGATCTCGCACTGGATAACGCCCGGAACTACCGGATTGCCCGGAAAGTGTCCCTGCAAGAACCATTCGTCGCCGCGTATCTTTGTAAGTCCTACTGCGACCTTTACGCCGTCGCGCTCCTCTACATCAGCCTCGCCGAGCAAAAGCATTGCGTCGCGGTGTGGAAGACGGGTCTCCAATTCCTTATGTGTCAGCATACGTATACCGTTCCTTTATTTGCAGGCGCGGAATGCGAGGCAGACATTGTGTCCGCCGAATCCGAGCGACTCAGAAAGTGCGAGTTCGATCGGTGCTTCAACTGCGGTATTCGGAGTGTAGTTGAGGTCGCACTCTTCATCCGGCTCAAGCAGATTGATAGTCGGCGGGATGATTCCGCTGCGGATAGTCAGTATCGAAGCGATAGCTTCGGCTGCTCCGGCAGCGCCAAGCATATGTCCGGTCATTGACTTGGTCGAGCTTACATGGATCTTTCCTGCGTCATCGCCAAAAGCAAGCTTTAATGCAGTAGTTTCAGTAAGGTCGTTGAGCTTTGTTCCGGTTCCGTGTGCATTGAAGTATATCTTTTCTGCATCGACCTCATTACCCTTCATAGCGAGCTTGATCGCGCGTGCTACCTGTGAGGCAGTCGGGTCTGGAGCGGTTACGTGGTGCGCATCACAGGTCGTGCCGTAGCCGACTACTTCCGCGAGAATCTCAGCGCCACGATTTACTGCGTGCTCATATTCTTCGAGTACAAGCATTGCTGCACCTTCACCCATTACGAATCCGCCGCGGCGCTTGTCAAAGGGAAGGGAAGCTGCATTTTTATCGGTTGCAGCCGAGAGAGCCTGACAGTTGCCAAATCCGGCTACTGCGAGCGGGTTGATAACTGCTTCGCTTCCGCCGCAAATTATAGCTTCTGCTGCGCCTACTGCGATCGCACGGTAAGCTTCACCTATTGAGGTTGAAGAAGTAGCGCAAGCAGTAGTGTGAGCGATACACGGACCTTTAGCGCCAAAGCGGATAGCTACATTTCCGGCAGCTATATTGCCTATCATCTTAGGTATGAACTGCGGAGATACACGGCGCTGACCGCTTTTCAGCAGATTTTCATGCTCAGTGCAGAAAGTTTCGAATCCGCCGATACCCGAGCCGACATAAACGCCGAGCTCATCAGGGTCGATCTTGCCTATAATGCCGCTCTGCTCAACTGCTTCATCGGCAGCGTAAAGCGCATACTGTGTGTATATATCTGATTTGCGTATTGCATTCTTGTCAAGGCGCTTTGCAGGGTCGAAATCCTTCAGCTCGCCAGCAAGAGTATATTTATTATCAGTGACATCGAAATGGGTTATTGTATCGATTCCGTTTTTGCCTTCGATAAGCGCTTTCGCGTACTCATCAACTGTGTTTCCGATAGGAGTGACACAGCCCATTCCGGTTACGACAACTCGTTTCATAATCTATATAATTCCTTTCAAAAGGTTTGGATATTATAAAGCTCAGAGTGCATTATGCGTGCTCGATAACATAGGTTATCGAACAAGTCTATCATATTGCAAGCCCGCCGTCAATGCGAATTACTTCTCCGGTGATGTAATCGGCTGTCGCTAAGAACAATGCCAGCGACGCGACTTCATCCGGATTGCCCATGCGTCCGAGCGGTATCTTTGAGGTTACGGCTTCATCATTGGCGAACTTTTCGGTCATATCGGTTACGATAAATCCGGGGGCGATTGCATTTATGCAGATACCGCGTCCTGCAAGTTCACGTGCGGCAGATTTAGTCATGCCGATTAGTCCTGCCTTTGAAGCGGAGTAGTTCACCTGACCGGGATTGCCGATAATTCCGGCAATAGAGCTCAAATTGATCACCTTTCCGCTGCGCTGCTTTACAAGGAGAGGACATACGCGACGCATCATGTTGTATGCGCCTTTGAGGTTGATATTTATAACATCGTCGAAGTCGGTTTCCTTCATCATTACAAGCAGCTTGTCGCGAGTGATACCGGCGTTGTTTACAAGAATATTTACAGCGCCAAAGTCAGCGAGCACCTCGCCGATTGTCTTATCGACTTCTTCGTAATTTTCAACATGGCACTGATAAGCCTTAGCGTGTCCGCCTTCAGCTTCGATTTCGGCAACTACCGCGTCAGCGCTTGCCGAATTGCTTGAATAAAGAATGGCGACGTTAGCGCCTTCCTTTGCGAACCGAACCGCTATTGCACGTCCGATTCCGCGGGAGCCGCCAGTAACGACGGCGGTCTTTCCGGTCAGCATGATTTTACCTCGTCTGCAACTGCTGCGATTTCTTCAGGAGTTTCAGCGTGAAGTACCTTAGCGTCGGGGGCAATCTTCTTAACGAACTTAGACAGAGTCTGTCCCGGTCCTACCTCGATGAAGGTGTTGATACCCTCAGCCGACATATTGCGTATGATCTGCTCCCAGCGAACAGGATTGTTAATCTGATTTTCCATCAGATTCCATACATCTTCACCGTAAGGCTGTGCAGTGTAATCTGCCCATACCGGAGTAGTTATTGTATTTGCCTTGAGCGTGGCAAGATATTCGCCAAATTGCTTAGCTGCATTGTTCATAAAAGGCGAGTGGAAACCACCGCTTACTGCGAGCGGTACGACTCTTGCACCAGCAGCTGCAAAATCAGCTTTAGCTGCGTCGAGAGCTGTCTTGAGTCCGGCTACGGTCACCTGACCAGGACAGTTGTAGTTTACAGGATATACGTTTTCATGCAGTGCGCAGATACGCTCAACTTCTTCATTCGAGAGCTTCAATACAGCAAACATACCGGTCTCGAATTCATCGGAAGCCTTAGCCATCAGGTCACCGCGCTTGCATACGATCTCAAATCCAGTCTCGTAGCTGTATGCGCCGCCTACTGCAAGTGCAACGATCTCGCCAAGTGAGAATCCAGCAAGTGCGTCCGGCTTAACGCCCGCACGTATCAGCGAATTCGCTGCGGCAAGCTCAGCAAGATACAGACAAGGCTGTGTATTTTCGGTTTTCTTTAAATCATCCGGAGTTCCGTCGAAGCAGATCGAGGTGATGCCGGGACGAATTTTGTCTGCAGCGTCGAAAAGCTCGCGCTCGGATTCGTAGAGCGGCTTTCCCATTCCGGGATACTGAGCTCCCTGTCCGGGGAAGAGCAGTGCTATTTTATCCATTTCGTTGCTCCTTTTAATAATTCTTCTGTATCCTTCATGATTTCCTCGATCATTTCAGCTACAGGCTGAGGACGATTGACCATGCCAGAAATCTGACCAGCGAGAACGCAGCCAGTCTTAGTGTCGCCTTCAACAGCTGCACGTCTGAGTGCACCGACTCCAAGGTCAGCGACTGATTCAGGTGTAGCGTCAGGCGCGTACTCTTTGACTATAAATTCGCGGCTGAATTTATTCTTTATGCAGCGGCAGGTGTTTCCGCCGAAACGGCGACCTGTCGTTACAGTCGACGTATCGGCTGCATCGAGTACCATTTTCTTGTAATTTTCATGTACGCCGCATTCTTCTGCGACAAGGAAGCGAGTTCCGATCTGTACGCCTTCAGCGCCGAGCATAAACGAAGCAGCAGTACCGCGTCCGTCGGCGATTCCTCCGGCAGCGATCACAGGTATCGAAACAGCGTCAACTACCTGCGGAACGAGCGCGATCGTAGTGAGCTCGCCGATGTGTCCGCCGGACTCCTGCCCCTCCGCAACAACTGCGAATGCGCCAAGCTTTTCCATTCTGACTGCCATTGCAACCGAAGCGACAACAGGAATTACCTTTACGCCAGCTTCGAGCCATGCGGGCATGAACTTAGTCGGCATACCAGCGCCGGTGGTTACTACCTCGACCTTTTCGTCGATGATGATCTGTGCAGCTTCTTCAGCTGTTGGGCTTTGGAGCATTAAGTTTACTCCGATGGGACGGTCGGTCAGCTCGCGCGCGATCTTGATCTGACCGCGCAGATAGTCGCCGCCTGCCATTGCGGAGATGATTCCGAGACCTCCAGCCTCGGAGACCGCTGCGGCAAGCTTGCCGTCAGCGATCCACGCCATGCCGCCCTGAAATACAGGATAGCGCAGTCCGAGACCTTCGGTGATTCTGGTGCTAAGCATTATTCAGCTTTCAGCTCCTCGATCTTAGCAACGAGGTCAGATACGAGCTGGATGTCGGGAGAAACTTCGATCTCAACGCCGAACTCGTCGGAGATGTCCATAAGGAGCTCTGCGATGTCGAGCGAGTCCATACCGAGGTCGGTGAGCTTGGTTTCAGCGGTGATGTCTGCAACGTCGCAGTCGAGCTTGTTAGCGATAATTTCAGCAAGTTTTTCAATAATCATGATAATTTCCTCTTTTCAAAAATATAAATTTAATATGTTTTACCATTTGATAAGGCAAGCAGCGTCGGAAAGTCCTCCGCCAAATGCCGTCAGCAGAAGCAGGTCGCCTCTGTTTAAGCTGCCATTGCGATTTAATTCATCGAGTACAATCGGCACGCTTGCGCTTGAAGTATTGCCGTAACGGTCAATGTTTAAGCAGAATTTTTCAACCGGAACACCGAGCCTTCTTGCTGACATATCAATAATGCGCTTGTTAGCTTGGTGTGGAACGATGTATTTTATATCATCCAATGTTAAGTTGTTCTGCTCAAGCAGAGCTTTTACATCATTGCATATCGATGTGACCGCGTATTTGAATGTCTCCTGACCCATCATATGGATGACAGGCTTTTCAGGCTCGACAGTGTTGAACGGAGACTCTCCGGTATACATCGGTATTTTGAGTACTTCGTTATCTCCGGTCACATTGAATACAGCATCAATATAGTTGTCGCCCTCTTCGAGCACAACTGCACCAGCACCGTCTCCAAATATAACGCAGGTCGAGCGATCGCTCCAGTCAAGAATGCGACTGAGACGCTCCGAGCTGACAACAAGCACCTTCTTAGCTTTGCCTCGTGCGAAATAACCGGCTGCTGTTTCGAGTAAGAACAAGAATGCAGAGCAGGCAGCACTAACATCAAATGCCATGCAGGTAGCGCCGATACGCTTTTGAACCATGCAGGCAAGTGATGGTGACGCGTAATCTCCGCTGACCGTGGATGCGATAATTAAATCGAGATCGCTTGCATCAATTCCAGCATTGTCGAGAGCGGCTTTAGCAGCTTCTGCTGCCATATCGGTGCAAGTCTCGTGAGTTGCGATACGGCGTTCTTTAATGCCTACTCGCTGAACTATCCATTCGTCGTTAGTATCGACATAATTGGAGAGCTCGTCATTTTTTACGATTCGTTCCGGAACGAACATTCCGGTTCCGAGTATTCGAAAGCTCATGATAATTTTACCTTTCTTTCGGAAGTCGCGGCTGATTTTATACTGCGCCAGCCGCAAACGCAATGAAACATATAATCTTTTACGTTATACAAGTAAGTACCCAAAAAAGTGATAGGGTTACAAAAAAACGAAAAAAACTTTGAAAATTTTTCTTTCGGCTGTGTAACCTTTTAATTTCAAACAATACTAAAAATAATACAGTGTAGGGTGGTGATGATAGTGGATACATTCGAGAGCATATACAGAGAATATTTTTCACGCGTGTACGGCTTCATTTATCGAATGTGCAGGGATGATGACCTCGCTGAGGAATTGACGCAGGAGACGTTCTTTCAGGCGTTTAAATCATTCCGCCGCTTCAGAGGTGACAGTGAGCTGTTTACGTGGCTCGCAGCTATCGCAAAATTTACATTTTTCAATTATATGAGAAAGAACAAGTGCGCTGAGTGCGTAAATCTTGATCTCATAGCGGACACGCTTTCTGACAGTGACGACAGCGACCCTGAAGCGACTGTCGAAAAACGCGAGACTACTGTCGCGATACGCCGTGCGATTTCAAATATGCCGGAAAAATATCGCGATGTTGTAATGCTGCGCCTATACGCCGAGCTTCCATTTTCAGAAATAGCCGAGTCGCTCAAAATAACCGAAAATTCGGCTAAGGTTATTTTTCACCGTGCGAAAAAAATGCTGACTGAAGAATTAAGGGCTGAGGTTTAAATTGAGTTCCTATAATCATGAAGGAGATGAATATATGAATATTTCATGTGATATGGCGATGGATCTTATTGCGTTATACAATGACGGAGTCGCAAGTGAGGACAGTCGTCAGGCGATACGCGAGCATTTGAAGGGGTGTCCTGATTGTCGACGTGCATTTGCGGAGTATTCAGCCGAACGCAAAAAAGCTGCTGAGGAGAGAATAGCGCGTGATGATGTTTCGGAAAAATATACGCTGCTCGCAAAGCACTTGCGCCGCAATCATATGATCTCGACGGCGACGGTGATGTCGGTTGTAGCAATATCACTCTTAGTTGGAAGCTTTGGAACGCTGCGGCTGCTCACTCGAAATGAAGCGGATGACGAATAAAATAATGCAGGGAGGTAAAATGCGCCTCTCTGCATTTTTGTATAATTCAGAGTATTATCAGGAAAAATACAGAATATCGTCATTTATTTGTCAGATTACGGTGGTAAAATATATATGCAGCAGAGAAGGAGGGCTGCGAATTTTAAAATTGAGTCGATATTAAAAATGGAGTGTTACTTATGAAAAAGATTAAAAAATTACCGCTTATCATACTTGCATTGTTTGCAGTTGGAATAATGGCGGCGAGCTGCTCTGATAAGGATAAAGATAATTCTGATTCGGACGAGCCAAATGTGACATCAGCAGAGGATACGACCGATAATGATACTGATGAAGTAACTGACAATGATACCGACAGCGATGAAGTGCCCGATGATACTGATAACACGGATACCGAACCCGTGGACGAGGACACTGACCCAGAAACAAACGAAGCATAAAAGCATACACCTCATTGACGATATGCCAATGAGGTGATTTTTATTAAAAACAAACCTCCGAATATTTCATCGGAGGTCTGTAAAAATCGCTTAAAGCCTTATTTCATGCTCTCTTCTACAGCAACTGCACAAGCAACGGTAGCGCCAACCATCGGGTTGTTGCCCATACCGATGAGACCCATCATCTCAACGTGTGCCGGTACAGAGGACGAACCTGCGAACTGAGCGTCGCCGTGCATACGTCCCATCGAGTCAGTAAGACCGTAGGAAGCAGGACCAGCTGCCATGTTATCAGGGTGAAGTGTACGTCCTGTGCCTCCGCCGGATGCAACAGAGAAGTACTTCTTGTCGTTTTCGATAGCCCACTTCTTGTAGGTACCTGCAACGAGGTGCTGGAAACGAGTCGGGTTGGTCGAGTTACCAGTGATGGAAACGTCAACGCCCTCATGCTTCATGATAGCAACACCCTCGAGAACGTCGTTAGCGCCGTAGCACTTAACTTTCGCCTTGTCGCCGTTCGAGTATGCCTTCTCGTAAACGACTTTAAGCTCGTCGTTGTAGAAGTCATAATCAGTGCATACATAGGTGAAGCCGTTGATTCTCGAAATGATGAATGCAGCGTCCTTGCCAAGACCGTTAAGAATAACGCGGAGCGGCTCTTTTCTTACCTTGTTAGCGGTTCTTGCGATACCGATAGCGCCTTCAGCAGCTGCGAAGGACTCGTGACCTGCCAAGAAGCAGAAGCACTTTGTCTCCTCACGGAGAAGCATTGCGCCGAGGTTACCATGACCAAGACCAACGCTGCGGTTCTGTGCGACAGAGCCGGGCACGCAGAATGCCTGAAGTCCGATACCGATCGCTTCAGCAGCGTCAGCGGCGTTGGTAACACCCTTCTTTATAGCTACTGCGCAGCCGAGAGTGTAAGCCCATACTGCGTTCTCGAACGCGATCTGCTGTACGCCCTTAACTATTTCTTCGACATTGATGCCCTTATTAAGGCATATGTCTCTTGCCTCCTCGAGGTCGGCAATTCCATATTCAGCAAGGCATTTTTCGATGCCTGCCATTCTTCTTTCCTTACCTTCAAAGGTTACGTTGTTAGACATTGTTAGCTCCTCCTCTCTTACTGCTTTCTTGGGTCAATATACTTAGCGGCTTCATCAAATCTGCCGTAAGTCTTGATGTTGGCTTCGTAAGCTTCCTTAGGATCCTTACCAGCCTTGATAGCGTCCATCATCTTGCCGAGGTGTACGAACTTGTAGCCGATAACCTCATCGCCCTCATCGAGACCGAGTTCAAGAATGTAGCCCTCAGCCATTTCGAGGTAACGAACGCCCTTCGCCTTAGTAGCGAAGATAGTACCGATCTGCGAACGCAGACCCTTACCAAGGTCCTCAAGCGAAGCGCCGATCGGAAGTCCGCCTTCAGAGAATGCAGTCTGGCTGCGTCCGTAAACGAGCTGCTTGAAA
>JAAVZO010000001.1 GCA_022791685.1 Clostridiales bacterium
AGTATGCTTAATATCATCCATACTACTACTTGTTTCATTCTTATCTTCATTTTCTGTCCCTTTCTACTTTTCGACCTTTTTCGACATTATCGTGCTACCATTATATCATATTTCTCTCCCCTTTGCAATACCTTTTATGAATTTATTTCTATTTTTTTATTTTTTCTTTTCAATACTAAAAAACACCTCGTTATGATATAACGAGGTGTTTTTGTTTACAATTCATTCTTCAATAAATTGTTCAATATCATTCTTTATTTTCTTTATTTCATCTTCATTGCCAGAATCGATCCGAAGTGACAATGTTTGTTTAAGATCAAGGCTAAAAATTCCGACAATTGACTTCGCGTCAACAACATATCTGTCTGCAATTATATACAGTCCACAACTATATTTTACTGCGATGTTTACAAAGCTTTTTACATCATCAACAGATGAAAGTCGAATTTTAAGCTCGGTCATTTTTTGACCTTCTTATCAATTCTTCGATTTCTTCCATCTCAGGCATTACTTTTAATGCGCCCTTTCTTTCTGTGATCAACGCCGCTGCTGCATTCGCAAATGTCAGCATTTCAGTCAATTCTTCACTTGAATAATCCTTAATTCCCCAAGAAAGAACCTTTCCAAGAATTGCACCAAAGAATGTATCTCCTGCGCCTGTAGTTTCAATTGTATTCGAAGGGAATATCTGAGAATAAGCGCAGTTGCTTCTGGAATAAGCTCTGCTGCCATTCTTTCCAAGCGACAAAAGAATCATTGATATATTATTGTATTTCTTCTTGATCCATTCTATGGCTTTGTCGAAATCATTTTCTCCAGTAAACCATAAAATTTCGTTGTCGGATATTTTTAAAATATCGCAGTGCGACAATCCATACTCGATTTTTTCGTGTGCTTTATCAAGATCATCCCACAAGCTTTCACGCAGATTTGGATCAAATGAGATTATATTTCCCTCATCTTCCGCAATTTTAATTGCTTTTTTTGTAGCTGCTTCGCATATTTCGCTTGTCATCGAAAGCGACCCATAGTGGAAAATTCTACTGTTCTTTATGATGTTTTCATCTACATCATCTTCGCTAAGCATCATATCTGCTCCTGGATTTCTATAGAATGAAAACTCTCTATCACCATCTTTCAGAGTGTGAACAAATGCAAGTGTCGTGTTGACAAACTTATCGGTTATCAATCCATCGGAATTTATTCCGATATCCTCAATAGTTTTTCTCAGTTGTCTTCCAAAAATATCGTCGCCGACCTTTCCTATAAATGCAGTTTTATAACCCTGTTTATTAAGCATTGCAAGCACATTGCATGGTGCGCCGCCTGGATTTGCTTCCATTATAGGATTCCCTTGATTACTTATACCATTTTCGGTAAAGTCAATCAAAAGCTCTCCAAGTGCGCAGACATCAAATGCCTTTTTGCTATTTAAATTCATGTTTATGACCATAGCTTTCGCCTCAGCGAAAGCTCCCTTTCTTGCCTCTTCAGAGGCATTCCTAATTTATTATTTTTAGCGAAGCTGATAGCTATGCTAAAAATTAGTCTGAAAAGTTTATTTTTCAGATCTATCCTTTCACTGCCCCATTAGCAATTCCGCCGATGATCTGCTTCTGACATATTATGTAGAAGATAAGGATCGGTATCAGTGCCAGCAGGTATGAAGCAAAAGCAAGATTATAGTTTGTTCCGAACTGCGTCTGGAAGTTAAGCTGCGCAAGCGGAAGAGTTGTGGTCTGTGACCCTGACATTATTACAAGTGGGGTCATAACATCATTCCATGTTCCAAGCGCCGTAAGTACAGCTACCGTTGCGTGCATGGGCTTCATCATTGGGAAAATTATCGTCCAATAGGTTCGCCAAGTTGACGCTCCGTCAACATCTGCCGCCTCTTCCATTGCAAGTGGGATATTTTTAAGATATCCCGAATACAGCATTACATTCATTGGCATATAGAACACAACATACAATATTATAACGCCGAACATATTGTCAATTCCGAGTATAGCTGTCTGCTTTACAAGAGGCATCATCAATATCGCAAACGGAACAAACATTCCGCTTACAATATAGAAGTATATAAATTTGAAGCCCTTATTCTTTGACATTGCTCTGCCTATTACATATCCAGCCATTGAGTGAATTATCAGCGACAATATTATGGCTGCACCAGTGATTATGACACTGTTGAGAAGCGAGTGTCCGAAATCTGTTACACGCATTGCCTCAGCAAAGTTATCAAGACTGAAAACCTTTGGAAGACTTAATGCACCCATAGCGTCATTCGTCATCTCAGACGGAGATTTCAACGCAATGATAACAGTCATATAAAGCGGGAAAAGAATCGTAATACATCCAACAAATAACAGTATTGTTAGCGGTATATTTACGCGCTCACCATTTTTATGCTTCGCCGGCTTAACAGCTGCCGTAATTTTATCTGTTCCACTCATAGCTGCTCCTCCTTCTTACTTGTCATCCTCATTTGGATCACCGATATAGTTACAATTACTACAAAGAATACAACTGCATTTGCACTTTGGAAACCAAATTGTCCGCCGTCCATTCCGTTTCTATATATAAGGTAGGAAATCGATTCTGTACTTTGCGCCGGTCCACCCTTTGTCAATGACATGATCTGGTCGAACACCATGAGCATATTTTTTGTGCTGAGCACAAGATTTATCGACAAAAACGGAACAAGCATAGGCAAAGTAAGCTTTGTAAAGGTCTGCCATTTATTTGCGCCGTCAATGCTGCTTGCTTCATAGATATCCGACGGTATAGTCTGCAAACCTGAGATGTAGATAATGGTATTCATAGCTACTGCCTGCCATACGCCAACGATCAACACACCGATCCATGCGTATTTTTCACTTGCAAGAATGCTGTTTTTCAGAAATTCAATATTAAGTGCATTTCCAAGAGCAGGTATAATATATGTAAACAAAAAGCTGAAAATATAACCTACAACAAGCCCTCCGAGAATATTCGGAACAAAATACATACCTCTGAGAAAGCCCTTGCACCGTATCTTACTGCTGAGTCCCATAGCAAGGAAAAGAGAAATGAGATTTACAAGTATTGTACCTGCGATCGCGTATTTAAAGGTAAACCAATATGACTGTCCGACTCTTGCGTCCTGAAAGAGGTCAATATAATTGCGAAATCCGACAAAATCATAGCTGCCGTATCCTCTGTAGTTTGTCAGACTATAGAATGCGCCGGTTATCAGAGGAATAGTGTTGAAGACTACGAAAAGGATGAGCGCTGGAAGTATCATGATGATATAAGTCTTCATTTTAGAAGATATTTTGCGTTTCATTTGTTTCTCTCCTCGTATTTTCTTACCTTATTTATAAGGTCGCGGTTGTATCTTACCCAATCATTGTCAAACCGGGTCAAAAATGTTTCTTTTGAATTTGTGCTGCTGTCCATGAGATATGTCTGTATCATAGCGTCAACACTCATCTCGCTTGGATAGTGATGGTCATGATAATCTGACATTCTGTTGTTTTCGATATACTCCTTCATTCCATCGAGCATTGAAGGCAATGTAAAATCTCCCTCCTTGCACGGTATCGCATTCTGATCATCAAGATATATCTGGATAGTCTCATCTTCATACATGAATCTAAGCACTTCATACGCTGCTTCTTTATTCTTGCAGCCCTTCATGATCGAGAATTGCAGGTCAACACCTGAATTCAACACATTGTCGCGTTCATTTTCATTTGCCGGAAATGGAAATGAGTCGATATTTATATCCGGATTTACCGACATGATCTGTGGTACAGCATAGCTTCCGATAGGAAACATCGCTGATTCACCTCGAGCAAATGCTGTACAAGCGTCGTTGTAACTGTAAGCATATGGATTTGGCTCGGCATATTGCAGTAATGCCTTCGTCTTTTCAGCTACCTCAGAATACTCAGCGGAAAATGTAGTTTTTCCTGCATTCACTTGAGCGCAGGTATCAGCCGGAGATAATCCTACGGCGAGAGCATTCCACGGAGCTAAGCAGGTCCATGTATCCTTGAATCCAAAGTAAAGCGGATAAATGTCAGTTTCTGCGTCTATTTTTTCGCAGAGCGCAGTAAATTCACTCCATGTCTGAGGGATATTCCAACCATTCTTTTCAAATATATCCTTGTTATACAGAACTCCGGCACAGTTTGCCACATATGGAATAGCATAAACTCCATCCTGAGGGATAAACTCCAAATCTTTTTCGATCTGCATATATGCAGATTTGATTTCAGACAGTACCTCAAAGTCTGAGATATCCATAAACAATTCAGCGTCAAGGAAGTTTGAATAGTTGATGTCGCCTCCGATCCCCACTATATCAGGGTAGTCTTCCTTGATAAGTCGGGTTTTGAGAACTGTCATAGCCTCATTCGGTGACTCGATGGTAAGATGAATGTTGTCGTGAGTTTCATTGAAGCGCTTCTCGATCGCCTCAAATGCCGCAACGGCTTCGGGTTTATATTGCAGCATACGAATCTCGATCTTACCGTCATTAGCGGTTGTGCTCGCACATCCAGCCAGAAGCATAACGGGTAAAGCAGCTGCTGCAAGAACTGCTGATATAAAGCCTATCCTTTTCATATATACCTCCTGATCTTACGGTTGGCTTATGTGATTATATTATAACATATCTTTATGCAACTGTAAATAGCCGATTTCTTTATATTTCATACCAAAATGCGTTATAAATCGTTATACGGAAAAATCATCTTGCATTTTGGTATATTCTATGGTATAATGTACACAGATGGCAATTATAGATAAGTATTTATACCACTAATTTACAATATAAAACCCCGAAGGAGTAAAGCAACCATGGGCGATTTAATTTTTTCAGTTTTTCCGACGGAGAACTTTGTAGATCTTGGACTGTTTCAGTTCGGCAGAGAAAAATGTGCTCCGTCGCATTCATTTGGTCCAGCCAAAAGAAATCACTATCTTTTCCACTATGTAATATCCGGTACAGGAGTACTCATGGCAGAGGATAACAACGGTGTTACACAAAATTATCAGGTCAAGAGCATGGAAGGCTTTCTGATATCGCCGAATCAAATAACAACATATATTGCCGACAAGGATGTACCGTGGGATTATTGTTGGATAGAGTTTGATGGACTGAGAGCGCGAGGAATGCTTGAAGCTGCCGGATTGACAGTTGACTCTCCTATATATCATACGCGCCATAAGGATCTACGTGACGATATGCTAAATGAAATGCTGTATATCATCGAAAATGCAGACTTATCACCATTTCACATTATCGGTCATCTATATTTGTTTCTCGATTATCTCATGCGTTCGGCAGTGGTACAGACTCCGCAGAGCGGAAGCAAGCTCAGAGATTTTTATATTCATGAGGCGCTGATGTATATTGAACACAATTTTCAAAATAATATTTCCATTGAAGATATAGCCGCAGCGTGCGGATTGAATCGTAGTTACTTTGGAAAAATATTCAGGGAGACTATGGGAAAAACGCCGCAGGAATTTTTGCTGTCATATCGTATGTCCAAGGCAGCTGAACTTATGAAGCTGACTAAGCTATCTATAGGGGACATCGGAAATGCAGTCAGCTATAGTAATCCGCTTCACTTTTCAAGAGCCTTCAAAAATACATATGGCATTTCGCCAAGGGAGTGGCGGAACCAAAATAAGATTTAAATAATATTTTCAGGTTCGCGAAGCATATTGAGCTTCATCCAAGCGCTGACGAATGCGTCCTGTGCTGCGTCCTCAGCCATAAATTTACTGTGAGTAACGGAATATGCGGCAGATACGACTAATTTTTCATATCGCACAACGAGTATCTCATATGCGTTTTGTTCTCCAGCGAGAGTGAGCAAGATCAAATTCTTATCGTTAAGCTCCTGATACATCGAATACCTCCATTTTCTGTGATCACGTCTGTTTGAAAAATTCTTATAAGCGCGCTATATAATGTTGAGTTGTTTGTATTTTTCCAACTCTGACTAATAGACAAACTAAGATGCCAAAAGGTTGGGTATATGATAAAAATATTTTGAAAAATTGATTTTTTATGATATACACTTATTATAACATATAGCTTGCATATCTGTAAGTTATTTTAATTAAAAAAATTTGAAATATTTTTCGCTAAACTATTGCAAAGGGGAGAGAAATATGATATAATGGTAGCACGATAATGTCGAAAAAGGTCGAAAAGTAGAAAGGGACAGAAAATGAAGATAAGAATGAAACAAGTAGTAGTATGGATGATATTAAGCATACTAATGATAACGAGTGTAGCAGGAGTAAACATCACAATAGAAAGCAGCCAAAGTGATGCAGAGTATGCAGCATATAAGCTGCTTGCTGCAGAAGACCTTGGTGGTGACAAGTATGACTATACAGTAAATGAGAAATACAGAGACATACTCACAGAAGTCACAGGCAAGACAGATGATGAAGCAATAGTAGACTACATATCAGGTCTGGATACAGAGGATATGATATACTTCGCTAATGAAATGTACGCAAAGCTAAAGGACTCAGAACCTGATGCTGATTCAAGCGGAAAAGTATTCACTGGAGTAGAATCAGGATATTATCTCATAGCAAACAAGGCATCAACAATAGCATCCGTAGTAATACTCGATACAGCAGGTAAAGATGATATCACAATACAGGCTAAAGAGAACGTACCATCTGTAATACTCAAGATAAGTAACTACAATGTTGACAGTGATACTATAGTAGGCTGGTATGACGCAGTAGATGCAATGATAGGTGAGGAAGTAAAGGTAAAGCTCGAATGTGAGGTACCGGAAAACTTCACCAAGGCTGATAACTGTAATCTCGATATATTCTGTGATACAAGTGAAGGTGTTGAGCTGAAGTATAGCACCAGCGATGATTATGTCTCTGACGATGACTTCTCTAATGTTACTGTTAAGCTTGTGAATAGTGTTGACAGTACTGATAAGATCATATTCCAGTACAACACAAGTGACGATGGATATGTAAGCATAAGTAAGACAGCTGAAGGAATAAAGGTAAACATACAAAATATAGCTAATGTATATAGTGTATTCAACTTTGACAGTATAGTAATAGAAACATCAGCAAAGCTGAAGGAAAATGCAGCAGCAGATGTGAGCGGAAATCCTATAACAGCGTATGTACAGTATCCAAGAGAATCTGGAAGCAGTGTAACTGATACATCTGCAATAGACAAAGTATCAGTATTCACATACAAGCTCGTACTGAATAACTATGACGGAAAGAGTAATCCTCTCAATGGTGCAGGATATGAACTCAGCAAGGATATTGGAGGAGGACAGTATAAGGTCATTGGTAATGTAACTCTTACTGACAGTAATATATTCGAGTTTCTCGGACTTAGCTCTGGTTCGTACAAGCTTGAACAAATACTTACACCAGAAGGCTACAATAAGCTGCCTGATATGACATTTACTATAACTGGTGAGCTTGAAACAGAGTCGGATGATCCTAAGCTTGTATCTATTACAGTAAGTGATCCAGATAAGATAACAGTATCTGGAGCTGTACTGAACATTGACATCCACTCCCGTTCTGGTATCAAGTTACCTTCTACTGGCGGTGTTGGTGATACTCTTTTCTATATCCTCGCTCTCCCTCTTATCGCTGCTTCTATTGCTCTCTTCTCACTCTCTCGTAAAGTAATATAAAAGATAATGTATTGTTATTAACATAAAATTGCTGCCAATCAGAATTCTGATTGGCAGCAATTTTTTTATTAGTTAGTTGTATTTTTCGGTGATAACAGCTGTTTGAAGAATACTACTGTAAGAATTGTCGTAACTATAGCAGCTATAAAATCTGCAGCCGGAGCGGCAAACAGAATACCCTCTATAGCGAAGAACTTAGGCAGTATAATTATCAGCGGAATGAAGCATATGATATCTCTTACAATAGATGTCGTTACAGCAAATACAGATTTGCCGACAGCCTGGAAGAAAATCGAAGACATCTTGATCGCGCAGGTAAATGTTACAAGTGACAGGAATACGCGGAATGTCTTTCTTGCAAAATCCCAGTAATCGTCAGGATTCGGTATATTAGTCGGACTTCCGAACATACCTACAACTGCGTCTGGAGCAAGCTCAAATAATAATGTCGATGCCAATCCAACTACGACTGTACACAATAGAATAGAACGATATAACTTCTTTACCCTGTCAAAATTCTGTGCACCTATATTATATCCAATAATAGGCTGACAGCCAAGCACAATTCCGACAACAATATTTATAACAACAGTAAATACCTTACTTTCAATGCCAATAACCGCTATTGGTATATCAACACCATAATGTGACATTGCACCATATTTTGCAAGCATCATATTACATACAAGTGAGATTATTACTATTGTCATCTGCGTAATAAATGACGATAGTCCAAAGCGAAAGGCTTCGCCAAATACGTGAAAGTCAGGAATAAAGCTATTAAGCTTAAGCTTGAATGTCTTTGTACGCATTAAGTAGATAATGCTGATTATGAACAACACGACCTGACCTATTACTGTAGCCCAAGCTGCACCTGCCATTCCGAAGTGGCAGCCAAATATAAATATAGGGTCAAGAATTATGTTGAAGACCGCGCCTGCAAGCATAGAAAACATCGACCAAGCCGGACTTCCATCTGCACGAACAACCGCGTTTATCATATTTGACAGCATATATATTGGAAAGAATGCAAGGATGATATTAAAATATTCAACTGCCATCCCAATACTGTTTTCAGAAGCTCCAAATAGAGTAAGCAGCTGAGTTTTGAGCGGGAAAAATACCGCGATCAAAACAATGCTCGATATCAGTGTTATGGTAATTCCAGTTCCAACACACTTATGAATCTTATCCGTATCACCGCGTCCCTGATGAATATTGATATACGCAGCTGAGCCATCTCCAAAGCACCAAGCGAATGCCTGCGCTATAATAAATATTGGGAATACTACTCCAGTTGCTGCGTTGCCAAGCGTACTCAGTTCACTGTTACCAATAAAAATCTGGTCCACAATATTATAAAGTGCACTGACTAATAAGGAAAGAATACACGGAATGCAAAACTTAAGCATGAGCTTTGATATCTTTTCTTTCCCCAAAAACTCTGAATTTTCTAAATCTGCCATAATGACCTCCAATAGCGATAGATATTTTGCAAAACTTTGTCAAAGTAAAGATTGCCCGAAACCTGCGACAAACAAAAAAATAGCGTAGAATAGTTGATATTCTACGCTATTTTGCTGCTCAACATTATATATTATATCATTTTTGACTCAGTTTGTCAAAGGACATTTTAAACAAAAATTTTTCTATAATACCTAAACAGTATTTCTTGTATAATTAAGAAAATTGATACTATCATGTTTATTTCATTTAATTGCCTATTTCAATGATTTTTTCAAATTTCAGCATATCATAAGATTTATTTATAATTGCTTAAATTGTAGTTATTTATCATATATCATGATAACATATTCACATAATATAAGTGCAAATCCGAGAAATTCGACATTTTTATTCCGATCCGTCCCATATAATGACAGAAAATTTCTCTTATATTCATGAATTAAAGATATTGAAATAATGCAAATTTTGTCGTATAATATTTATAGTCACTTAATACAAATAAATAATTTTATTTAAACAAAATCACTTTAATAGGATGGTATCTATACGATGAGCATTATTCCAACGGAAATCCTGATATTCAGCAACGACACCAGCTTTTATGACGAAGTATATCGCTCGCTTTACAATTATTGGAACGCATCGATATCCCATACATATGACACCAACGAACTGCTTAAATTCATCAACAATTCGGCAATATGCAAACTTGTAATATTTGATACATCCTTAGTGAGTAACGATATTCAACAAATACTCGCCATGCTCGTTTCCAATATCAATAACGCCTTCTGTATATATGTCAGTAAATTTGACAATGACGAATCTGCAGCTATCAAAAACTCACACGCTGCCCGCGTAGTCAATTCCACAATGGACGATAATTTCACCGACTCTATCAAGCTCGCTGCAAATAAGTTCAACATAGATCTGAGTGATAACAGTATTGATTCTACTATAAACAGAATATTGTTCGATTTAGGTATACCTCCGCATATAAATGGATATATGTATCTTCACTCTGCTATTGAGATAGTAGTGCAAAATCCAAACATGATAAATTTGATCACAAAAAATTTATACGTCACACTTTCAAAAGAGTTCAACTCCTCATCAGCGTGTATTGAACGTTCGATCAGGCACGCAATTGAACGCACTTGGTGCAATGGTAACGTTCACGCGATAAACCGTTACTTTTCTCCATCGGTCACATTAAAGCACAAGCGTCCGACAAATTCTGAGTTTATAGCAATAATTGCTGGATTCATCCGCAATTTATACAATATATGATTCTTGCAAATAACCTTCACAGTTTTATGATATTACACTGTGGAGGTTATCTAACATGACTATTAAAAAAACCGGTCCCACAATATGTGTGAGACCGGTTTTAAGTTTATTCAAATTAGTGAACAACGCATCTTTCGGTATCTTTGTCGAAGATGTGGAGTCTGGATACATCAATTGCAACCTTGATGGTATCGCCAGCTCTTGCAGTCGAACGCGAGGATACGCGTGCAGTAAGCGACTGCTCCTCATCAGCAGCGAGGTACAGGAAGATTTCATTACCCATAAGCTCAGTAACGTCAACATTGCAGGTAATTACGCTGTCTGCCATGCTGGAGAGGTACATCGGCTCGTCGTGGATGCACTCCGGACGGAGACCTGCGATAACTTCCTTGCCAATGTAATCCTTAAGTGCAGGATTGTTAGCCTTTTCGTTAGGAAGCTTAAGCGAGTTGCCAGCGAAGCATACACATACGTCTTCGCCCTTCTTCTCGAGCTTTGCATTGATGAAGTTCATCTGAGGAGTTCCGATGAAGCCTGCAACGAAGATGTTGCAAGGAGTCTCGTACAGGTTCTGAGGCGAATCTACCTGCTGGATCAGACCGTCCTTCATAACGACGATTCTGGTAGCCATGGTCATAGCCTCGACCTGGTCGTGGGTAACGTAGATAAATGTCGTACCAAGTCTCTTGTGGATCTTGGTAAGCTCGGTTCTCATCGCAGCACGGAGCTTTGCGTCGAGGTTTGACAACGGCTCGTCGAGAAGGAATACCTTCGGGTCACGGACGATCGCACGACCGAGCGCAACACGCTGCTTCTGACCACCAGACAGAGCCTTCGGCTTTCTGTCGAGAAGGTGGGTGATATCGAGTATACGAGCAGCCTCTTCAACTTTTCTCTTGATCTCTTCCTTCGGAACCTTGCGGAGCTTCAGACCGAATGCCATGTTATCAAACACTGACATATGCGGATACAGAGCGTAGTTCTGGAACACCATCGCGATATCTCTATCCTTAGGTGCTACGTCGTTAACGAGCTTATCTCCGATGAAGAGCTCGCCCTCGGTGATTTCCTCAAGACCTGCGATCATACGAAGAGTTGTCGACTTACCGCATCCGGAAGGGCCGACGAAAATGATGAACTCCTTATCCTTGATCTCAAGGCAGAAGTCAGAAACGGCGGTAACGCCGCCTGCATATTTCTTATAGATGTGCTTAAGCGAAAGACTTGCCATTTATATTATCCTCCTTATATTTAAGAACAGCACGATGTGTATGGCACACAATCTGCCGAATCTCTTGAAAGTCATTCTTTAACGTATAATATTGTACCAAATTTTCACCGAAATTGAAAGAGCGTATTTCCCCAAAAATTCGGATTATTATTTGTCGGTTATGCACAACGCATAACTTGTAAAGTCGTCATATGAATAGCCATGCGAGTTTGGACTTTTAATTTATTAAAAATTTCACTCAGATGACTTATTTCAGACTCAGCGAAACACCGTACTTGATACCGCACGGACTGCCGTCAACTGCTTTAATGATCATGCGCAGCTCCTGCTTTCCGGAAGCTTCCGGGATAAACGGCACGCAAAGCGGCTTACCGTTTTCAGGTGCTGAAGCTTCACAGATAAGCTTTCCGCCAACATAGATTTTAATCTGCTCAGCGTAAAGCTCTTTAATCTTTAGCTCGCATTCACCAGACGCATTCGGGTCCTGAAGCTTCGGAATATTTATAATTGCACGCAGCAGCTTCCATCCATTCTTGTGACCCGGATTGATATGCCACTGATTAAATCCAATCGGCTCGAGCGAGTTCATATCGTTATCTGCGATTTCAATAAGCGCATTAGGCTCTTCATCATACACAGCACTTGACGCAGTGAATCCTATAATATCGCGATTCAATGCAGCGTAAATGTACTTTGGCTGCTCAACCTCACGCACCTCAAGCTCAACCTCAGCGCTCTCGAGCCCATCGGAATATGCTTTAATTTTAATCTTCTTTGCACCAACCTTAGACTGGATCAAAGCCTGAGCATGTCCGGCAAAGAGGCTTCTCTGCGGCTCGTGGTCACTCTCCAGTCCGTTCGGGTCACCGTTACCGACTCCAAGCAAAATAGCGTCGTCATCGATTTCGAAGTGAAGCAGATTGTTTGCAGTCTCAACAGTAACGCCGTTCTCATCAACTACACTGAAGTTTACTGGGATCGCATCCATACCGTCGTTATTAAGATATGTGCGGTCAGGCTCTATCACAATTTTCTTAGGCGCACCTGCGGTCACATTCTCAGCCTGAGCTACAGCGACACCTTCATTGTAACCAATTGCCGAAATCTTACCGGGTACATATTTAACATCCCAAATGCAGAGGTCACATACATCGCTCTTTCTGCGTCCAAGCGATTCTCCGTTTAAGAAGAGCTCGACTTCCTCGCAGTTGGTAACGGTCATGACACGTACAGTTTCACCCTCAGTCCAATTCCAATGCGGGCAAATGTGCATCATGGGCACTGGGTCAAAGCATACCTTATTCTGCCAGAACGAATCCTTCGCAAAACCGCAGGTATCCATGATTCCAAACTGAGAACCGATCGAAGGCCACTCGTATGGAGTCGGCTCGCCGCGATAATCGAAGCCTGTCCAGATAAAGATTCCACCGAACCAGTCGTTTTCACGGGTGAATTTCCATGTAGTCTTGATAAGCTGTCCCCACGGTACAACTTCTTCGTCATAGCAGGAAAGCGTGTGATCTTCCTTGCTGGTCTTATAGCAGCCGCGAGTTGAGATAGCACTGTTATTTTCCGAACCAACTACAGGCTGATTTGGATAAAGCTTGTGGTACTCCTCTACCCCATTCGGCAAAGCATAGTTGATACCGGTGACATCCATATAAATTGCAGCACTTTTCGGGTCATTGAATCCACCATTCATTGCTCCGGTAAGCATTCGGCTATCGTCAAGACGATCTACGACACTGCGCATTTTTCTAAAGATATTTCCGCCTTCCTTAGTACCCTGGATAGGCTCCTCGTTGAACAACGAATACATAACGACCGACGGATGATTGCGGTCACGGCGCACCATCGCTTCAACATGAGCGAGCACCTCAGGGCGCGATTCAAAGCGGCGGTTTTCATCCATTACCAGCATACCGAGCTCGTCGCAGGCATCGAGTACCGCCTTAGTCGGCATATTGTGCGAGCAGCGGTAAGCGTTTGTGCCCATCTCCTTCAAACGTCTGATACGGTAATACTGTACCGAATCAGGTACAGCTACACCAACTCCGGCATGGTCCTGATGATTGCAGGTACCCATAAGCTTTATCGGACGACCATTGAGGAAGAACCCCTTGTCCTTATCGACAGTGAATGTACGGAATCCGATTTTCGTTGAATCGGTGTCGATAACCTCACCGTCCTTGATAAGCGATACCTTTGCGGTATATAGCTTCGGAGAAATAACATCCCAGCGTGTCGGATTCTTGATATGCAGCGTGTGGGATTTTATCGATTTTGCGTCAGCGTCGCATACGCCATACTCAGATTCTCCAGAGACAACAAGCTCGTCACCATCGTAAATCTCAGTACGAAGCTTATACTCTGCCGACTCATAAGCCGAATTCTCTACAGTTGCCTCGCATACCACAGCCCAATCGTTAGCAGTATTTTCGATGAATACCGGCTTAATAAAGATACCATCATGCGCGATGTGCAGCGGCTCTTTTACAAACAGCTTTACATGGCGGTAAATACCAGCTCCCTCGTACCACCAGCCTTCGGTACTTAATCCGTCAATGTAAACGACAACCGTATTTACGCGGTCACCGAAAAATGCACGGTCGGTGATCTCGATGTCGAGCGGTGCATACGCACTGAACGAACGTCCCATAAGCGAGCCGTTGAGATATACGCGTGCGGTAACTGAAAGTCCCTCGAAGGACATGAATATATGCTTGCCCTCAAATTCAGCAGGAAGCTTGAAGGATTTGCGGTACCATGCGTTGCAGCGTGTCTTATATCCATGAGAGATAAGGTTATCCTTGCTAAAGTCTGTCTCAGTGAGATAATCGTGCGGAACGTCGACAATGCGCCAGTCGCTGTCGTCGAAGCTCATATTAGGTATTCCGCGTTCCTGCCCCGACTTTGATGAGTTGTAGGAGTCAGAATGAGTCTTCTGTGCCTCGACCAAGCCGTCACCAAGTAAAAAGCGCCATTCCTTGTCGAGTAAAAATTCATGTCTCATTATATTATTTCCTTTCGATGTTAAATTATAACATTATAATTATAATATCATATAATTGTGAAGAAATCAATCATTCTGATATATTTGGTGTCATATTTGAATTTATCACAATATCGCCGCTGTTTAGAGTTATCTTATATAGCGATGATGTCGGAAGCTGCTCCGTCGTATAGTACCCGCCTTTGTTGTCACCGTCTAATCTGATACTTCCGACACCTGTAAATAGGTCAAGGTTGACATATGCAATATTGTAATGGTATCCATAATTAAAATTGCCATTTTCAAGCTCAGAGGTAATTTTTGTAAACGCTGATGTAACTATATCAATACTGCCGTTTTCAAGCTTTAATGTCATTCCATCAGCAGTACAATTTTCAAGCAATACGTCGCCTTCTTCAATACTGATATTAAAAAGCGATGTTGTCTTAACATCTGCAATGCTCAAATGCCCCTTGCCGATCTCGATATTATAATCTGTCTGCGTTGAATTCTTTTCGATCTGTACATTGCCATTTCCAAGCTTGCACTCAACTATTTTGACCGGATAGTCATCACACAGATATATGTTTACAGTTTTATCGCGGTCGTTAATATTGCGATAATTCACAAGACTTCGAAGTCCCTTGAAATTCATCGCCATGTTCGCTATGTTTGAAAGACTTGAAAGGTCAGAATTATTGCTTACCGTTAAAATGCGGTTCGCACTCGAAAACTCGTACATTCCCTCAGGAAAATTCACAAGCTCGATATACGGCTTATCCGCGCCGCCAATTACGTTTACCTTCGCATCCTTGATGTTAAGCGCAATTTTGCCTATGCTGTCAGCGTCGTATTCATATTTGAATACATAGTCCTCGTCATCATCATGCGTATCAACTACAAGCTCGATCCCCTCCTGTTTAGCAAGGCTTTCAGCTATACGCATAGTCGTAAATCCACCGATAGCAAGTATCACCGCAACTATTAAAAATATTATTGAAGTTGGCTTCACAGCTTAGCACACTCCTTTCTGAGAAAAGCAAACAGTACCCAAAACTGCTTATAAAGATATTTGAACAAACGTCCCACAAGCTTGATCAGCAGCGGAAGCAAGCGAACTGCGAAATTGTATAAAAGTATTCCCGCAAACATCACACATCCGCCGACTAAAACGCCAAGTCCTATCTCATAAAGTCCGATCGGCATTTCACTGAACAGCTTTGTAATACCGTAAATAATCCCAACAAGCGAAAGTGCAGTTCCACCAGCAGCTGCAAGTATAAGCGCACCTATCGAAGCTACAATAAGGGCACATAATCCGCCCCATACAATGATAAACAGAGCGATCACCGCAAGCAAAAGTGGTATTGTGATCGGTAGGCTGACTGCAAACAGCACCCAGAAAATCGTGCTGTTAGGCGACGGCTCCTCATCAACATACTCTGGGAGCCTATTACGCGGCTCGTCCGGCAACTTTTCATCATTGGATACCGCAATATCCCGAACGACAGCGTTATCAGCAGACATTGGTATCGGCATTTCGGCTGTCGGCTCATCACTCACCTCAGGCTCTGTATCAGAGCTATCGTTTGTAGTTTGTTCAGACTCGGCACTTCCATCTGACGGCATTTCACTGACAGCTGGGCTTTTGTCATCTACTACCCTGTCAACTGTAAGTGTTCGTTCGGCAAGACGATTGATATCGTCATACCGTTCAGATACCTGCTCAGCAATATTATTAGCGATCGTATCGATATTCGTCATCAAATCGAGATCATTGTTTTCCGGATCGTTGACCATCCGGTCATAGAACCTATCAAAGCGCTCGATATACGGCTCTATATCCACCTCGGATATATCCCGTTCAATAAGAGCAGCTTTGAGTTTTTCGAGAAAATCCTGTTTTTCTGTCATCGGCTGTACTCATCCTCCTGTTTCATATGTAAAAAATTAAGAAATATTTTGGAAATACGCTTCCAAACCACCCCTTAGTTGTGGTATAATATATGTCGGTAGTAATTTAAAAACAATTACCGATCAGACCATATATATATTCTATCAAAAAAAGGAGCAAATTGCAATATGCGAATGCGAAAAAAAAAGCACGGAGCCGAAAGAATTGACGCGTGTTCCGATCTGATTATACAAAATACGTCCATTTCCGGCGAAAATGTCGCTGAGTTATTTAAAAATGATACTGACCGACCTCTCTGGCTTGAGATCGGCTGCGGAAAGGGAGCATTCATCTGCGGACTCGCCGAACGCTATACCGACGTAAATCTCATCGCGCTCGAACGCATACCTGATGTTGCTATGCTTGCAATGGAAAAATGCAAAGCACAGGGCGTGGAAAATGTTCGTTTCATGATCGGAGATGTCGCAAAGCTTTGGGATGTTTTTGCTGACGGAACGATCGACCGGATATATCTCAACTTTTCAGACCCGTGGCCGAAAGCTGGTCACGCGAAACGCCGTCTGACTCACCGAAATTTTCTTAGTCAGTATCGCCGTATATTAAAGCCCGATGGAGCAATATTCTTTAAGACTGATAACCGCGGTTTATTCGACTTCTCAGTTGAGGAGTTCAAGGACTGCGGCTTCAGACTCGAGAATCTTACATATGACCTCCACAATAGTGAATATGCTGCTGAAAATATCATGACCGAATACGAGAAAAACTTCTCTGAAAAGGGATTTTCCATCAATCGTGTCGAGGCATGGTGCAGATAAATTTTTCCTATCTGCAATTTAGACGCAGTAATGGGGTATTTTGTTCCCTCAACTTGGGAAAAATTTTAAATAAATCGGCGAAAGGAGATTTTGCAATAATGAGTAAAAAAAGAACCGGAGCTGTTCGTGTATGTGCAGCTGCCATACTCACAGGCATAATTGCCTCATCCACATCATGCGGATTTATTGTATTTAATGATCCCGATTCAACCTCTGCACCAATATCAGACAGTCGATCGGATGTAATATCATCTGATAATAACGGCGATACATCAGAAAGCGGCAATGCAAATACCGAAAAGACTGACCCGCGCGAATCGGCAGATAAACGTCTCGAAGCCTTACCTGACCGCAATCTTAGCTCGGCTAACATTATAATTGCCACTACAGATAATGAAACTATTTGCCCATTCGAAGCTGAAAATGAGATAGTCGCCGCACGTTCGGTAGCTACTCGTGCCGTTGAAGATAAGTATTATACCCACATAATTACAAATCAGCTTGATCATGCGTCAATGCTGAATGTGATAAAGGAAGCATACGCGTCAGATATGTACTACGCCGACCTTATTGCGATACCGCAGAGTCAGGTCGGTATGTTTTGGTCAAATGGCATTCTTGCAAATATGTACAGCCTGCCTTATACAGATTATTCAAAGGAATATTATGACCAGAAAATAATCTCGGAAGCGATTATCGGAAATGAACTTCGCGCAGTATCAGGTGCGGCTAACTTCAATCCTGAATACCTCTCATGCGTATATTTCAATCGCGGACTTATCGAGAAATATTCGCTCGAAAATCCGTATGATTTAGTATACTCGGGTAAATGGACGTGGGACAAGCTCGGTGAACTTGCTAAGGCGGTACAATCGGATGTCAACGGCTCTACCGGAATAAGCGGACATGGAGCGGGCATCGATACATCTGAATACATTGATATTGCCGCGATAGCTATGGGTATTGACTATGTTTCGAATCCAGAACAAGCGCTTCCAGAGCTTAATTATATGTCAACCGACATCCATTCAGCACGTGCTAACGAAATAGTTAATAAACTTTATAAGCTGCTCTATTCCGACAACACACTTGCTCCAGCAGATACAGCGCGCTCGCTTTTTACATCCGATTCACTGCTGTTTTATACCGACCGGCTTTATTTGACTACATGGATGCCGAACAGCAATGTCAGCTGGGGAATACTGCCAATGCCGAAATACGACGAGTCGCAGAATGGATATATTTCACTGCTGTCAAGTGAAGCTCCTGTATTCTGCGCAGTCGCCGGAACTCCGAGCTACGAAAATTCAGGTCTTATACTTGAGGCGTTGAACGCTTCGTATTATGAATATGTGCTCGACGTTTATATGAATGACAGGATCAACTACTATCTGCGTGACAACGAATCGATAAATATGCTCGAAATAGTGATAAACAGCGCCTCGACCGACTTTGCGCATATGTACGCGTCAGGTTTTACCAATCTCGCTAATGCTACTTATAGTGCAATATATGGCGCTGTAACTACGCGCTCGTCTCTCGATACGTTATATAAACGCTACCAGACAGCAGCTACTACCGAGCTTTCAAAATCAGTGAAAATATATGAATGATCCGCTCTACGTTACTGGAATATCATTTGACCGTGAAAGATTTGATATATCTGAGCTTTCTGCTGATAATAAATATTTGAAAAAGATTCCGGTAGTCGAAAACCTTAACCGAATCAGCTTTAAAAGTCAAGTTACCTTCTTTGTAGGAGAGAACGGTACCGGAAAATCAACGCTGATCGAAGCTATCGCGCTCTGCTGCGGATTCAATCCGGAGGGCGGCTCGAGAAATTTTAATTTTTCGACGCGCAGCTCACATTCTGCACTGCATGAATTTCTGAACGTCAACCGCGGCAGAAAGCGTCCGCGTGACGGATATTTTCTGCGTGCCGAAAGTTTCTACAATGTCGCGACAAATATTGAAGAACTCGATAAAATTCCGGCAGCTTCACCTCCGATATCCGACGGATACGGTGGACGCTCGCTGCACGAAATGTCGCACGGCGAAAGCTTCTTTGCACTGATGAACAACCGCTTTTTCGGAAACGGACTGTACATTCTCGACGAACCCGAGGCAGCGCTTTCGCCTTCGCGGATAATGGCAATGTTATCGCTGATAAATCAGCTATGTAATAATAATTCGCAGTTTATAATCTCGACTCACTCACCGATACTGCTGTCATATCCGGGAGCAGATATCTATGAGCTGCACGAGGACAGGATTTCGCTGACACCTTACCGTGAAACCGAATGCTATCAGGTAACACGCAGATTCTTGGAAAATCCCGAGCGAATGCTCAAATATTTGATGGAGTAGTTTAGATTTTCAACCTATTTTTCGAGAATTATTTAGATTTTAATTCACATTGACATTTGATTAAAGAATCAACCAAAACATAGTTTATAAATCCGCACATTTACGGCTGTTTTCGGATAGAAAACCAACCATTGTGCGGATTTGTTGTATTTTATGACAATATATATTCGAATATCTCGATTATTTATATAAAATATATCCAATTTTTAATCATTTTCGGGACTTGACGACGATATAATCATGTGGTATAATAAATCCATAATAAACCACTATGGAGGAATTCTTATGAAAGCCATATTCATGTCAGGAAATCTCAAAAACTGCGACAACGTTTATACGCAGGCAGCACACGCAAAGCTTGCCGAAAAGCTCGAATTCTTAGAGCCAATAAGCAATGTGAAAGAGATTGAAGCACGCGCAGACGAGCTGAATTCAGTCGATTTTATCTTTTCAACATGGGGAATGCTCTCGCTCACTAAGGAGCAAATCGCTAAGTATTTCGGCAGCCTGAAAGCCGTATTCTACGGTGCAGGCTCGGTTCAAGGCTTCGCGCGTCCATTCATCGAATCCGGCATATCTGTATTCAGCGCATGGGCAGCCAATGCAGTTCCGGTCGCTGAATACACCGTCGCGCAGGTCATTCTTGCGAACAAGGGATATTTCCAGCGTTTCCACCGCAGCTCGAACGACACTTGGGTAAACCGTTACAGCGGCGGATATTTCACCGGCAACTTCAACAACAAGGTCGGGCTCATTGGAATCGGCATGATAGGCTCGCTGGTCGCTGAAATGCTGAAATCATACAAGCTTGAAGTGCTCGCATACGACCCGTTCCTGTCGGACGAAAAAGCCGCTTCGCTTGGTATTAAAAAGGTATCGCTCGAAACCCTGTTCAGTGAATGTACCGTAATTTCAAACCACCTTGCAAACAACCCGCAGACTGTCGGAATGCTCAACGGCAAGCTTTTCGATTTGATGAAGCCGAACGCAACCTTCATCAACACTGGACGTGGCGCGCAGGTAGTCGAAGCCGACCTCATTGCAGCGCTCGAAGCTGAGCCGATGCGTGTCGCACTGCTCGATGTTACAATGCCTGAACCGCCGAAGCCCGACAGCAAATTCTATAAGCTTGACAACGTATTCCTTTCTCCGCACATCGCCGGTTCGCTCGGCGACGAGGTCGCACGCATGGGCGACTATATGGTCGAGGAATTCGAGCGCTTTGTAAACGATGAGCCGACAAAATGGGGCGTAAGCCTGAAAATGCTCGAAACTATGGCATAAGTGAAAGGACGACTGAAAATGTTTAAAACCGGTATCGTATCCGTCACCTTTCGTCAAAAGAGCATATCCGAAATAATCGCCCTCTCCCGTGAGTCGGGACTTGACGCGATAGAGATAGGCTCGGACGTTCATGCACCGAAGGAAAATATATCGCTCTGTGCAGATATTGCCGCCGAAGCAAATAAAAACAATATCGAGATCGTGTCATACGGCTCGTATTACAAGCTCGGTCAATATGCTGACGCAGCAGCTGAATTCTCCGCGTATATATCCGCTGCAAAGGCGCTCGGAACTAAAAATATCCGCATTTGGGCTGGTGTTAAAAACAGCGAGGATGTGCCGGAAGCCGAGCGTGAAAAGCTCACAAATGAAGCTATTCACTGCGCTGAATTGGCAGCTGACGCAGATATGACAATGAGTTTTGAATATCACGGCGGCACGCTGACAAACACCTGCGAGTCGGCTCTACGTCTTATGCGCGAAATCGACCGTCCGAATGTACACCTATACTGGCAGCCTAATCAAAACAAGGACGTTGAATTCAACGTCACCGCGTTAAAACAGGTGCTTCCGTATGTCTCTAACGTCCACGTATTTGCATGGGACGCACGCAGGGGTCAGTGTATTCGCTATCCGCTCGCTGACCACGCCGACGCATGGAAACGCTATCTCGACATTCTTGCGTCAGACGGAAGAGACCGCGCAATGCTGCTCGAATTTGTCAAAGGTGATTCGACTGAGCAGTTCATCGCTGACGCAAAACCCTGAACCAGTGGGTCAAATAATTTAATGAGAGGAAATAATCATGCCGTTTGATTTTAATTATAAAACACTTGACGATATCAAGCGCGACTGCGATGCGCTCGGTATCACGCTTCCCTTTTCTGATGACCTTTCACCGCTTGCAAAGCCATTTGAGGTCAAAGGAGAGAACATAAAATTTAAAAATGCCGTCGCTATTCACCCGATGGAAGGCTTCGACAGCGAGCCGGATGGCGCGCCGTCTGAGCTCACACGCCGCCGCTATCTGCGATTCGCCAACAGTGACGCTGGACTATATTGGTTCGAAGCAGTAGCTATATCGAACGAGTCGCGCTCGAATGTACGTCAGCTCTGGATTCATGAGGGTAACGTCGAAGCTTACAAAAAGCTTGTCGACGAGCTGCACACGATCACCGGAGGCGCGCCGATTATCTGCCAGCTCACACACTCCGGACGCTTCTCGCGCCCCGAAAATAAGCCTGCGCCGATTATCTCCTACCACAATCCGGTACTCAATAAACCGTTCAATATTTCCGCCGACCATCCTGTAGTTACCGATGAATATCTTGATTCGCTCGTCGAACAGTACATAACCGCTGCTCGTCTTGCAAAGGAAGCCGGATTTGACGGAGTAGATATCAAAGCCTGCCACCGCTATTTGATGAGCGAGCTTTTGTCAGCGTTCACGCGAGAGGGCAGATACGGCGGCTCATACGAAAACCGCACTCGCCTGTACCGCGACGTTATCGCCGGAGTTAAAGCTGAGCACGGCAATTCACTCACAGTCGCTACAAGACTTGGCGTACATGACGGTATTGGCTATCCCTACGGTTTCGGCGACGACCGTGAGGACTGCACTAAATTCGACCCGACCGAAGCGATACAGCTTATCGACGACATTCACAAGCTTGGCGTAAACCTCATAAATATCACAATGGGCACGCCATACTACAATCCGCACGTCAATCGCCCCTATTGCAAGGGCGGATACGAAGCACCCGAGCATCCGCTCGTCGGAATTGCACGCATTATAAACGGCGCTGCTCTGCTGCAAAAGCAGTTCCCCGATATCACATTCATCGGCACCGGTTATACATTCCTGCGCCAGTTCGCGCCTTATCTTGCCGCCGGAGCTGTCGGCTCAGGAATGATATCCTCCGCCGGATTCGGACGCATGGCGTTCGCGTATGACGGCTTTGCAAATGACCTGCTCGCCGGAGAAATGAAACCTAACAAGTGCTGTGTGACCTGCGGCAAATGTACTGAGCTTATGCGCGCATACACAACTACCGGCTGTCCAGTCCGCGACAGCGAAATGTACGCGCCTATCTACAAAGCAGCTTGCCTGAATAAGTAATAGGAGGTAATAATTATGCCAACAGCAATAGTTACCGGAGCGTCACGCGGTATCGGACGCGGTATATCGCTTCTGCTCGCAGAAAAAGGATATAAAATAATCGCAGTCGGAACTCGTGAAGCCGATTCGGTATCGGAATACGTTACCGAGCTAACATCCCTCTCGCCTGAGTCGATATACGTCGCTGCTGATATCTCAAAGTCCGAATGCCGCCAGAAAATTCTTGATGAAGCTACAAAATTAGGCGGATTTGATATACTCATCAACAATGCCGGATGTGCGCCGCTCGTGCGTCAGGATCTGCTTGAAATGAGCGAGGAAAGCCTCGACCGCCTGCTGTCGATAAATTTAAAGGGAACATTCTTCCTCTCGCAAGCAGCAGCAAAGCAGCTTATCAAACGTGAGACCTACGCACACAAAATGATAATCAACATCACCTCGATATCGGCTGACACATCGAGCATAAACCGCGGCGAATACTGCATTTCCAAAGCCGGACTGTCGATGGTTACGAAGCTTTTCGCCGACCGTCTCGCCGAATACGGAATCAACGTATACGAGCTGCGTCCGGGTATCATCGAAACCGATATGACCGCCTGCGTCAAGGATAAGTATATGAATATGATAAACGGTGGACTGCTGCCAATCAAGCGCATGGGACAGCCTGAGGATATAGCAAAGGCGGTATTCGCGCTCTGCGAGGGATATTTCAGCTACACCACCGGAAGCGTAATGAATATCGACGGCGGATTTACACTTTCAAGATTATGATAATCTCAAAAAATATAATTTCACCCGAAATCCGCGAAATATTGGTCGGAGCTGATAAAATCACAGCACCGATGTATAGCTTTAATACCGTCGTAGTCGGAAGTGGCGCTGCCGGACTGAACTGCGCCGACTTGATTGCATCGAATGCACACAACGGTCAGTCGGTTGCAATAATCACCGAAGGCTTGAAGATGGGCACATCGCGCAATACCGGCTCGGATAAGCAGACATATTACAAACTTACCCTCTCCGGCGATACTCCCGATTCGGTCGGCGATATGGCAAAGTCGCTGTTCGACGGCGGCTCGATGGACGGTGACCTCGCACTCTGTGAGGCTGCTGGAAGCACCCGTGCATTTCTGCGGCTCGTAGGGCTCGGCGTGCCGTTCCCGTACAACGACTACGGCGAATTTGCCGGATATCAGACCGACCATGACACTCGTACACGTGCGACATCCTGCGGTCCGCTGACTTCGAAATACATGACAGAAGCCCTCGAACGCTCGATAATGTCGCGAGATATTCCGATATTCGACGGACACCGTGCAGTTAAGCTGCTGACTGAAGCTGGACGCGCTGTCGGTGTAGCTACGCTGTGCGCAAATGAAGCCGGAGTATATAACAAATACGGGCTTAGTATATTCAGCGCCACAAATACCGTATGGGCAACTGGTGGACCATCAGCAATATATCAGGCTACCGTTTATCCCGAAAGCCAAACCTGCGCACACGGAACGCTGCTCGAAGCCGGAGCTGCGGCAGTAAACGTAACCGAAAGCCAATACGGACTCGCATCAGTCAAATTCCGCTGGAATCTGTCCGGTACATACCAGCAGGTGCTTCCCCGCTATTATTCGACCGCGCCCGACGGTTCGGACGAGCACGAATTTCTCGGCGATACCTTCACTAACATTTCAAAGCTGCTGACTGCGGTATTCAAAAAGGGCTATCAGTGGCCCTTTGACCCAGCGAAGCTGTATACATTATCGGAAGATGGAGATATGCTTCTTGGCTCATCGCTTGTCGACATTGCAGTATTCAATGAACGCCGAAAGGGTCGCCGTGTATTCATGGACTTCCGACGCAATCCGGAAAATGCTTGTGATTTCTCCGGCAAGCTCGACTACAGTCTGCTTGAAGCTGAGCCACGGCAATATCTCGAAAACTCAAACGCAATGCTGCCAACTCCGATAGAACGGCTTTCAGTTATGAATGCACCGGCAATTGAGCTGTACAAGTCACACGGAATCGACCTTTACAACGAGCCGCTCGAAATCGATATGTGTGCGCAGCACAACAACGGCGGTTTTGAAGTCGACTGCAACTATCAGAGCAGTTCGATAAGCCACCTGTTCGTAGTCGGTGAGGCTGCCGGAGTGTTCGGAATCCACCGTCCAGGCGGAAGCGCACTCAATTCAACACAGGTCGGAAGTATGCGTGCCGCAGAGTGTATCACATCGGAGGATGAGTATAATCGTGCGCCAACGAACAGCGTTTCACTTGACTGCTGCAAAATGTTGAGTCAGCTCGCAGAAAATGGACTAAATCGTGATGAAATATTGTCACTGAGAAATAAGTATGCCTCCGTTATGACTGAATGCGGCGCGTTTATGCGGAATACTGATAAGATAAAGGCTGCGATACAAAATATTCGAAATGAACTTGACAGCTACGGGAAGTATAAGGCAAGTGAGCCGTCACTGCTTATTGAGCTAATGATCAACCGCGATATACTCATTACGCAGTACGCATATCTGTCAGCTATACTCGAATATATCGATCATGGCGGAAAGAGCCGCGGCTCGTATCTGATAATCGACAGCGAAGCCGAAATCGATCAGCCAATAGAAATCGACCGTAAGCATTTCAATAAAATCTGCCAGATAACGCTTGACAATATGCAGCCAAACTTTAGTTGGCGCAGCGTTCGACCGATTCCGGAGCGTGATAATTGGTTCGAAAACGTGTATAACGCCTACAGGAAGAAGCGCGGATTTTAACTATCTTGCTATAATCTTGTATTTTCTTGCTAAGCTATTGTAATTATCCTCAAAATGTATTATAATAATTTTAGATAAGATAAAGAAAGGAAGCTGAAAACAATGAAGCTTTATATCTGCAAAGATTACAACGAAATGTCCGAAAAGGCAGCTCAGATCGTCGGAAGTGTTATCACACTTAAGCCCGACTGTGTGCTCGGTCTCGCTACCGGCTCTACCCCGGTTGGAATGTACACTCGTCTCGCTGAGATGAACAAGGAAGGTAAGCTCGATTTCGCAGAAGTCAAGACCTACAACCTCGATGAATATTATCCAATTAAACCCACAAACGACCAGAGCTACCGCTACTTCATGGATAAGAACCTGTTCGACAACATCAACATCGACAAGGCTAATACCCATGTGCTCAACGGAGAAGCAGCTGATCCTGAGGCTGAATGTGCAGCATACGACAAGGCTGTAGAGGCTGCCGGCGGAATCGACATTCAGGTACTTGGTATCGGAAATAACGGTCACATCGGCTTCAATGAGCCGGCAGACAAGCTGGTTTCCGAGACTCACAAGACCTCGCTCACCGAAAGCACTATCAACGCAAATGCACGTTTCTTCGAAAGCGCAAACGATGTTCCGCGTCATGCTCTCACAATGGGACTTGCACCTATCATGAAGGCTAAGAAGATAATCATGCTCGTAAGCGGCAAAAATAAGCACGCTGCGCTTATGGAAATGCTCTCTGGCGCTATCACCGTTACCAATCCTTCGACTGTGCTCAATCTGCACAATGATGTAACCGTAGTCTGTGACGAAGACGCATACAACGGCTGATTTATAGCTGAAAACAGGGCTGACGTACTAAAAGGTGCGGCAGCCCTTTCAATTAAGAAAGGAATATATTCTATGCAGTGGAAAGTAATGACCTTCAATATCCAACATGGCTGGAACTATGCGCGCAAGGATAAAATTGACCTTGTAAGCGTTGCCGACACTGTACGAGATGTTGCGCCGGATGTCGTCGTATTTCAGGAAGTGCGCGGCGACGGTCAAGCGTCTGATTATACGAATCAAACTGAAGAACTCGCTAAACTTTTAGGCTGGAATTCATATTTTGCGAAGGCGCTCGATGTGCCAAACTGTGGTCCTTACGGAAACGCGATTCTCTCGCCGCACAAATTTGAAGCTGAGACTATCGCAATCCCAACACCAACGGTTAAGAATATTTACTGTGAACCACGCTGCATACTTCGCGCTGTTTTCACAACTTTAGATGGAGATCTTGTCGTATACGGCAGTCACTTCGGACTATGCGAGCAGGAACAGGCTAACGCCGTTGAAACCGTATTATCACTTACTTCGAATGACACACGTCCTTATGTACTGATGGGTGACTTCAACGCTGAGCCAGACGCACCCGTGCTCGCGCCGCTGTATGAAAATATGAACGACAGTGCAGAAAAGTTCACCGATATATCCGCAAAATCATTCCCTTCAGATGTGCCGGATATAAAAATCGACTACATCTTTACTTCGAAAAATATGATCGTAAAGGAAGCTGAAATCCTTCCGTTGGTCGTGTCTGACCACCGCCCATATATCGCCATCGTTGAATGGCATAGTAACTGATAAATATAAAAAATCGCTCGCTGCAAGCACCGTAACGGTATTTGCAGCGAGTTAATTTTATTTTAGTGAGTTGTTTTTGACATTACAACGTTCTGATTGTAATATTTCATCGCCTTCAATGTCTTTTCGGTAGCCTCGAAAAATATCACACGCTTTTCTCCATTGTTACCGTGGCATATCGCAAAATATACATCCGGATTGTCCATCGATGACACGCCGTATATACGCTCAGTAATCGTCGTATCATCCGCCATAGCACGATATTCACCATTGTACGGAGCGATGATTGACATAGTGCTTATTTTAATGTCGCACATTTGCTTCATATAGCGGTTGCCGTATACTTCCATCAGCTTCAGACTTGCGTTGATAATTTGATACTCGTATTCAATATTCACCCAATGCCATGTAAAGAACACTAATATCCACGTGAGTACTGGAAGCAAAGCGATGAGCATAACAATTTTTGTCGATATGCAGACAGCCGCAAATGCAATTGCAAATACGGCATATCCGAGCATCACAAGTATTCGCTTACGTTTGTAATCTCCTTCAGGCTTTTTCTTTACTCCATAGTTGACGAAATTCGAGAATTCATTTTCGCCAGCTTCCGCCGCCTTGCGGTATTTCTCTATTGTTGCCATGCAGCTCAGAATGTTACAATGCTGTTTGTACGGTCAGCAATGTATGCATTCTCGAGCAAACGTGTGAGGTCGATAGCGTCGTCAATCGTGCAGAGTTCCGGAGCTGCGGTCTTGTTTATGCAAGCGTCAACGAACTGCATGATCGGTGCTGGCCCAGCTGATGGGAGTGTAGGTCTGATCCAATCGTTAGTGAACGGAGCAAGCTTAGACGAGCGAACCTTGATATCGTCGCCGTGACGGATAAGCGTGCCCTCAGTGCCGTATATTTCGAATATCTCAGGCGAAGCTGCCGACATAAATCCGGTCTCAGCGATTCCGATGATTCCGTTCTCGAACTCCATGATCGAAACTGCATTCTCGTCGACCTTGCTGCCGAGAGGAGCGTTGAACATACCGGTAATGCGCTTAACTTTGCCACCGAAATATGCGAGGTCATACATCGGATGACAGCCAAGATCCATCATAGCGCCGCCAGCTGCGTCCTTTTCTTCAAACCAGTACTCAGGCAGCCAGTGTCCGGATACACCGGAATGAGCCTTACGGCGGCGTATAGTCGAGATCTTACCGAATGCACCTGCATCGATAAGGCTCTTAGCGAGCTTGAATATCGGATAGAATCGCTCTGGGAAGGAGATGGTGAAAATAACGCCAGCTTCTTCGACTGCCTTCTTTACCTCAAGGCATTCTGCTACTGTTGGGCAAAGCGCCTTTTCGGTAAATATGTGCTTGCCTGCTTTAGCAGCTGCGATGATGATATCCTTGTGCGCGGTGGTAGGAGTATCACAGAATACCGCTTCGATGTCATCGCGCGCAAGGAGCTTTGTGAGGTCAGGCTCGAATTCAGCGCCGAGCTCAGCTGCCCATTTTGAGCCACGCTCGATATCATCATCCCAAACTACCTTAATGTCTACCTTACCGGACTTCTTCAGTTCATTTGCATATCCGCCTGCGTGTACGTGCCATTTTGAAATCATTGCTGCATTTAACATAATTGCACCTCAAATAATAAATTTAATTGTAATTTTAAAGTTATATCTATACGCTTAACTAATTGAAAGTTCGTATAATTATACCATATATTTTCGCATTTGGCTATAGTATATATTGACGAAATTTTATATAAATTTTTGTATAAAATTTTGCGTGCAGGTCTTGACAACCTGCACGCAATGTGTTATAATATGGACAAGACGATTTGCCATTGCAGTTGGCGGTCGTTCCGAACTCTAAACTTACAAACTGAAGGAAACGCCGCTTCTACCGCTTTGAAGCGGTTGTTTTCGTTTAGTTATTTCTTTTTATTATTGATAACCAAACCAATAACATCAATAATAACTATACAAAATGTCAAAAAAGCCTGAACAGTTTCATATGATATCATTGCTGTCACCACCTTTCGGCGGAACAACCACATCCTGTCATATTACGACACGGTATATTGTATCATATAATCACATAAATTGCAATAGGATTACTAAAAATTATCACATTATTTTTTAATTTCAAATTATCTTGACATATATCAAAATCTATGCTATAATTATTAGACAGACAGTACCTTGTCTGAAAAATTAAACTTGATTTGAAAGGAAATCATGTGACTATGAAAAAACAACAACTTATCTCTATGCTGTTGTTATCGGCGCTGCTCGCTTCTTGCAGCCAAGCTGATAACCCCCCCCCGATACTTCGATAAATTCGGGCAGCACAACTGAGCCAATCGAAACTGAGCCGGAGTATGTGTATCCGGACGCTAACTTTGGAGGATACGAATTCGTATTCTTGAACCAGAGCAGCTGTGAATGGGCAAATCCATTGTGTGTGCCAGAGGAAACAACTGGCGATTTGGTCAGCGACGCAATGTATAATCGCAATATGCGTATCGCTGAACGTTTTAATATTAAAATTACCGAGTACAAAGCAACAAAAGAAGAGATAACCAAGCTCGTCCGCAGCTCAGTTATGGCAAATGACGACTCATATGACGTGGCATTCTGCCCTATTGATGAACTGAGTTCAGTTATTACCGATAAAGCACTCTTTGACCTTAACTCGATCGATTCATTGAATCTCGACAAGCCGTGGTGGGATGCAAAGGTAATCGAAGCAGTTACAATCGACGATAAATGCTATCTCGCCTCCAGCGATGTGACCTTCTTCCCATTCGAAGCGACATGGGTCCTATATTTCAACGAGGACTTTTTTGACAAGCTGAATATCGAATATCCATATCAGGATGTTCGCGACGGCAAGTGGACAATTGATAAGCTCAACAAGATCTGCACTGAAAGCGCCAACCTAAATGGTCAGGACTCATTTAAATATAATGGGACCTCATACATAGCCGATTATGGAATCACCTCAAACGAGCAAATGGTACAGGCGCTGATGTTCGGCAGTGAGGAAACTCTGATATCTATTGAAAATGGAACACCAGTATTCGACGGTGAAAATGAACGCGCCTATAAGCTTTATGAAAATATTGCTGAAATATACGGTGTAGAAGGTACATACCTTAACGGCAGCGGTATCCCTGGATTCAGAAGCGGACATTTTGCATTCGCAGCTGAAACACTCGGACATCTCTCCTCAATGCGCGATTTCGACGGCAATTTCGGTGTAGTTCCTATGCCTAAGTTCGATGAGGAACAGGAGAACTACCAATCAATGATCGCGTCATGGGGCACACTTATGACAACGATTCCCGCGTCAGCCTCAGACCCTGAGCGCACCGGTATTATTCTTGATGCACTTGCTTATGACAGTTACAAAAATCTGATGGAACCATATTATGATACATACCTCACAAACAAAGGTGTGCGCAACGACGATTCAGCGGATATGCTGAAAATCATACGCGATACTCGTATCGTCAATGTAGGTCGTATGTTCGGATGGACTAACAGTGTCATAAATTCGATAACCAGTACACTCAAAAAGGGAGATCCTTCGGTAGCTTCGGCTATCGCTTCTGCGAAATCTTCGGTTGAAGCTAATATAGAGCGAACTCTCGAATTGATGAATGAATAAATATACTACTGCTCGCTGCATGATTATGTGGCGAGCAATATTTTTATTTACATAGCGGCACTCTTGAATTCTTAATAAATATGTGGTACAATAGATAATAATTAAATTTATATTGAGGAACACATGATGAAATATTCAATCGCAATATTCGACCTTGACGGAACTATACTCGACACGCTCGACGACCTCGCCGATTCGACTAACTATGTGCTGACTAAAGCTGGTATGCCAACTCGTACTCGCGACGAAGTTCGACGCTTCGTCGGAAACGGCATTCACAAGCTTATCGAACGCGCAGTTCCTGCAAATACATCTGACGAGCAGATTGAGTCGGTATTTGAAGCCTTTAAGGAGCACTATAAATCCCACAGCGCAATACATACCCGCCCATACGACGGCACAATCGAGCTGTTGACTGCTCTGCGTAACGGCGGCTGCAAGACAGCTGTTGTATCTAATAAGGCAGATTTTGCCGTAAAGGATCTATGCGAGCAGTATTTTCCGCATATGTTCGACATAGCCGTCGGCGAGCGCGAAAATGTGCGACGCAAGCCAGCTCCTGACGCAGTGAACGCGATACTCGATACATTGAATATCAGCCGTGAAAATGCAATTTATATCGGCGACTCGGACGTTGATATCGAAACTGCGAAAAACTGCGGCATGGATTGTATCAGCGTAACATGGGGATTCCGTGACCGGGAATTTCTGCTTGAACACGGTGCGCAAAAACTTATATCCGAACCTGACGAAATTCGAAAGTTGATACTCGAATAGTCAAATAAAAAGCCCGTGCATTCGATAAATTCGAATGCACGGGTTTTATCATTATTACACAATTAGACAGTGTGAATCTTCTTGTCAGCGTCAGCGTTATCAGCGTCGATACCGTACTGCTGATTCTTTCTCCACTCAAAGAACTTAGTCGCAACCTGCTCGAAGAGTGCGTATGAAAGTACGTCCTCATCCTGAACAGCCCACGGCTTGACCTTCTCACGGAGACCCTCAAGCTCAGGCTTAAGGTCGTCAGCCGGACGATAGGTTATTGGCTTAGCGTCGCCGATGATCTGCTTCTGGAACTCAGGATTGATCGGCACAGGAGTCTTACCGTAATCACCGCGGATGATACCCTTGAATTCCTTCGTTACAGTCTTGTAACGCTCGCCCATGATTACATTGTAAACCGCCTGAGTACCAACGATCTGGCTGGACGGAGTTACGAGCGGCGGATATCCTGCATCAGCACGAACGCGCGGTACTTCTGCAAGTACTTCGTCGAGCTTGTCGGACTTGCCTGCCTGCTTCAGCTGCGAAACAAGGTTCGACAGCATTCCGCCTGGTACCTGATACAGCAGCGCGTTTACGTCTACCTTCAATACCTTAGGGTCGAGCAGTCCGCTTGCAAGATACTTCTCACGCAGCGGCAGGAAGTACTTCGAGATAACATCGAGCTGCTTCAGGTCGAGACCAGTATCGTAAGGAGTGCCAGCAAGAGTAGCTACGAGCGGCTCTGTAGGCGGCTGGGAAGTACCCATAGCCATAGGGGAGATAGCGGTATCTACAATGTCAACGCCAGCCTCGATAGCCTTGATCATGGTCATCGATGCTACACCTGCGGTGTAGTGAGTGTGCAGCTGAATCGGAATCTTGACGGTTTCCTTAAGCGCCTTAATCAGCTCGTAAGCGTCATAAGCCTTGAGAAGACCCGCCATATCCTTTAAGCAGATGGAATCAGCGCCCATCTCCTCGAGCTGCTTTGCGTACTTGGTGTAGTATTCAGTGGTGTATACCGGACCGGTCGTATAGCTGATAGCAGCCTGAACGTGTCCGCCTTCCTTCTTGGTCGCATTGATAGCAGTCTTGAGGTTTCTCGGGTCATTGAGCGCGTCGAAAATACGCAGAATATCGATACCGTTTGAAATCGACTTCTGAACAAAATACTCAACAACGTCGTCAGCATAGTGACGGTAGCCGAGGATGTTCTGTCCGCGGAAAAGCATCTGAAGCTTGGTATTCTTGACCTTAGCACGGATCTTGCGGAGTCTGTCCCACGGATCTTCGTTAAGGAAGCGCATACAGGAGTCGAACGTTGCTCCGCCCCATGCTTCGAGTGAATAATAGCCTACCTTATCCATCTCTTCGAGGATAGGCAGCATTTCATCGGTCGTCATACGTGTCGCGATCAGCGACTGGTGCGAGTCACGCAGGACGGTCTCGGTAATTTTTACCTTAGCCATTTATATTATTACCTCCGGATAATTTTGATTTAATGACGTTCAATTAACCCTTGAACATCGAAAGGAACACGCCAGCAGCAACGGCAGAACCGATAACTCCGGCAACGTTCGGGCCCATTGCGTGCATGAGCAGGAAGTTTGCAGGGTTAGCCTTCTGACCTTCGACCTGTGCAACGCGCGCTGCCATAGGTACAGCCGAAACTCCGGCAGAACCGATAAGCGGATTGATCTTGCCCTTTGTGACAATGCACATGATCTTTGCAGTGATAAGACCGCCGCAAGTCGAGATAGAGAATGCGACAAGTCCGAGCACAACGATAGCGATTGTCTGAAGCTGTAAGAAGTTTTCAGCACTTGCAGTAGCACCTACCGAAACTCCGAGGAATATCGTAACGATATTCATAAGTTCATTCTGAGCAGTCTTAGAAAGACGGTCGGTAACGCCGCTTACATTCAAGAGGTTTCCGAACATGAGGAAGCCGATAAGCGGAGCTGCGTCGGGAAGAATGATTGCAACTACGATAGCAACCAGAACCGGGAAGATAAGCTTTTCGGTCTGAGATACTGGACGGAGTGCAGTCATTACGATCTGACGCTCCTTCTTGGTGGTAAGAAGCTTCATGAACGGCGGCTGGATAATCGGAATCAGCGCCATGTACGAATATGCCGCGATTGCGATAGCACCGAGAAGTGCAGGAGCAAGGGTCTTGGTTACGAGAATTGCGGTAGGACCATCAGCGCCGCCAATGATACCGATAGCGCCAGCAGCCTCAGGAATGAAGCCAATAAGCAGCGCGCCGAAGAATGCAACGAATACGCCGAGCTGTGCGCCCGCACCCATGAGAAGGCTCTTAGGATTGGAAATAAGCGCGGTAAAGTCGGTCATCGCACCAACACCCATGAATATGAGCGACGGATAAATACCAAGCTTTACACCGATGTACAAAAAGTCGATAAGTCCACCGTGATTGAGGATATATCCCCAGTCGATCTCCTTTTGCAGGAACCAATCAAGGTGCATAAGATTCGCGCCCGGCAGATTGGCGAGCAGCATACCGAATGCTATAGGAAGCAGGAGCAGCGGCTCGAATTTTTTCTTGATCGCGAGGTAGAGCAGAGCGATAACGATAACATACATGATGAGCGTCTTAACAAGCAGCACCGGATCATGTACAAGCTTCGCAACTCCAGTCGAATCAAGGAAGTTTAAAATCGTATCTAACATTTATAATACCTCTTTTATTCTTATTCGAGGTTAAATCAGTTAAGTGTTACAAGTACGTCGCCGGAGTTGACCGAAGCACCCTTCTGAACGTTGACAGAAGCAACTGTTCCGTCTTCGGGAGCAGGAATGTCGTTCTCCATCTTCATAGCCTCAAGAACGCAGATAACATCGCCCTTAGCGACCTTCTGACCTACAGCTACATTCATCTTGAGGATAGTTCCGGGCATAGGTGCGCTTACCTTTACTGCACCTTCAGCGCCTGCTGGAGCTGCGGCGGCTGCCTTCTTAGGAGCGGGAGCTGCTGCCTTAGGAGCTGCGGCTGCCGGTGCGGCTGCAACAGGCGCTGCCGACGCGCCGCCCTCTAATTCCTCTACTTCAACTTCGTATACGTTTCCGTTTACGGTTACGCTAAATTTTCTCATTTCAGTATTCTCCTTATAATAATTATTTAGATGCCGTCCGTCTAAAGGATACGACTCTGAAGGATGTTTGCGGTTTATCCATGACAACAGCAAGCGCTGCGGTAATCGCTGCGACAAGCTCGGTTTCGTCAGGTTCTTCAATCTCTGGTTCAGCTGCTACAACCGGTTCTTCAACCTTTACTGGAGCTGCTTCGACCGGCTTTGCGGCTTCTGCGGCTGCTTTCTTCTTATTCGGGATATCGTAGAACACAATTTTGAATACTACGAGTATCGCCCAAATCAGTATCAGCACTGAAAATACAACTGCCATACCGAACAGCAGCACTTGAAGTCCAAGCGATACACGCTCGCCGAAGCTGAGCGTACTGTTCATTACATCGCTGATTCCGCTTGCTTCAGCTGCTGTGGTGACATCTGTCACTATCTCAGCAACTGTATCAGCGACATCAGTAACCGGTGCAGTTAATAAAGAATGTATCAAATTCATTTTTACATCTCCTTAAATTAAAGCGGGAGATTGTTGTGGCGCTTTTCTATGCAGAGAGCGTTCTTTGCACCGAGCATTTCAAATGCTGCGCTGACGCGCTGACGAAGCTCATCAATCGAAATGATATCGTCAATTTCGCCCGACTTAGCAGCAGCTACCGGAGAAGCCATTACACTGTCCCACTCAGCTTCGATCTCGCCGCGCTTTGCATTGTCGGTGACCTTGTCGTTCCATGCGAACGCAACTGCGCTCGAGGTAGGCATTGCACTTATCTTAGCGCTGTCGACTGCAAGTGCGATATCTGCGCCGATAGACTTAGAGCCCATGAGAGTATAAGCCGCACCGTATGCTTTTCCAAGTACAACGGTAACCTTCGCATTGTCGCTCGAAGCATATGCCGAAGCGAGTTTAGCGAGAGCTGCGCCGTACTGAGCCTTCTCAGACTCGACCGATACAGCATAGCCTTCGGTATCAACGAGAGTCAGCAACGGAATGTCGAAGCAGTCGCAGAATGAGATAAACTTAGATGCCTTCTTAGCTGCATCAGCACAGAGCTTGCCGCCGTTTACTGCCGGCTGATTTGCCACAACGCCAATAACCATGCCGTTCATAGTTACAAAACCGGTAAGCATAGACTTGCCATATTCAGCGCTCAGCTCAAGGAACTTAGCGTCGTCAGAAATAGCCTCGATAACCTCAGCCATCGAATAGCCATCGCCGGAAATGATAGACTCAACGTCTACAAGGCGATTGATCTCATCAGTAGTCGACGAATATGCGGTGCCATCTGCATTGTTCTGCGGAATATAAGCGAGCAGTGTGCGAACATATGCGAGTGCAGCTGTATCGTCAGCGCATACAACATTGACAAGACCACCCTCAGCTGCGGTTTTGATAGTGCCAAAATTTGCGCCCTTTTCAAGATTGTTGAGTACAAACGGCGGATTTACATAAAGGCTTCCGCCCTTTTCAGCGCCGATCACGATATCGAACATAGAAGCGACCGCCGCCATTGCACCGCCGCATACGCCCGCGATAACTGCGATCTGCGGAATAACACCGGAAGCGTCCGAGACCTTCTTCATGATCTTACCGTATCCGGCAAGTGCCTCGACACCCTCAAGTACGTAAGCTCCAGCACTGTCGAAAATACCTATAACCGGTGCACCGTTCTTGATCGCGAGCTCGTAAAGATCACATATTTTCTTAGCGTGCATAGCGCCGAGAGCGCCCTTCATTCTCGAAAAATCCTGTGCGAAAGCGAACACAAGTCTGCCGTCGATTGCTCCGTAGCCGCAAACGACGCTTTCAAGCTCGCCGTTGCTTCCATCAAGCTCTGCGGCGATTTTGTGTGCATACGCGCCTACCTCAGCAAAAGTTCCCTCGTCAAAAAGCGACCGTATGCGCTCGTTAGCGGTGGAAGCTTCACTCTGCATAAGAGCGCGCAGCTCTGCGGCCGATTTGAATTTCGGCGCGCTGTTTTGCGTTTTGTTCTCCATTTATTGACCTCCAAAATAATTTGTATGGATTTCGGTGAAAGCTACCTGTAATTTGACACAATCTCCATCAAAAAACATATAAACACTATTCTACCCCATTATAATAATATTATAAACCATACTTCAAATTTTTGCAATATGCAATTTGCTTTTTCTTTCATCTTTTTTTGACCAGATTATAGTCATTTGGACGATTGCAAAAAATTAACAAAATATACTTTATTTTCGAAATTTAATATAGTATAATTGTAAGATATAATATTGTGAAATCAGAGGAGATTTCCATGGTAATAGACTTTCACACACACGCCTTTCCAGACACACTTGCTGAACGTGCAATTTCGAAGCTCTCATCGACTGGCGGAGGTCTAAAAAGCTACGGCAGCGGAACGATAACCAGTCTGCTTGACAGTATGGATATCAGCGGTATCGACCGTGCAGTGATACTCAATATCGCAACCAATCCACGCCAGCAAACAAATGTCAATAATTTTGCAATAGAGACCAATCGTGCACAGTTGTCCGGCGATAAACCGCGTCGATTGTATGCGCTCGGCTCGCTGAATCCCGACAGCGACTGCATAGCCGCCGAAGCACGCCGCATTGCTGACGTAGGGATCCGCGGGGTCAAGATCCATCCAGATTTTATGAACGCCGCGATAGATGATCCGCGTTTTGATGCTGTATACAGGGCTTGTATCGACAATGATCTATTTCTTGTCTCACACGCTGGATGGGATTTCAGCTCGCCCGACCTCATCCATTGCACACCTGATGGAATTTTAAGAGTCCTTGACAGATTTCCATCATTGCGATTCGTAGCCGCTCATATGGGCTCTGCGCGTATGTGGGATGATGTCGAACGACTGTTGATCGGTAAAAATTTATGGATAGAGACCTCGATAGCGGTGATGTTTGGACTCGACAAGCAGCAATGCGCACGTATGCTGAAAAATCACGATCCGGATAAGCTGCTGTTCGGCAGTGACTTCCCGTGGTATGATGAGCGTGAATCGTTCGAATATGTGGATTCGCTCGAGATCTCGGATGAGCTTAAGCTGAAAATATTTAGCGAAAACGCGCTGAAGCTGCTTGAAGGCTGAAAGGATATTGGTATATGAAAGCGACGAAAATACTTTTGATCGATGGACAGGGCGGAAAAATAGGTTCAGCGCTAATCGAATCGCTGAATGAGCTTGCCGCAAAAGAAAATCTAAAGCTTGAAATCACCGCCGTTGGCACTAACAGCATTGCCACCGCAAATATGTTGAAAAGCTCACCAGATACCGCAGCTACAGGCGAAAATCCAGTTATCGTAGGCTGTCGGAACGCCGATTTCATCGCCGGTCCGATAGGAATTGTAATAGCCGATTCACTCGGCGGCGAGGTCACGCCAAGCATGGCAGTCGCAGTAGCTCAAAGCCAAGCGACACGAGTACTTATTCCAGTAAACAAATGCAGCAATATTGTAGTCGGCACAACCGGAGCAACACTTGCCGCGCTGATTCGCGAGGCAGTCGAAATTATCCGTAAAGGTATTGACAGTTGAGGGAATTTGAGGTATAATTTTAATAAAGGTATTGCATGAAGCAATATTAACGCATGAAGCGGGTTAATTTAATTCCATTTTACATAATAAAAAGTATCAAGCAGCGACCGAAGTCCGCGCCTGATACTCTTTTTCTGGAGGTACTATGAAATCAAAAAAACTCGTAAGATCCACCGCATTTGCGGCTATGTGCTTAGCTCTCGCGCTGGTACTGCCTTTTCTGACAATGCAGATTCCATCGATCGGACAGGCATTATCGCCAATGCACATTCCGGCACTGCTCTGCGGATTCATCTGCGGTCCGTTCTGGGGACTCGCAGTCGGATTCGTCGCACCACTGCTGCGCCATCTGCTGTTCCATATGCCGCCGCTCGTAAGCGCGATCCCAATGGCGTTTGAGTTGGCAATGTACGGCTTCGCTGCCGGAGTGCTTTATAAGCTGCTGCCGAAAAAAATCCCGTACATATACGTATCACTTATTGGCGCTATGGTAGCCGGACGCATAGTTTGGGGAATCGTAAGCCTTTTCTCGGCAATGGCAAGAGCGACCGAATTCGGATTTGCAGCCTTCATTGCAGGCTCAGTGACCGGCTCGATACCCGGCATTATTTGCCACATTATACTCGTGCCGCTCATTGTTATCGCGCTCAAAAAAGCCAAACTAATGCCAGAGGATAACTGACTAATATGAAAGATTTTGCAGAAATTTTATCAAGTCACGCTGCACGGTATCCGCTGTCAAAGCCAGTCGATGTTGTAAAGCTGATATATCAAAGTGTATTCTGCGGCGGGCACATGATCGCTGACGAAACAAGCGCAATTGAGCGGCTCAAAATCGAATATAACTCGATTTCTCATGAAGAGGAAGAGATTGTCGAAAGTCTCGGCGAATGTGTGCGATATAACATCGACCATACGATGAGCGAGCGTCAGCTTGAATTGCTCGGACGGCTGTTTTACCTATCGGTGGGAGATTACCCTGTCGGATATGAAAGCGCAGATGAAGCAGCAAAGCGCAAATTCATCGAGCGTATAGAATGCGCAAAGCAGCTCGCCGAAGCGGGTAAATTCGCATTCAATGCAGATGAATTTAATGAATATATAGAAAAATATATGAACATCGGCTGTCCTGCGATAAGCCATAGCGACGAATACCATTATGCGTACAAGCCAGCGTATCGTGTGATCGACTCACGGCGCGCGAGACTGTTCAACTGCATCTGCAAAATCGATGAGCTGATTCGCTGCAATACGAACAAGTTCCCGATTATAGTGGCAATTGACGGTCGTGCAGCCTCGGGAAAGACTACATCAGCAAAGCTTATAGCTGAATTTTTTGGTGACACTGAAATTGTACATATGGATGATTTCTTTTTGCCAAATGAACTGCGCACTCAGGAACGGCTGAATGAGGCTGGCGGTAATCTTCACCGTGAGCGATACATCGACGAAGTACTTGCGCATATACACGATACCGAAGGATTTTCGTATCGTGTATTCGACTGTTCTACTCGCGATTATAAAGCCACGCCGCGAATGATTTCAAAGGCTAAGCTGATAGTATGCGAGGGCGCATATTCACTTCACCCGGCGTTTGGAGATTATCACGATATTGCCATTTTCTCGACTATCACTCCTGATGAACAGGAGTGTCGGATACTCAGCCGCAACGGCGATGAAATGCTGGAGCATTTCAAATCCATGTGGATTCCGATGGAAGAGAAATATTTTGAAGCGTTCGATATTGAAAAGAAATGTGATATAATAATATGACGAAACCGTTTGCAGTAAACGAATTTGCTGCAAACGGTTTTTGCTATTTAATATTACCAGCCAAAGTCGGCTTCGAGAGACAGCCCGTCATATCCGACATCCAGCTTATACGGCAGTTCAAGCTTTCCGATATACTCGCATAATTCAGCATGAGTCGAGCCAATCGGCGCGATATGAGTCAGCCATACCTGCGTATTTTCATCTATCGTTCCCTGCCCAAACAGTCGCTCGAATACACGCAGCGCGGTATGAAGATTCAAATGTCCGCGCGAGTTTTTGCCGTCGTCGGTAAGTATCGGCATGGTGCATTCGGATATAAGCAGATCGAGCTTACTTCCAGCGAGCGCGTCAAAGGTTTCGTCAAGATAATATCCACTGTCAAGTCCGTAATACATCAGCTTGCCGTTCGGAAGCTTGATAAGGAAGTTGGCAGCATTCTTTTCATATGCAGTTCCATGGTCACCGCGCAATGGAGTTACACGCAGATTGCCAATCTCGTATTCCTTACCAAACTCGAGGCGTACAAAATTTAAATCTTCCGGACGACTGTAGCTCTCGCGTCCCGCTGTAAGCTTTGATTTCATATAGAAGTCGTCGATAACATCGAACGCACTGTCGACTAAATACACATTAAGAGGCTTCGCAAGCTTCTTGCGCGCCACAAAACGTGTCCAAAACAATAGATAATTAAAATGGTCGTCGTGTGTATGCGTATATAGGATATTCTCAATTGAAAACAGCGATTCATTAAGCTTCTGAGCCGCAGCATTGAAATCTGCACCAAGGTCGATTGCGGTGAATTCGTCAATTCTGAACGATGAACGCAGACGATTCTCGCGTCCTCCGACTTTGCGGGCATATTCACATATCGGGCATTCACAGAATGGTGTCGGTGTTCCCTCTCCCGCACTCGTACCCCAAAATCTCATTTTTTGTACCATGACTTTTCCCTCCATATTACAATAAAATCGGGGTGAAATATATAAAATTTCACCCCAATTATTAAATTATCAAAGCTTTGCAAGTGCAGCGTCGAGCAGCTCGTTGATCTTAACAGGGTTGCCCTTTCCGCCGGTCTTTGACATGATCTTGCCCATGATAGCCTTTGCAGCCGAAGCTTTGCCTGCCTTGAATGCAGCGACCGACTTCGGGTCGGCAGCGATAGCTTCTTCGACATACTTGCCGAGAATCTCAGGATCGCTTATCTGTGCAAGGTCGTTATCCTTGACGATCTGTACCGGGTCAGCGTCATTTTCGTAAATCTGGCGCAGCAGCTTCTTTGCGGTCGAGCTGTTTATTGTGCCATCTCCCGCCATAGTAGCTATTGCTGCGAGATGTGCGCCGTCTATCGGTATCTCGACCTCGTCACTATCCTGCGGCAAAATAGCGAACAGCTCGCTTATCATCATATTTGCAAGCAGCTTCGGATATGCCGTCTGCTTAGCGGCAGCCTCGAAATAATCGGCTATCGACTTATTGTTGATAAGCATTTCAGCGTCATGTGCAGAGAGTCCGTACTTCTCGACATACTCCGCCTTGCGGCTGTCGGGAAGCTGCGGTATCGAATCGCCGAGCGCCTTTATTGCCGCATCCGTCATAATGATAGGCGGCAGGTCAGGGTCGGGGAAATAGCGATAATCGTTCGCATCCTCTTTCTTGCGCATAGAGAATGTCTTGTTAGCATTAGCGTCATAGCGGCGGGTCTCCTGAACGATAGTCTCGCCGGCTTCGATAGCCTCTACCTGACGCTTATACTCATACTCGATAGCCTTCTGAATGAACACAAACGAGTTTATATTCTTCATCTCAGTGCGAGTTCCAAACTTCTCCTCGCCCTTCTTGCGAACCGAAAGGTTTACGTCGCAGCGCAGCGAGCCTTCATTCATCTTGCAGTCGGAAACTCCAGTGTACATAATGATAGCGCGCAGCTTCTTAACATATGCAACAGCTTCCTCAGCGGTGCGGATATCCGGCTCAGATACGATTTCAATAAGCGGAACACCACAGCGGTTGCAGTCGATCATCGTACCATGTGTATCGTCGTGTACGAGCTTGCCCGCGTCTTCCTCGATATGGATACGAGTAATGCCTATCTTCTTCGGACCTTTTTCAGACTCGATTTCGAGATATCCGTGCTCGCAGAGCGGGAGGTCATACTGCGAAATCTGATATGCCTTAGGAAGGTCGGGATAGAAATAGTTCTTTCTATCTTCCTTAGAATAATGCGCAATCTCACAATGAGTTGCAAGTCCTGCCTTTATCGCATAGTCTACGACCTGACGGTTCAGCACCGGAAGAGTTCCGGGCATACCAGTACAAATCGGGCAGCACTGTGTATTAGGCGCAGCGCCGAATGTCGTCGGGCAGGAGCAGAATATCTTCGTAGCGGTCTTTAATTCGACGTGAACCTCAAGTCCGCAGACCATTTCATAATCTTTTATAAACTGCATGATTATTTGACCTCCTTTGAAAGGTGGTAGCAGCCAGTTTCAGTTTCATAAGCATTTCCGGCGCGGTAGAGCGTAGCTTCATCAAACGCCTTTCCGATAAGCTGCATACCTATCGGCAGTCCCTTAGAATCTGTGCCGCACGGCAGCGACAGCGACGGTATACCTGCAATGTTCACCGGAACTGTGTAGATATCGCCCATGTACATTTCGAGAGGGCTCGCAGTCTTTTCGCCAAGCTTATACGCTGTAGTCGGTGCAACAGGGGAAAGAATGAAGTCACAAGTCTCAAATATCTTCGAGAAATCATTCATAACAAGCGTTCTTACCTGCAATGCCTTCTTGTAGTACGCGTCATAGTAGCCCGAGCTGAGCGCGAACGTGCCGAGCATTATGCGGCGCTTGACCTCAGCGCCGAAGCCCTCACTGCGCGAATTCTTGTAAAGGTCTACGATATCCTCATACTTTTCGCTTCTATAGCCATAGCGCACACCGTCAAAACGTGCAAGGTTAGACGAAGCCTCAGCGCTCGAGATTACATAGTAAGCTGGAAGCGCATGGGAAATAGTCTTCATTGAAACCGGAACGAGTGTCGCGCCGAGCTTCTCATATACCTTTGCGGCAGACAGAACTGCATTCTTCACTTCTTCATTGATACCCTCTCCGAAGAATTCGTCCGGAATGCCTATCTTCATGCCATTAACGCCCATATCTAATAGAGCGGTATAATCGCCGTACTCGCGGTCGACTGAGGTCGCGTCGTGAGCGTCATGTCCGGCGATCGCATTCAATATTACCGCATTGTCGCGAACGTTCTTGGTCACCGGACCAATCTGGTCAAGCGACGACGCAAACGCAACAAGTCCGTAACGCGATACGCTTCCATAAGTTGGCTTCATTCCGACAACTCCGCAGAATGCAGCCGGCTGTCTTATCGATCCGCCGGTGTCCGAACCAAGCGAGAACGGAGCTTCGTCAGCAGCTACAGCAGCAGCCGAGCCGCCCGAGCTTCCGCCCGGAACATAATCAGTATTGCGTGGATTGTGAGTTTTCTTAAAATAGGAATTCTCAGTAGTCGAGCCCATAGCGAACTCATCCATGTTGAGCTTTCCGAGCGTAACTGTACCAAGCGCGTTCAGCTTTTCAACTACAGTAGCGTCATACGGCGGTATGAAGTTTTCGAGCATCTTTGACGCACAGGTAGTACGCAGTCCGCGCGTACACATATTGTCTTTGATTCCGACCGGGATCCCAGCGAGTGCGGAAAGAGCTTCGCCAGACGCACGCTTAGCGTCGACCTCAGCCGCCTGTTTTTTTGCTTCATCGGCGCAGACGGTCAGATACGCACCAATACTATCTTCTTTTTCTGAAATACGACCGAGGTAAGCTTCGGTAACTTCAGCGCTTGAGAGCTCCTTCGCCGCAAGCTTATCCGAAAGCTCGGTCACTGTAAGCTTCAGTATATCGTTCATTTCGCTTGTCCTTTCATTATGACTCAACTACGCGCGGAACAGTGAAATATCCGTCCGCTTTAGTCGGAGCGTTTGCGAGCAGCGCGTCACGGTCAGGCTCATTTGTCGCCTTATCCTCACGGAAAATGTTCGAAATCGGCACAACGTGCGCAGTTATCGGCACATTTTCGGTGTCGAGCTCAGAGAGCTGGTTCGCAAAATCTATAATAGCGCCCATTTCCTTAGGCATATCAGCTTTTTCTTTGTCGGTGAGCGATAGACGCGCAAGGTTTGCCACATTTTCTACATTGATAGTCGGGCTCGCCTTCTTAGCCTTTGCATTAGACGCACTCGCAGGCTTTTCAGCCTCATCGCCGACCAAAATTCCCAGCACCTTCAGCTGTTCCTCATCGACAAAGTCAGGCGCACCAGTCATAAGCTCTGACGCATCCTTTATCTTCGGGAACGCGATAACGTCACGCAGCGATTCTGCGTCGAGCAGCTGCATTGTGAGACGGTCGAGACCGAATGCAAATCCGGCGTGCGGAGGCGTACCGTATCTGAATGCGTTGACCATAAATCCGAATCGCTCCTCGATCTGAGCGTCGTTGAAGCCGAGAGCCTCGAACATCTTAGTCTGGATATCCTGACGGTGGATACGCACCGAACCACTTCCAAGCTCGATACCGTTCAGCACAACGTCATAAGCCTGCGCGCGAACTCTGCCAGGGTCAGTCATGAGATAATCGACATCTTCTTCATACGGCATGGTGAAGGGGTGGTGAGTTGCCATCCAGCGGTTCTCCTCGTCAGACCACTCGAACTGCGGGAAGTCGGTAACGAACAGGAACTTGTACTCGCCAGTATCACGGATACCCAACATTTCGGCAACGTCGATACGCAGATTACCGAGCGTGCGGCGTACAGTAGCAAGCTTGTCGGCACAGAAGAGAATGAAGTCGCCATCCTTCGCACCCATAGCCTTGATTATATCCTGAAGCTCGTTTTCCTTGAAGTATTTGGTAAGAATGGAGTAAATCTCTCCACCCGGACGAATAGCGATCCATGCCATACCTTTCGCGCCGTAGCTCTGAGCCTTCGCGGTGAGCTCCTCGATCTGTGAACGAGTGAAATCAGCACCGCCCGGGACATTGATAGCACGGACAATACCGCCCTTGTCGACTACACTGCGGAATACCGAGAACGAGCAGGTGCGTGCGATTTCAGTCAGGTCGATAATCTTCAAATCGAAACGCAGGTCTGGCTTATCTGAGCCGTACCAGTCCATAGCTTGGTGCCATGTAAGACGCAGGAATGGCTCGTTGATTTCCTCATTCATGAGGTTCTTCATTATATACTTGAACAGCTTTTCAAGGTGAGTGAGCACGTCCTCCTGATTTACGAACGACATCTCCATATCGACCTGCGTAAACTCAGGCTGGCGGTCAGCACGGAGGTCCTCGTCACGGAAGCAGCGCGCGACCTGATAATACTTGTCGATTCCGCCGACCATCAGCAGCTGCTTGTAAATCTGCGGCGACTGCGGAAGGGCATAGAACTTACCCGGATGAACACGGCTCGGTACGAGATAATCACGTGCACCTTCGGGAGTTGACTTCATCATCATCGGAGTTTCAACTTCCAAAAAGCCGTCATTGTCGAGATAATCGCGTGTAACCTTTACAAGGTCGTGGCGGAATTTGAGGTTCTTGTACATCTGCGGACGGCGCAGGTCGAGGAATCGGTACTTCAGACGCAGATCCTCGCGCACGTCAGTCGAATCGTCGAGTGCGAACGGAATGGTCTCCGCATTCGACAGCAGCTTGATATTCGATGCCGCAAGCTCGATCGTACCTGTTGCAAGCTTCGGGTTGTAGGTCTCCTCGCCGCGCTTGCGGATAAGTCCGGTAACTTCGATTACCGACTGGTTTTTGAGTCCATCGGCTATTTTGAATTCATCAGGCGTGAGGTTTCCAGCATCGAATACGACCTGCAAGGTTCCCTCGCGGTCACGAAGGTCGATAAATACTATACCGCCCATGTCGCGCTTAGTCAACACCCAGCCGCACACCGTCACTTTGCAGCCGATCTCGCTTTCGCGAAGCGCGCCGCAGTAATGTGTTCTGTTCATTATTGTATTTCCTTTCAAATTAAAATAAAAAAACGCTCGTCCAGAATAAATCCGGGACGAACGACTAACTGTCCGTGGTACCACCCATATTGCCGATATTATCGGCGCTCTGCCATACTCATAGTAAACGAATATGCTCCGGCTGTAACGCTCCGGCTGCGTCCGAGTCTACTTGACATAAATGTATGCCGTTCGGTCGGCGGCTCAGGGATGTTCTTCCTCCGCGCTGCGACACCGGGCTTCCACCATCCCCGACTCTCTATCGTCCAACACGCGGGCTACTCTTCCCGTCATTGCTTTTTGATTATATCTATTATACGCCTATTTTTCCCATTTGTCAAGAGGGTATGCAGATTTTTTATAATATAAGAAAAAATAAATATTTTTTGCAAATACTATTGACAACATTTGTGATATATGATATAATAGCATTGTAAAATAAATTATTTGGAGGAAGATATCATGACTTCTAAAAAAATCAAGTGTATGGTTTTGGTCTTTGTTCTCATTTTTATGCAGGTGATAGGTGCTATTGCAGTCAATGCCGATTATATCGGACTTCCGAAAATAATAAATCCAGGGTTGGATTTATCAATGAATAATCCACAAGTTGCTAAAAAAGTTCTTAGCAATGCTGGGTCGTTAGGAGCTGGAAAAATTACATATAGCGGACCATTTTATTGGTATTGCCTTAATGAAGACGGCTCTTTGAGACTTAACCAAGCTAATTATAATATTCGGCATGAAGATGGCCGTACAGGAGTAGTAACGGTTTATGAATTTGAAGGAAATATTGTAAGTGCTTTTAGATATAACCCTGATGGTAACAGTCCATGGTTTATAGATGAAAATTATATAGCAATAGGAAATGATGATGGAACATTTATTGTAACGTACGATAATATATATCAATTCATGCCATTAACTTGTGTTGCAAACTATACTGATAATCCTATAAAAAAAGCAAAGGTAAAGACAACTGCTGAAAGGTGCGGAAATATACTGCTTCAATCGTCTAAAGCCATGACTGCTCAGTTTACAAAATCCGAAATGATGAATTCAGCAAGTAGTACAGAAGTTGGTATTGACGTTCCGATTGTTCCACAAATTGTAAATGGAGATTCATATAATGGAGCTGTATGCTGGTTTGCTTGCATGGCATCAATTGTCAGAACTCGTGAACCAATAACCTATAGCGAGTTAACTGCGCTGGAAGTGCAAAATGCCAGTATGAAAATAGATACAAAATACGGTCGCTTAGCGTCAATAGACGACTTAGAATACTTGCTTCAAACATTGTATTTAGATGAAAAATATCATACAACACGTTCATTTCATGCCAATTGCAAAATGTCGCAAAACTCATATAAATCAATTATTGATAATGAATGTATATTACTTGCTTATTTTGGAGATGAAGACAAAAATGTACATGCTGTTGTATTAAGCAAATATAAGTATGAAGATGGAAATTTAAAAGCAATATGTATGGATCCACTAGATTCGGGTGATATAGTTAGTTTAGGGTGGATAGATGGTAAACTTTCATTGCCATTCGGAAGTAACTACTTAATATATCGCGAAAATGTAACTTCATATAAATGATATATTTTGATAGCTTTGATGAAAGTGAAGAATGCAATCAGCAAAATATTATAGAGCTTCCCAGCGGTTATTACCTTGAAGATTATTGTGATAAATTCAACAAAAACGCTATAAATGATATTTTGAATCTTTGTTTTGACTACTGCGATTGTTTTTCTTTTTCAATTTACGCAGTGCCAAAATGTGATGTAACGCTTCAGGAAGCGCTGGAACCGTATGTAAAACAAAAGCTAACAGTAACAAGGTGGTTTTGCTACCACTTGTTTAAAAACTACCCTCTTGATGTGTGTACATATGAGTTAAATGACAACACGAAAAAACTGTTAAAAGAACATTACAAATATGTATTCCTGCCGCTGCATCCCGGTAAACCCGGTTATGGTTTACCAAGCGTTGAAGACTTATGCTTTTTCAAGAATGATAAGCTCATATTCGGTACAGTATCACATGAATCAATCTGTCAGGCTTATCCCCCAGATGAAGAATTTGCAAAACGTTTTTTGGAAATTGATAGTCATTTGAAGTACATGGACGATGACGACGAGCAAATTGATCTCAATAATATAGAAACTGTATAAAAAATACGTCTTAGCTGTATTAAACTTCAGCTAAGACGTTTTTCTCTCTGTCTATTGACAACTATTACGTTTAGTGATATAATATTATTACAGTAAACGTAATAAGGAAGTGACCACAATGCGGGACAATATCAAGGGCGGCGCACTTACCGAAGTGACCTTCTATGTGCTGCTGGCGCTGTATACGCCAAAGCACGGATATGCAATAATGCAGTTCATCGAAGACAGCACCGACGGACGGCTCACGCTCGGCGCGGGTACGCTGTACGGTGCAATAAATACCCTGCTTTCCAAGGGATGGATAACACCATTTGGAGATGGTGACGGGCGAAAAAAAGAATACGTGATTACCAATGAGGGCAAGTCTATTGCCTCAAATGAACTTGCACGCCTGAATGCACTGGTCGATACCGCTAACAAAATAATCGGAGGGAACACTGATGAGTAAAAAACACTATCGCTTTTTTGGAGCGCTTCTAAACGCACAGGAAAACTGGCTCAACAAAATGTCTGCAAACGGCTATCGGCTAATTCGCACATCAAAGCTGATGTATGAATTCGAAGAATGCAAGCCAAACGAGTACGAATACCAAATAGAATTCATCGCGCGCAAGTCAAGATCAAGCGCACAGGATTATGCGGCGTTTCTTACAGAAATGGGATACAAGGTATTTTATAAAAATATCAACCTCAATTATTCGATAGGCAAGGTGCGGCTGCGTCCGTGGGCAGAGCCCGGCGGTCGAATCGCGACAAACTCGACCACATACAACCGCGAGCTGTTGATTGTAGAAAAGCCGCACGACGGTAAGCCGTTCGAGCTTCATTCCACCATTGACGATAGAATCGAATATTACAAATCGATCCGCGCACCGTGGCTGTTTATGCTGATCATATTTGCACTGTTCGGCGTAATCATGCGCTCGTGGATATTCGGTGCATTTGCGTTAATGTCACTGATTCCGACAATACTATATCAGCTGGAAATCATCAGCTTAAGTAAATCCGCAAAAACAAACGAATAGAAGAAATTCACCCGCAAGACTAAGACTTGCGGGTGAATTATTATTTACTGAAAAATCTGACTCCTATAATTGACAGCACTAACGCGCATAAAAGCAGCAGCGATATAAACGCACCAACAATTGAATAATAGCGCAGACCATCAATAAACAGCGGAGATAATGACGCAAACAGTGCCATTGCCGTTATGACCGCAAGTCCGCGAAAATGATATATTTCACTCTCAAATACCGCACCGTATATCCACATTACCAACAAAACACATGACAATAGCGCGGTAATAAGCGGACCAAAATTTGCATACCCAAATGGTACTGGATTGAAGTACGAATAAGTCTCGCGCATTTTTAGCGATGGATCGGGCATAAAAATACACACCGCTCCATACGGAAGCAGCTCCAGCACCACCACCGCAGTCATATTGATTATTCCGAAAAGTCTGAGCTTGTTCATCACGTCCTCCAAGTAAAAACGAAAAATCTACATACTTAGACGGATAATGACATCAATTTGTTCCCGAAATATTAAAAATTATGACTTTTTTCTCTTATCGAATTCCTTTTGAAATTCATTCAGATCCTGCCCTCTCAGCGCGCGTCCCAAAAGCTCAGGCAGCATTTGAGGATTGCAGGCAAAGCATGGGATCCCCATCGACGAAATCTTGCCCGCCATCTGAGCATCGTAATACGGGCGACCGCCGTCTGCTAAAGCCAGAAGGCAGACCACAGTAACGCCGCTCGCCTTCATCTCCTCAACACGACGCAGCAATGCCGCACGGTTGCCGCCTTCTTCGAGGTCGGATATGAGGAAAAACAGCGTCTTTGCCGGATTTTCGATAAACTGCTCGCAGTATGCGACCGACTTGTCGATATCAGTACCGCCGCCGAGCTGGAATCCAAACAGCAGGTCGACTGGGTCGTCGCATTTTTCAGTAAGGTCGACAATATTTGTGTCAAACGCGACCACATGAGTTTTCAGACTCGACATACTCGCAAGTATGCAGCTTATGATCGATGAATATATGACCGATTCGCCCATCGAGCCGCTCTGGTCGATATCGAGTATTATCGTCCATTTATTCGCCGCCGTAGTGCTCGTGCGGTCGAAAAAGTAGAAATGTTCCGGCACGATAGTTTTAAGCTGACGATTATAGTGCTTTAAATTGCGCGATATCGTCATTTTATAGTCGAGTGCCGCCGCTGACGGAATCGGAGAATGCCGTCTGCGATTCACTGCCGCGGTAACCACACGGCGTATATCCTGTTCGAGCAGCTTGTTTATTTCCTCCACTATTTTGCGTATAAATACTCGCACGCTCTCCTTCGAACGTTTTGGAATCTGATCCTTCAAAAGCAGAATAGTTGATGCAAGGCTGACATCCGGCTCGAGATTATCGAGCAGCTCAGGCTCAAAAATCAGCTGCTTCAGCCCACAGCGATTCATCGCGTCGCCCTGAATAACAGTTACAAGCTCCTTGTCAAACAGCGTGCGAACGTCGCCAAGCCAACGCGTGATCTGCGGATTCGACGGACCATTTCCTGCGCCGCGTCCATTGGTTCCGCTACTGTCACCAAAACCTCCGTATTCAGTTTTGTTATAAATAGCCGCCAGCGCCTGATCGATCAAATCCTGTTCGACGGATAGCCCGCCGCCCATCGACGAAAATCGATTTTGACTCTCCGCGCCAAGTATGAGCCGCCAGCGATTGATTTTTTCCTGATCAGCTGCATTATTGATATTATTCATATTTTCACACCTCAAAGCTTATAAGTCAAAATCAAAATCATCAAGGCTCTCTACCATCTGCGATTCAGCATCATCGAGCACAGCATTGACTGTCTCGCTCACTTGCTGACCGTTGAGTCCCCATATCTCGCCAAGATTTTCTGCAATCTCATCCTTCTCCTGCGACGTGAAATCGGCAAACGCACGCCGTAAAAATACAAGCGCACGCTTGAATTCTTCATCGTCAAGTCCGGCAAGATACGCGTCGAGATTCTCCCACAGCGACAACCGTGCAATCAGCGCATAGCGATTCTTCATCGCAAGTCCTTCAAACCATCCTGCTCCAAGGTCAGCGGGAACGCCCTTCGACAACCTGCGTTGAACCTCAAGCTTTAACCGTGAAGAATCCATAACTCCGCGCTCGAGCAGTATCGCCGCCGCAAATCCCGACAGTTTCGTGTTGAGGTCGTCACGATATGCCGTCTCATCAAGTGCGCTGATCCACGCTTCTTGATCGAGAACATCATGCGCCAGCGCCGCGCTGTTTAATTTTTCAATTGCACCTATAATTACACGCGCACCACCGTCATCACAGACACATGCTCCCGGCAACAGCAAGCAAGCGCGATAAAACATTCGCGTCATTATCGGAATAAGCGGTGATGAATCGAGTCGACGTATATTTCCATACTGTACGACTACCGAAAGCCGCTGCACAGTATTTGCCAGCTCCTCGACCGACGCAGCGTCTACCGACATAGCCTGCAACGCCGATGTAGCATAGCTGACCGCACCTGCCATTCCGCAGTCGAACGCTTCTTCAATAACTCGCGCTATCTCGCCCATGTTTGGTGCAGCTTCGACTCGCTCCTTCATACAGAATGAAGCCGCCTGAGCAATCGTGTCGCCCTTCAACGCCGCCTCGACGAGCTCAATTTCGGCTTCCGGACTCCAGCGCAGCACCCAATTCTCAGCCCACGTCGCATTGTCCTGTTTAGTCGCCTGCTTTTTTGCAAAGCTTACTCCAAGCACACTCAGCTGATTCAGGAAAAATGAGCGGTATAAATCAAGAAATGCCGCGCGTTCGGATTTCACATTGCGGTTCTCTCGCAAGTCCAGCGACAGGTCCTGCGCGCTGATATCGCGATAACGTTCGAGCTTCAAATCCTTAAGAAGTCGATAGAAATCCTCCTGAATGCTCGTACGGCTTACTCCGTCCGGAAGCGAGCCGATCCGCGTTCCTATTTCAGTATCGGCTACTGCGAGATTTATCGCTGCGAGTGAGCCGCCTCCAATACAAGTTATCGCCGCGTCACGAATATCGCGCAGCGCTGGAATTTTGCTGTCGTGCATTCCTGCGAGCGAATCGGCGAGCCGCACCGCCTCGATAACGTCCGCACTCGACACTGGATTACCGGTTGAACGCTGATATCCAGCAATGCGTGAGAGGTAGCTGTAAGCCGCAAAATGCGGCTCTTTTCGACAAAGCGATTCCCACAATAATTCATAATACGCCGGCGCACGGTTTCCTGCGCCATAGCCAGAACGACTTGATAAGCGATAATACGAATACGGCATAAGCGTGTGATTAGCTTCGAGCCGCGGAAGCTTAGCTATGTCAGCATCGCTCATACAGCTGCAATAATCGCGCAGCCCTTCGACGTGGTACGCACCAGTTACAACGACTATGCGCTCCGGCTCGATCCCACCAGCGACCGCGTCAGATATCTTACGGCGCATATACGCTTCGCGCAGCTTGGTCTCTTCCCAGTCACTGTCGACTCCTTCGGTGAGCTCACGCAGTTGACGACCGAATTCATATGCACCCTCACGGTAAGCTTCAGAGTCAGCAGAGCGTTCGATCACCCTCTCCCAAAAAGTCTCGCTGCCGCCATCCTCGCCGCTTATCTCATCAAGACGGCGATATACTCCAGCGCGTCCTTCCTCACCTTCATCTGAATGACTTTCTTCTATGTCATCGACATTGTCATCCCCGTTAAAGTCTTCGTTCGCCTTAGCCTCAGCATTAGCCGACAAGGCTAAAAACACCTCCGACGGCAAGTCCATAAAACGACATTCTACCTTATTTTTATGACACCACATGATCGCCTGATATTCGGGCGAATACTCAGCAAACGGGTACAATATCGTGCGCACTGGTGCTTCGCTCGTATACGCGAGTATCGCGATCGGTGGCTGCGTCTCGGGCATAGTGATATTTTTAAGCTGACTATTAAAATCGCTCGGTCCTTCGACCAGCACAAGCCGCGGCTTTATTTCATCGAGATAGTGCAGCAGGTGATATGCGCCCGCTGGCGATAAATGCCGCACTCCCCAAAAATTCGGCTGTCCCATCAGCTGTTCAGTTCGCGGCACGCCTTATACAGTCCCGTCCAGCGTGAACCGCGCTTTTTCATGATATTTTCGAGATATTCCTTCCACGCGACCGAATCCTTTTCATCCTCTTTGACAACTGCCCCCTGCAATCCAGCTGCTAAGTCCTCGTCGGTTATCGTGCCGCCGCCAAAGCTTCCGGCAAGCGCCATACTGTTGCAGAGCAGCGAGATCGCCTCAGCCGTTGAAAGCACGCCGGATGTCGACTTTATCTTCTGACTGTGGTCGAGCGTTTCACCGCTGCGCAGCTCACGGAATATCGTGCATACCTTCTCGACAACCTCAGCAGTCGGAAGCGCCGCGTTGAGGTCGAGACCTCCGGCAAGCTGCTCGATACGTGTGCGGACTATCTCCATTTCAGAATCGATATCAGCAGGCGCGGGCAATACCACGATATTGAATCGGCGTTTCAATGCCGCTGACATCTCGTTTACACCCTTGTCGCGGGTATTTGCGGTAGCGATTACTGAAAATCCCTTCTTTGCCGCAACTTCGGTCGCAAGCTCGGGGACCGCGATTCGCTTTTCGGAGAGAATTGAGATAAGCGCATCCTGTACCTCAGAAGCGCAGCGCGATATTTCCTCAAAGCGCGCAATGCTTCCGCTCTCCATCGCGTTGAATATCGGACTCTTTAACATAGCCTCGGGCGATGGACCGTTTGCGATCAGCATTGCATAGTTCCACGAATAGCGTATCTGTTCCTCAGTCGTTCCGGCTGTTCCCTGTACGACCTTTGTTGAATCGCCGTTTATTGCTGCCGTGAGGTGCTCAGAAAGCCAGCTCTTCGCCGTACCCGGTTCGCCGATAAGCAACAGCGCACGGTCGGTCACAAGTGTAGCGATAGCGATTTCAACTAAACGCTCGTGTCCAATGTACTTCGGCGTTATTATCGTATTTCCTACTCTGCCGCCGCAGATATATGTGCGCACTGACTTCGGCGACATCTTCCATCCGGTCGGTATCGGGTCTTTTTCAGCCGCGATCAGCGCGTCGATCTCATTTTGAAATAGCTTCTCTGCCGGAAGCCGCAGTATCTGTTCCATTAAATTTAATCCTTTCGGGCTCAAACGCCTTTAATTATTAGTTGTATTATTTTCAAGTTCGTTTATATAATCTTCAAACCGGCTCGGGAAGAAATTGCGAACCTCAAGCTGTTTAGACTTGATCATCTCATATATCTTGCGCGCATCTTCCGCCTTAGCAGCATTGATACCAGGCATTATATTCAAATAGCTGATAAGCTCCCAATGGCTCACCTTATTGTGCTTTCTGAAATATGACACTGCAAGTCCGCTGCAATCTGCGCCAAGCATACCAAGCGCAGGAAGATACATTCGATTGTCCTTGACCTTGTGCGCCATCTCAACAAAATGCGCCGCGATAAGCTCGTTTATTTCAGATTTGTCCGGACTTACCCATTTTGAGAGTATTCCATCCATGAGCTCACCGGATTTTACCATCACTGACACCAAATATTTTATAACAGCATTGTCAATTGTGAAGCTGTATGTAGCTGGTTGTCCGTCGGACTGGCGAATTATGGTACGGCGAAGTATGTATTCATTCGGATTTCCGCTCCAGAAAATCTGCGAGCAGCAGTCGGTAAATTGATTTATAACCTCAGCTTTGGGATTTTTTCCGAACAATGATTTCTTGAATAGCTTCGAATCTATCCAACTTATCACTTTATCGCTGTCGTATAACTGCAATGCTGCTGTCATCGCCGCAGTAAAATATCCGTCGTATTTATCGGCAAGCTCGAGCGCAAGCGTTTCGAGCGTTTTTTGGTGCGGCAGTACCAGCGCCAGCAATAAAATATCACGCACCGCCTCTGAAAATTTAAGCGCACGTCTTAAATATCCGACACTCTGAATATTGTCGATCTCCCAGACCTTTTCTTCCCCAGCAAGCGGTCGGTCGAGCGAGCTATTCAATGCAGCGGCACTCATAAAGCATTCGCATATCTCTTCGCCATGCTTAGTCGGCAATGCTCTGAGCCATCCGGCAAGAGAATCGCCGTCGGCTTTGGTGAATTCGGTCGGCACTTCGGATTTTTTGATAAGCCGCATAAACTCGCGCGCCACCAGCTTTGAAGCCCAATCAGTATCTGTAGTTTCGAGATACGCTGCCGCGTCGAGCGGTTTTTTCGCAGTATATTTTTCAAAAAATGCACCAGCTTCGCCGCACTCCAATTCGGCAAGTGTCCAGTATACCATTTTTTTGCAGTTGCCCTTTTCCGTCTTGCTCATCTCTATAAGCAAATCGGCATTGCGTGTATCATGGCGGAGGGCATAAATCAGTGCGCAGCGCACATCCTTCTCGGCATTATCGAGCATGGAAATATAGAAATCATTCTCATCCGCCCCAGCAATTGCGTCGATAACCTGAACGCGACGTTCCATCTCACGCTTGCCTTTTGGATCAAAGCCACGCTTCAGCAACGGAACAATATCATTGCCATCATCCTTCAGCCATTCAGCCGCTTTATCGGCAAGCTCAGCATACGACGCTCCGAGCGCACGTACAAGAGCGGATCTTATACGGTAGTCCTTGAACAGCTCCGGCTGTCTGTCGTGTGTTTCTATAACATAGCTGTAATGACCGCTTCCTGAGCTTGTCAGCGCTTCTATCAGCTCTTTCAGCGTCGACGCGGGAATGTCGGCTGTAGTAACCGGCAAGTTCGGTAAATCGATCGGTTCAATCGTATCTTTCACTACCGATTGTGCTTGAGTACACAACAGCGCGTCTACAAGCGATATAGCGTCAAGCAGAGCTTCTGAACGATTCGTGCAGCCATCAGATGTTAGATTTCGAACAAGCTGTCCAATTTTTGCGAATACCGGCGACGCAGCTTCGAGCGGCTTCATAGCGTCAAGCGCGCGGCGAAGTCTGAAATCCTCCGAAATCAGCTCTGTGCCGGCAACTGCAGCAGCACGAAGTCTCTCGCGCAGTTCATATATAGGAGTAATATCCATTGTTATAATCCATCCTTTCGCCGTCAATATAACAACCGAACTATACGGTCGCTTGTAATTATGCTTAACGGCTGAACACACAGCCGACGATTCGCAGCGTCATAATAATATGCACCACAGAGAATATTATTAAATAATAGTTCTGTTGACGGAAGTATCGATAAATTCTGTACTGACGCTTCAAGGTTTGGCGCGTCGCCGAGCATAATTGTATCGCCGCTGTCGGTTTTTAGCGCATATTTATCATCGCCGACACGACCGATCTGCGTATATGGAATCAACCCAATAAGCAGATCATCGGAGAGCGAATTTTTGAGGTAATTCTTCGCCGCCTTTACCTGTTCAGTGAAATTAGCCGGAGCAAGCGACCGTATCTTATCTATATCGCTCTGCTCGACTGCACGAATTGCCGCACCATCCCAACGAACACGGCGATTTCCATCTCCGGGATACCACACCGCTTCATCAATATCCGCAACACCGAATATCGAATCATCCTGCTTGACATATTTAAGCGCCTTGATCGGACGATAGTTCTGCGTCAACGATATTTCGCCGCTGTCGAGGTCGAGCCATACTCCGGTATCAACATATTCCTTCGCAGCTTCATCGTAGGTAATGTAGAATGATAGCTGAATCAAATGCACATTTTGGCGGCTAAGTCCAAGTGCAGAAAGCTCAGAGAGCTTCCAAACTCCGCCAAGCTTCTCGTATAATAGATTATCATCCTGTGCGACCTCGCCGCTTTCAAGCTTAGCGCTAAGATACTGTGTCGACTTCTTCACAAGTGCGTACAATTCTTCAAGTACTGCAATCGCCGAATCATAGTGAGACTCGCTGCTATCCTTCTGGAAGGCTTCGATTTCGAGTATCAACCGATTCAAAAGCCGCTGTGGACCGGGAAGATAGTAGTCTCCGAGCTGCTTTGACAACTGGCGATAGGTATCGAGCGACGCACCGCCCATCGTACCAAGTCCGGATCTCACTAAATCGGATGTTAATTTAGCTGTTAGCTCGAGCCCTTCGAGCTGCATTTTAATTTTCTTCGACTTAGCTGCCTGTGATGCCTTTGATGGGGATTTTTTCTTTGTTTCCGTATCGGACTCAGGCGCATTCGCCTTAGCATCGCGTGCCATTTTCTTCTCACGCTTCTGTAATATATCCTCTGGGATCTCGCAGATATTGAACTTTTTCTGCGCCATTATCTCATAAAGCAATGCAAGACTGTGCTTGCAGGGAAACTGACGGCTCGGGCAAGAGCAACGGAAAACTGGATTGTTAGGATCTATGAAATCCGCTGTTGTTATGTAGTTGCTTTTACCGCTTCCGGTACATTCGCCGAGGTAAAATGTATCATCAGCTGAGCATTCAAGACGCACAAAGCCGCCTTTTTGTGATATTTTCTGACCATTCAATGCCGCCGTGCTATTCGGCGCTAATGCGAGTATTTGCTGCTGCGTAATCTGCCGCATTTATCAAACTCCGCCTTTCTTATGTAAAGTTTAACTAAAATTATTGTAGCGCACAATTATTAAATACGAATGAATAAATTTTAGTTATACTGCAAAAAACGTCCGTGAAGCTTACCTTCGCGGACGGAAACATAATTTCATATATTTCATTTATAAGTGTGTCATCTTGCAAATTATTAGACAATCGGTTTAATTTGCCGATAAAATCTTTATCAAGTAAATCGTATAACTCGTCGTTTTCGCTCATATTATACAAGCCTGCGATTACTCTATTAAGCGAGCCGTTGCCAGAATACGATGTAATACTGAATAATGATAAACAGTTGTATGCGTGTGCATAATTTTTTGCGTAATATTCCTGTCGAATACTTATATCAGAATAATCTATGTTCAAACCACTGCACAAAGCTGCAAATTCATATTCAAAACGAGTATCAACAGTATCAGTTATAAACTTAGCTATATCCGCCGCTGAGATATATTTATATACACTAACTATTGTACATACCAAACATACTATGCAAATAAAAACTGGCAAAAGCTTCTTTATATTTTTAAATTTCATATATACCTCATTATTGTTAATTCTTATTATATCTATTATATATCAAATACACGTATTTGTCAACACTATACCCTTCATGCACTATTGACAAACTTAAAAATATGGTGTATAATTATAATAACATATAAATCATATAGGAATATAACATAATGAATATAATCGAAAACTTAAAAAACAACCGCAACCTATCTGACAGCGAATTCAAAGAAATACTCGAAACAAACCAATACGACGACTTGCTTGTTAAGGAAGCCGACAAAGTCCGCCGTGGAATTTACGGTGATGAAGTATACATCCGCGGGCTGATCGAATTTACAAATTACTGCAAAAATAACTGCTATTACTGCGGCATTCGCTGTGGTAACACAAATGCAGTGCGTTATCGCCTCGATAAAGACGAGATCCTCGCCTGCTGTGATGAGGGCTATAAGCTCGGATTTCGAACTTTCGTTATGCAGGGAGGAGAAGACCCGCATTATACCGACAAGCTGATATGCGAAATCGTATCGTCAATACGTGAGCGTTTCTCAGACTGCGCGATAACCCTCTCAATCGGTGAAAAATCAAAACAAAGCTATAAAGACTATTTCAATGCTGGTGCAAACCGATATCTGCTGCGCCATGAAACGGCGGATAATAAGCATTATTCAAAGCTACATCCCGAAAGCATGAGCCTTGATGTACGCAAACAATGTCTCTACGATTTAAAGGAAATTGGATATCAGGTAGGCTCCGGATTCATGGTCGGCTCGCCATATCAGACCACCGAAAATTTAATATCAGACCTGCGATTCTTGCAGGAATTACAGCCCGATATGATAGGCATAGGACCATACATCACCCACGCTGAAACTCCATTTGCAGCCTTCAAAAGCGGCGACCTGCATTTGACGCTGCGGCTGATATCAATACTGCGGCTGATATTCCCATACGCGCTGATTCCGTCGACAACGGCACTTGGCACAATCCATCCTGAAGGACGTGAGCTCGGATTAAAAGCCGGCGCAAATGTTGTCATGCCAAACCTATCGCCTGTCAGCGTTCGTAAGCTGTATGCGCTGTACGAAAATAAAATATGCACTGGCGAGGAAGCCGCACAATGTCGCGGTTGTCTTGAAAAGCGCGTCGAATCGGCAGGATATCGCATTGTAACCGCCGTGGGAAATGTGAAAAAGTAACATAACCAAAAGAAGTATTGCCCAAAACTAAGGCAATACTTCTTCATTTATTTCAACCAAGCATTACATCAAGCAGCATCATAATCGCAAATCCGGACACAATTCCCATTGTAGCCGAATACGGCGATGTTTTCTGATTCTGTTGGCACTCTGGAATCAATTCATGCACTGCGACAAGTATCATCGCACCAGCTGCGAACGACAGGGCAAATGGCAGTATAGCTTCGATATGTACGACAAGTATCGCTCCGATAACGCCCGCGATAGGCTCTACCATGCCCGAAGCCTGACCGAGAAAGAAGCTGCGTTTACGCGAGCAGCCTTCACGGCGAAGCGGAATCGAAACAGCCGCCCCCTCCGGAAAGTTTTGCAGTCCAATGCCGACAGCGATAGTTATCGCGCCCATCAGACTTTCGAGCGAGAAATTTCCCTGCTGCAATGAACCGAATGCAACACCTACCGCGAGTCCCTCAGGTATATTGTGCAGCGTTATCGACAGCACAAGCATTATAATGCGGTTCATACGCTCATTCGGCATACCCTGCGAGCAGTCGGCACGGCTTCGTGCACGAGATACTATTTTATCCGACCCCCACATGAAGAACGCACCGCATAAGAACCCAACTGTCGCGACTAAATATGCCGGCATTCCCGCTGCGGCTTCGGCACGTTCGATCGCCGGTTCAAGCAGCGACCAAAAGCTCGCCGCAATCATTACTCCCGCGGCAAAGCCGAGCATTAAATTTAATGCTTTTGGATTGGGACTTTTGAAAAACACAACCGTAGCCGCACCAAGCGCTGTTACCGCCCACGTTCCAAGCGTTGCAATAAGCGCCATTAAAACAATTTCATTCATCTATATTCCCTTCCTGCGAAGGCTGAGGTATATCAGTATAGCCTTCTTACTATGCAATATATCTGAATTGACGCGATTATGTTACTTCGTCGCTTATGCCATATTTATTCTATTTGCCTACGACGCGAAGTTTAGAATATGTATTTAATTATTATACTATGATTTAAAGTATAAATATTTTCTTTCACTATTTTACCGCTGCCGATTTACGTGCCTCAGCATAGGTTAATGTCAAGCTGCCTTCAAGCACCTCGCTCCGTGAAATATTAAATCCATTATTTTGTCAATAGATTTAATTAAAATTTTTCTGCAATAAAAACAGCTCGTCAGAGCATATACTCTGACGAGCTGTAGTGCAAATACACTTATTTAATAACGTTGACTCTGATAACGCCTTCAATAGCCTTGATGGTATCAATAACACTGTCCGGAACGGTACCGATTATTTCAAGGATCGTGTACGCGTAATCCTTCTTCGAGCGGTTAGCCATGTTCTCGATATTGATATTCTCAGCCGATACAGCAGATGTTACCTGAGAGAGCAGGTTCGGGATGTTCTTGTGAAGTACGCAGATACGTACATCACCGTTGTGGGGCATAGATACATCCGGGAAGTTTACGCTGTGTACGATATTACCGTTTTCGAGGTACTCGCGAAGCTCCTTAGCAGCCATGATAGCGCAGTTGTCCTCGCTCTCCTCAGTGGAAGCGCCGAGGTGAGGAATAGCGATAACGCCTTCCATGCTTGCAGTGCGCGCATTCGGGAAGTCAGTCACATAGCGTCTGACCTTACCGGACTTCAGCGCAGCTTCAATATCATCATCGTTTACAAGAGCGTCACGTGCAAAGTTGAGTATGATAACGCCGTCCTTCATCATTGCGATGGTGTCCTTGTTTATCATATACTTTGTAGCGACCTTCGGGTCAGGATTGTCGATAAGCGGAGTATGTACTGAAATGATATCAGCGTTCTTGAAGATATCCTCGCGAGACTCAACCTTCTTTACCGAACGGGAGATGTCCCATGCAGCCTCGACAGAAATGTACGGGTCGCAGCCGAGAACGTTCATTCCGAGATGTACAGCAGCAGTAGCGAGAGGTCCGCCGATAGCACCGAGTCCGATGATACCGAGGGTCTTGCCCTTGATCTCAGTTCCGGCAAACTTAGACTTTTCCTTCTCGATAAGCTTTGCAACATTCGGGTCGTCCTTTACAGTCTTTACCCAGTTGATACCGCCTACAACATCGCGGCAAGCAAGCAGCATACCGCAGATAGCGAGCTCTTTAACGCCGTTAGCATTAGCACCAGGAGTGTTGAATACAACTATACCCTGCTCAGCACACTTGTCGAGCGGAATATTGTTGACACCAGCACCGGCTCTTGCAATAGCCTTGAGGTCAGCGCCAAATTCCATGTCGTGCATAACTGCCGAACGAACCATTATCGCGTCGGGATTAGCGCAGCTGTCAGAAACAGCGTAGCTTTCGTCAAATACGTCAGTGCCGCACTTGGCGATTTTATTGAGAAGCTGTATATTTTTCATTATAATAGTTACCTTTCTTATGTTGGCTTTGAAATTAGCCCTTCGGATTTTCAGCAGCGAACTTCTTCATGAATTCAACGAGCTTTTCAACACCTTCGTAAGGCATAGCGTTGTAGATAGAAGCTCTCATACCACCGACCGAACGATGTCCCTTGAGGTTCATAAGACCAGCCTTCTCAGCTTCCTTCGGGAACTTCTTGTCGAGCTCTTCAACACCAGTAACGAAAGTTACGTTCATCATCGAACGAGATTCCTTCTTAACAGGAGCAACATAATAATCCTGGCTGTCGAGGTAATCATAAAGGAGAGCTGCCTTCTTAGCGTTCATTTCCTTCATCTTCTCAAGTCCGCCGATTTCGAGGATCCACTCATAAACCAGACCAGCCATGTAGATCGAATAGCAAGGAGGAGTGTTGTACATCGAATCGTTGTCAGCCATAAGCTTCCAGTCGAGCATAGACGGAGTCTCAGGACGTGCATTTCCAAGGAGATCCTCACGAACGATAACTACAGTAAGTCCAGCAGGAGCCATATTCTTCTGAGCGCCAGCATAGATCACGCCAAACTTGGTAACATCGACCGGCTCAGACATAATGCAGGACGACATATCGGCTACCAGCGGGATATCTCCGGTATCTGGAATATACGGGAATTTTGTTCCGTAAATTGTATTGTTGAAGCAGATATGTACATAATCCGCGTCAGGTCTGAACGACTCGCGGGTAGTTTCGGGAACGAACGAGAAGTTGTCATCCTTAGACGAAGCAACTGCCTTAGCGTCGCCGTACTTTTGAGCTTCTTTGTAAGCCTTTGTTGAGAACTGACCAGAGAGAATATAGTCTGCCTTGCCGGTCTTCATCAGGTTCAGCGGTACAGCTGCGAACTGAGTCGAAGCGCCGCCCTGAAGGAAGAGCACCTTGTAGTTGTCCGGAATATTCATTACCTTGCGGAAGTCAGCCTCGACCTTCGCAATAATTGCCTCATATACAGGCGAACGATGGCTCATCTCCATTACAGACATACCAGCATCGCCGTAATTTACGAGCTCAGCAGCTGCCTTATTGAGCACCTGAAGCGGGAGCATAGAAGGGCCCGCAGAAAAATTATAAACTCTTTCCATTATATAGCCTCCAAAATATCTACTTGCAGTTGAGTCCTGCATTTATAATTATATTAGATATTATACGCCTTTTTTTAAATTCTGTCAATAGGAATATGCGAATTTTTCTCGAAATATCGAATTTTGTTATTTAATACTTTATTTTACACATATAATAACCGCAAATTCCGAAAAAACTATAGTTGAAAATCAACTGAAAGGAGATATTTTCATGTCAGCAAAAACTGTTGGGATAACTAAGGCAGCTATAGCAGGTGCAGTATTCGGAAGCGCTGTCGGGTTATTTTCAATCCCTAATAACAAGAAAAGTAAAAAGCATAGCGTGATGTCCGATGTCAGCGGTACTCTGCGCATCGTCGGAACAGCAATGCAGGACGTATCTAAGCTTATCTCTAAAAAATAAACAACTCAGGCTAAACATGAAATCATGTTTAGCCTGATAAATACATCATTATACTGCTTCGGATGCAGTCTGAACGTTTCCGTTCTCGTCGACCTTGTCGACTTCGATGTTACGGTAGCATTCCATACCAGTTCCGGCAGGGATAAGCTTACCGATGATAACGTTCTCTTTAAGTCCGAGCAGATTATCGACCTTACCCTTGATAGCGGCTTCGGTGAGTACCTTTGTGGTCTCCTGAAACGACGCTGCTGACAGGAAGGAATCGGTGAGAAGTGCGGCTTTCGTGATACCGAGCAGCACCGGCGAACCTACTGCAAGGCGAAGCGCTGCCTCTCCTGCATTTATTCTCTCCTGAACCGCTGCATTCTCACGTTCAAGCTCAACAACATCCACTACAGAGCCTGAGAGAAGCGTTGTATCTCCAGAATCCTCGATACGAGTCTTTCGAGTCATCTGACGTGCGATAACCTCAATATGCTTGTCATTAACCTCAACCGACTGGAGACGGTAAACCTTCTGAACCTCACGGATAATATAGTCGTATGCCGCGTCGAGTCCGTTTATGCGCAGGATATCGGTCGGGCAAATCGAACCCTCAGTGAGAGCCTTTCCGGCTTCGACCATCTGACCGTCCTCAATGATTATACGTACTCCGAACGGAATCGGATATGCCAGCTCTTCGCCAGTATCGTTTGAGGTAACGGTAATAGTGCGCAGACGCTTGTTTTCCGAAATACGTGCAATACCTGCCGCCTCGGATACAACTGCGGTCTTTTTCGGTCTGCGAGCTTCAAAGAGCTCCTCAACTCGCGGAAGACCCTGTGTGATATCCGCGCCCGCAACGCCTCCGGTATGGAAGGTACGCATCGTAAGCTGTGTACCAGGCTCACCGATAGACTGTGCTGCGATGATACCGACTGCTTCACCGACATTGACCGGCTTAGAGGAAGCAAGGTCAGCACCGTAGCAGTGCGAGCATACGCCATGCTTTGCTTTACATTCGAGTATAGTTCTAATGAGCACACGCTCGATTCCGGCTTTAACGATAGCGTCAGCCTGCTCGTCGGTGATCATAGTATTATCTGCAACGATAACTTCTCCGGTTTCGGGGTGTACAACGTCGCCAATTACGAAACGTCCGATAAGACGATCCTTAAGCGGCTCGATGATCTCGTTGCCATCGATAATCTTTGATACCCAGATACCATGTCTCGTACCGCAGTCCTCTTCGCGGACGATAACGTCCTGCGAAACGTCAACGAGTCGACGGGTAAGGTATCCGGAGTCAGCCGTCTTAAGCGCAGTATCCGAAAGGGATTTACGCGCACCGCGGGCCGCTACGAAATATTCAAGTATGTTAAGACCTTCACGGAAGTTCGATTTGATCGGCATTTCCATTGTCTTACCGTTGGTCGCGAACATGAGTCCGCGCATTCCGGCAAGCTGACGCATCTGTGTGATGTTACCACGCGCTCCGGAATCACTCATCATCTTGATAGGATTATAGCGGTTGAATTCCTGCTGAAGTGCATCGACAACGTCCTTTGTAGCCTGTTCCCAGATCTTAATAACGTTATTATAACGCTCGTCCTCTGAAAGTCGTCCACGCTGGAAGTGCTTCATGATATCAAGTACCTGCTTTTCAGCGTCAGAAACTATCTCATACTTCTTCGGCGGGATAGTCATATCCGCAATGGAAATCGAGAGCGATGACTTGGTAGAATACTTAAAGCCCATCGCCTTAATACTGTCAAGCACCTGAGCGGTTACTGCCGGACCGTGCTTCTTAATGCACATATCAATGATCTTACCGAGATCCTTCTTCTTTGTCGGGAATGCAACCTCCAGATCGAGCAGCTTTGACGGGTCGCTTCTGTCAACAAATCCGAGGTCCTGAGGAATCGGACGGTTGAATATCAGACGACCGAGAGTTGCGTCGATAATTCCAGTATGCTCAACGCCATCGATCTCGCGGGTCACGCGAACCTTGATCGCAGCATGCATTCCGAGCAGATGGTTTTCATATGCCATAACAGCTTCGTTGAAGTCGCGGAACACCTTGCCCTCGCCCGGCTCGCCTGCACGGTCGATGGTGAGGTAGTATGAACCGAGAATCATATCCTGCGACGGAACGGTTACAGAACGTCCGTCAGCCGGCTTCAAGAGGTTGTTTGCAGAGAGCATAAGGAAGCGAGCTTCTGCCTGAGCTTCGGACGACAGCGGTACATGTACCGGCATCTGGTCGCCGTCGAAGTCGGCGTTGAACGCGGTACAAACCAGCGGGTGAAGCTTGATCGCACGGCCTTCAACAAGGATAGGCTCGAATGCCTGGATCGAAAGTCTGTGAAGTGTAGGCGCACGGTTCAGGAGTACAGGATGCTCCTTGATAACATTCTCGAGTGCATCCCAAACTGCAACGTCGACCTTCTCGACCTTCTTCTTTGCGTCTTTAATATTTGTAGCCTTCTGGGTCTCAACAAGGCGCTTCATAACGAAAGGCTTGAATAGCTCGAGCGCCATTTCCTTAGGAAGTCCGCACTGATATATCTTCAGGTCAGGACCTACGACGATAACCGAACGTCCCGAATAGTCGACACGCTTACCGAGCAGGTTCTGACGGAAACGTCCCTGCTTACCGCGAAGCATTTCGGACAGCGATTTAAGCGGACGGTTGTTAGGTCCGGTGACCGGCTTTCCGCGGCGACCGTTATCTATCAGCGCATCAACTGCTTCCTGAAGCATACGCTTCTCGTTGCGGATAATGATATCCGGCGCGGAGAGCTCCATTAGGCGCTTAAGACGATTGTTACGGTTTATAACGCGGCGGTAGAGATCGTTTAAGTCGCTCGAAGCGAAACGTCCACCGTCGAGCTGTACCATCGCACGGATATCCGGCGGGATGACCGGTACAACGTCAAGTATCATCCACTCGGGCTTATTTCCCGACTTGCGGAATGCCTCAACAACTTCAAGGCGCTTGATTATGCGTATTTTTTTCTGACCCGACGCACCTTCGAGCTCTGCGTGCAGGCTCTCAGAAAGTGCGTTGATGTCAATGCTTGCAAGCAGCTCCTTGACCGCCTCGGCACCCATGCCGACGCGGAAGGAGTTCTTGCCGTATTTTTCTATATTTTCCTGATATTCGCGCTCGTTAAGCAGCTGCATCTTCGCCAGCGGAGTTGTTCCGGGGTCGATAACAATGTAGCTTGCAAAATAGAGCACCTTTTCGAGCAGTCTCGGTGTAATATCGAGCAGCAGTCCCATTCTCGACGGAATTGCACGGAAATACCAGATATGAGACACCGGAGCAGCGAGTTCGATATGACCCATGCGCTCACGGCGAACCTTCTTGGTAGTGACCTCGACACCGCACTTTTCGCATATTTTTCCCTTATGGCGAACGCGCTTATACTTTCCGCAGAGACACTCCCAGTCCTTAGTCGGACCAAAGATACGCTCACAGAAAAGTCCATCGCGCTCAGCCTTGAGGGTACGATAGTTTATAGTCTCCGGCTTCTTGACTTCACCGTATGACCAGCTTCTTATCATCTCAGGAGATGCCAGACCGATCTTAATTGAGTCAAATACGTTTCGTTCCATCAATTATTTCCTTCTCCCAATATTACTCATCATCAAATGAATCATCTTCAAAATCAACGTCGACATCGTCATCATCGAACACATCAGCAAAGTCATCGTCCGATTCACCGTCAAAATGCTCCTCTGTGAACGAATCCATGAGTTCATTTTCATCGGTTACGGTCTCACCGACATCCTCGTCCGATACATAGTTCGGGATGAGATCCTCGTCGTCGTCACCAAGACTCGAAAGCTCAATGACATTGCCCTCCTTGTCAAGCACCTTGACATCGAGTGCGAGCGACTGGAGTTCCTTAACAAGCACCTTGAATGCCTCAGGCACACCAGGAGTCGGTATATTCTGACCCTTGACGATAGCTTCGTAGGTCTTGACACGTCCAGTCACATCGTCCGACTTGACAGTAAGGATCTCCTGAAGTGTGTATGCAGCGCCGTATGCTTCGAGCGCCCATACCTCCATCTCTCCGAAACGCTGACCACCGAACTGAGCTTTACCGCCGAGCGGCTGCTGAGTAACGAGACCATAAGGTCCGGTAGAACGTGCGTGGATCTTATCGTCAACCAGATGATGCAGCTTGAGGTAGTACATGATACCTACGGTTACAGGATTGTCGAACGGCTCGCCGGTACGTCCATCATAGAGTATGGTCTTACCGTCTACAACTCTTAATTTATCTTGAACGCGCAGCTCTTCAAGATGAGCCATATCAGCGCGCTCTTCACCGACTATCGGGCGAAGCTGACGCTTGCCTTCCTCGTCGAAGTAAACTTCAAACAGCTTTTTGCCGTTTACATTTTCATTCGGAAGAACCTCACGGTCCATTCCAGCCATTGTCATGCACTCAGAAATGTCCGCCTCTGTAGCACCGTCGAATACCGGTGTCATTATCTTCCAGCCGAGCTTTCTTGCTGCAATACCGAGATGAACTTCAAGCACCTGACCGATGTTCATTCGAGACGGCACGCCCATCGGGTTCAGCACGATATCAAGTGGGGTTCCGTCTGCGAGGAAAGGCATATCCTCAGGCGGAAGTATTCTTGAAACGACACCCTTGTTTCCGTGACGGCCCGCCATCTTATCGCCGACCGAAATCTTACGCTTCTGAGCGATGTAGACACGGACAACCTTATTTACTCCAGGCGGGAGCTCATCTGAGGTCTCTCGTGAGAAGACCTTAACGTCGATTACGATACCCGACTCACCATGCGGCAGTCTCAATGAAGTATCGCGAACTTCTCTTGCTTTTTCTCCGAAAATTGCACGGAGCAGTCTCTCCTCAGCGGTGAGCTCAGTTTCGCCCTTAGGCGTTACCTTACCGACGAGGATATCGCCGGCGCGAACCTCAGTACCCTTGCGGATGATACCGTCGGGAGTCAAATCTTTCAGCGCGTCTTCACCAACGTTCGGAATTTCACGAGTGATCTCTTCCGGTCCGAGCTTAGTATCGCGCGCTTCGTGCGAATATTCTTCAATATGAATCGAGGTGTACACGTCGTTGCGAACGAGTTTTTCATTCAGCAGTACAGCGTCCTCGTAGTTATAACCTTCCCAGGTCATGAAGCCGATAAGTGCATTCTTACCGAGCGAGATTTCTCCGTTCTCAGTAGCAGGACCGTCGGCGATTACCTGTTTAGCTTCAACGCGTTCGCCGAGGTCGACGATCGGGCGCTGATTTACACAAGTTCCCTGGTTGGAGCGTTTAAATTTAATTAAATGATATACGTCCTTAGTTCCAGCGTCAGTGCGAATAACGATCTCATCCGCGCAAACTCTCTCGACGTATCCAGCATTTCTTGCGCATATTACTACGCCAGAGTCTACCGCCGCCTTGTATTCCATACCAGTAGCAACGATAGGAGCCTGTGAAGTCAGAAGCGGCACTGCCTGCTTCTGCATGTTCGAACCCATCAACGCACGCGAGTTGTCGTCGTTTTCAAGGAACGGGATCGATGCAGTAGCGACCGATACGACCATCTTAGGCGATACGTCCATGTAGTCGGCTTCTTCGGCGTTAAATTCGATGATCTCGTTTCTGCGGCGGCCCGAAATGCGCTTGTTTACAAAGTGTCCGTTCTCATCGAGCGGCTCATTCGCCTGAGCGATAGTATAGTTGTCCTCGATATCAGCAGTCATATACTCGACTTCATCAGTGACAACGCCAGTAGCCTTATCTATCTTGCGGTAAGGCGCTTCGATAAATCCATAGTTGTTTATCTTAGCATAAGTTGAAAGATAAGAGATAAGACCGATGTTCGGACCTTCAGGCGTTTCGATAGGGCACATACGACCATAGTGTGTATAGTGTACGTCTCGAACCTCGAAGGAAGCACGGTCACGCGACAGACCGCCCGGACCGAGCGCTGACAAACGACGCTTATGCGTCAGTTCAGCGAGCGGGTTGTTCTGGTCCATGAACTGCGACAGCGGCGATGAGCCAAAGAACTCGCGGATAGCAGTTACGACCGGACGAATATTTATAAGCGTATTAGGTGTAAGAGTTTCAGAATCCTGTGTGGTCATACGCTCTTTGACCGTCTTATCCATTCTGGAGAAGCCGATACGGAGCTGATTCTGCAAAAGCTCGCCAACCGAACGCAGACGACGGTTACCGAGGTGGTCGATATCGTCCTTAACGCCAATATCGTGAGCAAGACAAGTGAGGTAGTTGATAGACGCGAAGATATCGTCCTTTGTGATATGCTTCGGTGAAAGGTCAGCAACACGTCCGGCAGCGACCTTCTTAAACTCGTCAACGTCACCATCAACCTCGCGCATGATGTCGAGAATTGCGGACAGCTTTGCCCTTTCAGGAATACCAATATCCTTCAAATCGCAGCCAATTACGTACTGCGGGTCGACCATTCCGTTGCCGAATACCTTTACTTCAGTCTCGTCGTCCTCGAGATATACCCATACCTCGTTGACTCCGGCGTGCTCTACATTCATCGCCTTCTCAATATCGAGGACCTCGCCCTCTTCAAACAGCAGCTCGCCAGTGATAGGCGATACTACCGGGCGTGAAAGCTTTCTTCCGGCGATACGCTTGCCGAGTGCAAGCTTTTTATCATATTTATAGCGTCCGACCGCAGCAAGGTCGTAACGCTTCGGGTCGAAGAAGAGGTTGTTTAAAAGCAGCTGAGCGCTTTCTACGAGCGGAGGCTCGCCCGGGCGCAGCTTCTTATATATTTCCTTCAGCGACTCGTCACCGAGAGAGGTATGATTCTTTTCGGCTTCACCAGCCATCATATCCTTCTCCATCGTAGCGATGAGCTTAGGATCTTCACCAAAGTACTTCTTTATTTCCTCGTCCGACTCAATGCCAAGCGCACGGATAAGCACAGTTACCGGTATCTTGCGGTTCTTATCTATTCTTACATAGAATACATCATTCGCATCGGTTTCGTACTCGAGCCATGCTCCGCGGTAAGGAATTACCGTGGCGGTATAGATGACCTTACCCAGCTTGTCGATGGAGGTTTCATAATAGATTCCGGGCGAGCGCACGATCTGCGATACGATAACGCGCTCTGCACCATTGATTATGAAGGTACCGTTGTCCGTCATGAGCGGAAAATCGCCCATAAAGACTGCCGATTCCTTGACCTCACCGGTGGCCTTATTGGTCAGGCGGACAGTAACACGGAGCGGCGCAGCAAAGTTAGTGTCGCGCTCCTTGCATTCCTCCTCTGGGTATTTGGGGGTCGGATCAATGGAATAGTCGATAAATTCGATAACAAGGTTGCCCGAGTAATCGGTGATAGGCGAAACATCGCGAAGCACCTCTCGCAGTCCCTCGTCAAGGAACCATTTATACGACTTTTTCTGTACCTCGATGAGATTAGGCATTTCCAGAGTATCGCCTATTTTCGCGAAGCTCATTCGTTCGGTCTTGCCAAGCATCGTGGGTTTGACCATCATTGAAAAAATCACTCCATTCAACAAAATTGACATCCGGGTATTTACAACGGTCGTGAAATGTGGTATAATAATATACGCGATGCAGCGATATATTTATAGCGGGCACACATCGACCGTAAAACACAAAATAAATATACAGGCAGGTTTCAATCCCGAGGGATCCCGCAGCCGCAGCCGTTCAAGAAAAATCGCCTGTAAACCTTAATAATAACAGCTCTTTTTTGTACGCGTGGTACATTTATTTAATGCAAATACGCATAATCTGAGCAATTATAATGCAGTATATTATTATAGCATACATTCAATTATTTGTCAATAGTTTCCGCGAATTTTTTTGAGGAAAATGAAAAAAATCTCGCCGACAGCAATTTTGTGATGTCGATGAGATAGCGAGGTAAATCAGCATGAAGCTTTCAAGGGTCAATAAGCACATACTCATCACCACTTGCATAATCATTTCGGTTTTATTGTTATCAATACTCGTATATTTTTCATTCGTTCCAAAGCACGTAAAATTCACTGTAACCATGCAACAGTATAATGATGTAGAACATTTAGACAATTACGCTGACGCAACCATCGACATACAATACTATCCGATAATTCCTTTTCCGGGCAATGAAGTCAAGGTAAAAGGTACGCTTGAAATTAACGGCGTAACTTACAGCACATATGTACGCCCGAACTCGCTGTCTAAAATCAACGTAACCCCAGAATGGCGCAAAAAAATTCATTGGAATCCGAATTACTTAGACCTTATCACTTTCTATGACGAGTCATATCCTTATGCGGTCAAGTTCAATTATTTCACTGCTCGATTCAACATTGCTGCCGATCTCGACGCAATATTCCTTATTATATCGAACAATGAAACTAACTTTACTGAATACTGGAGCGCTGAGATTTCGAAATTACCACCGGATACACGAAAAACAATTTGCCAAATCCTCCGCATAAAGGAGTCCGATATCGGCTCATATCTGCGCGAGCACCCGATACCGGAGGCAAATTGATAATAAAAATCAATATTTTTTGATTTTTTTTCAAAAACCCCTTGATATTTTCTATGATTTATGGTATGATATAAGGAGAAATGCTTTTATCTCGATCCGACCTCCGGCAATGCCATTAGGTCAGACGCTGAATTTTTAAGGAGGTGAAAAGATTGCCGAATATTAAGTCCGCTAAGAAGCGCGTAAAGGTCAGCGAAACCAAGACCCTTCAGAACAAAATGCTCAAGAGCGCACTCAAGACCTGCATGAAGAAGTACGAAGCAGCACTCGCTTCGGGTGATAAGACTGCTGCTGCTGAAACATATAAGGTTGCAGTTAAGAAGATTGATCAGGCAGTTGCTAACGGTCTTCTTCACAAGAACAACGCAGCAAGAAAAAAGAGCCAGTATACACTTAAGCTTAACAAGCTTGGCGCATAATTGCAACAGCTCTGATATGTAATTTTGGTGATGAAGCCTTCTTCATCACCTTTTTACTATTTATTTTAACACTTGTGCATTTATGCACGCACCTATTTTCCCGTTCGCTCGAATACGCAGATCCGCCCATGCTCATCAATTATAGCTCTGATCATGTCTGTTTCGCTGCCCAGCTCAACCATCGTATAACCACACATACTTTTGATACCAGCAACGTCAAGCTCGCCTGAGTCACCGCCGAAGACCGCGTCAGCCGTGATTCGTTCTGCATAATCTATGATTTCACGCTCCGTAAAATATGCGTTAGGAATCCCACCAAGACGCAGATAAACTATACTAATCGGACTTCCATCATTCGGAGAAAACAGCATACTCAGATTATCCGCCGAAGCAAAATAACCGTCTGTGCAGCCCTCAAACGTTAGAGACCGCACCGCGTCTCCAAGCAGTCTTTCAGCGTTATTTTTCGCCGCACTAAGATTAAACTGTTCGACTTTGCCGCCAGAATATGGCTCATCATTCGACAAGCTGTCAGAACTTGTCTCATCCTCTATGCCTACGACCCGCGCAATTTCGTCTGAGATCTGCATAACTGCACTTGCACGGTCATCATATTCGAGCATAGTCAACATTGAAAATGTATCCGCCAGACCTCTCAGCTCAGTTACTGTCGCAAGCATATCGATCTCGCGCTCGAAAACACTCTTTTGCAGTCTGTCAGCAAGGTTCAGCAGCTCTGCACGCACATTATCAGTGCAATTCAGAGATACCACCGCATTTTCAAATCGCAGTGCAGACACAAATCTTCGTTCAGGAGCTTCGGTTTCAATATATCCGCGCAGCGAATCAGCGCATTCGGACAGAGACGTTCGATATTCCGCAAGCTCACTTGCACTTAGCTTATTGTCAAGTCCTGATGCTATCAACCCCATTATCGACAAAGCGAGCGCCAGCGCGATCAGATAGGTATATGCTATGCGAACATCATTCAAATTCGTGCGCGTGCTTCTGAAATTCCGCATTACAGTAATTCCTTTTCCAAATTAGAATAAACTTCAGCAATAGTATTACCGTAATACGTGATAATAACACAGATATTTTTTGATAAATATTTTAATATAAGGAAAATTTAAATCATGAACAATATAAATATAGTCCTCGTCGAGCCAGAGATACCGCAAAATACCGGAAATATAGCCCGCACCTGTGCAGCGACCGGCGCTTCTCTGCACCTTGTAAAGCCACTTGGATTCGAAATTGACGACCGCAAATTAAAGCGTGCCGGACTCGATTACTGGGATAAGCTCGACATTACATACTATGAAAATTTAGACGATTTTTTCAATAAAAATCCCAACGCTGCCTTCTACTGCTTTACGACCAAAGCAAAGCATAAATATACCGATATCAATTATCCAAGCCGTGTATTTTTGATGTTTGGCAAGGAGACAAAAGGACTGCCGGAGGAACTGCTGTACGCGAATCCCGAGCGATGCGTGCGCATTCCTATGCGCGACACGCTTCGTTCGCTCAATCTGTCAAATTCCGCCGCGATCGCTGTGTACGAGGTACTGCGTCAGCGTGGCTTTGATGGACTTCGTGAGGACGGGCAGCTGACTAAATTCACATGGGATGAATAATGCGAAAAAGCTGACGCAAATGCGCCAGCTTTTTTACTACTTATCATCGTACTCACTGAGTACAGGCTTTTTAAATGCTCCAGTCTGGAACGCTATAACAGGCTTGCGTCTGTGCAGGATAAAATCAAGCACAAGTATAATTAGGAACAGCGCAAGTGAGCATATTGATATCGTTATACCATACGTGTAGCATTTCGGGAAATACTTCATGCTGACCGTATGCTCTCCGGGAGTTAATTCGATCGCAGTGAGCGAGTCGAGAACCTCGAATGTCTCAACCTTCTCACCATCAATATACACGTTCCAGCCTTCATCATACGGAATAGTCAGCAGGAAAAGCGATTTATCCTCGGTAGCCGTTATTTTGCCCTCAAACGAGCTGTCAGTGAAGCTGTCAATGATGAATCCATTCTCTTGCAGCTTCGGCATTACTTCCTCAAACAGCTCCTCGTCGAGATAATAGAAATAATTTGAGCCGTTGCCGATGTATATTTCATCCTTGTCAAGTGTCAGAGACACAATAAGCTCCTCGCCAGCTGGCTGCTTGCCTATCGAAACTATGCGGCAGGTCTCATTCGTGAAATATTCCGACACGTCCGAACCGTTCACCTTCAGCTTAGCGTCACGGCGGTAGTCGCTCGGGAAATACACGAATATTTCCTTATCATTTACCGGAGTAAATGTGAATATCAGCTTGCCGCTGCGCGATGTGTTCACCTTGCTGTACTTCTTATGACCAGTCACATACGACAGGTCGAGATTCTCAGTCGTCGGCTTGATATTCTTATACGCCTTGAAAATCTCAAGCTTGGTCTCACTTCCGACCAACTTAGTAATAAGCTTGTTCATACGGTCGAACGGAGATTTATCATCCTCCATATCGAAGTCGACAACATCCGAATTCACCATATATCCGAGCGACAGAGCATACGGATTCTCGTAAATGACCGTCTCGTTCTTCTCATCATGATATATCGGTTCGCCGTATACATCGTTCATTTCTTTAGAATCGAGCGTCATTATATACTTGATACCAAGCAAGCTGTCCGCGACTGGAGTACCGCCGAGATATTTTGACCAATGCGAACGTGACGAATAACCCATGCGCTCAAGGAATTCTATCTGCTTAGCATTTAATGTCGACGTAGAATTCGACAGTCCACGAATATTGAGCGCAAAGTTGTCGTTAGTTTTGCGGTGCTCAGTTTTTTCAGCCCGATAGAATGAAGTGTCGTTTTCATTCATCCACTCAGCCGCCGGTGTCCATTTGTTCATGAAATTCATGTATGACGCTCGCGAGCTATAATGTACGTCCTTGTCGAGTGCGATAGTCTGTAAAAGTCCATTGCAGAAAAGCTCGAGCAGAACTGCCACACACAATATCGTCTGTATCGAACCGTCGAGCCAATTTCGGCGGCATCCCGAAAGCAGTATTATGTATACCGCAATACAAGCTATTGAAAACCATACACCGGCAAGATCAGGAACAGCTTCGTTATCGAACTTCTGTATTATGCAGATAAGCAACCCGAGCACTGCGCCAGTTCCGAGAACAACCTTCATGTCAAGCTCACGGATATGCTCATAAACGAGATACGCCATCACGATAATGACAAAGCAGAAAATGAAGCTGTAGCGATAATTCAGCCAATTCGGACGCTGAAATCCATGCCAAACAAGGTCGATCGTTGTGGAATTGAAGCTGAATATGAAGAATCCCATCAGCGCACCATAGGCGATTTTCTGCCGTGGTGTGATATTTTTGATAATGAAGAATACCGGAAGAAGTATCAGAGTGATAGTTCCGGAGAAAACAAACGGCAAGCCCTCCGGACGAACGGTATCGTATGTTCCGGGATACATCTTGGCTATAAGGTCGAGGAAGTCAAACTTCTGCTTGAAGTCAAAATTTGGGCTCGAGAATGTCGTCTTTCCAAATTGGAGCGAATAATATGCCGGAATGATTATTATCGATGCGATCCCAACCGCTATTGCAGAATACAGCATCATTCGCAGCAGCGTCTTTATGAAATGGCAGCGCTCGCCGATAGGGTTACGCTCGGACGGCGTACACATACAATAATAAAAGAAGAAATACGCTGCTACCGCTATACATACCATATATCCAATATAATAGTTCGAAAATACCGCGACAGCAAGAGTAATCACGTATAGCTTGTACTTCTTATACTTGATAAGCGATTCTACACCAAGCAGGATAAGCGGAAGGAACAGTAAGCAGTCGATCCACATTGTGTTGTGCTGCATTACAACAGCATATGAAGTCAGTGCATACATTACCGAGAATATGACTTCGCTAACTGGCTTTGTTGGATGAGACTTATGCAGGTAGACGCACATATTCATTCCCGACAATCCACACTTGAGCAGGAGTATCGTATACAGCGACTCAGTTATATGTCCTTCAGGAAACAGCGCAACGAGTATCGAAAACGGACTCGCAAGATAGTAAGCGATTATTCCAAGAAACTCGCCGCCAAGCGCCCGCTCGAACGAATATAATAATCCTTGCTCACCGCGCAAAATATCACGCAGTGCTTCGAAATAATATACATACTGTCCGTTCAGATCAAGAACCAATACTGAGCTCTTGCCAAACGGCCAAACCTCCATAGCAATGTAAATAAGCGCCATTATCATTACCGGCAGTATGAATGCAAATCCGATATGATACATACCATCGAGCGGCTTAAATATGTGTGAGATACGAATTTTTAATGCAGATACTTGTTTTATAGGCTTATTAGCGTCTGCCATTGGCAAAAGCTCTCCGTCACTTACAGCGTCTGGGTTAATTTCTTCATTCATATTACAAATCCTCTTAAAATCATAATGTTATATTAGACGAAAAAATCAGCAAATAGTTCGTCTTTTGGCAATTTATTTTTGAAGATTTTCATCCTCGCGGATAATTTTCTTTACATTTTTCTCGAGCTTGAGACGCGGTACAGTAATATCACGCCCGCAGTTTTCGCAGACCATGCGTATATCGCTTCCGACACGCAGAACACGGAATCGGACGCTTTTCGGCGAGCAAGGGTGATTTTTCTTCATTTCAAGCACATCGCCGACCATAATATGCAGTATTTCAGGCATCAGCTATCCTCCATAGATCAATATATTTTAATTAGATTTACTCGACAACCTATCAATTAAATTTTGAAAATGCTGAAGTCAGGCTATCAAACAAGTTTATTATAACACATTTTTCCCGACTTGTACAGATAGCAGGCTGATTTTAGTGTAAATTTTCTTAGAAAAATATCTGCAATTTTAAAAAAGCTATTGCAGGTCGCAACCAGCTATGATATAATAATTTTATCTAAATGCTGGAGGAATAATCATGTTTTCAATCTTTCGCTCCCGTGCAAAAAAAGAACTCGACGGAATTATTGCCGAGCTGAACCAATACCTCGAAAATAACTACAAGGATCAAGCCCACGCAATGCGCGAAAAGCTGCATGAACGAGCACTGACACTGCATAATGAAGGCAAGATAAACGATGAAGCATTTGCCGAATACGAAAAGCAATATGAGAAATATACCGAGCAGATGAAGGACTACAATCACCGCACATTCTATCATTCGTGATCGTCAAAAGAAGCTTGATATGATTTTCGACGCAAATTTTAGAAAAAATTCTGAAAAATGCTTGACATAGTTGAAATTATATGGTATAATATTTAATCGGTATGGAATACGCAGACAGTTGACTGTAAGCGTATTTCCTCCTTGCCCGATGTAAAATATGCAATGCGTCGGGTCTAAAGTCCATGAGGAGGTGTAAATAATGGAAAAAATTTCATCCTACGAAACTCTGTTCATCGTTGATGTACAGCAGGGCGAAGAAGCTCAGAAGGCTCTGGTTGAAAAGTTTACCAACCTGATCGCCGCAAACGGCACTATCGAGTCTGTCAATGAATGGGGCAAGCGCAAGCTCGCATACCCGATCAATGACCTCAACGAAGGCTATTACGTTCTTGTTGATTTCAAGAGCGCTCCCAGCTTCCCGCTTGAGCTCGAGCGTGTATTCGGTATCACTGATGGTATCATGCGTTCTATCGTCATTAAGCATGACGAAAAGAAAGCAGCCGCTAAAGCTGAAAAAGCTCCCGCTGCCGAAGAAGCTCCCGCTGCTGACGCTGAATAATCAAGCGTCAAATTCTGATTGATTCTTGTCATGAACGGAGGATAGACAATGGCAAATTTCAACCTTAATAAGGTAATTCTCGGTGGTCGCCTTACGCAGAACCCCGAGTTGAAGCAGACTCCGAGTGGTGTTATGGTATTATCGTTTTCGATAGCTGTAAACCGCAGATTCGCTTCTAAAAATGAGGATGGTTCAGTCGGTCAGGCACAGGCTGATTTCATCAACTGTACTGCTTGGAGACAGCAGGCGGAATTCATCTCGAGATATTTCCATAAAGGCTCGTCAATTTGCGTTGTCGGAAGTATCCAGACCCGCACCTACACTGACCAGCAGGGCGCTAAGCGTTATGCTACCGATGTAGTTGTCGATGAGGCGTACTTCGTTGACTCCAAGAATGAAAATCCTGGCTTCAATCAGGGAGGCGCACAGGCATATATGCCGTCCGCCTATGCAGAGCCGCAGTACTCAACGCCTGCCGGACAAGCTCCGGATGCCGGTCCAAGACCGGTACAGAACGGTCAGGCACCTCAGTTTGAGGTTCTGAGCGACGATGACGAGCTCCCGTTCTGATATATATTATACAGAGAGGTGAAATACAATGGATAAAGAGAGAACCGAAAGAGACGCTTCTGCTAAGCCGTATCGCCCCGCGATGCGCAGAAAGAAGAAGGTCTGCCAGTTCTGCGCAGAACACATCGACGAGATCGATTACAAGGATGTAGCACGTCTGAGAAAGTATATTTCCGAGCGCGCTAAGATTCTTCCCAGAAGAATTTCTGGTACCTGCGCAAAGCATCAGCGTCAGCTGACCATCGCTATTAAGCGTTCGCGTCACGTAGCGCTCCTGCCTTATATAAGCGACTAAAATTTGCTTATATAGCAAATTTTGCTTGGTCAGCAAAAGGCTTACAAAATGAATATAAACACCGCAGAGCTATTCTGCGGTGTTTTGTTCCCCAAAAATTATAAATACGACCTCATATGGTCTTGAAAGGAATGATATTATCATGAATAACATTTGGTCAAAGTACATCCAAACTACCGCAGAGCTGTACGATAGCCGCGACCTTCGCTTTACCGACGATAACAAGCAGCTATGGCTCAATGCTATAGGAGCAAAATCGAGCGACAAGGTGCTCGAGATCGGCTGTGCAGGCGGTACATTCTGCCACAAACTGAAGAAATATATTCCAGGTATTGACATTACAGGGATCGACCTCGATGAAGGTCATATTGAATTTGCGAAAGCAAAATCGACCGAGCTAAGTCTCGACTGCAAATTCTTAGCGGGAGACGCAGCTCACCTTCCTTTCAATGACAATAGCTTCGACGTATGCTTTTCGCATACAGTCAGCGAACACATTCCTCATGACGCATTTTTCGGGGAGCAATACCGCGTACTTAAGCCGGGCGGAAAGATATGTGTATTGTCAGTGCGAACACGATTCAATATTAAATCAGACGGAGTATATGCACCGACAGATGAAGAGTGCAGACTGATGAAAAAGGCATGGAGTAGCTCCGACGACTTCGACAAAGACTTAAACATCGGTGCATACGAGCTCGACGAACACGACTATCCACGCGAACTTGAAAAGTACAGCTTTCATCATGTGAACGTGAATGTTTTTACGATCATTGACTATGCGCCTGACAATTCCTCGGTCAATGAAGAAACTGCACTGCGTCAAATCAGCTGTAAACGTATGAGCTGTATTGAATCGCTGCAAAAGGCACTTAATAGATCTCCAAACGCACTAACAAGCGCAGAGCAAGAGCGTCTGGTCGAACTCATAAATCACCGCTTTGACAGTCGAATCGAGCAATATAGATTCGGAAGCCACCTCTGGGATTTTACAACATCTACCGTACTCGCCGTTACTGGAATAAAATAATCAACACCCAAGATACAGAGTAACAAACATATACATACAAAATAGCATAAGCGATATATTTCCGCCAGCAAGCAGCAATAAATATACAGATATAAGCCATAGAATGAAAATAAACGTACCAGAAACTATGTCAACCACTGTATCTGCATAAATCGGAAACAACCGAACGCATATCGTCTCAAATATACATCCACCGTCGAGTGTACGTATCGGAAGCAGATTCAGAACTGCAAGTGCAAATGAACAAGCAGCGAAAAACTTCCCTCCGAGCCGCATCGCCGTGTATCCTGTCAACAGATTTACTGCACATCCAGCGGAATATATCGCTATTTTATATGCCGCACAAATGTCCTCATGAGGCAGACTGCGTATCTCCGCGCCGAATAATGTGACCGCAATTTCTCGTATTCTCACTTTGAGCAGCAGCATAACGATAATATGCCCTAACTCATGACATAATGCCGCTGCAATTGGTATAAGAGCAAGAGCGCTTCTGTCGAACAGAAGTAGTAATGTCAACAATATCAGCGTATGCACGCCGATTTTCAGCTTCGGCAACTTATTCGACTGGAGATTTTATAATAGGCTCGAGCAGCTCATACGAACGGTTGTATACGTCCTTAGTTTCAGGATCCGTCGGCACCGCGCCTACCTCGATCGCGTCTGGATTCTCGTCAGCGTCACTCATGGCCATTCGAGTATAGCTGCTGATAAGATTATCCTGCTTGTATCCCGCAAGCTCAGACAGCGACACTGCAATATCACCGTCAACTGTGCCTATGTTATATGCAAGCACAGCGCCGGATATGCAGAACAGCGCGACTGCCAGCATAACTGTATCTATTCTCTTTTTCATGTATTTCCTCCTAAATATAGGCATGTACTAAATACTATTCTGTATCTTTGGGAAATATTCATTTAAATATGTTTTTCCTCTTGACAAAAGCGATAGGAAATGATATAATCTTCTACATTACGACTAAATTTTGGAGATTAAAATGAAGCAAAAAACACGTACTCCCCTGTTCGTCCGCGACAAGGGATTTTATAAAGCTGTTCTCGCGCTCGCACTGCCTATGACACTGCAAAACGTCATGCAGCTGCTTTTGAATATGATGGACACCGTCATGCTTGGTCGACTCGGAGACAGCTCAGAATCGGTAATATCAGCGGCAAACTTCGCAAATCAGCCATACTTCGTCTATTCGCTGTTCCTTTTCGGAATGGTCTCGGGAATGTCGGTGCTTATCGCGCAGTATTGGGGCAAAGGCGATATTGATACGATAAACGCCATCGCCGGAACTGCAACTACGGCAGCGGTCGTTATCGGCGGTATATTCACGCTGGTCTGCTATATGTTCACACCACAGGTAATGGGACTATTCACAAAGACACAGGAGGTCATCGACCTCGGTGTCGGATATCTGCATATAGTGCTCGCATCGTACATAGTGGCTTCTCTGACTGTACTTCTCTGCGGCGTAATGCGCTCTACAGAGCAGGTCATAATAGCACTCGTCGCTAACGCTACCGCGATATTGTTAAACATAGCACTCAATTATGTCCTGATTTTCGGAAAGCTCGGATTTCCATCACTCGGTATCAACGGTGCTGCTATCGCTACACTCATATCCCGTATTATCGAGCTTGCGATCGTTCTTGTATACGTGATCTTCTTCGAAAAAAAGGTACGTCTCAACATTAAGAAGATGTTCAGGATAAACCGCACATTGATACGTGACTTTATCAAATACAGTCTGCCTGTAATCTGCAACGAGACCTTATGGGGACTCGGTATGACAGTACATTCAGTTGTAATCGGAAACCTTGGTGACGCGCCTTACGCCGCCTATTCGGTCGCCAATATAGTTGAACGAATAGGACTCCTTGCCGCGATAGGCTTTGCAAATGCAACTACAATAATAATCGGTAAAGAAATAGGAGCAGGACGCAAAGAAAACGCATATCCGTATGCTAAAACAATGCTAATGCTGTCAATACTTGTGGGTACATTTATGTCCGCCGTTGTATTGATCGTACGCCAGCCGGTCGTAAATATGTTCAACGTTGCCGACACTACAAAGGCAACTGCTATGAATATAATATCGGTAATGTCATTTATTATACTGATGAAAAGCATCAACACTACAGCAATTGTCGGAGTTATCCGCGGAGGCGGCGATACGCTTACCGCAATGCTGCTCGACTTTGTACCTATGTGGATAATGGCAATACCGCTTGGCTTTATTGCAGCATATCTAATAAAGCTTCCGGTATGGTGGGTATATGCGTGTCTTATGAGTGACGAGCTTGTAAAAATGATATTCTGTCTGTTCCGAATAAAGAGTAAAAAGTGGATCCGCAACGTTACAAGATAATATCTATAATTCTATAAATAAGGAGCTAACATTCAATGTCAAATAGTATACAGCCACAGGCAAACGGTATCTTGACAGACCGCAAGCTCGAAGTATTTCACCACACAAGCATTCCCGAATGGGGCTACAAGGAGCCTCAAAATGATACGTTCGCCGTTCTGCACCCGCTCGAAAACAAAGCCGGCGATGTATACCCTCTATATGTAGTATTCCATTCAGCCGGACATGACATTTATTCTGCATTTGCCTGCACTTGGCTATATGGCAATCACGACATATACCGCTCGCCAAACAATATGTACGCACTTTATCTTGACTGCCGCGCACATCAAAATCAAGGTACAGACTGGTGGTGGGGAGGAATCGACGCACTCGGCAATGAGGACAGCTCTAAGGGCGGCACAGATTTGCAGCCAGTCGAAAAGCGTGTAATGTCGACAATTGAATGGGTAATCGAAAATTACCCAATAGACCGCAGCCGTATCTATGCAGTCGGAAACTCGATGGGCGGAAGCGGCGCGCTCGGAATAGCTATGAGACGCGGCGATATTTTCGCTGCTGTAAAGGCAAACGTACCAGCAGGAGTACGCCATTTTGCGGACAGATGCTGCCTTGACAAAGAAGCACCGGCTGGATTCAAGCTCCCCGACCCGCCCGTACTCGTCGACTACTCTGCGCAGAATGACTGCTGGTCAAACGGACATGAAGTTCTGTATAAGGGAATGCGCGAGAAAAAGTACGCGCTGCTCGGATACTGGGGCGCATTCGGTCACGCCAACAACAACGATGAAATCAATAAATTAAATGACCTTGTCCACTCTTTCGATATCTTCTCAGTAAAGCTGAATGAAGCATATCCTGTATTTACAAACGCCTCGACCGACGATATTATACCGTGGGAAAATGACAAATCCGTTGAGACCTCCGGTCAGGTAAATTCGTTTTTCAGATGGGAAAATAAGCATGACAGCGCTGATAGCTTTTCAATGGAACTGCGCCTGATAACAGAATCCGATTGGAAATCCCGTGTTCCATTCCCCAAGGAATCGACCGCCGATGTATCAATAAGACGGCTGCAAAGCTTCAAAATTGCGCCGAATGAAAAAATCAAGTGGGCGTTTGGAAATGATTCAGGTGAGATAATAGCTGATGAAAACGGATTAGTAACAATAGATGATCTGAAAATCACACAAACACCTGCAACACTCGAATTGAAAAGAGCAAAATAAACAAATACCGCTGCTTACGTAATTATGCAAACGTAAACAGCGGTATTTTATATTCAGACTATCTTCTGCCGATTTCGCCAAAGCCAAAAATATTCGCATATTACCCAAATAAGCGAAATCACCGTGCCTGACGCATAAGTCAGCGTCCAGTCAAGAAAATAGCGCAGTCCATAAAACGGCACAGATGAAAATATCGACAATATCACTGAGGGAACGGTCATAAATTCAGCCCCAATACGCACGCTAAAGCATAACAGCGACGAAACAAGCGTCAGCAGCGCGAGCAGAAACGATATCCGCGAAAAGATCTTGCTGCGGCGTGTGATTATACTGAAAGACGCAAAAAATATTATATAACCAATAGTTGCAAACAGATTTACCGCACCTGCCGGACCACCCATCCACGCGCCGGAAAGATTCACCGCTATACATATCCCCATCATCAGCGCAGCCGCTGCAATGCCGGCAATGAGCTTCATAAGCCGCTTAAATGCAGCCGCGTCATTCACCCTCTCACGTTCTGGCTTATCAATACTTGCAGACATAGCTGCATACAGACCTCGGCATTCATCGCAGCAATTTAGATGCTCACGCACCAGCGACGTACTCGATTCACTGCACACCTTATCAATATAAAGCGGCATCAAATCGCGCACTACATCACAATCAAGCTTATCTATCATATAATCTCCCCTCAGCTTTCAGTGCTTTAATTATCCGCGCCTTAGCGCGGTAATAGACAACCCGCGCCCAACTATCACTTTTGCCATATAAACGGCTGATTTTATCATACTGCATATCGCCAAGCGCACGCATTAAAAATACCTGCCGATATGGCTCATCGAGTCGATCGACCTCAGCAAATATACGCCCCGCCGTTTCCTTGTCGGCATATTCAATCTCAATATCACTGCCATTAAATAAGCCAGCTATATCGTCCTCTGCAACAATGCGCCGATTTTTGCGCAGCCAATCAATATAAAGATTCTTAGCAATACGGCACAGCCATGAGAATATAGCCGAATCGCCACGGAAGCTGTCGATATTCAAAATAGCCCGCAGCATAGCCTCCTGCGCCAGCTCCTCAGCGAGCGATTCATCATGAGTAAGCGAAAGCAAATACATATAAACGCCGCGAAAATGCTCACGATAAATCGCCTCAATCCTGTCCATTCTCATCACCTCTCAATAATAAGACGCAGAAAATAATGAAACGTTACACGAAAATCAAAAAATTGCTCTTTGGAATAAATCCCAAAGAGCAATTTTTAAATATTCGCAAGTCCAAGCGACCAAAGGTCGCGCGAACTAAGCCAACATCGCACTATGTTTGATAGGCAGTAAGCGAGCAATTAGCGCAAACAAAATTTGACTATGCATTGCCGCTTTCAGCGGCATGTCGGGGGCTCCCCCGCCCGCTTAGGCGAGTTCTGCGAAATACTTGATGGTGCGAACCATCTGGCTGGTGTAGGAGTTTTCGTTGTCGTACCACGAAACTACCTGTACCTGATAGGTGTCGTCGTCGATCTTCGATACCATGGTCTGGGTAGCGTCAAAGAGAGAACCAAACTTCATGCCGATAACGTCAGAAGATACGATCTGGTCTTCGTTGTAGCCGAAGGATGCAGATGCTGCTGCCTTCATTGCTGCATTGATACCGTCCTTGGTTACGTCCTTGCCCTTAACAACAGCGGTAAGAATGGTGGTAGAACCAGTCGGAACCGGTACGCGCTGTGCAGAACCGATCAGCTTGCCGTTCAGCTCAGGAATAACGAGACCGATAGCCTTTGCTGCGCCGGTGGAGTTCGGAACGATGTTTGCAGCGCCTGCGCGTGCACGACGGAGGTCGCCCTTGCGGTGCGGACCGTCAAGAATCATCTGGTCGCCAGTGTAAGCATGAATGGTGCTCATGATACCGCTCTGGATAGGAGCGTAGTCGTTGAGAGCCTTAGCCATAGGAGCGAGGCAGTTGGTGGTGCAGGATGCAGCAGAAATGATCTGGTCATCCTTAGTAAGAGTATTCTCGTTTACGCTGAATACGATGGTCTTCAGGTCATTGCCTGCCGGAGCAGAAATAACAACCTTCTTAGCGCCAGCTTCGATGTGAGCCATAGCCTTGTCCTTCGAGCAGTAGAAACCAGTGCACTCGAGAACTACGTCAACGTCGAGCTTACCCCAAGGGCACTCCTTAGCGTCCTTAATAGCGTAGATCTTGATTTCCTTGCCGTCTACAGTGATCGAGCCAGTCTCGGTCTCAGTAGCTTCCTTAGACGATACAGTGTGAACACCTTCGCCCATCTTTCCGCAGTAGCCGCCCTGAGCGGTATCGTACTTAAGAAGGTGAGCAAGCATAGCCGGGCTGGTCAGGTCGTTGATAGCGACAACCTCATAGCCCTCAGCGCCGAACATCTGACGGAAAGCCAGACGGCCGATACGACCGAAGCCGTTAATAGCAACTTTAACAGACATGATATTATCCTCCAATAATATAGTTAATTTTTTGGCTTGTTTTAGCATTGAACAGTCAGCGTTAATTTTTTAACACACGTTTCTGTTCATCCTTTTATATTTTACCTCATTTTCAGCTTTTATACAAGAGGTTTTCCGAAAATTTCTCAAATTTGTTACATTGCATTTAAATATAACTTTGCCACGGCAAGATTTTATCTAAAAGAGCTATTGTGCATACTGTACAAAAAAATCAATGATATTTCTTCATGCCTGCACTCCAATAAAAACCATCAAAATCATTGACTCTATGAATATTTTATAGTATAATATTTAAATAGGCTATTTATTTAAATTAACAAAGGAGAGCACTATACTTGGAAGAAGGACGCTGCGAATATAAATATCTACTGCGCGGAGCTGTGATAGATGAGCTTCGGCGGCGAATTTCGGAATACATACCACCCGACAAATACGGTGACGGCAAACCATATATCGTTTCGAGTATATATTTCGACGACCCCGCATACCGCCTTTATTATCAGACGCATGATCGCGAACCATATCGATATAAGCTTCGGCTTCGTGCATACGGTGAGATCAAAGACGACAGTTCAATATCATTTTTTGAAATAAAGTCAAAACATCTCGGACGCTCAGTTAAAAAACGGCTCTTGCTCCCACTGCTTGATAACGAGCAGCTATGGAAGCACGGAATCATCCCCGATGACCTAAAACCTAATGACATACGCACAGCACGCGATATCTTGTATCTAATCGACCATGACAATCTAAAACCATCCGCTGTCGTAAGCTACGACCGACTCGCATTCGCTGCGCCGGGCGAGTCACGGCTTCGAATAACCTTCGACTCGGCACTGCGTATTCGAAAGGATAACCTTGACATGCGGCTCGGAACTAACGGTGAGGCAATAATGCCGGAAGACTGCTGCGTGCTTGAACTGAAAAGCGGAAATAATCTGCCAGTATGGCTGACTCGTATCGTGTCGGAATATGGTCTTGCAAATCATTCTTATTCTAAATACGGTCAATTACCGCTAAACACAAGTGAAAACAAAAAAACAATTATTACAAAACAAGGAGAATTACCATGGGTGACATTATCGGCGGAGTGCTGAACAACCTCAAAGAAATCAATACAGGAGCTATATTGACAGATATAGTTCTGACTACAATCATAAGTATCGCAATAGGAGTACTTATTACACTGTTTTACGCATACATGAATCGCAAAAAGGGATTTTCTCTCGAATTTGCAGTTACTATCGTGGCTATATGCTCGGTAATCTCAATGATCATCGCGGTTATCGGAACAAATATCGCAAGTGCATTCAGCCTTGCCGGTATCATGTCGATAGTCCGCTTCCGTTCATTGCAGCAGAAAACCTCGGATATATCGTTTATCTTCGTCGCAATGGCGACCGGACTCACCATTGGTCTCGGACTAATCGTACCGGCGATCGCTTTCGTTATTCTTATCGGTCTACTGCTCAACGTATATTCCATCGTCGCAACTAAAGTACGTCCCGAAACTCGCCTTTTGAAGATCTGCGTGCCCGAATCAATGAGCTTCGCTGGTCAGTTCGATGATGTACTTCAAAAGCACACAGTTACATATGATTTAAAGCGAGTTCGCCTTATCAGCTCTGGTACGGTTATGGAGCTTGCTTATACCATAACCCTGCCGAATTTAAATGGTATCGACGCACTTATGTCTGACGTGCGCGAGAAGAATCAGAATTTTAATGTTGTACTTATGTATGAGGCGGACGACGTGCAATGAAACGGCTGATTAAGCTAACAGCTGTATTAACTGTACTGCTGTTGACAATGTTTGGTATCGTCGCCTGCAAAAGTGATAGTGACGATATACGACTCATGTTCGATTCACCGCCGGGATTATACACCACACGATTTACACTGTCAGTTAGCTGCTCTGATCCATCGCTTGAGCTGCACTATACGCTTGATTCATCGCTTCCAACGCCCGAATCCAAGCTTTACAGCGATGAAGACGGTATACCTATCGCATACCGCGGAGGTGGCATGAACGACCCGTCCAGCGTCAATATCGTGCGTTGTGCGGCATTTAACGCTGATGGAGATCAGGTCGGCGATACGATAACCGGAACGTATATACTCGCGGATGATCCTAACCTTCGCTATTCGACGATTATAGTGTCGATTGTCTGTGAACCGGACGACCTATATGGCTATGAACGCGGTATACTTGTTCCAGGTAAGGTTCGCGATGATTTTATTAAAAATCGCCCTTCGTACTGGACAAACGACTCACTTCAGGACGCAAATTTCTTCAGAAGCGGAATTGAATGGGAGCGGCCAGCTCACGTAGAATTCTATACGCAGAGCGGCGAGCTTATGCTGGAGCAGAACGTCGGTATACGTGTATCAGGTGGATGGAACCGTAACAACGCGCACAAATCTCTGAGACTGTTTGCACGCTATACATACGACGATCACAACGTTATGAGCTTTGACGCATTTCCCGGACTTGTAAGCACGACCGGTGTTCCTGTAACCGACTTCAAAACGCTTATACTTCGTACAGGAAGCAACAATATGTGGAACACCACGATCCAGACTCAATTTATGATGGAGCTCGCAGACGGACTCGGAATAGACACCATGCGCGCCCGTCCGATATGTGTATACATCAACGGAAAATATTATGGATATATGACTCTGTTTGAGGATTACAGTACAACATATTTCGAGACAAATTATAATATTTCATCAGATGAAATATGCTGTATAAATGGTTCAGGAAAAATTTCAGGCGGACGGGACTGGGAACTTGACAACGGTCCTACCTCTGAGAGGCTCGAATTCATGCGCATGATCAACTATATAACAAGTCTTGATATGCGTGAAGAGAAATATTATAAAAAAGCGTCCGAAATGCTCGATTTCGACAGTTTTATAAAGTATATGTGTTTTGAAGGCTACATCGCCAACAGCGACTGGCCGCAGAATAACGTCCGCGTTTGGAGACGATATACCGACGGATATAATCCTGACTCTGAGGAATACGGCTACGATGGACGCTGGCGCTTCCTACTGAAGGACCTTGACCTCACTGCGTCATACAGTGATGACAGTGTTACTGACAGCATATTCAAGCGTCTGAACAGCGATGACGGAGGATTGCGGCTGAACGCTGTATTCAAAAGCCTATTCAAAAATGCTGACTTCAAAAATCGCGTATACTGCTTCCTTTGCGACCTTTTATCGACAACTATGGAAGCTGACAATGTAATGTCCATACTCGGTGAGGTCCAAGCAGGAGCGCTTATTGAAATGCGTTACTACACAAAATCCTATGGTTTAAGCGGTGGAAGCAACGATAAATGGCATGAACATGTCAGAAGCATACCGCAATTCTTTATAAGCCGCTATGACAGCGTATATAACGAGCTGCCGAAGAAATATGACTCTGTGTGGGGAAATATATCGGTAGAGATAGAAGGTGCTGGAAAGCTCAATATAAGCTCTCTGACGCTTGAAAGCAACACTGAACTTGAGTATCTTGTTGGATTGAATATTCCTGTATCTGCCGAGCCAGAACGTGGCTGGAAGCTAAAAGAACTTACGGCAAACGGAAAATCTGTAGATGATAAATTCATGATGTCGTCGAAAAAGCTAACTCTGCGTGTTGTATTCGAGCCTGACGACAGCTATGTTGAGCCAAGCTATGGACTTGTCATAAACGAATTAAAATACAACCATTCACGCTCTGATGAATCGCCTGACCTTGTGGAGATCTACAATGCAAGCAGTGAGCCGATATACTTGAAGGGATATATGCTCGTCAAGGAAGGGCTGCGCGACGATGGAAGTGAAGATAAAGATGAATGGAACTTCCCCGCAGTTACGATCGGTGCGGGAGATTATATGGTGATCGCCTGTGACAAACGCGGTACCCGTAAGGGACAATCCGACTATCATGCGTCCTTTGGTATAGGGATAGGCGACACGCTGACCTTGATCGACCGACGCGGCAACACAGTTGATAAAGCTGAGCTTATCAACTGCAACAACTTCGCAGTATTGGCGCGAGACCTTACACTTGATGAATGGTACTATGAACCATACGGAAGCTTTGGTGAAGCCAATATACGCGCGGAGGGCTACGAGCTCTCGAGCGTTATCGACCCGCGGCTTCGTGATACATTTATAGTCAACGGTAAGACTGTATCAAATTTTGCCAAATATGAAAATGGGAAATATATTGTTACCGAAAAAATGCTGCGCGAGCTGATCTCAGCCAAGAAGATCGAAGACGTGAAGGAGCAGCTAAATAAGGTAAAAGCAGCCGGTGGATATGACCTTGATAAGGCACTTGACATAATCGGCTACAAGAGATACTACATTCCATCGCTCAATTCAAATGTAATTTACTAAAGGAGAATCGCAAATGCAGAAATACGACGTTGCTGCCTACATATGGCCAGCATACACAGGCGATGAGCCGCGCTCACGTCAATTCTGGAAAGAAGGGATAGGCGAATGGCAGTCGGTCAAGAATTCTCAGCGCAAAACTCCGGAATATTTCTGGGATCGCAAGCCGCTTTGGGGATACGTCAATGAGGCCGACCCATATGTAATGGAGAGCCAGATATCCTGCGCACACGACCACGGAGTGAATGTATTCATCTACGACTGGTACTGGTACGATCGCCGTCCATTCCTTGAGCAGTGCCTCGACAATGGATACTTGAAGGCTAAAAACAATGACCTTGTAAAATTCTACATAATGTGGGCAAATCATGACGCAAACAATGTCTGGAATATCGACCTGTCCGACGATTATGGAAGAACGGTGATATGGGAGGGCTCACAGCCGCGTCCTGAGTTCGAAAAGGTCGTACATCTCATAATCGAGAAATACTTCAAGCACCCGTCGTATTACAAAATCGACGGAAAGCCAGTGTTCATGTTCTATGACCTCGTCAACCTCGCGAAGGGACTTGGTAATGCTGAAGAAGCCGCAAAAGCTCTCGACTGGTTCAGAAATGAGGTAGTCAAGGCTGGGTTCCCGGGACTTCACCTGCAAGCTGCTGCGTGGGGCATGAATGGTACAAACCTGAGCGGCGTTGACTCGAACGGCGGTATATCGAAGCAGCAGTTCGATGATATGAAATTTGACAGCATTACGCACTATCAGTTCGCGCATTTCGCCAACATGAACCGCGACTACCTCGAAATTCTCGAAGATGTCAAAAAGCAGTACGATATAATCGACACGAACTACACCAATACCTACTTTCCACACGTATCTATCGGCTGGGATAACAATCCGCGCTTTAAGCGATTCGGAGGAAGTGTAACTAAAAACAACACACCCGAAAACTTCGAAACCGCGCTGCGAATGGCGAAGGATTACCTCGATAATCATCCCGAGCAGCACAAGCTTGTGACCGTCAACAGCTGGAACGAGTGGACCGAAACAAGCTATCTCGAGCCCGATAACCTTTACGGCTACGGCTATCTTGAAGCAGTAAAACGCGTATTCGGAGAATAAAATTTATCCGCCGCAAATTTTAGAATTTGCGGCGGATTTTTTATTTATCTTACAACAATATTTACTATCTTATTCGGAACGCTGATTTCCTTAACGATAGTCTTGCCTTCAAGGAACGGCTTCATGCGGTCGTCTTCCTTAACCATAGCAATCGCATCATCCTTAGCAGTGTTGAGTGGTATTTCCTTGGTAAACTTCAGCTTACCGCTTACCTGAACAGCGATCTCAACGGTCGAATCAACCGTCTTAGACTCGTCATACTTCGGCCACTCAGAGATCGCACAGAGCGTATCATTGCCAAGTCCAGCCCACATTTCCTCAGAAATATGAGGCGCAAACGGGCTGAGAATTCTCACGAATACACCGAGTTCATCCTCAGTGAGCGAACCGCCGTCGTATATCTCATTGATAAGCGACATCATCGCAGCAATCGCAGTGTTAAACTTCATGTCCTCGATATCCTGCGATACCTTCTTTACAGTCTTGTGGAATGCCGATTCGAGCTTCGGAGTTGCCCCCTTGCCCTTAGCAATATCAGTAAGTCCGGCTACACGCTCAAGGAAACGCTTGCAGCCCTTAACGCTGCTGTCGCTCCACGGTGCAGCTGACGCATAATCGCCCATGAACAGAGTATATACTCTGAGTACGTCAGCGCCGTACTCGTCAACAACATCGTTCGGGTCGACAACGTTGCCCTTTGACTTCGACATCTTCTCGCCGTCCGGACCGAGTATAAGTCCCTGTGCGGTACGCTTTGCATACGGTTCGTCGCATGGTACTTCACCGATATCGTAGAGGAAGTGATGCCAGAAACGCGAATAAATAACGTGGCGGGTCACATGCTCCATACCGCCGTTATACCAGTCAACAGGCAGCCAATATTTGAGGTTTTCCTGAGATGCGAATTCCTTATCGTTGTGCGGATCAGTGAAGCGCAGGAAGTACCACGACGAGCCAGCCCACTGAGGCATGGTGTCAGTCTCACGCTTAGCCGGACCGCCGCACTTCGGGCAGGTGCAGTTTACATACGACTCGATCTTTGCAAGCGGACTCTCGCCGCCCTCTCCGGGCTCAAAGTTGTCAACGTTCGGAAGCTTCAGAGGAAGCTCTTCATATGGTACGCCGACCATGCCGCAGTGTGGGCAGTGTACGATCGGTATAGGCTCACCCCAATAACGCTGACGGTTGAACGCCCAGTCCTTCATCTTATACTGCACGCCCTTCTCACCGATCCCTTTTTCGCCGAGGAATTCGAGCATCTTGTCGATAGCTTCCTTCTTGGTCTTTATACCATCAAGGAAACCTGAGTTTACCATCTCGCCGTCGCCAGAGTAAGCTTCCTTCGAGATATCGCCGCCCTTGATAACTTCGATTATATCAATTCCGAACTTCTTCGCGAAAGCATAATCGCGCTCATCGTGAGCCGGAACTGCCATTATAGCGCCTGTACCATAGCCCATCATTACATAGTCAGCGATGTATATCGGAATTTCCTTGCCGTTTACCGGATTGATAGCCGCGAGTCCGTCGATCTTGACTCCGGTCTTATCCTTCACAAGCTGTGTGCGCTCGAACTCAGTCTTTTTTGCACACTCAGCTTTGTAAGCGTCGAGCTCGTTTATATTCTTAATGCGGCCGCGATATTTTTCAATGATCGGATGCTCAGGCGCAATTACCATGAATGTAACGCCGAACATGGTGTCACAGCGGGTCGTGTAAATGCGGAGCTTATCCTCAATTCCGGTGACTGAGAAATTGACAAATGCCCCCTCTGAACGTCCGATCCAGTTTCTCTGCTGAAGCTTTATGTTCGGGAGATAATCAACCTTTTCGAGTCCCTGAAGCAGCTTATCGGCATACTCAGTTATACGGAGGAACCAAACGTCCTTCGACTTCTGTATGATATCGCTGTGGCAGATATCGCACTTACCGCCCTGAGAGTCCTCGTTCGAAAGCACGACCTTGCAGCTTGGGCAATAGTTGACCTGTGTTTTGGAACGGAATACAAGTCCCTCATCAAACATCTTACGGAATATCCACTGTGTCCACTTATAGTAATCCTCATCGGTGGTATCGATCACTCGCGACCAGTCGAATGAGAAGCCCACTCGCTTCAGCTGAGAGGTGAACTTCGCGATATTGGTGTCGGTGACCTTGCGCGGATGGATTCCGGTCTTGATAGCATAGTTCTCGGTAGGCAGACCGTAAGCGTCAAAGCCTATCGGGAAAAGTACATTGTAGCCCTCCATGCGGCGCTTTCTCGAAATAACCTCAAGTCCGGAGTATGCCTTGATATGTCCAACGTGCATACCTGCGCCACTCGGATAAGGGAACTCAACAAGTCCGTAAAACTTCGGCTTTGTGTGGTCCTCTTTAGCTGTAAATACGCCCTCTTCTTCCCATTTGTCCTGCCATTTTTTCTCAATGGCCTTAAAATCGTATTTCATTATTGTTTCCTTCTATATGTGTATAATATAATTTACTTAACAAGTATATCCTCAATATCAACTACCTCGGAATCGCTCCAAAGCTTTTCGAGCTTGTAGAATTCGCGGTCATTGCGGCTCATTATATGCACAAGCACCGAGCCAAAATCAAGTACTATCCAGTTTCCCTCGCTGTAGCCGTCGATGTGCAGCGGAGTTACGCCGCAAAGTCCAAGCTTGTACTCGGCTTCACCTGCAAGCGCCTTTATATTTGTATTAGACGTACCCTGACAAATCACAAAATAGTCAGCCAGTACAGTCTGGTCCTCCACGTGAAGCAGCTTGATGTCACGTGCCTTCTTCATATCGAGCACATGGACCAGCTCCTTTGCAATCTCTATCGGCTCTGCGCCAGAAAGATCGCGCACCTCGGAAGCAGCTTCGTTTATATTATCGTTATTCTCCATTTATATTGTCGTCCTTTCATCATTTCCTCAATGCTATATCAAGATCGCCGTCATCAATATTCTGTCCGGTCTGAATGTCAGGCTTGACCTCAACCGCAGCAGAATTCGGATCAGCATAATATACGCTCGTAAATATAGTCGAGCTCTTATTCGTAAAAGCTGTTGAGCGGTCGAAAATATCGTCTGTGATCGGCGTATCATATACATTGAAATAGGTATTTATCATATCAAGCGTAGCCGCGCGATTCATTGCATAATACCATGCACCGGTATCTGTCTGAACGGCGGAACCATGAAGTGTCATCATCGAAATGTTGTTCATATCTACTCCGAGCAGTTCCTTTGCGTAGATTATAATATCTGCAAGCGGAACATCAGTGGTAACATATTTAAATACCTGCTCGACAAGCTTTGGTATAGTTGTCACCGTCATACTCGTTTTCAGCTGCTTGAACAGCGCGGTAAGAAACATCTTCTGAGCGTCCATACGACCGATATCAGCCTGAATATATCCGCTTCTGAAGCGAACAAGTCCTTCTGCATTTTTGCCATCCAATACCTGCGGTCCGGCTTTTATATGAATCGAAAGATTCTGAACTGGGTCATCGTAATCCATATCATAAGGCACATCCATCTGAACGCCGCCTATCGCGTCAACTATACCGCGGAATCCTGCGAGATCCATATGTGCGTAGCCGTCGATCTGTATACACAGCTGCTTTTCAAGCAGCTCGCACATTCTTGACATTCCAGCCTTTAAGAGCTCATCCTGAGATAGTGACGGATTTTCGCTGTACGCGTCAGCACGCAGCATTTTCATTGCTGTATTTATACGTCCGCGAACAGTGTCGGTAATAACATAGGTATCACGTGGAAACTGCATTACCGATATGCTGCCGACCCGCATATTGAAGTTGACAAGCATTATAACGTCAGTGTTCCACGATTCAACATCGCGTCCGACTATGAGGAAGTTAACGCTTTCTTTATCACGATTAAATGAACCAGCAGGCGTTGACTGCGAAGTATCACCGTTGTCTGATTCATCAGTTCTGCGCGTATCATCCGGATACTTATCTCCAGTTTCAAATGGCACTCCTGTGTCAACGTTTGGCTTATATAGCTTTAAAAACGACGCACCGAATGCTATTGCAGCGATAATTATGATTACGATCGCAGCAAGTACATATTTCCAAACCGGAATTTTACGTTTTCTTGCTGGACTTCTTCTTTGATTATGATTATTGTTTGTTCTGTTCAATTTTCTGTTCCCCGATCAAATAATTCCTTGCTGCGATAGTATCATGGTCAATCGGTGCACTCTCGTCGATAAGACAACGTATCGTCATATCAAATGAAAGTACAAGCGTAGAATTGAGAAGTGCCCACTTGTCAGTCTCAGTGACAGCATTTAGCAGCTGAGAATAGAAAAATTCACGCAGCTTCACGCAATCCTCAAAGGTACGGGTATCCTCAATGTAATCGGCAAGATAAAGCAGCTTTTCGCCTATAGTCATATCTGCCTTTCCAGTAGTATGATATCTCACAGCAGTCAGAATATATTCATCTGAAAAATCGGGGAAGTCACGCTTGATGATCTCCACTGCGGTCTTTGCGTGGAAGGTCTTTGGCATGAGCTTATCTTCTGATGTATATATTATACCAAATTCATCGCATAATTGCAACTGTTTTTCAAGAGATAATTGTTTTGTTACATCATGCAGCAACGCTGAAGCCCGAAGCTTGTATTCATTTTCGGGCGAGTATATGCCTGCAAGCACTGCTATCTCGCGTTCAACGGCAAAAGTATGCGAAAGCCGCTTACCGCTGACACGTGTGCTTACCGCTTCTCTCAATGCGGTGAGCTGCTGTTCTTCTATTTCATTTATCATTATCTGTATAAATTATTCCCCTTTATATATTCAATTACCTTATCAGGTATCAATCCATTTACTGACTCTCCACTGTTCAGCATATTTCTAAGCTCAGTAGAAGATATCTCAAACGGTTCTTCATCAATTAAATGTACTTTAGCGCCGAAGCGTTCGGTATACTCACGCCTGCACCGTTTTATTTCAAGCCCGAGTCCATCATCCTTCTCACGGCGCATAAGTACTATGTCCGCAAGCTTAAATATCCTTTCAGCCTGAAACCAGCTTGATAATGTGATAAACATATCAGTTCCGACAAGCAAATATAGCTTACGATTTGGCTTAGTAAAATGATCGAGAGTGTATATAGTATAGCTTTTTCCTTCGCGTTTGACTTCAAAATCCGAAACCTCGAGCTTACCGCTCATAAGTTCGTCCGAGTCCGCAAATGCAAGCCGCACCATTTCAAGCCGCTCATTGGCAGTCGCTCCGTCAACTTCTGCCTTATGCGGCGGAAGCGCAGCCGGGATCACATACAGCTTGTCAAGTGACATATCAGTTAAAAAAGCATTAGCCGCACGTATGTGTCCGATATGTATCGGCGAAAATGTACCGCCGTATATCCCTATCCGTTCGATATGAGGTTCCATATCACTTTAATGCTTTAAGGTCGATCTTTTTGTGGTCCTGCGACTCGCGGTAAAGTACAAAGCGCGTGCCTATTACCTGTACAACGTCAGCATTGACCTTTTCGGCAATGATAGGTGCCGCTTCCTTTGCGTTATAGTCGCAGTTTTCGAGCACACGCAGCTTGATAAGCTCGCGGGCTTCAAGCGCATTAGATATCTGCTCGCACATATTGTCGGATATACCGCCCTTGCCTACCTGAAATATTGTATCGTACATTGCCGCCATACCACGTAGATAGGCGCGCTGTTTGCTTGTCAGCATATATTACTCCTGAATTGTGTTATTTTATATTGTGTTTCAAAAGCTCACTCGGAAGCTCTTTTGCAAGTGTTCTCATCGCTTTTCCGCGATGGCTCACCTGATTCTTTTCCTCAGACGTGAGTGCAGCGAATGTCTTTGACAGCGGCTCATAGTAGAACAGTGGGTCATAACCAAATCCACCGTCACCGTCCGGTTCACGCAGTATCCTGCCTTCGCATACGCCATTTACCTGAAAATATCCGCCGTCCGGAAATGCACAGGTTATGACCGTGCGGAATCGCGCACCGCGTTTATTGTCTGTAACATTTTCAAGCTCACAAAGCAGCTTTTGATTATTTTTCTCATCGGTCGCCCCCTCTCCCGAATATCTTGCAGAGTATACTCCCGGTGCGCCGTCAAGCGCGTCGACTTCGAGCCCCGAATCATCGGCTATTCCGATATATCCGAGTCGAGCCGGAACGCTCGCTTTTATAAGCGAATTTTCGGCGAAGGTTGCCCCGTCCTCAACGATCTCATCTGTATATCCGATATCGTCCAGCGAGAGTATCTGTATATCAGACGAAATTTCTTTGAGAAAAGTTTCAAGTTCGCGGATTTTTTTGCGATTTCTTGAGGCTAATACAAATTTTATCATAAAGCTTACCCAATAATCACGCTTCAAAAAGCGCGTCTACAAAATCTTTGGCGACAAACTCCTGCATATCGTCCGGCTTCTCGCCAACTCCAATAAACTTTACAGGAATGTCAAGCTCCTTGCGTATCGAGAATACGATACCACCCTTAGCCGTACCATCAAGTTTGGTCAAAATAAGTCCGGTAATATCAGCGGCATGCTTGAATTCCTTCGCCTGACTGACCGCATTCTGACCGGTCGTAGCGTCAAGCACAAGCAGCGTATCACGTGACGCGCCCGGAAGCTCACGGTCAATGACACGATTTATCTTTGCGAGCTCGTCCATAAGATTCTTTTTATTGTGCAGTCGTCCGGCGGTATCTACAATAAGCACATCCGCCTGACGCTTCTTAGCCGCATTTACAGCGTCGAATACCACCGCCGCAGGGTCAGAGCCTTCATTATGCTTTATCAGCTCAACGCCCACGCGGTCAGCCCAAATTTGCAGCTGGTCTATCGCAGCCGCACGGAATGTATCCGCAGCCGCGAGCATTACGTGCTTACCGTCCTGCTTCAGACGATTAGCGATCTTGGCGATAGATGTAGTCTTGCCAACGCCGTTTACGCCTATTACCAGAATTACGCTCGGCGTGGTGTCAAGCTTCAATGGCTCGCCCTCGCCTATCATATCGGTGAGAATATCGCGCAGTGCAAGTCGGCATTGCTCCGGCTCAGTAATGCGGTCATCGCGAATACGCTCGCGCAGACGCTCGATTATTTCCTCCGATGAAGCCGCTCCGACATCCGCCATTATAAGCAGCTCCTCAAGCTCCTCGAGCATATCTTCATCGACCTTGACAAAATTTTTAAACAGATTATCGACCTGCTTGAATATTGCAGCCTTGGTCTTTGAAAGTCCCTGCTTTAATTTTTCAAAGAATCCCATTTATATGTTCCTTCCATCAGCTAAATAAATATATCAGTTTCCCGATTTTTCCTTTATGTTTTCCTCAGCCTGATTTACATCAAGCGAGAGAACCTTTGAAATTCCGCGCTCCTGCATTGTAACGCCGTATATTCTGTCGGCTATCTCCATTGTGCCGCGGCGGTGCGTTATTATTATGAACTGTGTCTTGTCTGAATAATGCTTTAAGTAGTCGGCAAATCGGAAAACGTTCGACTCGTCGAGTGCTGCCTCTATCTCATCGAATATACAGAACGGAGTAGGATTTACACGCAGAATAGCGAAAATAAGCGCTATCGCTACAAACGCCTGCTCACCGCCAGACAACAGCGTGAGACTCTTTATTATCTTACCCGGCGGCGCTACGCGGATCTCAATTCCGCTTTCGAGCACATTTTCAGGATCAGTCAGCGAAAGTTCAGCAGTTCCGCCGCCAAACAACTCGCGGAATACCTGCTTGAAATTGCGGTCGATCTCCTCAAACGCTGACGAGAAAGTCTCACGCATTTCAATTTCGAGCTTGAATATTATTTCAAGCAGATTTTCCTTCGACTGCTTTAAGTCATTGATCTGCGCTGTCATGAAATCGTATCTCTGCTTTACTTCAGCATATTCGTCTATAGAAGCGATATTCACACTTCCGAGCGCACGCAGCTTAGCCTTATAATCATTTAATTCAATAGTAACAGCGCCGCGATTTTCATCGGTAACTGGAGGATATGCACACTCAACAGCACTCGAATGCGTCAGCTCATAATCATCCCAAAGCCGCGCAGTAAGCTTGTCCCTCTCAGCTGAAAGTGACTTATACTTTGATTCAGCAAGCGTAAATTCGCGGAATGCTACCTCTTTTTTGCCGGTTTTATCGCGTATCTGATTTCGCAGCTGACTAAGTCTCTGCTCAAATTCAACATTCTTTACAGAAGTATCGGCACGTTCAAGTCCAAGTTTTTCAAGTTCACTTGATAAAGCTCCTATTGATTCACGCATTTTATCAAGCTCTTCGACAGCCGCTTTATTCTCGCTTGCCAGCGACTCACGTATCTGCTCATTCTTATCAGCTTCAGCTACACTCTCATCGAGCCGCAGCTTCGAATCTTCAAGCTCATGCTCAGCAGTTTCAGCGTCTTTGCCTGCCTCTGCACGGCTGATAAGCAGTTCACCGCGCGATTTTTCTTGCTCGTCGAGCTTCATGTCGAGCTCACCAAGCTTCAATGACTCATCGCTGCGCTTAGCTGCAATGTTGGCATTTGTATTTGTGATATCATCGACTTCGTCTTTTAATTTCGCAATACCTTCTGCACGTTCGTCAAATCCGGTTTGCAGCCGCTCAAGGTCACGTTCGAGTGAAGCCCGCATATTGCGCTCTCCACCAAGCTGGCTGCGCAATACTTCAAGCTGCGTATTCTCAGCTCCAGAAAGTGAACTAAGCATCGAATTCTGCGCCGATAATGCCGATATTTCCTTATTTTTCTCGCCAATTTTGCGGTCGCAGTCTATCTGTGCCTGCTTGTAGGCTTCAAGCGTCTTTGAAAGCTCGTCCACTTCGACCTTTAATTTTTCGGTCTCACTGCGTCGAGTCAGCATACCCGAATCTCGCTTAGCTGAACCTCCGGTGAATGAACCGCCGGCGTTGATGACCTGTCCGTCGAGCGTAACAAAACGCGCACGATATCCAGTAGCCTTCGCCATGACTGCACCATTATCGATATTGTCGAAAATAAGTGTCGACGCAAGCAAATTACGGATTATGCCGTCAAATTTTTCGTCATACTTCAGTACACTATCGGCAGTTCCGATATATCCGGCGTACTTCTTGCATTCAACCTCGGGAATCGAGCTGTAACGCGGCTTCATCGAGCTTATAGGATAGAAGGTAGCACGTCCAGCATTCTTTTGCTTTAAATGATAAATAGCCGCCTTAGCAGTATTTTCATCATCAACGACGATATTCTGTATATTGGCACCAAGCGCAGTTTCAATGGCAAGTGTATATCTCGTACTTACATTGATAAGCCGCGAAATAGGTCCATAGATCCGTCCGCCAGCCGATTCAGCCGATTCAGCTGATTCAGACACCCGCTGCGTTCCTTTGACTCGCCCGGCTTCATATTCACTCATGATAAATCGAACACTCTGCGAATAGCCCTCAAACAGCTCCTCCATGCGTCGGATAGCGTCGATACGGTGCTTTTTTGCCGTATAATCGAGATATACAGTATTCGCCTTGTCGATATAATTTTGCTTATCGTTCTTTAATTTATCAAGCTCGGCGGAAAGCTCATTAGACTTTTGGTTGATATGGTCGGATTTTAACTTATAATCACCGATTATCTTCTCGGCTTTCTCAATACGCGATTCAAGCAACGCTGAACTTTCATTGTATTTCTTTATCTCAGCTTTGAGCGATTCCGACTTTTCGCTGTCATTTTTATCGGTGGTATCAAGAACTGACAGACGAATCTTCAATTCAACCAGACGCTCTTCACCCTGCTTCTGACGCGCAAGCTCTTCATCGAGCCGTTCTGCGAGCTCAGTACGCTTGGTACGAGTGTCTGAGATCTCAGCTTCAAGTTTCACGAGAGCTTCTGCAAGCTCGGTAATACGTGAACGTGCCGATACAAGCTTATTTTCACGCTCACCGTATAGTTTTTCAAGCTCACTGTGCTTCTCTGCCAATTGCTCACGTGCTTTAAGCTTCTCTGCTATCTGAGTCTCGCGATGGGCAATATCATTCTCAGTAAGCTTGATTTTGCTGTCGAGCTCATGCTGAGCCTTACTTGTCTCATCAAGCTTTCGCTGAAGCTGCTCGTACTTATACTTCGACTCCTGCGACGCTTCAAATATGCGCTCATTCTGATTTTCAAGCGTCGACAACGATTCATTTATAATATCAAGCTCATTTTTAGCAAGCGTTAACTTATCATCTGCCGTCTTTAGATCGGCAAGCAGCTTTTCCATATCATAGAGCCAAAGCGAAACGTCATCGCGCTTTTTTATCTCGTAATATTCAAGGTATCGCTTCGCACGCTCGCATTCACGTGAAAGCGGCTCAACACGTCCCTCGAGCTCAGACATTATGTCATTTAATCGAGTCAGATTCTCGTCCACCGACGAAAGCTTGCTTTCTGCTTCTTCCTTTTTATACCGATACTTCGAAATTCCAGCAGCTTCCTCGAATATCGTGCGGCGCTCTTCACTTTTCTGAGAGATAATTTCTGCGATTTTGCCCTGACCGATTATCGAATATCCCTCTCGTCCAACTCCAGTATTCATGAAAAGCTCGTGAATATCTTTAAGTCGAACTGGTTTTCGGTTAATGAAATATTCGCTGTCACCCTTGCGGTAATAGCGGCGCGTGACTGTGACCTCGTCGTAGGCAATATCCATATGGCGATCAAAGTTATTGAATGTAACTGATACCTCGGCGAAATTCATCTGCCGTCTATCATCCGTACCGCCGAATATTACGTCCTCCATCTTATTACCACGAATATTTCGCGATGAAATCTCGCCAAGCACCCAACGCATAGCGTCTGAAATATTCGACTTACCGCTTCCATTAGGACCGACTATGACAGTCGCACCGACAAAAGACTCCACGCCGCTGTCAAAATTGAGTACTGTACGGTCGGGAAAAGACTTGAAGCCAAGCAATTCAAGTGATTTTAGATACAATTGTGATTTCCCTCCCTATACAGTTAATTTATGCCTATTTTAATATTATACCAAAAAAGCTCCGAACTTTCAACTATTTTAACATTATTTACATTATATTCATTTTGTAGTCGAAGCTTATTTGTCCTTTTCTGACCTGATACCTTCGATGTCTCGCCAATCGGTACATATATAGTGATGTTTTTTCCGCGCATATCTTCACGCAGCTGATTTGTTTCGATATATTCTCGAATAACGCGATAGTAATGCTCACTGTATACAAGCTCACCAAATGCGCTGTGATATGCACCGCCGACCATCGTGCCGGGCTCGAACAGATTGTCTGCGGCACAAAGTCCAAGTCGGATAACCGGTATATTATTTTTTATAAAAATATTAAGTACTTCTTCAGAGCGCCTGACTGCGTCACCCATCGTAAGCGGCGAGTAATGACGCTCACCGTCGGCATTCATCATATCGCAGAGCTCAGTTTCACAGAATACAACCGTTGGGTATATACGTGCAGCGTCGCATAATTCAGCTATTTCACAAGCTGTTTCAAGCTCTTTTTTGAGAGTTGACTGCGGCAAACCAATCATCATCTGTCCGACTAATGTAAACTCATCGCGCGATTTGATAAGCCTGCAAGCATTTCGCGCACATTCGGATGTGTGACCACGTTTTGAAGCTAAAAGCACATCATCAGACATACTTTGCAGACCAAGCTCGATATCGGTAACTCCATGCTCTGAAAGTACATCGAGAATCTCGTCGTTAATATAGTCGGGACGCGTCGAAATTCTCACTGACTGAGCCTTTCCCTGTGAGATGTATTTCTGCGCCAGCTTTAATAAATACAGCATATCCCCACGGTCGATCCCGGTAAAGCTGCCGCCAAAATAGGCTATCTCCACGTTGCAGCTGCCATAGTCAATCGTAGCTGCTGCGCGTTCAAGCTCCGATGCCACCGAATTGATATCGAATACAGTCTTGCCTGAAATGCGCCGCTGATTGCAAAACACGCAGGCATTATTGCAGCCGACGTGCGGGATAAATATCGGGATATTTATATGACGCTTCATTTGTCGCCAAAAAGCACCAGCGCTTCTTTTGCCGCCATCTGCTCGGCTTCACGCTTGCTTCTGCCCTTTCCGTGACCGATAACATTGCTGTTGAGATGAGCTTCGACTGTGAAACACTTGTCGTGGTCGGGTCCGGATTCGCCAATAAGCACATACTCAAGCCGCTCGCCGCGCTCTTGCTGCACGATCTGCTGCAATAATGTCTTATAATCGCGGTTCTGACCGTTTTCGACAAACTGTTTTATCTCCGGCTTTACGCGCGGCATAAGGAATTTCTCCACCGCGTCGCGTGAACCCGAATCAATATATATTGACGCAAGAAGAGCTTCAAATGCGTCGGCAAGTATTGATACACGCTCGCGGCCATTGCTCTTTTCTTCACCCACACCAAGCCGCATATATTTGCCGAGTTCGAGCTCAAGCGCCAGCTTTCCAAGCGTCTTCTCGCAAACCGCACTCGCACGGATCCGCGTAAGGTCTCCCTCCGGAAGCTCTGGATAATGCCGGAAAAGATAATCACTGACGATTATCGAAAGCACTGAATCACCGAGAAATTCAAGCCGTTCATTAAATTTAACACTAACACCCTTAGGTTTCATCTCATTCGCATACGACGAATGTGTCAATGCAGTTTCAAGTAATGAAATATCGTTATATTTATATCCGATCAGTTCTTCAAACTTTTCAAGCCCTCGCGGAAGCTTTTCCATCTGCGTCCACCTCTTTTTCAACTTTTTCATCGGCAACAGCAGCTTTATTTGCCTGAATCTTAGTTTTATTTTCAGCAATACTTGCCGCAATGCGCTCGTCAATTATTGCAGGTACGCCCTTTACTACATACTCACGCGCCTGTCGAACAGCGTTCTTTATAGCGCGTGCATCTGAGCTGCCGTGAGCCTTGAATACCGGCTTCGATATCCCAAGGAAAGGCGCTCCGCCGTATTCGCTCGCATCAAACGATTTTTTGAGCGTGCTGAATTCCTTTTTAATGATCAGCGCCGAAAGCTTATTGACAAAATTCTTCATGAATATGCCTTTAAGCTTCTTCATCATGAATTTGCTCAGTCCTTCAATAGTTTTGAGCACAATGTTTCCTGTAAATCCGTCGGTAACAAGCACATCGCACGCGCCGAATGGAATTCCCTTTCCTTCGACATTTCCGATGAAATTGATACCGCTTGTATTCTTCAAAAGCTCGTAAGCTTCGACCTCGCGTGCCGTGCCCTTGTGCTCCTCTGTACCGTTATTAAGTAATCCAACTCGAGGAGAGTCGATCTCGAAAACCTTTTCCATGTATATCGAACCAAGTATTCCGAACTGCATTAAATATTCGGCATTAACATTGATATTCGAACCCGAATCTATCATCAACACCGGCTTTTCCATAGGCAGGATAGTAGCGATAGCTGCACGTTTTACGCCCTTTACACAGCGCACAAGCAGCGTAGCGCCTGTCATAAGTGCGCCTGTATTACCAGCTGAAATAAATGCCTCGCCCTTACCAGAAGCAAGCGCTCTTAGACCGATACTCATCGATGAGTTTTTCTTTGACATAACGACCGTCTGCGCGGAATCCTCCATCGTCACAACGTCTGGCGCGTCCATGATCTCGATTCGTTCCAGCGATATTTTTTCCTTTTCGCATATTTCACGTATCGTTGTCTCTATGCCGACCAAGATCAGCTCTACATCAGGGTATTCGGCAACAGCCTGTGCCGCGCCTTTTATTATTTCGAGCGGCGCATTGTCACCGCCCATAGCGTCAAGTATCAGCTTCATTGATTCTATCTCCACATTCATTTATTTCGGTCGATCTTGCACTAACATATTCGAGTGCACGCGCTGCAAGCGCTTCATTTCGCGCACGTTTACCGCCCTTGACCTTGTGGTCAAGCATAGCTACCAAGCCGAAGTTTGCATTCATCGGCTGGAAATTCGTCACTCCGATGTCACTGATATAGCAGGCAAGCGAGCCGATAACGCTCGTTGAGTCGAATTGTACCGGCTCAAGTCCAAGCGCAAGACGCGCTGCATTAAGTCCAGCTATAAGCCCGCTCGACGCACTCTCGACGTACCCCTCAACTCCGGTCATCTGTCCAGCAAAGAAGAGTCCTGGACGGCTTTTCAGCATATATGTCGAGTCGAGCAGCTTCGGCGAATTCATAAAGGTATTGCGGTGCATAACGCCATATCTCAGGAATTCGGCGTTTTCAAGTCCGGGAATAAGTCCAAATACGCGTTTCTGCTCAGGAAATTTGAGGTGTGTCTGGAAGCCTACGATATTGTACATAGTGCGGCGCTCATTTTCCTGCCTCAGCTGGACTATCGCATATGCTTCCTTTCCGGTCGACGGTACAGTTATGCCTACCGGCTTCATCGGTCCAAACAGCAGAGTATCACGTCCGCGCTTCGCCATAACTTCAACTGGCATACATCCTTCGAATACCGTGAGCTGTTCGTCTTTGTCAAAATCCTTCAACTCGGCTTCCTCGGCAGTGATGAGCGCACTGTAGAAGCGATCATATTCCTCTTTTGTGAAAGGACAGTTTATATACGACGCTTCACCTTTATCGTACCTTGAAGCGTAGAATGCCTTTGACATATCTATCGAATCAAAGCTTACAATAGGTGCAGCAGCGTCGAAAAAGTGTAAATAATCCCCGCCGATAAGCTCGCCTATCGACTCAGACAGCGCCTTTGATGTTAGTGGTCCGCTGGCAACTACCGTTATTCCATCCGGAATCTCAGTAACTTCACCCTCAATTATCTCAACAAGCGGATGATTTCTCAGCTTTTCGGTTATATACCCCGAAAACAGCTCGCGGTCGACCGCAAGCGCACTTCCCGCCGGAACTTCAGTAGCATACGCAGCCTCGATTATCAGCGAGCCGAGCAGCTTCATTTCCTCTTTCAGCACACCTATCGCATTTGACATCATATTCGAGCGCAGCGAATTTGAGCACACAAGCTCCGCAAATCCGGGCGAATGATGTGCAGGAGAGTACTTTTCAGGCTTCATTTCATAAAGCCGAACCTTTACTCCGAGCTTTACAGCCTGCCATGCTGCCTCACAGCCCGCAAGCCCCGCACCGATGATGTTAATTTTCGCTGTCTTGCTCATTTTCTTCAACCTCTATCTCGCGCTTATAATCGCAGCCCTCATGCTTGCATATCAGTATATTCTTGCCCTTCTTCTGATATAGCATATCGCCGCACTGTGGGCATTTTTCATTCGTCGGAACGTCCCACGATGAAAATTCGCACTCAGGATAACGCTCACAGCTATAGAATACCGAACGGTTCTTGCCCTTCTTTACGACGATCTTTGCACCGCATAACGGACAATTAACGCCGATCTCCTTTGCGATCTGCTTTGTATTTTTGCACTCAGGATAACGCGAGCAGGCATAGAAATTACCGTATCGTCCGGTACGCATTACCATCGGGCTGCCGCACTTCTCACATACCATGTCGGTCTCGACGACCTTTTCCTCAACTACAGTGCCATCTTTAGCTAATGGCTTTGTATTCTTACAAATTGGGTAATTCGGGCAAGCGGCAAATTTGCCATATCTTCCGTTTTTGATAACCATTTTCGCGCCGCATTTTTCGCAGACAATATCGGTCTCCTCAACCGGAAGCTCATACACACCCTTTTCGACGGTATTCTCCGCAGTTTCGAGTGTTTTTGCAAAATCGTCGTAGAAGCTATGCAGAACACCAGACATAGTATTAACACCATTTGCGATTTCGTCGAGGTCAGTCTCCATGTCGGCGGTAAACTCGTAGTCTACGATCTTCGAGAAATTCTCCACCATCAGCTTAGTCGTCAGCTCGCCAAGCTCGGTAGGCTTCAGTGATTTTCCCTCACGAACTACATAGCCGCGCGCGATGATAGTGGTAATAATCGTAGCAAAAGTACTCGGACGACCGATTCCACGCTCTTCAAGGAACTTGACAAGCGACGCTTCATTGTAACGTGGGGGCGGCTCGGTGAAATGCTTCTGTGGGTTGGTATTGTCGTGCTTTAATATATCGCCCTGTTCGATCTTCGGCAGCTTCAGGCTCTTTTCTGGAGTATCAGTATCAGCGCTGTTTGGCGCGGTGTATTCCTCGGTTTCCTCATAAAGCGCCATGTAACCTTGGAATTTGACCGTGTATCCGCTTGAACGGAATATATATCCGCCAGCTTCGATATCAGCTGTTACGGTATCAAGCTCTGCGGAAGCCATCTGGCTCGCCATAAAGCGATCCCAAATGAGCTTATACAGCTTATATTGGTCAGTAGTAAGCAGCTTCTTGATTTTATCCGGCTCATTTACAAGGTTCGATGGGCGAATTGCTTCGTGCGCGTCCTGTGCTCCAGCTTTAGTCTTATAAATACGTCTTTCCTTCGGATAGAACTGTTCGCCATATTTATCGACAATAAACGCCTTAGCCGCGTCAGCCGCTTCATCCGCAATTCGGAGCGAGTCAGTACGCATATAGGTTATAAGACCCTGCACACCGCCCATCGAACTTCCAAGATTGATACCTTCGTACAGCTCCTGCGCAACACGCATTATCTTCTGCGACTGGAATCCAAGCTTTCTCGAGCCCTCTTGCTGAAGAGTTGAGGTTGTAAACGGAGGTGCAGGATTCTTCATGCGTATCGCCTTTTTGACCGAACGAACGCTGAACTCTTTGCCATCGACTGCATTCACGACTTTCATAGCTTCTTCTTCATTGTGAAGCTCAAGCTTTCCATTTAAGTCGCCGTGAAATTTTGCTTTGATCTTGCCGTGGTTTTTGTTCTCGAGCATCACATCAATAGTCCAGTATTCCTCTGGATTAAACGCGCGTATCTCATTTTCGCGCTCGACTATAATGCGCGTTGCGACCGACTGCACGCGTCCTGCCGAAAGTCCGCTCTTTATCGTCTTCCAAAGGAATGGGCTAAGCTTGTATCCGACGATACGGTCGAGCAGACGGCGAGCCTGCTGCGAATTGACAAGCCCCATGTCGATATCGCGCGGCGTTTTTATGCCAGCTTTTACGGCTTTTTTTGTGATTTCATTAAAGGTCACACGCCGGATCTTTTCTTCCGGTATATCAAGAGCTATCGAAAGATGCCATGCTATAGCCTCACCCTCACGGTCCGGGTCGGTCGCGAGATAAACTTTATCGGCGTTCTTAGCTTCTTTTTTTAATTCCTTGATAAGCGGACCTTTTCCGCGAATATTTATATATTTAGCCTTGAAATCATCCTCTATATCAATTCCGAGTGTGCTCTTAGGCAGGTCACGGACGTGTCCGGCTGAGGCAACGACTTTGTAGCCAGAGCCAAGATAACCCTTAACGGTTACTGCTTTTGGAGGCGACTCCATTATTACGAGGTTTGACATCGGTTAATAATTCTCCTTATAGTGTTAAACAATTTTCTTATATATCCCGCCAGGAAGCATTTCTATGGCGGAATGCAGCTCTAACATAGTAAGTGACGAAAGTACATCACCTGTAGAAATACCAGTCTGTACAATTTTATCAGGTGCAATAGCTTCATCGTCCGGGATCGCATCAAATACACGCTTCTGTACTTCACTAAGCTTGGAATATATAAACTCACGTGAATTAACAATTTCAGACAGAGTATCATCATTTGACGTTTCAGCTTCAGCTATCTTTACATTAGTTGTTGGCTTTTTAGTTACCTGCTTAGCGTTTTTTTCGTCATCATTCTTATTCTCTGTACGAGCCACACTTGCATTATTTGGCGGGTTATCAGGATTTTTGATAGACTCTCCCGACCTATAGTCGGTCAAATTACTATCATTCTTTTTGTATCCAAAATGAGGTATACCATTCGTTGTAATGCTATTGATCTTGATATTTTTATGATTTGCTTCAGCACGTTCAAAAGACTGGGAAAGATTTCTTGACCTTGCGATCTCATTGAAATGCAGGAACTGGTCACTGTTGAAAACACGTTCATCGCGCTTCAATCCCCTTTTCAGAGCAAAATCATCAACTATATCCTCAGCACAAGTACAAATAGAAGCTCCGTCACGTATCAGCTGATTTACTCCCTTGCTGCCCGGAACATCAATATTTCCCGGTATCGCGTAGACATTTCGTCCTTGCTCACGAGCGTGACGAGCTGTGATCAGCGCACCTGAACGTTCACCCGCCTCAGTTACTACAAGCGCGTCCGAAAGTCCGCTAATTATGCGATTTCTGATTGGAAAGGTTGATTTAGTCGGAGTGGCAGTCGGCAGATATTCGCTGATGACCATGCCATTTTCAGCGATACGATTGATCAATTCCTTGTTATCATATGGATAAGGCACGTCAACACCTGAGCCGAGTACAGCGATAGTTTCGCCCTCAAAGTACAACGCCGTATGATTTGCAACAGCGTCAGCTCCATAAGCGGCTCCGCTGACTATAACTGCATGATAACCGCACAAATTGCGTACAAGGTCGAATGTCGCCTGCTTGCCGTAGTTTGTCATGGTACGCGTGCCAATGACACCAACACAGAATTTTTCATTTAAATGCTCTATCTTACCGCGAGTATACAATACAAGCGGGCGATTATAGAGCGGATACAGCCGGTGCGGATAATCCTCGGATGCGCAGGTGATGATGTGTATATTGTTGTTAAAGCAATAATTCATGACATTCGACGCTTTGTCGAGATCACGATCATTAAGCTTTTTAATAAAGCTGTTATCGCATTTATTTGACACGAGCAGCTCATCATATGTCGCCTCGTAAATCGCTTTCGCGCTTCCGAAATGGCTGAGCAATTTTATGCCCTCCGCACTTCCGGCACCGCATTTCATCGCGAGCCATATCCAATATATAGTGTCCTCCATAAAAGCAGGCAACCTCCAGTCAAAAGCTTCGATCAATAATAAAATATGAGTCTTACAGAATAGTATACCGCGTCAGCGCGGAAATTTCAAGTCTTTTAAACGTGCATTTGTTAAATTTTATTTTAAATATTGTAATTTAATTGATCATGCAGATAAAAGTTAAAATCGAATCGTCCTCGAATAGATGATTCGATTCGAATGGGCGATTCGATTCGAACAGGCGATCCGATTTTTGATTTTCTTAAACCTTCAGCGACATGACAAGCTTTTCGTCAGGCGTAACATATGCCGTATAGTTGGTCGTGTAAATTACAAATCCGGGTTTAGCTCCGCCCGGCTTGCGGACGTTTTTGATCAGAGTATAATCCACCGCCACATTAACGCCCTCAGAAGCTTTCGAATAATACGCGGCTATATTAGCAGCTTCGGTAAAATCGCGCTCGCTCGGTTCTTCACCGTTGCACATCAGCACGCAATGAGAACCGGGTTGATTTTTGACATGGAACCAATAGTCGAGTTTTGAAGCTGCCTTTGTAGTAATGTAGTCATTCTGATGATTGTTCTTACCACAGAGTACTTTCCATCCACCGCTCGTCCGGAATTCCATCAGCTTTGGTGCGGAAAGCTTCTTAACCGAATAATTCTTCATTCTTGACGCATACCCTGAACGATAAAGCTCGTCTCGTATCTCAAGAATATCACTTTCGCTCTCAGCATGAGTCAGAGAATCAAATACTGTATAAATGTACTCAAGCTCTGCCTCAGCAAGCTTGATCTGCTTTGCAAGCTCGACCTCGGCAGTCTTTGCCTTGCTGTATTTTTTATAATATTTCTGCGCATTTTGCTGCGGAGGCAAACGCTTGTCAAGCGCTATTTTTATCTTTGCGCAATCCTCGCTGTAGTAATTCTCAAGCTCCGCCGATTCCATCCCTCTCGATAGCTGCCAGATATTAGCAGTTATGAGGTCACCCCAAAGCTTGTATTTTTCCTTATCAGCCGTAGCAGCCAGATCCTGCTTTTGCAGCTCGATCTTCTTTCTCAGACGTGTCTCAGCGTTAGTAAGCAGCCTGAAAATATCAGATGTGCGCTGTTTTATCCGCTCGGCGCGGTCACGCTTTCCGAAGTATTCGTCGAGCAGCTCGCCAAAGCTATTTTTGCGAGTGACTATATATTTATCTCCATATTCGAGCGGCTCAAAATATGAGTACTCTATCGGCTTTCCATTTTGCTCGCAGACTATCCATGCTTCATAGCTGCGTGTTTTAATGCAGTCCACAACCGCCTTGAAGCCCTCCCAGAGCTTTTCCGGCTTGCAAGACGATATCAGTGCATCGCAGCTTCCCGCTCCTCTATAAGCCATCTCGCGCGCCGTGAGTGCTGATAAACCATAGAATCGTGATGACATAAATTTATCCGCTGGCATATCGTCAGCTTCAGAAAGTGCATGCATAAATCCCTCTCGGTCGGTATCGAGAGGTGAGAGCTTGCGCTGAACCGGCGGAAGCTCATACGGGAATCCCGGAAGTATTTGACGAACCGCACTCGATGCAAGGTCAATGAGCTTCAATGCGCTGATGACCTTCTTTTCAGAGTTCAGCAGAATAATATTACTATACTTGCCCATAGTTTCAGTGACAAGATACTTCATTGTGCGGAATCCCATCTCGTCAAAGCAATCGAAGCCAAATTCAACTGCTCGCTCAAATCCAAGCTGTATCACCGATACTACACGTGCACCTGTCAAGTGCTTGCGCAGCAGCATACAAAACATCGGTGCAGTAAGTGGATTTTCCTTTACATCATTCGTAAGGTTGAATCGAGGATTGTTTGTACCCGACGACAGAACCAAACGAAGGTTGCTTCTTCCTACGTGAAGCAGCAATACTATTTCGTCCCGCTCAGGTTGGTTTACCTTCTCAACACGAGCGTCTATTATCTTTTCATTTAATTCATTTACAATGGCGGAAACCATTCCGGCATCAAATGCCATATTATATATTCAAACCTTTCAATAGTTACGTTATATTAGTTAATTACAATCACTCTGTTTGCGTCCGACTACACAGAAATTGCGTGCGAACAGCTCGCCGCCGAGACGCTTGACCAATGCAATAGAGGCGGCATTTCTCGACTCGCATTCATACAGTACCTTGATACCATGGTCAGTAAGTCCACAGGCCAGCGCAGCAACTGACGAAAGCCCATAACCCTTGCCGCGGTATTCCTCAGCTGTTTCTACACCTATTTCGATCTCACGTATATCCGAATTTGAGTCCACTAACGCGCATGAGTAATTCGTACATGCTGCCGATACGATCTTATTGTCAATTATCGTAGCACAGCATATATAGCCATGCTGTACAAGCAGGTCAATATCATATTCAGTGAGATTTTCAAGCTCACCGACAGAATATATACGGCGTGTCGTATTAAGAATGAGACTCCGGTCGGGATCAGTTATACGATAGTTAAGAAAATAGTCATCAGCTTCTTCACAAAGTGAAAATCCATTGGATGATAGAAAAGGCTCAAAATGCTCCCTTGCCCAGCTGATAGCTTCGTTTGTAAATGTTTTCTCGCAGCTGTCAAACAGGCGAAGAAACTCCTCTGCTATTTTAAGTCCGGACGGAAACACATTTACCTCCGGCTCGTTGTCTCTATATGTGATCGAAAATGGTATCGCAATGTCAAACTCTCCACTAACTGCGAGCTTCTCAGCCCCATCATCCTGATATATCATTGTTATAACTCCATTTTTATTTTCTTGCTCTATTTGATCAGAGCAGTAATTTTATTGTTCAGCTTTCGTCTTCTTCCTCTATACGCGATATGATAAAATAGAATTCCGGCTGATTTATTCCAGTAAACTCAGGATAACCGAAATTTCCGGATACCGAATTTAGATATGAAGTATACCAGCTGAGCTTTTCAAGTGTTCCAAAGCGAATTGCTTCTGTATCAATATTGAATAGCTTATCACATATTTCATTGTCGGGATAAATGCAGCTTACATCAAGCACTCCCTCAATTGCTTCTGAGCGATCATAAATGCGTTCCGATATCACAAACTCACCTGCACCTGACACATCGTCTCCCGCGATATAGCCGACTCTCCTCTGAGGAGGCAAGGTCTGATTATATGTATATATATCACGGATAAACATTTGCTTATACACATCCAACCCACTGCTGTATAAAAACGATATATCACCCGATAGCAGGTATTCGTTGACAGCATCAGTATCTCCTCCTGAAAAACGGATAACCGCGATATCAGTATTCTGCTTGACAAATTTAAGAAAATCGAGCACTGCCGCATAGCTCTCCGTATAGCTGCCGTCGATAAATATCCGATAGCTGTTGACTTCAGGAATATAGCTTCGGACACTATAATATTCAAGATAAGCCGTATCTGAGGTGTCAACATCGACTGTATTCAACCTGACTCCAAGCTTGAAAGCGCTCACTGCACCGATCTCACTGCACAAGCATACAGATATTCCAACGCAGAGCGTCGATATAATAATAAAAATCAACGCTCTGCGCAATATTTTAATATTACTGCGGACGAATTGCATCTTAAGCCTCCACAAATAAAATTATAGTATCGAACACGTCTAATATAATTTTATCCTACTTCGGTTAATTTGTCAATGTTTTTTTGAATATTTGTATTGAATATATCAATTCGACCGTATTTTTTCGAGTATTACAAGCAAATATCGTAGAAATGTGTGATATTTATATCCTCGGGAATATTTTGTCCGTGAGTTCCGCGACCATTTTCATTAGTATGAACACCATGATCTGTCGCATATCCGATCAGCGTCGTGTGGTCATGTGTCGACGCAACAGCCTTTGCAGCTGAGTAAATGCGCTCAAACGCCTTGGTGTGATTGTGCAGCTGCTCCATTGCAGGCTCAGATTCAGGATATGTAGCGTGCATTACCGAATCGTACATACCATTGTAAATAACAATGAAGTCGTATTTATCCTCCTTGATAAGCTCCAAACCTTTTTCGACGACCTTATCGTCAGCGTCAGCTCCGGCAGGAATTATGAAATAATCCATATCCCGTTCGAGGAAGATGTTCGCTACCGAGCAGCCCTCAGAGGCAACTATTACCGGCTTCTTTCCAGCACGGATGAGTGCATCGAAAATCGTATCGATAGTCAGCACAGGCTTCTCATACTTGCAAATACCATGTACCTCAGGATATGCGCCGGTATACATCGTCGCAAAGCAGACCGGAGTGACCGATGGCATTACTGTCGACATCGGATATTCAAGTGCGCAGCGGCTGGAAACCTTCTCGAAAATTTCGGGATATTTCTTGTACAGCCACTGTGCCTGAGCGTCCGGATTATACATGACCACTCTATCACATGTGCTGTCGCCGCAAAGACGTTTAAGCTTTCCAGCAGACTTTTCTGCCGCTTTCGGTGCTTCGATTCCCATACAGTCGCATATATCAGCGCATAGCGCAGTAAGCGAGATCTTATTGAATTCCATGTTTATTTCCCCCTTTGGATATAAGATTATTTGTATTTTTATTATCTATTCATAAGGCTGCGTTTTCATCGTACTCGATGAAGGGCGCGCCATCAGAATCAAATTTTATGTCGAGCACAATATAAGTAGAATCGTTATAGTGCTCACTTCCACCCCAGCGGTCGCCAAAATAGATATATTTGCCGTCGCGAGGAAGCACGAACGCAGGCTGCGAGCGGAATGTCGTTTCGTCACCGAAATTCTGAAGCAGCTCCCATTCGCCGTCAATAGAATCAGCACACGACCATTTGCCTTGATTCGGTGCCCATCCAGTACAGTGTGAGGAAAGCATATAATACTTTCCGTCCTTTTTGAACAACGCTGGAGCTTCGCGGTATTCTCCCTGCCAGAGTACATTCACAAGCTTGTCGGTGTTCATGAAGTCCTTCGTAAGCCGCCAGATATGCAGGTCGGCGTTATCTCTCGACGCAGCGATGAAATACGCGCGTCCATCGTCGTCAAGAAAGAGCGTGCAGTCACGAGCCATACTGCCAAACGGATTGAAGCTGCCGTGATATGTGAAGTCACGGTCAGGATAATCGCTTGTTGCGATAGCACAGCGTGCGTCAAGGTAATTCTGCCCGTTCTCGTAGTGGACCCACAGCACGAATTTTTTCGTATACTCACAGTATAACACCTTAGGGCGCTCCAAGTTCACCTTTTGTATACTTCCATCCTCATTCTGAGTGAACAGCTTGCGGTCTGTATGGACGCGTATCTTTTCAACTGGTGTATCAGTTGTAATAATATTTCCGCGGAATTCGAAAGTTTTTAAGTCCTTCGAACGATAGCAAGCGACATAATTATTGTCGTTGCGATTTTCGCCATACCAATAATACCAGCCCTCATGATAAAGCATATGTCCGCCGTGCGCATGAATGACATTTCCGTCGGTATCATACCATTTTTCGCCGTTTTTTAATGTTGTTTCCATATAATTCCTCCGATACAATATTCTATATTAGTTATATTATATCACACAGATTAGAGTTTGGCAACAGAAAAAGGCAAATTTACTGAAAAATATCGCGTTTTTCTTTTTTATTATCGGCAGAATAGGCTGCAAGCTGACCGTTATTGTCAATCTCTCCGAGCATGATCTCATTTAGACTACATTTTAGGCGTATCAATTCCTTATCAAGCCACGCCTTATCATATCCGGCAGCCTTCAGATTTCCGTCAAGTACGCAGCCATCGAGTATGACTGTTGGGAATATTGACTCTTTAGCCGGAGTTATATTTAAATCGGAAGGCTGAACCGGACGCGAGTCAGACTTCATTAAAAAGCTTATCCGTCCATTCGATTCAAGCACTGCACATTCGAGCTGCGACAAATCAAAGCAGCCATTTATTCTGCACTGAACCATAAATTCGCTCATATCAATTTGTGCGCGTCTCATGTCCTTGCGATAAAATTTACCATTATTAAACAACACAACTGAGCGCCCTGCTAAGAATCGACGGGCTTTAAGCGATTTTGTTGTAACAAAAGTAATGCTTATCCCCGCCACTGCATATATTACCATCGCTATAAGCGGCAGCCAAAAATCATTTTCAAGTGATGTTGCCATCTCGGCGGCGATCGAGCCTATCGTGATCCCATTGATGTAATCGAACATAGACAGCTGCGACATCTGGCGATTACCCATCAACTTTGTTAGTACAAACAAAACTACAACAGATAATATTGATGTCAGTATGACTTTGATTATATCCATATATAAACCTCCCAAAAGTACGGATAAGAATAATATATCCGATTCATGAGAGATAATACAGACAATACAAAAGATTGTGCAGGAGATCACTCGCCACAATACCCTTACAATTCATCCAATGCAAAACAGCGAAGCGTATGCAAAAACACACGCTTCGCTGTTCATTCAACGTTGTAAAAATACAAACGGAACTTCCGCATATAAATGCGACAGTTCCGTATCAAGGCGCTTACGCCTCGGTATTGATAACCTGCTTTCCGTTGTAGGAACCGCAAGCTCTGCAAACTCTGTGAGCGAGGTTGTACTCACCGCACTTCGGGCACTTTACCATACCCGGCATATCGAGCTTCCATACGTTGGAACGTCTTTTATCACGTCTCGCCTTGGAGACTTTCTTCTTCGGTACTGCCATTTCACGACACCTCCTTAATAGTATAACATTATATATTATACATCATAATTTACTCTTTTTCAAGTAGTTTTTGTAAAATCGCAAGCCGCGGGTCAATTTCTTTTGTCACGCAGCCGCATTCGCCCTCATTCAGATTCTTTCCGCATTTCGGGCAGAGTCCCTTACAGTTCTCACTGCAAAGTTCTCTAATAGGAAAATTCATCATCAGCTCTTCTGCAATAGTAGTCTCAATGTCGAGCTCACCGTCGACTATTTCAAGATAATCGTCAGCGTCCTCGTCAGAGGTATTCTCAAGACTTCCATGATTTACTACAGTACGCTCAAGCTCTACTGTAAGGCTTCTGTGCAGCGGTTCGAGACAGCGAGCGCATTCGGTATCATATTCTACCTCGGCGCGCGCCTTCAAACAAATATATCCGCCCATATTGACAATTTCACCTGTTACCTTAACCGGCGTTGTCAGTGTGACTCCGTCGATATGCGTATCAAACGCATAATCTCCATCTTCAAGTGAAAAGGTACGATCAAGCACGATTCTGTTTGTTTCACCTGCGAGCAGCGCCCGCATATCTATACGCATTGTCTGCATTGATAAATTCCTTTCCTAAGCAAATATATCGCTTTATAAAAGAGCTAACTAAAATATTATATATTATTATATTCGATTTGTCAAGAGCTATATTGAAAATATACGCCAAAAATGCAAAATTACATCAATCTTCTGCCTTCAAGGGCACGCATGAGTGTAACTTCATCGGCATATTCGAGGTCTCCACCGACTGGAATACCATATGCAAGCCGCGAAACCTTAATTCCAAGCGGTTTGATCAGCTTTGTAAGATACATCGCTGTAGCTTCACCTTCGACGGTCGGATTGGTCGCGATTATTATCTCGCGCACATCCGCAGTGAGTCTTGACAATAGTTCAGGTATTCTCAGCTTATCCGGACCAATACCCGCCATTGGCGATATCGAACCGTGCAACACATGATAAACCCCGGTATACTCGCGAACCTTTTCAATTGACATTACAGCCTTAGCGTCCTCGACCACACAAATGACCGAGCGGTCGCGGTTCTCGTCAGCGCACACCGGACAAAGCTCTCCGTCAGATATATTCTGACATATCGAGCAAGTCTTGACGTTTTCCTTCGCACCGCGAATCGCATTGGCAAAAGCATTTGCTTCATCGTCGGTAAAGTCAAGTACTGCGAAAGCGAGCCGTACCGCCGTCTTCTGACCGATACCGGGCAAGTGACGGAACTGCTCTATCAGCTTTTCAAGCGGAAGTATGTATTCCGCCATTCAACTTAAAATAGTCCCGGGACGTTGATATCGCCGGTGATCTTCTGCATTTCAGTGGAATTGGTCTCCTCGACCTTCTTGATAGCCTCATTGACTGCGGCAACAAGAGTATCGGAGAGAGTTTCGATATCGTCGGGATCAACGATCTCAGGCTTAATATCTATCGAAAGAATTTCCTTCTTACCATTGATCTTTACGCCGACTACGCCGCCGCCGACCGACACATCATATTCACGAGCGTCAAGATCTTCCTGAAGCGCCTCCATGTCAGCCTGCATTTTCTGAGCCTGCTTAATCATTGCATTCATATTCTGAGGGCCGCCGCCCATTCCCTTTGGTAAACGTGCTTTCATAATAGTTACCATGACTTCGCTTCAACGAAGTCTACCTTTCTGTTCTAATTTGTGATGATTTCGCTTGCGAGATCGCAGTCTTTGACTGCGAAATCACAAATTGGCGGCGTGAAAAATTTATTTTCACGCTTAATACTTTTCAAAAAGTTTATTCAGCTTCAGTTAATTTTCTTCGGCGTTTTTGATAATTTCATCTATCGCCTTAAATTTATCGTCCTTCTTCTCGGGTACATACTCGAGCTTAACGAGGGACTGATCAAGCCGCCCATCCTCAAATGTATTGAGGACTTCAAGCAGCGTGGGAAACATTCTTGTAATGATGGTCTGAGCCATCTGATTATCGGTTCGGATGTGTACAAAATCGTCCGTATTTACAGTAAAGCCTTTAGCGGATTCTCGCATGAAGCTTCCCAGCATACCGTCACGTTCAGTGCATTTCTGTACAAAATCTGCCCAATACGACAGTTGACGGTATTCCTTTTTGACCGGCGCAGAAGAATCGCTCGGTACAGCTGTACTCACCTGTTCTGACGACTCGCCGACTGATGTATCATTCAGTTCGCTGTTATTTTCTAAAACCGGCTCAGATTGGATTTTCTGACTCATCTGTGCAGTCGACTTTATCGAAAAGCCGCCAGATTTTAATTTATCTTCAAGCGCAGTCAATCTCGATGCGAGAGCTTCATTCGTAACTGAGAAGCGTTCATCGCACATACGCACGAGGGTCATTTCAGCGACCAACCGCTTCGGTGAGCTTGTACGCCGCAGCGTATCAAGCGCAGCGTCGAGCAGCTTCGAGTGATAGATCAAGGTCTCAACTGCAAATCGCCCGGCTACTTCAATCAGTTCGTTATACTGACGTTCGGACAAATCGAGATACTCACGTGAATTCTTCGTTGTTTTGACAACGAGCATATCACGGTAGAATGCGATAATATCCTGCCAGAAAACCGTAAGGTCACGGCTCGACATGAACATATTGCCGATCTCTCCAAATATTGTGTCATAATCCTTATCGCAAATCGCATTTAAGAGCTTGACAACCGAATCGCGTCCGCCAGTACCAGCTATCTCCTCGACAACCTCCACTGTAACCGGCTTATTCTCACCTGAACAGAGTTCAAGCAGAGATATCGCGTCGCGCATACCGCCCTGAGCAAGATGTGCAAGCATGAACGCCGCTTCGTGGTCGAGCGTTATACCCTCTTCAGAGGCAATATATTCAAGCCGTGCAGCTATTACATCGCTTGAAATACGTCTGAAATCGAAACGCTGACAGCGCGAAAGTATCGTTGCAGGTATTTTTTGAAGCTCGGTCGTTGCAAGAATAAATATGACGTGAGGCGGTGGCTCTTCAAGCGTTTTCAGCAGCGCATTGAAGGCGCTCGGCGACAGCATATGCACCTCATCAATAATATACACCTTATACTTTAATTCTGCTGGAAGATATTCGACCTCGTCGCGTATCTGACGGATATCGTCAACACCGTTGTTGCTGGCAGCGTCCATTTCTATAATGTCAATACAGCTGCCCGACTCAGCGCTTTTGCAGGACGGACATTCGCCGCATGGGTCACCGTTCACAGTATGCTCGCAGTTGACCGCTCTGGCAAGTATCTTCGCGCAGGTAGTCTTACCTGTTCCGCGTGAACCACAGAAAAGATAGGCGTGTGAGGTTTTGTTTTCGCTGACCTCATATCGCAGAATAGAGGTTATGTGATCCTGACCGCACACGTCTGAAAAGCGCTGCGGACGCCATTTCCGATATAGTGCCTGATGCAAGACTTCTTCCCCTCCATATTGTTTAAAAAATCAGACAAGCTATAAAATAAGACCATACACCCAAAATTCGAAGTGATTCTATGCGCGCTGCGCCGGCATACGCTCAGGACAGGCGACCTCGCGGCACATCGAAGTAACCGCTTAATGCTGCTTGGTTCCCCACCTGACATGGTTCACGGCCTCCGATTGCGCAAGACCCATCCGTCAACACGTAAAATCCGACGTGCAGACCACACAGAATCAGCCCTCATTAAAGGAATCCACCCCTGCTGCAGCGGATTGCAGGTACAAGGCACCGCTAATTCCCCGGCTGGTATGGCCTTATTTTATAGCTTGTCTTTTTAAAGTGGCGCATAGTGCGTCCACTATTTATATATTATATCAGATTTTTTTCGAAAATGCAATAGCTTTTGAAAAATTTAATTGCGCACACAAAAAATTTACACTTCAGTTTTGGTAGCGCTCGTAATAGAACAGATACTGCTGAGCTATTCCAGCATATTTTCCGAGCTTTGAAATATCGAGTCCTTCTGGATAATACTTAGCCAGGACACGCTTGATCCAAACGTCTATCGGAAATGCTTCAGTCTTTCCGAATCCGAACAGCATCGCACACGACGCGACCTTCGGACCTACGCCTTTTATCGTAAGCAGTATCTCCATTGCTCTGTCAGGAGAAGCAGCCAGTATCTCGTCAAAATCAATATCGCCTTCTATCACTTTGCGCGCAGCGTCATATATGTACTTAGCGCGGAATCCGGTTTTCAATGAAAAAAGTCCCTCAACTCCTGCATTTGCCAGCGCCGTAGCTGTCGGGAATGTGTAATATGTATTTCCGTTATGCTCTATCGGTGTTCCATATACGCGCGACATATCAGAGATTATTTTCTTTATTCGAGGTATGTTATTGTTCTGCGATACAATAAATGAGCAGACTGCTTCCCACGGCTCCTGACGCAGTATGCGTATTCCTTCGCCATACTTCATCGCCTCAGGCATTACCATATCGATATGCCCACACGCCGTATTAAAACGCTCAGCTATATCTGCACGAACAGCAGTATAGTCTTCGTCGAGCGAGAGATAGTGCTTCCACATTGACTCATAATCGGAAAGCGTGGAATTATAAATTTCGAGCATATCCGGTGTATTCTGACGGAAACGTACATAACGTCCGAGTGCGACTCCTTCAAATTCGGATTGATAATTGCTTCCTTCAACCGGATCAAAGCGGAAGCATTGTCCGCAATCAAACACCTGTGATACAAGGAAATTTTCGATTCCGCCGATCCGCACACATGGAGTACCGTCAGGGTCGATGAATTCTTCAATATTTGTTTTTTCAAGTAATTCTGTCATATAAACCTCAGCTTAGTTTTAAATTTTAAAATAATTACAAATTAGCACTTGCTTTATTTCTATTATAACGGTATAATATAAATAAATCAAGTCATTCGGGAAATATTATTTTTAAAATCGAGGAGAATATAATGGAAAAAATATATACGATACCTGTCAACGAAGCTTTTGAGGCTTCGCAAGCCGACTCTGCGTGTGGGTGTCCGTTCTGTACACTATACCGCAAGCTTGAAGAAAATGAGCTCGATCTAATACTCGGCGCGTCAATGATGGAGCCTGATGTGCGCATAAAAACAAACGAACAAGGCTTCTGCAAAACTCACTATGACATGATGTTCACACGTAAGAATCGCCTTGGAATGGCATTAATGCTCGAAAGTCATCTGAATCAGCTGAGCGGAGAAATAAGTGGAAAAGGCTTTGCAGCACTTAAGGGTGTCGGCGTGGATTCGATGAAGCGGCTCGAAAAGCTTGAAGGCAGCTGCTATGTGTGCGGTCGAATCGAATTCTCTCTGGAAAAGATGTTTGAAACTGCGGTGCTGCTCTGGCAGAGCGATTCTGCATTCCGGGATAAGCTGCGCGCACAGCCGTATATTTGCCTGCCGCACTATCGTATGTTCATAGAATACGGTCGGCGTGGACTGTCAAAAAAGCTGTTCGGCGACTTTTACAAAGAGGTATCGACAGTTGTTAATACCTATTTTGACTCGCTTCGTGAAGATGTCAGCTGGTTCTGTAAAAAGTTTGATTACCGTTACGACGCCGAGCCATGGGGCAACGCCAAGGACGCGGTAGAGCGTGCGATCAAATTTACATCTGGAGATATGCACAGAAAAGAGCCTGATACAAAAAAATGAGAGCATTCTGCTCTCATTTTTTTGCTTAAATAGCAGATCGGCAGCAGAATCGTTCACGCTTTTAAATGTATAAGCGATATGCCGCTAAAGCTCAAATTCATCCCCATCATGCGCGACTAATACAGGATATGGAAGATTTCCGCAAAAGTTATAAAGTTTCATTTCTCCCTCTCCGTGCCACTCATTTCCTATATGGATAAATATCATGCGGTCAATCTTCGAGCGCTCGAACAGCGGCGCGGCAGTCGCCTGCTTATAGTGTGTAGCCTCGCACAGCAACAAATCGAAATGCTCGTCGAGCAATATTTTCGGATAGTCATGAAAATCAACCCACAAATCTCCGGTGTGCAGCAACCGCTTATCGCCCTCGGATATTATGTACGCGAATGTACACGGCTTTACAGGTGATGAAGGGATATGATCAGTCGGATATGCGCTTACGCTGATATTCTCATCCATATACAGCTGTCCAGGCTTCACGGTCTCAAACGATATAACATCGTCGGTCGGGTCAAGGTGCATTGCATTGAGCCAGCCAATAAGCGCTTTATCTGCATCAGCTTCCGGCAAAAATATCGTCGTATGCTGTCCAGGCTTTTTGTATTTCAGCAGGATTTTGATAAGCTCTGTAAGTCCGCCTACATGGTCATTGTGCATATGGGTACAGAATACCGCGCGGATCTTGTGAAAATCCTTGCCCTTGCGGCAGAGAAGCGCTTCACATGGAGCGCCACAGTCTACAAGATATAGCGAATCGCCGGACTCATATAGCGTGGAAGAATTAAAACGGCAGTATGTTGAGTCACCGTGACTTGTGCCAAGTGTTGTAATGTGCATTTTATGTATCCCTTCGATATAAGCTTATTTTTATCGTATTATAGCATATTTTAAAAATCATGTCAATAGAAAAATCCCATGCAGCGATTTACTGCATGGGATTTTTTAGTTATTAACTGCGCGTTCGGCGATTCCTGCAAGCGTAGTATATCTCCAATAGGCGGCGTAATATTCCTTTCCGTCTATAGAAAGAATTGAATATTTAGACTGTGTAGTAATACCAGTCTTAGAATCGTAATTACTCGAAACATCCTTTGCCAACACAGTATGTACCTCGCCGTTCTTCATATAAATTGTATACTCTATCGTCCCCGGACCGCCGTATACAGGCAGAATCTTTATAAAGCTCGGATGGGGAAAGTATACCTTTATATCCCATATTTCAACCAACGCATGAATATATTCCCTATTGCTTCGCTTTATCTCGAAATCTTTATGTTCAGTAGCCCAGCAATTAACTGTGATTTTTTCTACATTTTCCTTCATAACATCAACATCCGTGGTGTCAAGAATAGCCAGAAGCGGATAACTGCCGGAACGATAGTATGCATACACGCAGGCTAATGGTATTGAGATTGCAATAAGCACTATCAATACTATCAGTATCACTTTTCTGATGATCTTCCAATGATTTTTAATTTCTTTAACCGTTATTTGACCATCGTGAAATCTGACACGAAATATATATTCTTCGTCCTTCTTTGTTTTCACCTGCGTACTCCATATCCCTTTCCGGTCTTCATTAAGCATAATAACAATCCCCGCGTATCATATTTTAATATTCGGCATACTGTGTTGTTATTAACTGATTTAATTATATATTATTAAGTCAATCATGTCAATGAATAATTTGTGAATCTTAGTTGCAAATATATAAAAATCCTCATATGACTGAGGATTTTTATATATTTTACTTAAACTGCACCATAACATCGCACACGAGTCCCCTCTCCGGCTTCGAAATAAGCCCATTCGTTTGCCATATCTCGGCAAGTGGCGCCAACAGCTCGAAAAAGAACTGTCGGCTGAAACGCGCCGCGTCGTCGGCGAGGTGTCTCGGGAACAGCTTTGCATATCCGGCGATAAATCGCTCGGCAATGCGGCTGTATTCATCCATCAAAGGCGCAAAATGCCGCACGACCGACTCATCAAATATTGCCTTCTGCTCCTTTGTGAATGCCGGAACAGTCACGAACAATTCATCGCCGCGCCGCTCAATGTAGCCCTCCGATATAGCCGCAGCGGCATTGTCATAGTCCGTCGTCCCGCCGCTCGTAAGTATATCCTCGCATACGTTGATATACGTATCGTACATCATCGGACGGATGGTCGTTCCGGCATAGGTATACACATAATGCGCATAGCTTCCGCGGCTGCCTAAATTGTTGCAGGTACATTTTCCGACCCCGCTTCGCTTATGCTTTCCGGTCTCGACGCTTCCGACATAACGCCAGTTGTTGCCGTCATAACTCGGTTTTATCTCCGGATACGGCAGCTTGCAGTAACTCCGGCAGAGGCAGTCGAACGCCATCGCCGCATACAGATATATCAGCTCTTCACTGCTCTTTTCGGCGTGGTAAATGCCAATCATATTTGCATCGGCCTCGAGCCCGCGCAAAGCGGCATACATACGCTCGGCTATCGGCTCGACTGCTCCTGCTGCGTTTTCCTCACAGTAGATCCCATACTTATCCGACCAGATAACAAAATCGGTCTGATACTTGCCTCTCGCCGGTTTGATCATCGCCTCGCGCTTGATGAGATTGTCGAGTCTATCCTCAATATAATACGCCGGAACGCCGCAAAGCTTTGCGAGCTCCTCCACCGTATGGGCTTCGTCATAGCAGTGATAAAGTATATTCTGCGACAGTGCGTCGTTGATATAGCTTTCGGGCATAGGCACACCGGCGCTAAAGTTTCCGCTTCCGTAGATATCGAGTTTTAGCTTAACAGGCTTTAATGCAGTTTCTTCCATATTTTCGCACTCCTTTTTGAGCTTCTTGCGCGCCTCGGACAACCTCCATGTGACCGTCCCCTCGGGAATCCCGAGCCTCGCAGAAATCTCTTTAATCGAAAGTCCGTCATAATAGTGAAGCACAATTATATCCCGCCACGTCTTCGACAACATAGCTACCTCGGTTCGAAGTCGGTCGTACACAGGCTCGCGGTCGTCCTCATCGGAGCTATCACAGGGCTCATCAAGCTCGATGGTATTGTACGAATATATCGCGTGCGCTTTTCCCATCGTGCGGCGGAAGCTTCGTGTGACATTGGCAGCGATACCCCATAGCCATGCCTCAAAGCAGCTCTCGTCACGCAGGCGAGCAAGCTCACGCACCGCAACGAAAAGTATCTCCTGAGAAAGCTCGTCAGCCTCCTCGCGGTTAAATGTACGCTTTATTGCATAGGCATACACACGCTCAACGTATGCTTCAAGAATATCAGGCTTCATAAATTGAATTTCCTTCCGATGATTACATATACCAGACTTCAACTTGTCAATACCTCCATTTTCCCGCCAATACTGCCGCAGCATGTGGAGACAATCTTGACAATGTTATAACGTCATTTCACCTATAAAGTGCAGAAAATTTAATTTCATTGGGAAAATCCGAATTATTTTTTCAATAATATTTCATCGAGCTTGATTATATCACCCGCACCCATCACAATAAGCATATCACCGTCAGTCAGCGTCTTTCTGAGATATTCCGCTATTTCATCGAGCGACGGTAGATATACACCGTCTGCTGCTTTAGCAAGCTGCTCTGACGATACGCCGAATGTGTTGACTTCACGTGCAGCATAGATGTCGGCAAATATCGCATTCACTCCGTAGAACGAACCTGCAAACTCATCGAACAGCGACGATGTACGCGAATATGTGTGCGGCTGGAATACTACCCACACACGATCATAACCGAGCGACTTCGCACCTGACAGTGTAGCTCTTATCTCAGTTGGATGGTGCGCATAGTCGTCATACAGCGGTATGCTCGCTCCCGATTCAGTAGTGAAGCTGCCTTTCAGCTCCATTCTCCGTTTAGCGCCCGCATATGACGCAAGCCCGCGCGATATCGCTTCGGGCGCTACACCGCAGATATCTGCCGCCGCAGCCGATGCAAGCGCATTCATTATATTATGTCGCCCGGTAACTGCCAATTTGACATGGCAGAGCTTTGAGCCACGCTTGATTATATCAAACTCAGGGTGTCCGTGGTCATAACTTATATTATCAGCCGTAAAGTCAGCGTCAGATTCAAGCCCATAACTTACTATCGTTCCAGTATAACTTTCAATCGCTGTGCGCACATTAGCGTCGTCGATATTCACGACAGCATACCCGTCGGCAGCAATCGCAAGGTATTTTCTGAATGATTCGATTATCTGCTCGATTCCAGAAAAGTAATCGGTATGGTCGAGGTCGATGTTCAGCACAACTGCGATATTTGGAGTGAATGAAAGGAATGAATCCTGATATTCGCACGCCTCCATAATGAAATTGTCGCGTGAGCCGATACGGTAAGCTCCGCCTATAGACGAAAGCTCCGCGCCGAGAACTATCGTTGGGTCAAGCTCAGCTGCAAGGAAAACCTGTGCAACCATTGATGAAGCAGTACTCTTACCGTGCATACCGGCAACTCCGATACGATTTTTGCAGGCGCTCATAAGCCAGCCGAGGAAATCGGCACGGTAGATACAATATTTCTCTCCGCGTCTGTCGCATTCAAGCGCACGTGCAAGCTCCGGATTATCAGGTTTTATCGCAGCTGTGTAGACGATGACATCGTAGTTTTCAATGTGGTCGGGTGAGAGGGTGTAGTTGATCTCGATCCCGCAGCTTTCGAGTGCGCGCGTAAGGTCGGACGGCGTGCGGTCGTATCCGCCAACATGGCAGCCGCGCTCCATCGCAATGTGAGCGAGCGACGACATACTTATGCCGCCAATACCGATGAAATATACCGAACGGGACTTCTGCGAGAATATCTCGCTTATTTTTTCTATCGAATAGGATGTATACATATTTTCATACCTTTCCATATATTACATTTTAAATCATACTATATTATACCATATATAAAGCAAAAATAAAATAGTCCGAAAGAAATTTTTCAAAATAAATATAGGATCATGATAACAAGATAAATGCAAATATTCGGTTTTTATTCACAGAATGTACAGATAATATCGAATAATGTACAGCAAAGGGCACTAATGACAGATACCGCCTCTTATTCATAAAAAAAGGGTCGGCTGTTAAAAAAAATCTTTCTTTAACGCCCAATAAATTTCATAAAATTCCCGCATTATTTTAATATTTCTGGTGTATAATATTGTCAGGTTTCAAAAACAATACAGTCCAATCTGGGAGGAATAAAAAAATGAATATTACCGATATCAAAGTTAGAAAGCTCTTCGACGAAGGCCCTATGAAGGCTATTGTTTCTGTGACCTTTGACGGTCAGTTAGCTGTTCATGACATAAAGGTTATCAATGCAAGAGACAAGTTTTTCATCGTTATGCCGAGCCGTAAGAATCCCGACAATACTTACCGCGACATCGTTCACCCGATCAACGCGCAGTTCCGGGGTGTCCTTGAAGAAGCTGTGATCGCAGCCTACAACAAGGAGCTTGAGTTAGCAGAGGAAGCAGCTGAAACCGAAGCTTCCGAAGCAGAAACGGTTACCGAATAAGGACTCACAAAACCGGGCAGTCATATGGCTGTCCGGTTTTTCTATCGAAACGCATATTAAATAACAAAAGCCGGCAACTGCCGGCTTTTGTTACTATTTTTAGCTATGAGCTTCAGAATCAATGACTGTATTAGTCATGACCTTTTCTGCGTCGGTTATGATCTTTGTGACCATATCGCGCAGTACATAGAATTCACCCTTGCCGTTGACTGTATAGTACGAGCGGCGTGTCGAATACGGATAGAACTTGTATTCGTGCTTTACTCCGGCACGTGTTTCGATCGTCAGAGTCATATAAAGATCCTTCGAATCGTCAAGTGCTTCTATCTGCTCTTCAGTAAGTCCAACATAATCCTGCATATATACAGAAAGCAATGTTTTATAGAACTGACGGAAATTCTTGACTTCAGGCTGGAATTTAGTATCACGCTCGGTGACAACCAGCTCCTGACCTTCTCCAACAAGGTCAAATACGCGCTTAGCAGTATCGCTTTCAACTGTAATAGTCTCAACGTCGTTGATATTCATCATGAATATCGGCTGGTCGACCCACTTGATGATATCCCAGTCAAGCCATGCGAGCGATGAGCCATCAACCTCGGTGATAAGATTGAACAGCAGCGAATACGCATAGTAATTACCGCTTTCATTCTTTTCGCTGAATACTATCATCTGCTGAATGCCCTGATACTCATACGACAATGTGTACGCAGGTTCAAGCAGTCCATATTCCTTCAATTCATCCTCGGTCGGGTCGTATACAAGAGTGCTCGTACCTTGAAAGCTTGTAAGCGCTTCGAGAGCTACAGAGTAGTTAGTAGAGTTTACAGTATAGTTTGCCGGTGCGAGCATTTTGTATGCACTCATTGCGGCTTCAGCTGCGCGCTCATCCTCATCAAGATAAGTGAGCAGTACCGAAACATCGTTACCCTTCATTATCGCGAAATTCTTGACAGTGAAGTAGTCGTTAGTCTGCATAGGCAGCGACAGCATAGGAGTTATCATAACTTCGAGCGGCTGGAGCAGAGTTTTGCTTAAAGTCGAATCGAGTACGTACACCGCATTTCTGTCCTTATAGCGGCAGTAATATCCGGCACCAGTCGGTATCATGTCGCCGATATATACTGTATGCGATTCACCGTCACGGGTTTTAAGCGTATACCATGCGGGATTATCCTTGTCAGCAAGTCCGAACTCGCTCATATCCTCAGCATTTTCAGTAACGCGCGTCATCGAAAGCGTGTATCCGGCAGAGGTCACAAGAGACGAGAACAGCTCCTTATCGTACGGTGCTTCAGGATATCCGGTAATGTAGAAGGCTTCATCGCTGTAATCGTAGAATATTCCCCACTCGCCGAAGCTATTATGAATCTCAATAGATTCGATATTCGAGCGTTCTTTTTGACCAAACAGCATGATTCGGTCATTTACGCCGAGCACCTCGCCGTCGAGCAAAACTACTTCTTCTTTTTTGGTCTCTTCAACATAGTTTACAATCGGAAGAACAACAAAGAAATATGCGCATATCGCTGCAATAACAATTATCGCCATGATTATTATCGTGCGGCGCTGCTTTTTCATGCTGTTCTGCTTCTGACGCTTGGTCAGATTCTTTGACTCTGGTGGAGGAGCGGCAAAGAGCGTTGACTCGCTCTTTGCCTTTGCTTCCGCGGCTTCCTCCTCCGGAGTAGAATAATTCTTGTTTTCTTCGTTCATGCGTGCTTTCTCCTAATCCATACCACAACTCCAGCGATAAGGAAGAGAGCCGGAATTACAGCAGTGAGGAATATCGTCCAGTTGGTAGCTTCCTGTGTCGTGATATCGAGCGATTCATCGTCGAATACCTTAAAGTCAAGGTCCACCGGCACCTGAGTCTTACCCATCTGACGCATCATAGCATATACGATATCACTGTTGCCGTATGCCTTTCTTCCAAGATAATCGGTAGAAGTAAGGTACTGCGAGCCGCAAACAAACACATAGGAATAATGCGGTGTGTTGTCGATATATCTCATCTCACGAGAGAGTGCGATAAGCGGATACTGTCCCTCATCGACCTTGTTGCCATCTACATACTTTTCAGCGTTCTTTGATGTGTAGAGTACAGTCGATGTGGTACGTCCATTGCTGCCGTCCCAAAGGAGATTTATCGGGCGTGCATAGCGAACGACAGTCTTAGGCGGAGTACCGAGCGATGTCATAGAGCTTACAAGAGAAGCACCGAGCGATTCCTCTACCGAGTACTCACCTACGAGCGAGTAATGCTCAACGTCAAGTGAACTCGACGGATCCTTCAGGACTGAATTATCAAATTCAATTCCCCATTCGTACAGGAACTCGTCAAGCTCTGGAAGCTCGCCTGTATCGGGGTCGATAAATACCATCAGATTTCCCCAGCCATCAAGGAAGTCGTCGATTTTTTCGATTTCAGACTTTCTTCCGGCGGTATCTTCAGAGATTCCCTCAAAGTCGTAGCGCGGGTTGTAGATCACGATCAAGCGTGCATCCTCTGATGGGTCTTCCTTTGATAAGTCGATGGGCTGTACGCTATAACCTGCATTAGCAAGCAACTCGAGAAGTCCGAGCATTTCCATTGACGCAGACTCACCGTGTGTATATGTGTAATATGCAATTGGAGTTTCAGCCTGTGTGATCTGGATCATGGCTGAAATAAGCTTGAGCTCACCGTTGAAAGCCCAGATCACATTACTTTCATTTTGCACAAACAGTGCATTCCATTTGAATACACGGAATTCTGTACCGCTCTCTACAATGACATCTGTTGTACTTATCGAGGTCGCTGTAGTTGTTTTGTATTTCGTTATCGCAGTTGGATTCGAAATAATGTCGATGTACTCGTATGTGATATTGTCATACGACGCTGCCATTTCCTTTACAAGCGAGAATATCATCTTCGTTGCAGTACTACTCTCAAGCTGGTCATATGGCTGACAGAAAATAATATTTATCGGTGCATCAATATTATCAAGCATAGCTCGTCCGGCATCGGAAAGTCCGTAGACACCTTCCTTTGTCATATCGACGTACCAGTTGTACTTATATACAAGCGATGAGAATATCGCATTGAATATTATAACTGCTGCAACTACAACTGCGGTGAGTATAATTGAAACTGCACCGTATTTGAATTTACGCATTACTGCGGGATTTTTTGTATTTAATTTCATTTTTAATTCCTCCGTTAAGCCTTACATCACGACCAGCGGCGCTTTTCGTAAATGCGCACGGTGAGGAACATAAAGACAAAGCATATCGAGAAATAATACACCATAGTAGCGGGGTCAAGGATTCCGTAGCTGAAGTTTCCAAAACGGCTGTAGATAGATATCCAGTCGATAACAGTTCTAACAACGTAGGAATCGATGTAGCTGTTGAGAAGTCCGACAAGCAGCAGGAAAATGAGAATACCCATAGTTCCGATCGCCGCCACCAGCTGGTTCTCAGTTAAGGATGAAACGAAAAGTCCAATTGCGATAAATGCCGAACCGATCAGCAGTATACCGATCGAGCTTGATATCAGCAATGCAGTGTTAGGCTCTTCGCAATATCTGTATAATGTAGCAAAATTGATGAGATTTCCGGCGATAAAGGTTCCGCCGAACATAGTGAATGCAGCGAGAAACTTTGCAAATACCATACCCATTAAGCTTACCGGTGAAGTCAATAGCAGCTGCTCAGTGCGCATTTTGCGTTCTTCACTGAAGCTCTTCATCGTAAGCAGCGGAACAAGTATGATAAATATAAACATTACAAACATGAAATATGTGCCAACGCTTGAGCCCTCTCCAGCCATAAGGGTAAAGAGCGAGAAAATGAAAGCATTGAGCGCTAAGAATACCGCGACGAATACATATCCTATCGGTGATGTAAAATAGGAGAGCATTTCGCGCTTATATATTGCGATCATCAGTTGTTATCCTCCTTGCTTGCTGTGTCGCCCGACGGAAGCTTGATGTCAAACTTCGGCGCGTCCTTGGTACGCTTATTGTCGGTCTGCTTTTTATCGACAAGTGAAATAAAGATGTCTTCAAGGTTTGTTCCCTGCTGTTCAAGTCCGATAAGCGGCATATTGTTTTGTGCCAGCGCATAGAACAGCGGCTTTCTGATATCGACTCCGGCAGTACTTTCGATAGCATAGACAAAGCTGTCTCCCTCACGCTCGCCGAATACATCAGCAGATGTGATCTCTTTGATAGAGCGAAGCACACGGAGAACGTCACGCTGTGGACCGCAGATACGTGCATTGAGCCGACGGTTGCCTTCGATCATGCGCGCGATATTCTCGGTCTTTTCATCAGCAACGAGCTTTCCAGAATTGATAATGAGAATACGGTCGCAGACAGCTTGTACCTCAGTAAGGATATGTGTAGAAAGGATTACGGTATGTGTCTCGCCAAGGATACGGATAAGGTTGCGTATCTCGATGATCTCCTTCGGGTCGAGACCTACGGTAGGTTCGTCGAGGATTATCACGCGTGGATTTCCGACCAGTGCCTGAGCTATGCCGACGCGCTGCTTGTATCCCTTTGAAAGATTCTTGATAAGACGATTTTTTTTGTAGTCGTCAGAAATTTTGACTACTTCGCAAATTTCGCCAAGGTGTTTAGTGCGATTAAGCTTGCAGCCCTTCAAATCATACACGAAGTTGAGATATTCGCGCACGGTCATATCCATGTAGAGCGGCGGCTGTTCAGGAAGATATCCGATAAAGCGCTTAGCTTCGGTCGGATTTTCGAGAATGTCGATACCGCCTATCGAGGCAGTACCTGAGGTCGACGACATATAGCCGGTAAGGATATTCATTGTAGTAGACTTTCCGGCACCATTCGGACCGAGGAAGCCTACGATTTCACCTTCATCGATGAAAAAGCTGATATCATCCACCGCGTATTTGCTGCCGAACCGTTTAACAAGGTTCTGGATCTGTATCATTTGTTTGTCCCCCAAAGTTTTTGTGGTAGTATTAGAGATTTTCGATAATTTATCGAAAATCTCTATGGAGTTTGATTTCAGATAGGTATTTGCTTATTTCCTTCTCACTATTTTACATAATAGACATATTCGATAACCTAACCTCAGCTTTTGAAAATGCTGATGAAATCAGCATTTTCAAAATTTAATTGAGAGGTTATCGAACAGGTCTAATAATAGTATATCACAGAGTATTGAATAAATCATGAACATATTGCCATATATATTATCTTTCAGCTAAAATTTATAAATACATCATGACTGCACAGAATACCGTCACAATACCGTCACATTTATCACAGTGCTATAACCGAAAGCATAGTTCCTCGCACGCCGTGAGAATAGCGGTGCGAGTAAAACAACTCTGGATGGTCATTAGTGCAGTAATCACAGACATCAATATTTTCCGGTACTAAACCGCGACCATGCAGAATATACTCATTCATCCCGATTATATCGGCATGATAACGCTTACTGCCGCTCGGCTTAGTTACGAATCTTTCAGCCGCTTCACGCCCTGCAAAAGCCGCTGCCGCCTCGATAAAATCATCGCCGACCTCGTAGCAGCAATAATGTATCGCTGGTCCGATAGCTGCACGGATATTTTCCGGCTTCGCGCCGAGCGATATCAGCTTGTCGACACAAACGCCTGCGATCCCGGCAAAGCTTCCGCGCCATCCGGCATGGACTGCGCCGACTAACTTCGCAGTCGGGTCATGAAATAATATCGGTACGCAGTCGGCAGTCTTAACTCCGAGCGTGATTCCGGTTTGATCGGTCACGTATCCATCACACTCGCGTTCGGTTTTGATGAAATATCCCTCTCCACGCATACTCTCGTCGGCGTACAAAACGCTGCTTGAATGTATCTGATGTAGGCTCACTACTGACTCAGCATCAACTCCAACAGCGTCTGAAAACAAGCGGAGATTTTCGAGTACGATCGAATCATCGTCGCCGCGCCCAAAGGCCAAATTCAGTGATGAAGTATGCGGCTTTTCGCTTACTCCGCCAATACGCGATGCAAATCCGTGCGGGCAGGTGATAAGCTCAGAACGGAAATATACAACGCCGTTATCAGCAGTTATTCGTTTGAAATGTGACATAAAACCTCACAATAAAAACAGCTTTATTACTTTTATCGCACTTCCGTCAGGATAATCGCCGACCTCGCCAAGCGCATAAAATCCGCCCTTGCCGTATAGACGTACCCGCGTTCCTGTCGGGAAATCCGTGCCGATTTTTTTCTGATATATTTCGTTTCCATCACGAGAAAGCTTCTCAAAAAATGGTGCAGGATATACTTTTGGAAGATTGGAAAACAGCTTTTCGACCGGACGCAGCAGCTTCTCCCGTTCCAGCATATCCATCGCTTCAAGTTCATCAAGCGTCACGCTTTCGTCAAGCGAAAAACCGCCGCTGCGCTCTCTGACAAGTGAGCACATTGCGCCGCCGCAGCCGCATTTTGCACCGATATCAGCACAAAGCGTACGGATATATGTACCCTTTGAGCAGTGAACAGTAAGTATGTATTCGTCCGCTTTGTCGGTTGTAACTGTATCAATCGAGAATATTTTTATAGGGCGTGCCTCACGCTCAACCGTAATTCCGCGGCGTGCAAGGTCGACCAGCTTTTGACCGCCCACTTTAAGCGCACTGTACATCGGCGGGACCTGCATAATATCGCCAACAAAGCTATCGCATACCGCGCGCACCTTAGCTTCGGGCGGAATATCATCAGACTGAGTTAGTATCTGTCCGCTTGTATCTTCAGTATCGGTCGTAATTCCTAACTTTAATCCAGCGCGGTAGACTTTATCCTCAGCTGACAGAAAATCGGCAGCCTTCGCCGCACGTCCGATAAGTATCGGAAGCACACCGGTAGCGTCTGGGTCAAGCGTACCGGTATGCCCGACCTTCTTCGTATTGTAAAGCCGCCGTATCTTGTTCACACAGTCATGCGAGGTCATTCCGGCAGGTTTATTTAATATAAGAACACCCGATAGCTCCATTATATCTCTCCAGCGTGTTCGAATGCGCCTTCCTTGTCAAGCCGCATAAGCTCGTTATTTATCTCCGCTATCAGCATCGACTCAGCGGCATATTCGTTTTCGGCATTGACTGTACATCCAGCTGCACGCTTGTGTCCGCCGCCGCCGAATATCGCACATAGCTTAGATACATCAGCAACACGGTTCGAGCGCATCGAAACCTTGTAGAGCGTCAGATCGTCGTCGCTCTGTTTAATTGATATGCCTATTTCCACGCCTTCGATCGAGCGTGTGAGCGAGATTATATCGTCGATATCCTCACGAGTGAGGTTGTTTTCTTCGCGCATTTTATTGGTAAAGTTAATGACGGCAACACGATTTTCGTTATAGAAATGCAAGTTGCAGAGTGCGACCTTAGTTGCCATGACTTGCGAAATCGGACGCGAATCGTAAAGCTTGCGCGATATTTCGGCGTGGTTGATGTCATACTCGAGCAGCGCTGCGATACGCTTGTGCGTCTCAGGAGTTACACTGTCGAATTTGAAGCTTCCGGTATCTGAGCAGATCGCCGCATATAATGCAATTGCGGCGGAACGGTTTAACAGTGACTTTCCGCGCGCGGCAAATTCACACGCGATATCAAATATTATCTCACCGCACGCTCCGGTCGGTGCAACGAAAGTCTCCTTCGCAAACGGCGTACCGAGCACATGATGGTCTATAGCCAACGCTACCTTTGGTGCATATTCTTCTTCAAGCTTTCCGAGCAGCTTTGAAGCTGACACATCGACCGAAACATACATATCCGGCTCAAAATCGTCAGGCAATGCCTCTGGGCGCAGCGTCGGAACATTAAATATGAATCCAAGCCGCTTCGGGATATCGTCATCATTAATGACCTCGCAGCGCTTGCCAAGTCCGCGCAGCAGCTCGCGCAGTGCAAATGCACTGCCGAGTGTGTCTGCGTCAGGTCGAGTATGTGTCAGTATCAATACTGACGACGGCGTTTCGAGTCGGTCACAGACATCAGATATTGTCAGATTTACAGCTGATTCACTCATCGTTTGTGTCCTCGCCGTCCGAAGCGCTGCTTTCTATTTTATGCAAAAGCGAATTTATGTGTGCGCCGTATTCGATAGAATCATCAGGAAGGAAAGAAAGCTCTGGCGTTACGCGCAGATTGAGCGTCTCAGCGAGTCGCTTGCGGATATATCCAGACGCACTCACAAGTCCCTTTTTGATGTCCTTCTTATCGCCGGTAATTGACGAAAAATATATCTTAGCATATTTTAAATCTGGAGTAACGTCAACGCTTGTCACACTGACAAAATTGTCGCTGACACGTGGGTCTTTGATCTCGCGCAGTATCTCTGCGAGCTCGCGAGTCATTTCTTCATTAACTCTGCCCCTTCTATAGCTTGCCATAATTTATGTCTCCTTTTATAATTGAGATAGTAATAGTATATATTTTATCATATTCTCGAAAAAATATAAATAGGCTTTTGTAAATTTTCGTTATTAAAATTCATTTTCGAGTTATTTTTTAATTTAGCCGTCAATTTCCGACCGAATATATTGAAATATTCATAAATTGATGATATGATATATAGTAGGTAAATTTAGATTTCCGGAGGAATAATTAAAGTAATGGTTGAATTATTGAAAAACGGTGCGTATCTCGCATACGGCAACACCCTGATCGAGGACAACGAAAATGCCCCTGCACAGCTGAAATCGCTCGGCAAAGACGGCATTTCGAAGGAGGACGCTAAGCGTCAGACTATGGCGTACTCTATCCTCTCAGCGCACAATACCGGCAGCGAGGATAACCTTAAAATAAAATTTGACGCGATGGCTTCACACGATATCACATACGTTGGAATTATCCAGACCGCTCGTGCCAGCGGACTCGAGAAGTTCCCGATCCCGTATGTGCTCACAAACTGCCACAATAGTCTCTGCGCAGTCGGCGGTACTATCAACGAGGACGACCATGTATTCGGTCTCTCGGCTGCTGAAAAATACGGCGGAATCTACGTTCCGGCGCACATCGCTGTCATTCACTCGTACATGCGTGAAATGATGAGCGGCTGCGGCAAGATGATACTCGGTTCTGACAGCCATACTCGTTACGGCGCACTTGGAACTATGGCGATTGGTGAAGGCGGCCCTGAGCTTGTTAAGCAGCTGCTCTGCCGTACATACGATATCAAGCGTCCCGAGGTTGTAGCTGTTTATATGAGTGGCAAGCCGAAGCAAGGTGTAGGTCCGCAGGACGTTGCGCTCGCAATAATCGGCGCGGTATTTGCAAATGGCTTTGTAAAGAACAAAGTACTTGAATTCGTTGGCGACGGTATTGCTAATCTGCCTATCGAATTCAGAAACGGCATCGACGTAATGACCACCGAGACGACCTGCCTGTCGTCCATCTGGATCACTGACGATGAAACCAAACGCTACTTTGATATGCACAAGCGCTCTGAGGATTACAAGAAACTCGCTCCCGGTGCGCTCGCATACTATGACGGCGTTGTCAAAGTCGACCTGTCGCGCATCGAACCGATGATAGCGCTTCCTTTCCACCCGAGCAACACCTACACTATCCGCAATCTCATCGACAACGCTGGCGATATTCTCCGCGAGGTCGAAAAGACTGCAACCGAGCAGCTCGACAATCCTAACATCAAGGTCAGCCTCACTGATAAGATCACACCCGCTGGAATCCGCGTAGATCAGGGCGTTATCGCAGGTTGCGCAGGCGGTACATTCGATAACCTCTGTGCTGCTGCCGATATACTTGCCGGTCAGTCTACCGGAAGCGGTGCATTCACACTGTCGGCTTATCCGGCGAGCCAGCCCGCATACATCGAGCTCGTTCGCAATGGCGCAGCTGCTAAGCTTATGGAAGCTGGCGTTACGCTCAGAACCGCATTCTGTGGTCCTTGCTTTGGTGCAGGCGACGTTCCAGCAAACGGCGGACTCAGCATTCGTCACTCGACTCGTAACTTCCCGAACCGTGAGGGCTCGAAGCCAGGCAACGGTCAGATCGCGTCGGTCGCACTCATGGACGCACGCAGCATTGCAGCTACTGCAAGCCGCGGCGGTATCCTGACTCCGGCAACCGAACTTGAAGTTGAATATACAAATCCCGCATATCATTTCGACAGCACAGTATACGACCACCGCGTATACAAGGGCTATGGCAATGCAAAATCTGAGACCGAGCTCCGTATCGGTCCGAACATCGCAGACTGGCCTGTAATGTCTGAGCTCACCGACGATATGCTTTTGAAGGTAGCGTCGGTCATCAACGATCCGGTCACCACTACCGACGAACTTATCCCATCCGGCGAGACATCGTCCTACCGTTCGAATCCGCTCAAACTCGCTGAATTCGCCCTTTCCCGCAAGGATCCGGCATATGTTGGCAGAGCAAAAGAGGTTCAAAAGTTCGAAAAGGCACGTGAAAACGGCGACGACAACTCAAAGGGCGAGCTTGCAGATATATTCACAAAGCTTGCTGCGATCAAGACTGATATCGACCCGATGAAGGTCGGCGTTGGAAGCGTAGTCTGCGCAAGAAAGCCGGGCGACGGTTCTGCACGCGAACAGGCTGCGTCCTGCCAGAAGGTACTCGGCGGCTGGGCTAATATAGCGGTCGAATATGCAACCAAGCGTTACAGAAGTAACCTCATCAACTGGGGTATGCTGCCATTCATTTTCGACGATGTAGACTTCGAGGTCGGAGATAATATCTTTGTTCCTAACGTAAGAGCTACTGTTGAAGCAGCTAAGTATGAATTCCCGGCTTATGTAATCAAGGCTGACGGCGGCGTTAAAGAAATCACCCTCAGAATGGGTGAGCTCACCGACGACGAGCGCAAGATCATTCTCTGCGGCTGCCTTATCAATTACTACAAGGACGGCAACTGATTTAATATTTGTAATCCGCGCGAGCTTCAACAACGTTGAAGCTCCGCGGTTTACCGCATTTGCGGCTATTGCCGACATAATATCTTTGAAATATATCCGGAGAAAATGCTATTATTATGATAGGATTGGGAACAATAGTAAATGCGGCTGCAATCATAATCGGAGGTGTCGGCGGACTTATATCGAGGCGATTCTTAAAAGAGCGGTATCAGGAAACAATTACTAAAGCGATGGGATTTGCGATCATCGTAATGTCACTTGCCAGTACACTTTCGCAAATGCTCACCGTGAATATTTACGAATCTAATGATAAGCTGATCGGCAGTCTCAATATACAAGGTACGATGATGCTGATAATTTCACTTGCAGCTGGTGCGTTTATTGGAGAGCTCGTAAACTTAGATATGTGGTTTGAGCGATTCGGAACGTGGCTGCGTGACAAGAGCGGCAGTCAGGGCGACGACCGCTTCATTGACGCATTTGTTTCTGCGTCACTCACCGTATGCGTCGGCGCAATGGCTATAATCGGCTCTATTCAGGATGGGATCAGCGGCAACCATGATACTTTATTTGCAAAAGCAGTTCTCGATTTGATCATAATTATTATGATGACCGCCTCGCTCGGCAAGGGATGTATATTTTCGGTAATACCCGTTTTGATCTTTCAGGGTACGATAACTTTGTTAGCAAGGGCGGCAGCGCCTATCATGACCGACACAGTTATCAGCAATATCTCGTTAGTCGGCAATGTTTTAATCATGTGTGTCGGCGTTAACTTGGTTTTTCCAAAAACGATCCGCGTAGCAAACGTACTTCCAGCAATCATAATCGCTGTATTATTTGCAATTTTCTGAATGTGTAAAAAATTTAATAATCCTAATTTAAGGAGGAAACATAATGAAATTTAATGATATGCCATATGAGCGCGTCAACCTTGACGAGCTCGGCAAAGAAATCGACGCACTCACCGATAAGGTGAAAAATGCTGCTGACAGTGACACTGTTATCGCTGCTTTCCGCGAGCAGGAAAAGCTGATGATTCACGCATCGACGATGTCGTCTATCGCGTATGTGCGCAATTCGATCAACACAAAGGACGAATTCTACGAAGCTGAGCAGGAATTCTACGATATGAATCTTCCGGCTTTTCAGGAGCACACGCAGAATCTCATGCTCTCGTTCTACAACTCTCCCTACCGCAAGGAGCTTGAAAAGCTGACCGGTGAGCTAATGTTTAAGAACCTCGAGATGGAGTTAAAGACATTCTCTCCTGAAATTATCGACCTGCTTGGACGTGAGAACAAGCTCGTAAGCGATTATCAGAAGTTGGTCGCGTCTGCTAAGATTGATTTTGATGGCAAGCCGATGAATATCTCTCAGCTCGCGGCTTATAAGCAGAATCCCGACCGCGAGGTGCGTCACAACGCATATCTTGCCGAGAGCGGATTCTATATGTCTCACGCCGACAAGCTCGACGAAATTTTCGATGAGCTCGTCAAGGTCCGCACCGAAATTGCGCACAAGCTTGGTTTCAAGAACTTCACTGAGCTTGCATATATGCGCCGTACACGCAACTGCTACGACCCTGAGATGGTAGCGAATTTCCGCCGTCAAGTAGTCGAAGAGCTTGTACCGATCGTCAGCGAATTGAAGAAAAAGCAGGCTGATCGTATCGGACTTGCACCTGACGAAATGCGAATTTATGATGACGTATTCAGCTTCAAGGAAGGCAACCCGAAACCCATCGGAACTCCGGAAGATATAATGGCTGCCGGAAAGCGTATGTACGAGGAGATGTCGCCTGAGACCGGCGAGTTCATCAACTTTATGTACGACAACGAACTGCTTGACCTCGTAGCAAAGGACGGTAAGGCAGTCGGCGGCTACTGCACCGAATTTCCGGAATACAAGTCGCCGTTCATCTTCTCGAATTTCAACGGCACTTCCGGTGATGTCGACGTGCTGACGCACGAAGCCGGACACGCATTCGCTGCTTACACCGCACGAAATTTCGAATTCATTGAGAACTCCCAGCCTACAATGGAATCCTGCGAGTGCCACTCAATGTCGATGGAGTTTCTTGCGTGGAAGTGGATGCACCTCTTCTATGGCGATGACACAGCACGTGCAAAATACGTACACCTCGAAAGTGCGCTCATCTTTATCCCCTACGGCTGCATGGTCGACCATTTCCAGCACATCGTATACGACAATCCAGACCTGACTCCTGCACAGCGCCATGAAGAATGGAAAAAACTCGAAGCGATCTATCGTCCGTATATGAACTTCGGCAATGTTGATTTCTACGCAAACGGTCGCGGATGGCAGAGACAGCTTCACATCTATCACTATCCTTTCTACTATATCGACTACTGCCTCGCTCAGACCGTATCGCTCGAATTCTGGAGCCTGTCGCAGAAGAACTACGCTGACGCGTGGGAGCGTTACTATCGCTTTGTCTGCGAAGGTGGAAAGAAAACTTTCGTCGGACTCTGCGAGACTGCCGGGATCAAGGTTCCGTTCGAGGACGGCGCACTCAAGGAAATCGCTGCCGGAGCAGTTGATTACCTGAAATAATGACACCTTATAAAGAAGTCCGCTATATCGACATGACCACGAATTCGCATCAAGAATGTGTCGGTTATATTTCAAGCAAATATGAGCTGATACCAGCGGGTACGACGATATACAGTATGCCGATAAGCATTAGTAAGCGGGAAAGCGACGAATACGAACGGTGTGCAAAGTCATATGGGATACGATTCATATTTGATGACTGCATTCCGAATGTTGATTTTTACACTATTCCGCGTGTCGACATTGCAGCTACAGCTGACGGCGGATTTATCGGTATGATAGGTGGAACGTTCGACTCCACAAGCAGCAATATGATATGCTACATCGACCGTGATATGCGTGTATTCAACATCTGTCGCGCGGATAGATTCATATCTGCCGCGTCTCACTGGCGCGAACTTTTGAGTCCATGCAGCGATGTGAAAATATTCGCTTCAAAAACCGACGCTGCTAAAGAAGTAACATTTATCGAAATATAAAATCAAGCTCTGCCGGAAATATCATCGCGGCAGAGCTTGATTTTTTATAATATCTATTGAAATTTTGCGAAAAATACGGTATAATTAAATAACAGCTTGTTTATTAGGAGATACACATATGCAGCTTTCAAATTATATTAATGAAGATATAAACGTAAAAATTGCACCCTATTCATCCAAACTCCGCAGCAGCTACGATGGCTGGATACCTCCGCTTCATTGGCATCCGCACTATGAAATTCTTATGATACTGAGTGGATACTATACCGTAATAAATAATAGTAGCATCATAAAAGACACAACTCCAGCAGTATTCATTCATCGCCCGTATTCAATACATAAGTCATACATAGTCGATGGCACTCATTTTCTAAGGTATGTTGTAAGCTTCGATATATCTATAGCCAAACAATTTCCGGCTGGATTTGTCGATCTCTCACACTTCACAGAAGCCAGTATGACCATAGTCCGTCCAAAAGGAAAAGATATGCGAAGTATGTCAGAGATATGCAATGAAATGAGCGACTACACAGACGACCCAATCATGCGTACACTATGTGCTGCAAAGCTGATACATCTTATAAACCGTACCTGCAAATCAGAAGGATATCAAAATTGCGGCGAAAGCTATAATTATATCCAAGATTTACTTGAATATGTCAGCAATCGACTCAGTGAGCAGATAACACTTCAAGATCTATCAAAGCAGTTCAACGTCAGTGTAACAAAACTCCAGAATGATTTCAAGGAATCGGTTGGAGTTAATTATAAAAAGCATATTACCGCGCTGAGACAGACTCATGCACATGAAATGCTCAAATCGGGCGAGAGCATAATAAAAACCTCGCTCGAATGTGGTTATTCGAGCGAGGCACATTTCATTAAAGCATTCCGCGAATATTGGGGTATGACCCCGGGAGAGCTTCTGCATAAACTACAGGAATTTAATAAAGTGTAATCTACTGTACTAAATTACTTCGTAGTACTATTTTCGCGGAACGAAGTGATAGTTTTATCAATATCCTCAAGCGTTTTACTCAGCTTTGATGAATATGTCGATGAGAATGTATTTGTACCCTGATCGCGAATTCCGGAGAAGTAGCTTTCCCATTCACCCCAGTTATATAATGCGACCATATCGTAGCATCTATTAGCAAAAATCAAATCGAGCATTTCTGCCGATGCGTCATCACGTGTGATCTTACCCTGTAAGGTTATATCATAATAAGCTTTACGTGTGGTATCGGTCGATTCACGTGCAAATGCTTCAAAGAGTATAGTCGCGTAGTCATAGTTCGAGCAGGTAACCGGAATGCACCACAGATGAGCCATATCCTGAATAGACACGTAGTTGTAGTATCTATCCTGTTCTTCATTATACTTCGGGATCGGAATGATACCGAAATCCTTCTCGCATTCAGTTCTGTATCTTACACGAAGGTCCCAAACAGAGGTCTGTGTGAACAGGCAATGGTCAGCGGTAAATATATATGTCTGATCTCCAGACCAACCGCCGATCGTATCGGTACGCGAATTTCCGCATATATTGTGGATAAGTTCAACGACCTCAACGCTGCGGTCATTGTAAACTGTCAATTCGGGAAGTCCGTTTACCATTTTAGTTACAGTCTCACCGCTTCCGTAGAAAAGATACTGCGGTGCCCATCCATATACATAAAGTCCAACTTGGTCGTCCTTTGTCAGCTTTGTATCGCCATTGAGGTCGACGTTAGCAGCAAGCGACATCTCCAGCATCTTATCAAAAGTCCACTTGCCGTCGTTTACGATCTCGTATGGGTCTTCGAGGCTAAAGTCCTCAATAATTCCCTTACTGAACATGGTAACGCGTGTGCACTCACTTGTGTTCAAGTTGTTATCGCCAGTTGCAAAATACATATTTCCGTCAATTGTAAATGCGTCTACGGCATTCTGGTCCCAATATGACTTGGTAAAATCGATATTGTCATTGTCGTAAAGGTTGAGCAGCATACCTTCCTGTGCAAGCTGAGCTACCGAAGTTCCGAGCACGATTCCAGCTTCAAGCGCGTCGTTTGCGTATATCTGATTAGATATCTCAACAAACTGGTCACCACTTGACATCATAGGAGTTATAATGCAGTTATACTTCTGTTCAATATCCTGATTTCGCTTATAAACAGCATCATTAAGAACATCTCCGTTCTGCTCTTCAGCCGCAAAGTCGATACAATTAAACACTGCTGATCCAGTGGATTCGCTGCGTACATTCACAATAAATTCGTAACCGCCGAGGTCTGGATAGACTATCTCTACAGGTGCGGTATCTGACGTATCTGCATCATTTGACCCTTTCCCGAGATCGTCTGGTGTTTTGTCACCGCATGCTACTATGCCGGCTGCCATTGCAGCGATGAGCATCAGCGAGATGACACTGCGTTTTGAAATACTCATAATATTTCTCTCCTTCAAATTTTATTTTTTAAATTATACCACACTAAAAATCTGATGTATATCAATTATTATCATAAATTTTTATATTTCATATCAAATAATGATTGAGTTTGTAAGTCCGTTTAATTTGATCGCGACAACGCAATATAAAATCCGCCAGTACAATGTCTGACGGATTTTATAAACATATTTATATACATATTATAGATTTATATACATATTAAAAGTTAAAATATCTATTTTGCATTTTCATCCAAACACATATGAACTTTGCGATACTGCCGCGGAGTCATGCCCTCGTTCTCATGAAATATCCTGCAAAAATATGAACCGCTCGAAAATCCGCAGTCCTCTGCTATTTCAAGTATAGACTTATCGCTTTCAATCAGCTGTCCCCTCGCGATCGAAAGCCGCCGCTCAAGAATATAGTCCATTAGCGTCATACCAGTCTTATCGCGAAACAAGCGACAAAGATAAAATTTGCTCAAATTAACTCCATCCGCAATTTCATCAATAGTTATCTGCTCGCAGATATGTAAATTGATATAGTCAAGTATACGTGAGATGTGAGTAGAATGTACCGCCTCATTTATATCAAGCCCTGCAAGCGTTGATAATATCCGAGTAAATGAACTAACAGTGACCGCCTTTGCAAGCTTACCTTCAGATCGTGCGCTAACTGCACGTTTGAATTCGATATCAAGCATATCTGCGGTGCCAGCGTCAAGCTCATAGCAGCCTCCACCCGAGTCCTTCAGCACGCTGTTAAGAAAGCTTCCAAGCCCCATCATTGATATCAATGAGTCTGCAAAGTTCCGGTTTACGATAAGCTTATTACGCACATAGCTATCGATATCATCCGGATTTGTGCAGTGTATATTTACAGCATTTATCACATATATCGCGCCCTTCTTTATCGGATATACTCGGTCGCGTATCAGGACATTTCCGCCATCACTCAACGGTTGGATAAATTCATACCAATCGTCGTGACTGTGCTTGCGCTGATAGAGTGGGTCGCGTCCTCTTTGGCGATATTGAAGTTCAGCAAAATCATTCACCAGACTAACCTCCGAATCATTATCATATATTTATGATAACACGCTTTTCTTGATATGTCAATGATTGAAGATAAAATTTCAAGAAAATTCGATTCCATGCTTTCGCTTAATGCAGATTTTCAATTACAAAACACTAAACAAATTCATCCTCTTGTATTTATAAATTGTAAATTTCACCGTATTATATATACAAATTCAAAATTGTATGATATAATAAAAATATACGATGTCGGCTTAGGCCGACTCCTAAGATACATTTTTATTTGACCATAAATTCAAGTAAGTTTTTATAAGAGGTAAAGAGCTATGAGTAATAAAGCCCAAAGCAGCCGTTATCGTGAGGTTAAACATAATTCTGTCATTCCATATTATGTAATAGCGATAAGCTGGATATTATTTGCGGCGCTGTTTCCAATGTACAAGCTTGGGCATTTTATCGTTATCATATTGATATCGGTAGCTGAGTTTGTTATTTTGCGGCATTTGATACCGCCGAAGGTTGAGCGCATACCACTCCCCTATGAAGCTCCGCACTCTGGAGTCGACGATGTTGATAATGCTATCAATATAGGTGCAGAATATATCCGTAAATTTGATAAAATATCAGTCGAGCTCTATAAAATCGATCCAACTGTTGCTGATAAGCTCTCTGATATACGTGAGATAATGAGTACGCTTTTTGAATATGTTTCAAAGAATCCTGACAAGCTTCCAAAGGTGCGCAGATTCATGAACTACTATCTTCCTACACTCGAAAAGCTAATGAACACTTACATCGAGCTTTCGAATCAGAAGGTCAAAGGCGAAAATATAAATAAAACTCTCTCAGGTATTACTGATATACTTGACACAATAAAGCCAGCATTCGAACGGCAGCTCGATAATCTGTATGAAGATCGTGCTATCGACATTTCGGCTGACATTACAGTCCTCGAAAATATGCTTGACAGTGAAGGATTAAAGGATGTCCGCACTGCCGAAAAAAATATATAACATTGCCAAAATCTTACCAATCTCTTAGAATCAAGTGCATCGCTTATGCGTACATCATATGCGGAGCTTGGATAAACGAACGTGCAAGTAATACAATTAGCATGACATCTGGTGACACGATAAAGACCATTTCTGGTATGGTATCGTAAAAACTATAGAAAGTGAGTGCAAAAAACATGAAAAACTTCAAAAACCCTATTGTTGACGGACTTGCAGACCCCAACATACTCTACCATAACGGAGTATACTATCTCTATGCGACATCCTACCACACGAAATCTCATAGCTATGAGGTATACTCATCGACAGACCTTGTAAACTGGGAAAATCGTGGCATATGTCTTGAACGTGCATGGAACATGGACAAAATGTTCTGGGCACCCGATGTCAAGGAGAAGGACGGTAAGTTCTATATGCTTGTTACCATCTGCGAGCACCTCGGTCTTGCGATTGCCGACTCGCCGCTCGGTCCGTTCATACCGCAGGACGGATTTCTATTCGAGTCTTCAATTGACGGTCATATCTGGTTTGATGGCGACGATATGTACATCTATTATGTTTCATGGAGAAAGAATCATAAGTATGCACTCTATGGTGTTAAGATGATGCCTGACATGATAACGCCAGATCTCTCGACCGAAAAGATGCTCATTGCCGCACAAGAGGAGTATGAATGTCATCAGTCGCCCGTTGCGGAAGCCCCTTATATGATCAAAAAGGATGGCATCTACTATCTAACATATTCTGCCTGTCACTATGAGTCTCCTTATTACTGTGTATGCTATGCGACATCAGACTCGCCACTTGGGGATTTTGTCAAATACGAAGGCAATCCCATTCTCGTCGCCGACACAAAAATGGTAAGCGGAGCGGGACACCACTGTATAACACACACTCCTGACGGAGAGAAAATGTTCATCATCTATCACACCCATTTTTCACCAACTCAAATACATCCGAGAAGACTGTCTATCACTGACATCAGATTTGATAAAAATAACGGAAAGGACGTTCTTGTATGCGGACCTGTCGATTTCGGTATTGAGCATCCATATCCGCTGGAAAAGTGATGCTTTGCTTTAAATATTACGACAGCAGTGGACATATTGACATCAAGAATTACAAAAATGCAATCAAAAAATCAAAAAAGTAAGAAAATCAACTACAAAACTAATCACAGACCTTAGCAATACAAGAAGGATTCCACAATATCGTAAGTACAAATCAAACGCAAGAATACAAAAAGTTATCTGTGCGAACCGAACTTAATATGATGTTTGCCGTTAGCGGATGCTCAAAATTGGCATACATTCCCGTTTGGCAGACTGATTTGTGCGTTTTCAAGCGGATTTCAAAAAATGAAGTTTGTCATTTGTGAAATTTGATGCACTGCCCTTTTCAAAGAATGATTGCAGCGAATATTGTGCAGTATTGCCTTAATTTTGATATAATATATTTTTAATTAGGAGTAAAAAACATGGATAACAACATTATGCCCGAACTCACGCTTACCCCATTTGAAGATAAAACTGCGGAAAAGCCTGCAGAAATAGTTGAGACTGCCGTAAAAGCGCCCGCAGAGGCTGAAGCGGATATGGCTGTCAACCTCTCGCCCGAGGAAAAGAAGATGGTAGCCGATTTTGCTGCAAAAATTGATATTACTAATCCGAATCTTGTACTTCAGTATGGTGCAGGCTCGCAGCAGAAAATCGCTAATTTCTCGGACAGCGCGCTGAACAGCGTCAAAACTAAAGACCTTGGTGAAGTCGGCGATATGATCACCAACCTTGTTGGCGAGCTGCGAGAATTTGACGAAGAAGAGAGCAAGGGTATCTTTGGCTTCTTTAAGAAGCAGAGCAACAAGATAGAACAGATGAAGGCAAAGTACAACAAAGTAGATGTAAACGTCGAGAAAATTGCAGGTGCGCTCGAAGGACATCAGGTAAAGCTTATGAAGGACGTTGCGATACTTGACCAGCTCTACAATGTAAACCTCGCCAACTTCAAGGAGCTTTCGATGTACATCCTCGCCGGAAAGCAGAAGCTTGAAGAGGTTCGTGCAAATGAACTTCCAGCGCTCATCGAAAAGGCACAGAAGTCGAATCTTCCTGAGGATACTCAAGCTGCAAACGACCTCGCAGCAATGTGCAATCGCTTCGAGAAGAAGATCCACGACCTCGAGCTCACACGTGCAATATCCTTGCAGATGGCACCGCAGATCCGCCTTATCCAGAACAACGATACTGTTATGAGCGAAAAGATTCAAACCACACTCGTAAACACTATTCCGCTTTGGAAGAGTCAGATGGTAATTGCACTCGGTCTCGCGCACTCACAGCAGGCACTCAAGGCTCAGCAACAGGTAACGGACCTCACAAATGAGCTGCTTAAGAAGAATGCGGAAGCGCTGAAGGTTTCTACTATTGAGACCGCAAAAGCGTCTGAGCGTGGAATCGTCGACATTGAGACATTGAAGCAGACCAACCAGACGCTCATTTCTACACTCGATGAAGTCGTACAGATCCAGAATGACGGTAGAAATAAGCGCCGCGAAGCTGAAGCCGAGCTCGCAAGGATCGAGAATGAGCTGAAGCACAAGCTGCTCGAAATGCGCGGTTAAGTATTTTTCGATTCATAAAATAAGGACCTCCTACGTGAGGTTATGGAGATAATTATAGTGAAATTGCTAAGAAAAAGTCCAGTAGCTATTATGATAATGATCGCTGCGATCATACTTTCGTCGCTGATCGGAGGCAGACGCTCGCTGCTGAAGGAGCAAAAGGCAGTTGAGGATTTCTTCTACAACGGGCCAGACGGCGACGGATATTCGATTCAAAGCGACCTCGAATATATTGGTGCTACTGCGAACAACCTCAAAACTATCGCTCTGCGCAACGATGTCAGCGAAAGTCTGATAAGTTCGCTGACCGAAGCGCGCCAGACTTTATCAGCTGCAAAATCAATATCCGAAAAATATGTGGCTGCGTCACTGCTTTTCGACGCTGTGACCGCAATTTACAACGGATTTGACCTCGGACACATGAACTCGACCGACCTTGGATTTCGTTCCAGCTTGTATGACGATATCTCGTCGGCCATGCAGCGTATATCGCATAACGGATATAACGATGCTGCACGCGAATTCAATGCGCTTAGAAATGAATTTCCGGCAAAGCTGATCGCGGGATTTTTCGGTATAGCGCCAGCTCAGATATATGGCTGATAAAAGTGTCATAATTTATTTATAAAGGGAAATTATTGATGATAAAACATAGACTCGCTGCAATTGTTTTTATTATGTTTGCAATTGTGATTTTACCAATTACGGCTTTCGCAGTCGATTTGCCTAAGCCAAGCGAGGCATTTTACGTGCTCGACTCATCGGGAGTCATATCTGCGGATACTGAAAAGTACATCGTCGAAAAGAATGACGGCTTATATGAGGCTACCGGAGCACAGATCGTAGTTGTCGCAATTGATTTTGTTCCAAACGGCGACCTTGAAAAATACTGCTATAATCTATTCAACGAATGGGATATCGGCTCAAAGGATAAGAAGAACGGCGTGCTTTTGCTGCTTTCCATAGGCGACGACGATTACTGGTGCGTGCAGGGTCAGGGACTTGAAAAATCGCTGACAAGTGGTACTATCGGCAATATACTTGCAGATCATCTCGAACCGGATTTTGCAAAGCAGGATTATGACAGCGGCGTGAGAAAGGTTTTCGATGAGCTTTACGATACAGTTGCGTCGTATTACGGCTATTATGGAGACAACAGCTCGTCAAACAAATATCCGCAAGGCGAGAATATACCTTATCCAGATGACACGATATATTGGGGCGGTTCGCGCGGGATACCGACAATATTTATTATTATTTTCATCGTTGTAATATTTATCATCATATCAAATATTGCGGCAAGAGGCAGCGGAAATGGCTGCTCTGGTTGCCTATTCGGATGGCTGCTCGGCAGCAGCTTCAATAATCATCGCCGTCCACCGCGCCCACCTTTCGGCGGCGGTGGCTTCGGTGGACCTCCGTTTGGCGGAGGATTTGGAGGACCGCGTCCACCACGTGGCGGTGGTTTCGGAGGTCCTCGCGGTGGTTCACACGGAGGCTTCGGCGGAAGCGGTCGAAGTGGTGGCAGCTTTGGAGGAAGCCGTGGCGGCGGAGGCGGTTCGACGCGCGGTGGCGGTGCTGGACGGCGAAAATAAGTTCAACTTGACAATGTTATAAAAAGCGGAGAACATTCAATATTGAATCGTTCTCCGCCTTTTTCATCCGCCGCGATAGCTTGACGGCGTTCGGTTGGTTATCTTCTTAAATGCACGATTAAAGTTCGCGGTATTGTTGAATCCGCATTTGCACGCAATTTCTATGATAGTATCATTTGTGTGTTCGAGCAGCGATATTGCAGTCTCTATACGCTTGACCATTATATATTCCCACGGTGATATACCATTAAGTCGTCTGAATGTCGTAGAAAAATATGCACGGCTCATATTCGCCTGACGCGCAAGCTCGTCGAGTGACAGTGGCAGCGCAAGGTTTTGATTTATATAATCCATGACCGCATCAAGAGCGCTAAGATTCGCCCGTTTGAATTCTCCCGTTTGAACGTTATCTGCAAATCCGCAGCTTCGACAAAGCAGCACTAATACAGTCAAGAGACGTATTTTTACCATCAGCTCATACTCCGGCTCGGCACGCTCGAATTCATTCTCCATATCCAAAAGCTGTCTCGTTATCTCAGCTGTATCTTCGCTGTCATACTTCAACCGGTTCGAAAAGTCCTCTCCCCGATCATTGAACACACGCAGATATTTCTCGTCAAACATTCCATTGCCGGGTGCCCATACGAATCGCGGCTCAAAATGGACATTCATAATAATCATATCTACATTAGATGTGATCTCTGTAATACAATGCGGCTCGTCGCTCGAATATATAAATATATCTCCCTGATGTATTTCATATGTACGGTCCGAAACTGTATATATACCGCTTCCCTGCTTTATAAGCGATATTTCTATCATAGTATGATGGTGATTTTCGAGCGGGCGCTTTTTAAAATTCACCTGCGAGGTAAAAAGCCGCAAAAGAGCTCCAGAATGTATCTCGGATAATATTTCATATTTATTCACTACCATATAAGTTCATTTCCTTTGTACCGCGGCAAAAATTTATGCTGAAGCGCAAATTTCGAAATATATATTAGAAACTTCATAATATATTTGATGAAATCAGCGGTCAAATAGTGTATAATATTTTATACAAGATTTTTATTAGCTATAGTATAACACAGAAAAATAAATTTGTCAACCGAATAAATACAAGGAGTTTGTACAATGGAAAACAAAACGATCGGCGAGCATATCGAGGGAAATATCAACACCTGCTCATCACCATCTGAGCTTAAAATAACCGATATGCGCATTACAAATATCGACGGCGCGCCAAAGCACTGCCCACTTATCAAAATCTATACTAATCAAGGTATTGTCGGCTATGGTGAAGTCCGCGACGCATCGAGTGCTACATATGCACTCATGCTCAAAAGCCGCATTTTAGGTGAGAATCCCTGCAATGTCGACAAGCTGTTCCGCCGTATAAAGCAGTTCGGAAGTCACTCGCGTCAGGGCGGCGGAGTTTCCGGAATCGAGGTCGCACTCTGGGATATCGCAGGTAAAGCGTGGGGAGTGCCGGTATGGCAGCTGCTCGGCGGCAAGTTCCGCGATAAGGTGCGCGTATACTGTGACACTGACGTTGACGGCAAGCACACCGGCGCTGACATGGGACGTGCGCTAAAAAAGCGCATGGAGGCTGGCTATACCTTCTTAAAGATGGACCTTGGAATCGAGCTTATGCTCGACGAACCCGGCTGCCTCAATGCACCGCTCGGCTTCCTCGATGACATCAAGAAGTACTCTGCAAAGGCTCTCGCACATCAGAAAGGCTCTATCGACTACGACATGATGATGGGCAAGAACTACGAGACCTTCACGATCCCGCACCACGCAACTGGAATACACATAACCGAAAAGGGACTCGACTATCTCGAGAACTACGTCAAGGAAGTTCGCGACATAATCGGCTATGAAGTTCCGCTCGCTATCGACCACTTCGGACACGTTTGCATTGAAGACTGCATACGCTTCGCACGCCGCATAGAAAAGTACAATATTTCATGGATGGAAGACATTGCGCCATGGCATTATACTGAGCACTTCGCCAAAATCGCGCACGCAACTACAGTTCCGATCTGCACTGGAGAGGACATATATCTGCACGAAAATTTCGAGCCCTTGATGAAGGCTGGCGGAGTCTCGGTAATACACCCCGACACGCTTACAGTCGGCGGTATGCTCGAAATGAAGAAGCTTGGCGATATGTGCGAAAAATACGGCGTTGCAATGGCTATACATATGGCTGAGAGCCCGATAGGCTTCATGGCAGCTCTTCACTGTGCGGCAGCAGTTCAAAATGTGCTCGCAGTCGAGTATCATTCATCCGACGTATCGTGGTGGAATGACCTTGCAATCGGAATCGAGAATCCTATAATAAAGAACGGTTTTGCTGCTGTTCCAAACACGCCAGGACTTGGTATAACAGAGCTCAATGAGGAGCTTATAGCTGAGCACATTCACAAAAAGTATCCAGGTCAGTGGGAACCCACCGATGAGTGGAACAAGGAATGGGCAAATGACCGTACATGGTCGTGATATAACTGAAGCGTTATATATAGTCTATAACATCATGCTAAATGAAAAATCTCCGGCATTTAAATCAATGCCGGAGATTTTATTTTAGTTCTTCTTTGCAAGATATCTTGCGAGAGCTTCACGCATTTCACCCGCTTTTTCTTCAGGCGCGGTCGGATTGCAGTGAGCCCATACGCCGGTCTCACTCGAAGCCATAAACTGCTGCTTATTGGCTGCACGGAGCGGCGGATACATCTCGATGTGGAAATGATAGAAGTTCTCAAGTCCGTCGTACTTCTCGTCGTCATTGTTGACGGGCGCATTATGCATACACATCATGTACGGGAATACTGGTCTTTCCTCAAACAGGTTGTCGTACATACCCGAAATATCACGTACCATCTTGCCGAGGTTGTCCTTCTCACGCTCGTTGAGATCGGCGATAGTAGCTTTGTGTGCCTTCGAGACGATGTAGATACCGTATGTATAGTCAGCAAAGAAAGGAATGTATGCAATAAAGTCCTCGTTCTCGTGAACGATACGCAGGTTGCAGTCGGTCTCTTCCTTGTTCATGCGGCAGAATATGCACTCGCCGTTGTTAGCGTCGTAATGCTCCTTAGCTGCGTCGAGCTCGAGCTCAATCTTCTTCGGAACGACAGAGTAGCCGTATATCTGACCATGCGGGTGCGGCATAGTAACACCGACTTCGTCACCGCGGTTTTCAAATATGAATACATACTTGATCTTCTCATCAGCTCTCATCTTCTCGAAACGCTCTACCCAAAGGTCAACAAGCTTTCTGAGGTGTGAGTCGGAGAGCTCCTTTAACGTGCCATGATGGTCAGGAGAATAAAGTACAACCTCGCACTTGCCGTGTGACGGTCTTACCTTATAGAAATCTGTAGCAACATCATCTGGTTCCGGAGGATTCTGCGAAAGCGCCGGAAAGTCATTGTCATATTCGAGTACTTCAAAATTATCTGGAACCTTCTTGTTAGGATTCTTGTCACTTGGATCTGGACAGAAAGGACACCAGTCCTTCGGCATCTGCGGACGGTTCTGACGGTTTGAAGCAACCATCACCCAGTCCTTTATCATAGGATTCCATCTTAATTCAGCCATTTAAAATTACCTCATATTTTTAATTAGATATATGTCGAATCAGGTTTATCGACGTTATTTATTATATTATATCACATTTTGAGCCCGCAAACAATACAAAATCAAAAAATATTTTTTGATGATTTGCACAAATTTCAATTTAGCACTTGATTTTTTATGATTTATGAGGTATAATATAAATATGCTCATTACGGATGTAACTTTATTCATTCCATAAACACTAACTAAGGAGATAGATTTGCAGAGCTTTTGCTTTGCAGATATCGGGATTTCAGCGAATGATTTCTTCAAACGAAAGCCCGACGTTGATAATATGGCTATAAGATTACTGCCCAGTCCGTCGCCCGAAAATAAATCGTCTGTTAAACATATATCGCCAATAAAGCTGATTATAAATTATATTTTGCCAATTGTATGTGCTGTTGCCGTTGCATTTTACATTGCAGATGTATGTTCTTATCAGATTACAGTCGAAGCACTGATTGACGGAGTTTCGATTGGTTATGTAGAATCAAGTGAACCGCTCACCTCAGCCGCCAATAAGATCGAAGCTGAGATTTCCGATTCGCTCGGTGAGCAGTACAAGCTCGACTGCAATATTACATATAAAGTAGCACATGCAAAGTCTCCGGTTTATTTGACCGAAGCTGAGTGTGCGTCCATCCTACAGGAAATCGCAGACCGCGATTTCTGCGAAGCGTATATGCTCTATGTCGATGACATTGAAGTAGCTGCTAATGAAAGCTACAGTCAACTGAGTACGCTTATTTATAACATTAAATCTGATCTGCTCGCTTCTGGCGGAGAGGAATTCAGTCGGGTTGAAATTTCGAACCGTCTGAGCATAGAAAAGAAAATTTGCAAAAGAAGCTACCTAAAGACGATCGAAGAGATAAACGAGCTTATTAACCCAGTAACAAAATCTCATGATTCCGAGATCAATGTAGCTGCATACAGCGAAACAAACAATGAACCTGAAGTAATGCGTATAAGCGCATTCAAAGCGTTCGCACCAAGTCAGATTTCCGAATCGGAGCTTATTGATCCGGATATTGATTACGGTATAACCCGTATAGCTGACGGTACAAGCAGCAACACACATGATGTCACATTGATGTATGAGCTTATACGAAATGAGACAGTCAACGAAACAGTATACTACAAAACTCAATATATTGATGACTTTGAAAACTTTATTGGTACTGAAAAACTGATTCAGGAAGGCTCAAATGGATACCGGACTGTTACCTATGAAGTCAGATGTAACAGTGATGGTGAAATTCTCGGCAAAACTGAACTTGAAGAAAGTATAATCACTCCGGTAGTGGACAGAATAGTAATAGTCGGTGCTAAAGAAATTCCGGAGGCAGTGCCTACTGGAACATACATCTGGCCATGTGAAGTTACTAAGGGAATATCCTCAGGCTACGGCGGACGTGATCTGTATGGTTCATATGATTTCCATCTTGGTATAGATATCCCCGGAACAGACAGAACAGCTATAAACGCCGCTGATGGCGGTGAAATTATCTGGGCTGGATTCACTCCGTCATACGGTTATAGTGTGCGCATTCAGCATGACGATAACTATGTTACCCTCTATGCGCATATGGAAGAATTACTGGTATCAGTTGGCGATATGGTATATCAGGGGCAGCAAATCGGTTATATGGGACACACTGGTGCTGCATATGGAACTCACCTTCATTTTGAAGTACGCATAGGAAGTCTTACCACCGATCCAATGAAATATCTCCCCGCACTTGACTAACAATAATAAACATATTCGCAAGAACCGTCACATATTCGTGACGGTTCTTTTATATTTTCTGAAAGGATTTATATTACAGCCAATGAAAAAATTATCGCGTACTGCACTCATCAGCGTTTATATTATAATACGCGCAATTATTCTGATAAGCGGAATCCGTGCATTTCTGGAAGGACACATATACGCGTCTTTTCAATGCCTTCTGACACTTCTGCTTTTGTTTTTGCCAAGCATACTCGACCGCCGCTTTAATATTGAACTTCCAAATGCGCTCGAAATTTCAGTGATACTGTTTATATTCGCAAGTACTTTTCTTGGTGAGGTACAGGGGTATTATGAGCAATTCCCTTTATGGGACTCCATGCTGCACACTGTATCTGGATTTTTGACGGCAGCAATCGGATTTTCGCTCATTGATATTCTAAACCGCAGCGAACACACTAAGTTTACACTTTCGGTCGGATTTTCAGCACTGTTTGCCTTTTGTTTTTCGATGACGGTCGGAGTGATATGGGAGTTTTATGAATTCGGAATGGATATGCTCTTCTCGACTGATATGCAAAAGGATGTGTTTATTAACAGCATAAGCTCTGAACTTATCGGCAGCGGGAAAGTCTATGTTGAATCAGCTATGCTCAATGGGAATCAGCTTCAAGGTTGGCTTGATATTGGATTGATCGACACTATGAAGGACCTAATTGTTTGTGCAGTTGGTGCCATTGTATTTTCAATATTTGGAATTATATACCTCAAAACCCGTGAATCTGGGTGGGTACAGCATTTTATGCCTCGAAGCAAAAAGCAAAAGCCGTGATATTGCACAAATAAATCATATATAATTGTTGCAATATCACAAATTTTCATTGATACAATTGACAATAAGCAGATTGAGTGATATAATATACTATAATAACTAATGTTAAGTGCTGCTTTATAATTGAAAGTTGCTTTTTAGATACTAATATTTAAGAATAACATTCTTAGTAAGGTAAAGTATAATTATTAAACATTCTATATCAGTACTCAATTTATATAGTAGTATTGGTAGAATCTCCCCCCCCCGGAACTAACATTTCCGGCAAGATCCCCTCCACAATTGAAAAGACAACTGTAATGTTAAAAATTTGTTTTAAAACAAGAATCACATTTTATATTAAACCATAAATTCAAAAGATAAATATAATTAAAATTTTGAGGTACTTATTATGAAAATGAAACGCATTATATCTTGGCTTATCCTTGCTGCATTGGCAGCTTCAGCAGTGTCCTGTGGTAATAACACAGACACTCCGAACAATGAAACCTCGAACGGGGGGGGGTTGAACGATTCAGATAACACAAGTGAGGCTGAATCGACCGGTCGCGATTCAGTCAGCGATGGTCTTCCGAGCAAGAACTACAACGGTGCGACCTTCACTATACTCGACAGAACTGAGTATAAGTACGAGTTCCAAGCTGAAGAAGAGACCGGCGACTTATTGAATGACGCGGTATACAAACGCAATTTAGCGGTCGAGGAAAGATTTAATGTAAAAATCGAAACCTTCACACTTGATTCCGAATGGGGTGCTCAGGCTACACAGTTCAATAATACTCTGCGCTCCTCTGTAATGTCAAGTGACAGCGCATTCGATTTAGTTGCTGGATACGCGGCTACTATCCCAGGACTCGTATCGGACAATATTTTCTTCAATTGGAACGACCTCGACTATGTAGATTTTTCAAAGCCGTGGTGGTCTGAGCTTGTCTCCGAAGAACTCACCATCAACGACAAGATGTACATGATAACAGGTGACCTTTCGCTTGCTCTATGGAAAGGTATGAACTGCATATTCTTCAATAAAAAGCTCGCTGACAACTACAAAATTGAGGACCTTTACGGCATTGTCAACGACGGTAAGTGGACATTTGACACACTCTCCAGCCTGACTAAGGATGTATATCAGGACATTGATGGTGACGGAAAACAGTCAGATGCAGATTTCTACGGTTTGGTACTCGGACGCTCTACAGAAATCGACAACTTAAAGGAAGCATTCGAAATAAACGTTACTAAGAAGGGCTCTGACGGATTCCCGGAGATTGTGCTCATAAATGAGCGTTCGATCGGCGCTGTCGAAAAGCTTAACTCTTTCATCCATGGAAGCAACGGAGCATGGATGCCGGAAGACGACGCGCAGACGAAACAGCGCGTTAAGATATACAACGCATTCTTTGAAGGACGCGCAATATTCTATACTGCGACGCTCGGAAAATCGGAAGAACTCCGCGCGATGACCGACGACTTCGGTATCCTTCCATATCCAAAATATGATGAGGACCAGAAGCAGTATCATTCGACTTCACTCGACGAGTTCTCACTCTTCCTGATTCCTGTTGACGCGAAAGACCCGGAAATGACCGCTATTATTACCGAAGCTCTCTGCGCTGAAAGCTACAAGAAAGTCGTTCCGATATTCTATGATACCGTGCTCAAGACTAAAGCTGCACGAGATGTAGACTCGGCAGAAATGGTTGACCTTATCCGTGACAGCTTAACATTCGATTTTGGCTACGTACATTCCGACGCGCTCGGCGGTGTAGGACACAAATTCGTAAACTGGATTCGTGAAAACAACAACAATATATCGTCCGACTATGACGCGAACAAGAACACCTATCTTGAAAAGCTTGATAAAGTGCTTGAAGTTTACAGATAAAATTTCGCAAATAAAATTTAAAAATTCCACTTGACAATTCCGGTAGGTAGGTGTATAATATTATTAGAGGCTAAACGGAAATATTCTGCCTGACCGCATTCCCAGAGAGAGACCGGATTGCTGTGACCGGACTTAATGCACTGACAGAATCGAAACCGCCGTTTCGGCTATGACGATATATTGTCGTCGTAGCTGTATGCCGCGCGCAGGAAATGGCGCGCCGTACTCCGGCGTTACTCGGATAGGCGGTATATGCTGCCGATAGAGTGAAAAAATCGGGTGGAACCGTGGGAAGATAATCTCACCCCGAAGGTATAAATTTATTTATGCCTTCGGGGTTTTGTTATACCCTTTGAAGGCAGGAAAGGTAATTTTTATGTTCAAAATTAAATTTGAAGGTGCTGACGCACTTGAATTCGACGCACCGATCTCGGTCTATGAAGCCGCAAAGGGTGCAGGACTTACCGATCGCTCCACGCTCGCTGTAAAAGCTGATGGAGAGATCCGTGAGCTTTCGTATGTCATCGACCATGACTGCGATGCAAAGCTTCTGACCTTTGCTGACGCTGACGGCAAGCACGTCTTCTGGCACACCGCCTCGCATATCCTCGCGCAGGCAGTTAAGCGACTCTATCCCGAAGCTAAGCTGACAATCGGTCCGGCTATCGAAAGCGGCTTCTACTACGACATCGACAGCGAGGTATCATTCACTCCTGAGATACTCGCAAAGCTCGAAAGCGAAATGCAGAAGATAGTAAAAGAAAATCTGCTAATCGAGCGTTTCACTCTTCCGCGCGACGAAGCTATCAAATTCATGGCTAAGCGTGAAGAGCCGTACAAAGTACAGCTCATCGAGGAGCTTCCAGAAGGTGAGGAGATATCCTTCTATAAGCAGGGCGAGTTTACCGATCTCTGCGCAGGTCCTCACCTCCACGCTACCGGTTCGGTTAAGGCACTCAAACTTATTCAGTGTACCGGCGCATACTGGAAGGGCGATCAGAGCAATAAACAGCTGCAGCGTATTTACGGTATCGCATTCCCGGCTAAGGATATGCTCAAGGAGCACCTTGCACAGGTTGAGGAAGCTAAGAAGCGCGACCACAATAAGCTTGGACGTGAGCTTGAACTGTTTACAACGGTTGATGTAATCGGTCAGGGACTCCCTGTACTACTTCCGAAGGGTGCACGCATTATTCAGCTTCTCCAGAGATGGGTCGAGGATGAAGAGCAGAAACGTGGATATTTGCTTACTAAGACTCCACTTATGGCAAAATCCGACCTGTATAAAATTTCGGGACACTGGGATCACTATAAAGAGGGTATGTTCGTACTCGGCGACGAGGAAAAGGACAAGGAAGTATTCGCACTCCGTCCGATGACCTGCCCATTCCAGTATCAGGTATTCCTGAACCGTCAGCGTTCCTACCGTGACCTGCCTATGCGTCTTGGTGAGACTTCAACACTGTTCAGAAATGAGGACAGCGGTGAAATGCACGGACTTATCCGTGTTCGTCAGTTCACGATTTCTGAAGGACATCTTATTCTCCGTCCCGAACAGCTTGAAGAAGAATTCAAGGGCTGCGTAGAGCTTGCAAAGCATATGCTCGATACGATCGGACTCGGTGAAGATGTAAGCTATCGCTTCTCGCAGTGGGATTCTAACGACCGCGCTAAGTATATCGGTACTGAGGAGCAGTGGAATGAAGCTCAGGACGTAATGAAGAAGATTCTCGACGATATCGGAATAGAATACGCTATCGGTATTGGTGAGGCTGCATTCTACGGTCCGAAGCTTGATATCCAGATCAGAAACGTACACGGCAAAGAAGATACGCTTATCACTATTCAGATAGACCAGATGCTCGCTGAAAAGTTCGGCATGGAGTATATCGACGTTGACGGTCAGAAACGCCGTCCGTATATCATCCACAGAACCTCTATTGGTTGCTATGAGCGTACACTTGCACTGCTTATCGAGAAATACGCAGGTGCGTTCCCAATGTGGCTATCACCGACACAGGTCGCTGTACTTCCGATCGGAACAGAGCAGTATGAATACGCTGAGGAAGTAAACCGTAAGCTCGAAGCTGTCGGAATCCGCACATTCCTTGATGAGCGCAACGAGAAGATCGGATACAAGATCCGCTCGGCTCAGCTCGAAAAGACTCCGTATATGCTGGTTATAGGCGAAAAGGAAATGAACAGCGGTATGGTCGCAGTTCGTCACCGCAGTGGAACAGACCTTGGTGCAATGCCGTTTGATGAGTTCCTCGCAAAGGCGCTGCTTGAGATAAATACTAAAGAGAGAAAATAAGCACGATAAATCCCGTATTATAAAAATAATACGGGATTTATTTATATTATATATTAAATTAGCCAAGCTTACTTACGTCTTCCATGAATTTTTCTATTTCAGCCTCAGCGCCTGACGCATACATAGCATACCAAGTAGAAAATGAGCCGTTGCCATCTCTGACAACACACCGAGGGATCGCATAGAACAAGTTGATCATATTCTCAGAAAATCCACGATAATTTATACCAGCATCGTATACAACATTGTCATAAATTATACTCATCATTTCCTTCGAATCTTCATCTCGTGAAAGCTTCTCACCAAGTACAAAATTATAATATGCAGGAATAGTAGTATTACCACTATAAAGTGCAAGCAATTCAATGACTTTACTAACCATTTCAGTATTTCCTACAGTTTTAGGCACACACATAAGCCCGCTCCAGTCATTCGTATGATAAGTCTCCTGCATTTCATCAAGCTTAGGATATGGAAGTATACCAAAATCAACTGTTGTATCACAATATTTATACAAAGTATTGAATGAGATCATCTGAAAAAGCGAGCGTCCACGTGAAATATCGAGTCTGTCTTCATCACTGTCTTGAAAATCAAATATATATACATCATTTGATCTGTTGACAAGTTTATCAAGTTTTTCAATAAGTGTTATAGTACGCTCATTATTGACTGATAATTTCATAGCTCCGCTGCTGTCCTTGCTCATAAGATAGATATCGCTTGAATAATAGAAGCTATTCCAAAACCAATCATTCTCAGTGGCAAGTCCATACTGATCATTAAAATCAAGCGCACCGTTTCCATCAAGGTCACGAGTAACAGCTGAACACATTTCGCTGAACTTATCAATGGTCCATTTTCCGCTTCTGACAAGTTCATATGGATCTTCAATAGAGTATTGCTCGATCATATCTTTATTGAACAAGATACAGTTCGGGTCGGGCAGCATATAATCCGAAACAGCGTAAAACATATGCCCATTAAGCGATAAATTTTCGTTGCAGTTCTGATTCCAGTAGCTTCTTGAAAAATCACAGTATTCGAAATCATTCCAGTCATAAAGCATATCTTCTATGACCATGTTATCAATACCGGCAATACAATGGGTCAGCACAAGCTGATATGTATCATCGCCAGACATAACCGTACTGCGGACATTTTGCGGAACATCATTTATGTAACCGTCAATGATATGTGTAATGTCTACATTAAGGTATTCCTCGACTTTAACAGTACGTTCATAGATCGCGTCATTCATCGCCTCACCATTTTGCTCATCTGCAAAAAAGTAATTCGAATATAATCCCCAATCTGGAGCAAAAATGGTAAATTTCTCTCCACCATAATCAGTCCGATCAAATCCGGGGCTAAACTCAACATCACCGGCGACAGTTGTATTTTCGCTTCCAATAGGTTCAGTTGTTTCTAATAACCCCCCCCCGACTTTGAGCAGGAGACGAGTGAAAACATACCTACGCACAACGAAAGTGAAGTTATCCGCAGCAGCACGTTTTGCGATTCTGGACCAAACGAATAATTTTTCATTGCTATTCCTCCATAAATATGAAATATTTCACATATATTATATCGCATTATAACAATTTAATCAATGTAAAAAATAAGTGATTATATGTAAATATCAGTAAATTCGTATTTTAGTGAGAATATTTTACTGTAAAAAGGCAATGTAAGATTTATAGAAATTGGATCTAAATAATTAACAAAATATCAGTTCCAAAAATTTTTTATTTTTTTTGAAAAACCTATTGACAAATCGATTCGAATGTGATATAATATATATGTTCCGTGGTGAGGCCTGTTGGTCAAGCGGCTAAGACGTCGCCCTCTCAAGGCGAAAACATGGGTTCGATTCCCGTACGGGTCACCAAAAACTCCAATGTAGTAAGCATTGGAGTTTTTTATTTATATTAGCTAAAAGAAACAGCACATGACACAAATGTCATGTGCTGTTTCGCTATTTACAATTCGCGATAAGCGCAAGTTTTGCTGCGGCAATTTCGGATATATCATTAAAGTTGTGATTGTATACCTCGATCACGTATTTTCCGCTATATCCATTTGATTCAATATGCGAAATAATGTTGTCAAGCTCGAGCGTACCAGCATACGGAAGTCGGCATTCGCCATCCTTCCAGTCGTTGATATGAACGTGTACGATATCACCACCCATAGCATCGAGCATATCATGTGGATCATATCCACCACGTACTGTTTGCTTCACATCGAATACAAAACTGATATTACCTACACCAAATCGCTCATGCAGCTCACGCATGAATTCGGGATCGCCACCACGGGCACTCGATACGTTTTCATGTGCAAGGATCGTACCCTCACGACGCGCAGTCTCCATCAACATATCGAGCACCTCGCAGTAATTATCCATGCCAAAGAATGGCGCGCGCGTCGCGTCACCGTGGAACACAGTAAACTTCGCTCCAAGATAAGCCGCCGCATGGAAATATTTCTTATAAAACTCCGCCGACTCGGCGGCTCTTTTTTTGTATGCAGAGAAAAACAACATATACTCATACCCTGACGTAAATGGGTGTATTGATGTTATTATCGTTCCAGTATCGCGGCAATGCTCAGCTATCCGCCTTAAATATGGCTCTTCAAGCTCAGAAAAGCTGTTCATAAATATTTCAATATTCCTAAATCCAAGGTCGGTGCATTTCTTAATTGATTCAAAAGTCTCTCTCGGATAAAAGCAGGCGCTTGAAAGTCCTATACGCGTTTCATTCATTTGATTGTACTGATCACCATCCTATCAAGTGAAGCCTCACCGTACATCATAAGCTCATCGCCATTCATCTCAGCATCAAATGAACCAAACATTCTTCCCTCTCCGTCGAATATTTCAATTCCATATCTGTCCGCAATTACGATAATATTCACACGTCCATTGTCAATACACAATGGCATTGATCTTCCGGAAACAGAAACCATACCTCCAGCAGCGTCAAGCTTGATATCATTTCCGCAAAGCTTGATATTCACGCTTTCATTAAAGCTTGACAGACTCAATTCGAGCTTACACGGAGTCGAAGTATTGAGCTTTACGCCTTGCGACGGCATAGCTTCGTATACCTCTTTTTCATTAAAAGCAGCATTCACCTCACGTGCAGGCAAAATTCGCAAGCTTCCATTTGACAGCGACATTTCACACGGAACGCTCATCTCACAATTAAAGCGCTTTGACGGTATTCCTGTAAACTGATTCCAGCTAAAGCGAATACGACGTTCGCCAGAGTGCAGGCTCTGTGCAGCATATGCCTTGACAAAACCAAATTTTGACGGCTGAGAGAAATTATAAAATCCATGTTCAATATCAAAATCACCGACAATGCAGCAATCATGCGCACCCGTCAATACCCATTTGCGCGTTCCATCGCTGTCGGTGAGCGGATAAAAGTCCGGACACTCGTTATCACCCGGAAGGCTAAGTGTCTGCAATAATTTCCAGTCAATCAAATTCTCACTCGTAAGCAGCGCATATTCGTCGCCTTCAAGGTATAGCGCCATTATGTATACACCAGACTCTGGGTCACGGATCACCTTCGGATCACGGTTCTCTCCCTTGATATGTGGCACTATTGGATTGCCTGCATATTTGTGGAATGTCTTCGCGCCATCGGTACTGTATGCGAGACACTGTGTAAATTTTACCCCCGCGTTCAATTCTCGATTATTTCCAGCTGCGGTATAATACAGCAGCAATGTGTCATGCTCATTTTCCTTAAGTCCAAGCAGATTGTCGCTGTCAATAATCGCGCTGCCTGAGTACATATCTCCAAGCTCGTCTGGGTAAAGCACGTCTCCAAGCTCAGTCCAATTTATAAGGTCCTCGCTTACCGCGTGTCCCCAGTGCATATTTCCCCAATCACATCCGAGTGGATTGTGTTGGAAGAACATATGATATTTTCCCTCATAGAAAACCATTCCGTTCGGGTCGTTGAGCCAACCCTGTTCAGCTGAAAAATGCAGCATGGGTCGAACCGACTCGCTCGGGAATTCCGGCTTTTTCGCACTAAATCCAAAGCTCTTGCCTGATTCATGCGATACGGTCATATCAATACCGTAATATGGTGATAAATCATAATAGAATACACTTTCAGCAGCTGCAAAATCGACTCGTGCATTGAGGTCGATAATAAAGCGCTCACCATCATATAAGCGGACCTTTGTTACAGGCGCTGCCTTAGATACCGGTACAAGTAAGTAACGGGTAGAATCAGATATAAACATAATTGTTTCCTCCAAAAAATTATAGTATTTTAATCATAAAATATTCTTTCAGCATAGTACCATCTCGAAGCCGTATTGCATTCGGCTTCTCTGCAACTATACGAAAGCCCATTTTTTCATATAAATGTTTCGCACGCTCGTTGCCTTCAATAAATTCAAGCTCAAGCTGCGTGGCTCCATATTGCTTAGCAATTTCAATCATTTCATTAAACATAGCCGTACCGATACCGAGATTCCAATACTCGTGTTTCAGCGCAATTGCAACTGAAGCGCGATGTGCAACCTTCATTCGCTTCTTAAAGCTGAGCTGGCAGTTGCCGGCAATTTTACCGCAAATCTCGCATACGATCATTATGTTATACGGAGAATCATTCAGTCCCTGCAAATACTTAGCTTCCTGCTCAGGTGTTTCGGTACACTCCTCCGGGTAGCGCAAAATGAAATCGGTTTCGCCAGCTATAGTTTTAAGATAATCCATCATCTCAGTCGCATCTTTTGAATCTGGAGCACGAAATATCGCGCTTCTTCCGTTTTTAAGAGTCATGATCTTTGTTTGGTATAGCATAATTGTTCCCCCTTATATTCCATAAATTGATTGATGCAATTTTCGTCGTTTTATGTTATAATATATACAACACAATATATAAAATAGTCGAAAGGAATATAACATAATGAAAAAATTGACAATTTACAAGAAATTTCGCCAACATCACTTTGCACGCGGCGCATTTATGATACTGCGCTGCGGACTGCCAATAATTGCCGCTGAACTGATATTCATCGCCATTAGCCTATCAATGATGACAAGCTACGATATTACACGGCTTTGCGAATACATACACTCGATTATCGAGCATATCATAATGTCGCTTACGCTCATTGTTGGTGGTGCGTTGTTGTTCGACCTCGCATGGCACGAACATCATGACTGATATTCAGCCAGCATTTCTGGAAGTCTCCTCATAATCTCGTCAGTGCGCAGCTTATCCGCCGCATACTGACGACGTAACAGCTCAGCTGGTATATAGTCGTCGTACTTCTCAAAAACTGGCATTTCATTTATATTCACAAGCTTCGATTTGTCTATCCCCTCCTTTTCAGCTATATCACAAAGTCCCTTGATGAAGGTATAGTCGTTTCCATTCTCCATCTTGAACATCATGTAATAGCAGCCGTCAAATTCAAGATTCGTCAGCTTGAAGCGTCCGGAATTGTGCGTGATAAACTTGCGCAGCGTTCTGAATGAGCGCGTACCGAGCCACGGGAACAGACACCACGTGTACCCGCCGAGTGATACCAACGAATGATTCAGCATACCGGTATTGCGTACAAGATTGCGCACAACTTCAAGTCTATGACGAGCATTCGGCTTAAGATATGGATATACCGTATCTTCTTCAAGCACCTTGCGCATACGCTGCAATATCTTCGTGTGAATCTCGCCATAATCACCAGGCCATGATACCTCCATCTTACCCTTAACTGCCTTGACATATATCAGTTTGCGGGCAATGTCGAGCTCCTCGACCTCCCACACTCGTCCGGCAAGTGCAAAACGGTCGCCGACCGGCGGCGGAGTGGTTATTGTTCCGATCTCATCAGATTCGCAGCGCACCGTATAATCTTCGCTGTCCTTGAATACCGCGTAGAACTTAAAGCTGTTGACCAAGCGCTCGCCTTTGAGTCCAACGATGAGTCCCTTTTCCTCAGTCATTTCGAGAAAATCATTTTGCAGCATACCTAAAAGCAGCGTCTTATAATCTTCCTTTGTGATCTGCTTGAATGGCGGCAGCGACATAATACGCTCAGCCAGCCGCTTCGGAGTCAGTTCGCCGGATGAAGCTACCGTACTGAGCGTCTGCTGAAACGCAAGGCTGAACGGCATTGTTTTGACCATAGGCGGCTCAATGAATTTTTCCTCAATATACAGCTGCACAATTGCGATAGCCCTAAGAAAGCTCCATGGGATAAGCTGCGGCAAGGGGGCGTTCGGCAGTGGATTTTCCTCACGGAATACCATCATCATTTCAGGCGGAGTCCCTCTCCGTCCAGAACGTCCGAGCCGCTGCAAAAAGCTCGACACTGAGTTCGGCGCGTCGTTCTGCACTATACGCTCGAGCCGTCCGATATCGATTCCAAGCTCCATTGTGACTGTCGCGCAGACTACGCACTTCTGCTCGTCGTCCTTCATTCGCGATTCCGCCTCTTCGCGTATCGACGCTGAGAGGTTGCCGTGATGTATCAAAAAGTTATCCGGCTCGTTTCGATTATCGGCTATCTGACGCAGCGTAGCAGTGATGTACTCGGTTTCTTCACGCGAATTTGAAAAAACTATCGCCTTCTTGTTTCGCACGCAGTCGTACATATACTCATACCCTGGGTCGATTTCGACCTTGCCGTGCGAGGTTTGGTCAAGGGGCTGCTCGACAGGCGGCATATCCTTATCTTCGGCTTCAGCTTTAGCCGAATCGGTAGTCTCAGCAGAATCAAACATTGCTGCCGATTCACCGCCATTTGCAAAATCATGGCTCTGGTCGAAATCCTCTCCCTGAATAAAGAAATGCTCCATACCGATACGCCATTTCGTATTGCCTTCATTTATCGTTGGAGTGATCGTTTCAACACCAGTGCCGCCTCCGAGCCAGTCCGCCGCCAGCTGCGCGTCACCGATGGTCGCCGACAATCCGATACGGCGCGGGATATGCCCGATAATTCTTGCAAGCCGCACTAACTGGCATATTATCTGATTACCACGGTCAGTGCCAGTCAGTGTGTGGATCTCGTCTATGACGATAAATCGCAGGTCTCCGAACAATCTTACGAGGTCATTCGAGCGATTCATAAGCAGACTTTCGAGCGATTCGGGCGTTATCTGCAATATTCCCTGCGGATTTTTCAAAAGCTTAGCCTTATGCGACTGCGCAACATCGCCGTGCCAGTGGAACACAGGAATGCCAGATAGGTCGAGTAGTTCGTCAAGACGCAAAAACTGGTCGTTTATCAGGCTTTTGAGCGGCGCAATGTATAGAGCGCCGACGCTGTTCGGCATATTTTCACTCATAAGTGAAATAATCGGAAAGAACGCCGCTTCGGTCTTGCCTGACGCGGTAGACGAGGTGATGAGCAGATTTTTGTTTGTCTCAAATATCACGCGCGCCGCCGCGAGCTGGACCGCACGCAGATCCTGCCAGCCGTTATTATATATAAAATCCTGTATGAACGGCGAAAATCGGTAGAATATTTCGTTATCTGTCATATTCTCGAACCTTTCTAATAGACTATTAGACGGAATTTTCCCGTCTTTTTTATTTTAGTACTTGACAAACTGCTGAAGCTGTGATATAATTATATCGTTATCCGATATATCGACGCACGATATATCATAATATATGGAGGTATATATATGCCAACACAGGCGCTAACTGAAGCGGTATATTACATACTGCTCTCTCTGCTCGAACCGCTTCATGGGTATGGAATAATGCAGCGGGCAGCGGAACTATCGAATGGACGTGTCAAGCTCGCCGCCGGAACATTGTACGGCGCGCTTACAACTCTGCTCGAAAAGGGGTATATATCGTCGGTCGATGAAGACCCTTCGAACCGTCAGAAACGATATATTATCACAAACACCGGACGAGAAGTACTGAAAAACGAGCTCGCACGACTTCACGAATTGGTAAAAAACGGCGATATGCTGCTGAATGATGAAGGGAATGATTCATAATGCTGAAATGTATACGCAAATTCTTTTTTGTGTGGGATTTCGAAAAAGAGGAAAAATGGCTGAATGAAATGGCAGCTCAGGGACTCGCGCTGCATAGTATAGGATTCGGCAAATATTATTTTGAGGAATGCACACCGGGCGAGTACGAGATCCGACTTGAGCTGCTCAAAAATCTGCCGTCGCATCCGCAAAGCGAAAGCTACCTAAAATTTCTGGAAAGCACCGGAGTAGAGCACGTCGGGTCATACATGCGCTGGGTATATCTGAGACGCAGAACAGCGAATGATGGAGAATTCAATCTATTCTCTGACCTCGATTCGCGTATTTCTCATGTCAATCGCATACTCACTATGGTGTGTATAATCTTTATTTCTGAGCTAATGGTATTTGTCAGCAATTTAGGAATGGCTATAATGCACAACCGTATGATAAATTATGTTGTTACCGGAATAATTTTAGCCTGCGTATCGCTGCTGGGATATGCTACATTTCGGTTGTGGAGAATACGCAAAAGATTAAAGCAGGACCGTCAAATACACGAGTGAATATTTCTGTGAGCAGTGAGCGATAAATCGCTCACTGCTTTTATTTGAGCCGTTTTGTAAGATATATAATTAAATCGTCGTCAAGCGGATAATTCTGATATGGCACTGCTCGAGAATTTCCGTACCATGCGCCGCTTCCGTCAGGGATATACCCGCGCTTGACATACATACGCTGAGCGCTGCCATAGCCCGGGTGAAGCCCAACTCCAAGATACACCGTGTCGGCGAGTTTTGAGGCTATCGACTCTGCAATATCCATCAATTTTGAGCCTATACCAAGACAGCGGCATTTCTCGATTACGCCAAAATCTACCAACTCGCACCATCCACGACCACTGAACGGTGTGTTCGGCGGGTCAAAGTATACACTGATATACCCGACAACTTCGCCCTTGTACTCTGCTGCAAGAACATTACATTTACCGTCAGCACGGTCGACTATGCGTTTGTTGTGCTTATCAGTCGTATCCGACCAGCCCTGCGCGACCTCTTTTGCAGCAAGCGGTGCAATATCGACAACCTCTAAGCTGCGGATGATAAAATCCGGCGAGCTGTAGTATACGGTCATATCTCGATATCCTCCATAGTGAAGTCAGTAGTATTGACCCTCGGACGCTCGATTTTCTCATCAGTCATGGGTTCGTCAGCGTCGAGTATTAGATTATCATCATCGTTATCCCCATGCTTCAGGCTTACAACTCCGCTGCCAACTACCTCAGCAAAGGTTGTGTCTGGATTTTGAAGCAGAATATTCAGTACCGTGATATAGTCGCGGATGATCTCACGCGGAGTTATCATTGTATCCGCTCCAGCGCGATCGAGACATATCTTCAAGAACGCTGCCATATCCTCATTTGTAACGCGCGGCTGCCAGTTGTAATTCTGTGCGTGCAGTCCGGTTATACGAGCGATAAGCGCAAACAGTTCGTCGTCCGAAAGCCTGCGAAGACGTATCACTGGACCGATGAGATTCTTAAATCCTGCCTTCTGGAACTGCCCATCTGAAAGTCGGCTGCGCAGCGCCTCATAGCTGAACAGTCCGCGCCGGGTATCTTCAAGAAACTGTGGTGTTCCGCCGAAAATAAGCGCCAGACCCTCCGCCTTGCCTTGCAGCGTATCATTGAACATCGAGAGCAGCTTTTCATAGTTATTCTCACGCGAAATGCGGTTGACAATTTTATATAGGTTCACGCATTCGTCGATGAATACGACAAATCCGCGGTAACCGATCTTGCGGAAAAATACCGCCAACAGCTTAATATATTCGTACCAGTTGTCGTCATCGATAATGCTGCCGATAGTCGAACCTATCGCATTGCGCGCTTCAGTTTTAGTCGAATATTCGCCGCGCAGCCATCGCATACACGCCGATTTTTTATCTTCATCACCGGCGATATAAGCTTTGTAGTACGTTGTTATGACCATCGCAAAATCGAATCCGCCGATCTGTGATTCAAGCTCGCGGGTCTGCGCGTAAATTTTCGCCGTAAGCTTATTTGTGAATTCCTGCGAACCGACCTCAAGTCCATCAGCTGCAATTGTCGACTGCAAATCAGAGAGCCACTTTGCAATAATTTGAGCAAGAGCTCCGCCATCCGGCGATGACTTCGACGCAAGATTCTTAATAAGCTCGCGATAAGTCGCAATTCCAGTACCCTTCGCTCCACAAATACGGCGTTCAGGCGACAAGTCAGCGTCGGCAGTTATAAATCCGCGCTCGAGTGCAAATCCGCGTACAAGCTGGATAAGAAAGCTCTTGCCACTTCCGTACTTACCTATGATAAAGCGCATTGAGCCGCCGCCTTCATTGACCGATTCAAGGTCAGACAGCAGCGCTTCGATTTCCTCAGAGCGCCCGATCGCGATATAAGGTGCGCCCATGCGCGGCACTACTCCGGCGGAAATAGACGAGAGTAGGCTTGAAAGCACACGCTTTGGTATTTTGTTGTGATTTATTTCAGGCATTTTATTATATCTCCCTCATAATCAGAGATTATTCTATATCCGGCACCATCCGGTTCGATTATACTATCGCCGATAATATCAAAAGCGGCAGAATTTATCTTATCTGCCAGTGCATCGGCAAGCATAGCAGCTGCTGCGGCTGCCTTTGCGACTCCACCGCTGTCGCCGTCGGCGAGTGAGCGCAGCGCGGTTATTTCAGCGTCGCCAAGCGAGGATATGAGCAGCGCAAATTCATCGTCGCCGCTGATACTTGTATCACTTATGCGAGTATCAGTTATAAACTGCGATATATCTGTTTGTGGCGCTGCAATATCAACCGAAGTTGGCTCAGGTATATCTCCTGCTTCGTTATACTCATCATCGTTCATGGAGTTTGTGAGTATTTCAGTAGTGCTCCACGATTTCTGCTCAATCGCAAGCGCATTTTCGAGCGACAAAGTTGTCGATGTCGGCTCGTATAATTTATCATATTCATTCTGCTGCACGACTTCGGCAGGTTTAGATTTTGTCGCCTTTTTAACCGGAAGTTCCCGGTCAAAATACTCATCCACACACCGCTTCATTTCCTCGGTGATATTCTCGACCTTTAGTCTGGCTTTTATTCCCAGTGCCATTCGGACGCGATTCTCACAATACTTGATAATATCGGTAACGATGATCTTAAATTTTGGTGAGCGCGTGTAGGATGTATAATCTACCGTCAGGCAGCGCTTCATATCGTACACACATAATGCGCCGCTGTATGCGTCACGCACAATTTGAGCTGGAGCAGCGTTTATTTCGCTTCCGCCGTTGACAAGCAGCTCGTGATAGACCTTCTCGAACGCCGCTGATATATGCTTTGAAAACAGCTCGATATTTTCATTTGAAACATATCGGCTTGTGCGCCAGTCATAATTTGACGAATACGCAAGAATACTTGCAGCGCCGTCATTTGTATGGCTGGTATCCATATAAAATTCCTTGAAAGTCGCGACTGTAACAACAGCCTGCGAAATCGCTTCAAGCCGCTTCGTCGGGCAGGGAAGCTGGTATATCAGACAGTAATCACAGAGCCATTCACATAGATAATTGTCAATACGCGGAAATTTCGGACGGTATGCAAGCCAGATGTCGCAAAGCAGCTCGACTCCGCGTGCTGGCTCGATAAGGTCGGGACAGTTGAGAATCTCGTATACGTACAGCAATATATAACTGTAATCAGCGCGTGGATACTTACCGTTTCTGACTTGGGAACGCCAATAAATATACCATTTCAGCTGTGCATAGCTCAGTTGATTGTACTGCGGAATATATGAAAAGAAAGATACCGGCTCGCATTCAGAAATGGTGCGATTCCAAAGGCGATGTGCGTCAGTGCTGAATTTCTCGTAAAAGTTGTATTTAGTCTGCCACTTTGAAACCGCGACACGTTTGATTATACTGCTGTCCGGCTCATATATGAGATAGGGTTCAAGCGGCTTAGGTTCGTTCTGTGCAGCACGCATACGGAGCGGTGCTTCACGAAGTCGGCGCGCTTCCTCACGAGGCGATATCGGAGTTGGCGGAGTGGACTGCGTATTTGTATTTGACGGCATACTTGCAGTGTTAGTTGTTCGCGGGGAGTTCAAACCTCCATCCCGCGGCGGAATTGCTGCGCCATGGTCAGTATTGTTAGATTTTGCGCTGACTTCAATTTCAACTGTATCGGTGCTAAGCTCGCGGCGCGGCATTACTGGACGCTTCTGCGGCAGCAGACTGTCAAGATCCCAGAAGTTATCGATATCATCAAGACTCCGTTGTTTATCGCTCAAAATTACGCCTCCGTATCGAATGTATGTTCTTATAGTTTGCGACAGTTTCTTATTATATTATTTTAACATATAATTTCTCCACTGTCAAGTATTTTACAGAGCTAAGACGTAAATATTTGCAAAAAATATGCAGACGAGTGATTGCTCGTCTGCATATCTTTATATAAAAATACTGCGGTGAATTGAAAACACGAAGTATTTTTTGTATTCAAATATAGTTTGGTTCTCTATATACACTTAAATAATCCATAGCCCACAATAGCTCTACAATTCACCGCAATAAATTTATCATAACTTATTTGCGGCGCTTTGTTGCTACTGCTGTAGTTGCTAACAGTACCCCCCCCCGCATGCTGCGAGGAGTGCGAGCGCTGCAGGATCTGCAGTCTTTGCCGAAGCTTCTGCTTCTGCCTTAGCCTTTTCTTCTGCGATGATGTCTGCTACCTTCTTATCGCTCAGGAGACACTGTCCGTATACCGACGGGTCGGAGGATGCCTTGTCTATTGCATCAGACCATCCGAGGCAAACGTTACGAACTCCCTTACCTTCTGCGTCATCATTGTACTGGAAGTCTATTCCGAAGTACTCCCCTGCTCCACCAACTGCACTGATGTCTACTGCTACTTCTATTATGCAGCCCTTGGTTGTTCTTGCGTAGCCGTACACTTCAGCCGCAAGGTCTCCACCCTTATTGTCGGAGAACAGGCGATTCTGAGTCTTGTCGCCAGTGTTAGCGTTATCAAGCTTAATGAAGTACTCTACAGAGTCCTGATCCCACGGATTTGCACCTACTGTGCTGATTACGTTATCCTCTACTTCAAAAAGGATGTAGAGCGTATTGTTTCCGTTCCAAAGTACTTTCGAATTTACTACAGCATAGTCCTTACCAGCAACCTTGCTTGTGTCTCCAAACCATGCCGAAGCGTTCTCTTTTACAATATCAACCGGAATTACTGGTGCGTAGTTCCATACATCATCAATTTTGCCATCTACTGTTACATCTGCGATATATGCTTCGCAGGTCTTGCGTCCAGCTACTGCCGGTGCTGCAAGTATATTTACCGCGAGCAGCGATGCGAGTGCTGTCGCTGATGCGATCGTCGCGAGTTTTTTCATTGTCATAATTCCTTTCACATACCTCGCCTTCATGTGAGAAATTTTGGATAATTAAGTGTATTGTTATTATATCACATATCTTGCATTTTGTCAAGCTATTCGTTACATTTTCTACGACTTAATTAAAAACACGCCCCGAACCGCAGTTTTTCGCAGTTCGGAGCGAATTTCATTTTAATAGATCATATCTCCTCAATCTCGCTTCTGACCGAGTGCTTGACGCGGTCGCGAACCTCTGCAAGCTTCGCGTCATTGAAGCTGTCGAGTGTACCGACGAGATATCCGGTTATACGGCGGATACGCTCGAATTTGCCTTTGCCATCAGCCTCTGTACGGTGACAATGCGGGCACTCATTTCCGATTATGCCGGTATAGCCGCATACCGGATCGCGGTCGACTGGATGGTTTATCGAGCCGTAGCCAACGCCAGATTCCTTCATACAGCGGATTATCGACTCGAATGCGTCGAGATTCTCGAGCGGGTCACCGTCAAGCTCAACATAGGTGATATGTCCGCCATTCGTTAGCTCATGATAAGGCGCTTCAAGCTTTATCTTATCTGCTGCCGATATGTCATAGTATACTGGTACATGGAAGGAGTTAGTATAATATTCGCGGTCGGTAACGCCCGGGATAGTGCCGTATTTCTTATTATCAATGCGAACAAAGCGTCCAGATAATCCCTCAGCCGGCGTTCCGATTATCGAGAAGTTGAGCCCGTATTTCTTGCAGGCTTCATCGGCACGCTTTCTCATAAAACCGACTATCTCAAGTCCAAGATTCTGCGCATCAGCCGACTCACCGTGGTGCTTGCCTATAAGAGCCTTCAGGCACTCTGCAAGTCCTATAAAACCAATAGTAAGCGTGCCATGCTTCAATATCTCACCGACCTTGTCATCAATTGAAAGCTTGTCCGAGCCGATCCAGATACCCTGTCCCATGAGGAACGGATAATTGCGAACTGTCTTTTCACTTTGCAGCTTCAAACGGTCGAGCAGCTGGTCGATGACTATAGAGATCTTGCGGTCGAGCTCCTCAAAGAACCAGTCTACATTGCCCTTCGCATTTATCGCAATGCGCGGCAGATTTATCGAAGTAAAGCTGAGATTGCCGCGTCCATATACAACCTCCTGTGACGGGTCATAATTGTTCGCCATTACGCGGGTACGGCAGCCCATATACGCAATTTCGGTCTCTGGATGTCCCTCTTTATAATAGCGAAGGTTAAACGGCGCGTCGATAAACGAGAAGTTCGGGAAAAGACGCTTAGCAGAGACCTTGCAGGCAAGCTTAAATATATCATAGTTCGGGTCGCCGGGGTTATAGTTTACACCTTCCTTGACCTTGAATATCTGAATCGGGAAAATCGGAGTCTCCCCATTGCCAAGTCCAGCTTCCGTAGCAAGGAGTATGCTCTTCATTACGAGTCTACCTTCAGCTGACGTATCCATACCGTAGTTGAGCGAGCTAAACGGGATCTGCGCACCAGCACGTGAGTGCATAGTGTTGAGATTGTGTATCAGCGCCTCCATAGCCTGATAGGTCGCACGTTCGGTCTCAGCAACGGTGTAACGTCTGACGGTGTCAATAACACGCGTTGATATCTCAGCGCCATATTTTTCTGCTATCAGCTTGTCAAGCGCGCTGACAAATATATTATCATCCGCAAGAACAGGTTCACGTCCAGTGTCATTCTTGACGGTATTAAGAATCTCATCTGCAAGTGCATCTGCGTTATCAGCATTGCAAAGCATATCAAGCGCTTTTGCAAGGTTTTTGCGGTACAGCTTTGTATATGTCTTCTTAACTCCGGGCACCATGCTGTATTCAAAATTAGGTATGCTCTGACCGCCATGCTGGTCATTCTGATTCGACTGTATAGCAATGCAGGCGAGTGCAGAATAGCTTGCTATATCCTTCGGTGTACGCAAAAAGCCATCCCCGGTAGAAAAACCTTTCTCGAATAATCTTTCAAGGTCTATCTGGCAGCAGGTAGTTGTAAGCGTCAAAAAGTCAAGGTCGTGGATATGGATATCACCTTCGCGGTGAGCTTTTGAATGGATCGGGTCAAGCACAAACATCTCATTAAACTGCTTTGCACCCTCTGAGCCATACTTCAGCATTGTACCCATAGCAGTGTCGCCGTTTATATTAGCATTCTCGCGCTTGATATTGGAATCCTTAGCCGACTTGAATGTGAGGTCCTCATATATTTTCATCAGCTTGGAATCCATCTCACGTGCGCGTGTACGCTCGGCACGGTATAGTATATACTCCTTCGCTGTACGTGCATGACCATTATTCACAAGCACACGCTCAACAGTGTCCTGTATCTGCTCTACGCTCGGAACACCATTCTCACCGTATTCACGCTCAAGCTCGTTTGCTACCTTGCAGGCAAGATCCATCGCAGTCGAATAGTCGTGTCCGCCGACTGCCTCCGCCGCTCTGAATATCGCCTTTGCTATCTTCTCTATATTAAAAGGGACTTCACGTCCATCACGTTTGATTATTTTTGTTATCATTTCTCCGCCTCACTTTTTCTTTGTTTAAGTAATTATACGTATAGTAAACTAAAATATAATTCAATTCAATATTGCTTATAAATTATCAAACCATACTACAGGTAGTATGGTTTGATATAAAATAACACTATATATAGTATCTCATACCGTGTAGTATCTATTATATAGCATTTCGAGTGAAAAGTCAATTAGTAATATCAACGATTATTCAGTGAGATTTTTGTGCAAATATTGGAGTCGATGTATTACTGTATTTAATGTGTACAGTTTTACACAAAAATAGCCAGATATATTGACTTACATCAATATATCTGGCTATTTGAGCTATGCCTTATTTTTCCAATAATCTAACTTTGGAAGCTGTTCACTGAAAAAATTTCTTGCCGCATCCGGCAGGAAATTTTCGTTTGAGATATGATCCACAAGAAAATCTAATAGTTCATCAAATGATTCATACACAAACTTGCCGTCAATGTAACACCACTTACAGTAATCCTCATTGAATGAGTTATCCGGCTCGCGCGATATTGTGCTGTCGTCGAGCGGCATTCCGCAGCATTGACAAATGAGCTTCCGCGGCGAATCAAGCAGCGTATTTATTGATACGTCAAACAGTATCGACATCAGCTTCAGCGTATCAGTATTGGGGATTGTCTCGTCGGTTTCCCAGCGGCTCACCGCCTGTCTTGTTACAAACAGCTTATCTGCGAGCTCATCCTGCGTCAGATTCTTTGCAGTTCGCAGCGATCTTATAATTTCTCCTGTACTTATAATATCTACCCCTTATTTAAATATATCTTTTGATATATTATATCATATTGTGAGCCACAATGCAAGCAACTCGCTGTTGCTCAGTCATTATTCTTGTCAGAAAAGATATTGCATACTACCATGACCGCTCCAAACAATACGCCAGCAACTGGCCAAACGATCCATGTTTTGTTCCAATCGTTGCTGCTAAAGCTCCATATAAAATAAATTGCAGTCGTAAGCAGCCAATATATCGCCGCAACACGCGATTTCATTTCACTACTCTGCTTCTCGGCTTTTGTAAATTCACCTTCCTCGAGTAACCGCTGCATACTTGCCCAGCGTACACCAGCTGTTATAAAAAACATAACACCGATTCCGGCAATTATCATAGTAACTGCAAGCATTATTGCAACAAGTAACTCATCCTCGCTGAAAGCGCCAGTAAACAACGCTATTGGAGAAAGAATGCAAATGCACGTTCCGATCATGTTAAATTTTGCGTAAGTATTGCGGTATTCCTTCTGACGCTCGCGCACCATGCCGATTACACCGTATTCGTTTTCGAAGGGTTCTTTTTCTAAAAATTCATATGGCGCATTTTTAAATCCACAGAAAATAAATATGCAAACCGCTACTGCTGCTACTATTATAAGAAAAATCATGCCAACTGCCCCTGCAAAATTTTCGGAGATAGGCGGATTTTCGAGCTCAGACAACACACCAAGCAAAATAAGTGGTATCGGCGAAAGAATACATAGAAATGTAGCAAATGCGATTCGCAGCGACAGATTCTTGCGCAACGTAAGATAATCGTTCGCTTCACTCATAGTAACACGACGAATCTGGTTCGAGCTGTCAACCTGCAAAAATTCCTCTGCTTCAAGCTCATCCTTTAAAAGATAGTCAGTCGTAACTCCAAAAATCTGACTTAACTGTAGTATCTTCTCAAGCTCGGGAACGGTCTGTGCACTCTCCCATTTCGACACAGCCTGACGCGATACGTTCATCTGCTCCGCAAGCTCCTCCTGCGACCAACCGTTCTTTTTCCTCAGCCGTATGATCTTATCGGCTAAAATCATTTAAATCACCTCGTTGAACATTCAGAGCGTTTCGCTTCTGTTGCAGTCATTATAGCATAAATTTCGGTTGCAATCAACCAAACGGCAGCTTTCAATCTGTCAACTCACGGTTGCAACTGACGTTTGACAGCAGTTTTTAACCAGTTTATTCTAATTATATACATTATTGTATATAAATTACATTTAGTGCGTTTATATCAGTTTCTCCAAAATCTCAAACATTTGTTTTTACCAACAAGCAACATCATCACAAAATCGCACTTTAAAACATAACCGACTAAAGTTCATTCCATTTTATCTTAATGTAACTGCGAGATAAAACAAAAAATCGCATTGTATCAAACAACGCGATTTTTCATTGGTGGAAGCTACAGGGCTCGAACCTGTGACCCTCTGCTTGTAAGGCAGATGCTCTCCCAGCTGAGCTAAGCTTCCATTTTCTTCGCTTGAAGTTTGGCGTTTACCTAACTCCCTGCGACGGATAATATTATATCACATTCCAATCGATTTGTCAATAGGTTTTGCAAAAGTTTTTTTAGATTTTTTCAAAAAACTTTTTTGAGCCGATTTAATGGCAATAATACCCCATATAATAGCCTTTCAAAATCTAATCGCAGACTATCAGACATGATATTATATTACAGCTGCAACTCAAATATTCCAGATCTTCAAAGAATTCGAGTACGATGTTATAGTATATCTCAGCTGCTGGAGCATTTGCCGCATAGTACGACTCAAAGTCGCGGCTATGATTACGCGGATGATATACGACGTTGTTTCGTTATAATTTTCTGGTCAAGCAATACTGCCAGCACGAAAGATACCCCTCAACGCAATTTCATTTTCATTAACACAATTTACTTCCTAATAAAGCATTCAAAAATTTGTACGCCTTATTATAACATTTTTAGAATCGCAATATGTTAATAATCTCGAAATATTTATCGAGGGTAAACATTATAAAACTATTTTATGTGTTCATATATTTTTGCGAAATCGCGATTCAAAGCTGCAATGTCAACATTGCCGGAAGCGTCAAATGATGTCGCTTCGACCGTAAAGTCGCCTTTGTAATTTCGTTTTTTAATATTCATAAAGAAATTATCGAAATCAATATGCCCTGTTCCGAGATGAAGCGTGGCTAATTTCTTCCATTCCTTCGGCTTTCCTGCATAATCATTGACATGAATATGCGCAATTCTGCCGTCACTCCAGAGCTGCTGACGCTCAGGCGCGAATATTTCGTCGACCTGACCGTGGAATGCCGCCATCTTCGTATCAAATGTAAATCGCACATCAGTTTCACGTGCGAGCGTGTCGATATGCGTCTGCGGGTCCTTTTGATTGCAGACGACATTTTCGACAAGCACCTCAATGCCAGAAGCTTCTGCACGTTCTCTGACCCATACAAGCGACTTAAAGTTACTCTCGATACATTTGTCAGAAAGCATACCGTTCCAAAGGTGAAGTACCATCTTATCAACACCAAGCCGTTCAGCTGCGCGGCAGTTGAGGTCAAAGCGGTGCATTGCTTCTTTGCTTGCCTGCATAGCAAGCATCTCGCCGACGTTCTTTTCACAGTGTACGACCGGTATATTCAGCGACAGCGACTTCACATGATCTACTATACTATCGAGCTCTGGATACCAATATTCATATATCATAAACTCGAAGCCGTCGCACTCAAGCTGCTTTGCGAAGCCTTCAAGCAGCTTAGGGTCTCGTCCGTTCGCACGTCCAAGCAGTGCACCGGTTGAACATAATACCTGATTCATTTTTCAAACAGGCTCAGAGCCTCGTCCTTATTGAATAAATATTTCTTGTCGCAGAAGTGACACTCAAACTGTATCTCCTCCGGCTTGCCCTCGCCGCGGCACTCAGCAAACACATTCTCGACCTCTTTTTTACCAAGGCTGATAAGTGCACGTGCGCAGCGCTCACGTGAGCAGTCACAGCTATATGCAACGTCCAACTCATCAAAAATATCGTACTCTATACCGTCGAGCGCAATATTCATCACATCCGCCACAGAGCAGCCGTCAGCGAACAGGCGCGATACATTTGCAAGCTTTGAAGCATTCGCTTCAAGCTTTGATATAGTATCCTCAGCTGCGAACGGAAGCAGTGATACAAGCACACCCCCCGCTGCGAGACAGGTGTAATCGCGGTCGACCAGCACTCCAAGCGCGCAAAGGCTCGGTGTCTGCTCACTCGACGCAAAATACTGCGTGATATCCTCAGCGATCTCGCCGCTCACAAGCTCGATAGTGCCGGAATACGGGTCTTTGAGTCCGATATCTTTAACGACGCTGAGCGTTCCATGTCCGATAGCACCAGACACATCGAGCTTGCCGTTGGATTTTTTCGGTATATCAATGATTGGATTCTGAATATATCCCTTTACATTTCCGGCATAGTCCGAAACTGCGATCACATTCTTTGCCGGTCCGTCACCGCGTATATTTAAGGTGAGCGAATTTCCCTTGTCTTTAAGGAGCGTTCCCATTATCGACGCAGCGGTCAGCGTTCTGCCAAGCAATGCACTTGCAGTGGGAGTCGTTCCGTGATATTTTATTGCGTCGTTGACTATCGCCGTAGAATCAACGACAAAGGCGCGCGCGCTTCCATCTCTGGTCATCGCGCGCAGCATGATTGATTTTTTCTGCATTTTAATTCCTGATTTTATAGTATATTCATGTCTGAACTAAATTCTTCTTACGGTAAAATACCAGCGTTCGGTATCCTCGTCAACTGGTTCACCATTGAGACCTCCCGACAATTCAAGCAGCTCGAATCCAGTCTCAGTGAGCAGCTTCTTTATTGTACGAAGCGAATAACAGCGCTCACGCTGTTCCTCGTCGTAGCGCTCCCAGCGCCCGTCCTCGCACTCGCGGAAGATCGACAGATAAAAGTCGCAGAGCTTAGTTTTCTGATTATAATAATTCTGCCACGCGCAAAGCAGCCCATCTTCTTCAAGCACATATGAGTTATCCCCATATACGCGCTCGAATTTCGCCGGAGCGTTCATATCAAAAACAAACACCCCATCCGGTTCAAGATAGGTGTGTACGTGCGACAGAGCGCGTGTCAGCGACGATGTATCTGTTAGATAGTTAAGGCTGTCAAGACAGCAGACAACAGCATTGACTGTTCCATAGAGTTCAAGCTCGGTCATATTCTGACGCACAAGCAATACCTTATGAGGAAAACGCTCAGAATCGCATTTCTGTCTTGCAACCGACAGCATTTCCTCCGAAAGATCAATTCCGGTCATATCATATCCGCGACTGGCAAGTATAGCGGTTATGGTACCTGTACCGCAGGCGAGATCAAGAACTGACCTCGCCTGTGGTGCATATTTTTTGAATTGACCTTCTATGTAATCAACCCACGCGGAATAATCTACTCCTGAGTTGAGCGCGTCATATACTGCTGCAAGAGACGTATAGGCGCTTTGGCTCATTTGCGGTCGAGCCTTTCAAGTACAGTTATGTAACCGTCGCTTCCGTACTTCAAGCAGCGGTTGACACGGCTGATCGTTGCTGTGCTGAGACCAGTCTTAGCCGCAATGTCAGTGTAAATGTGATTGTCCTTTAGCATTTTTGCCGCAAGCAGACGCTTGGACATTTCCTGTAGCTCGGCAACCGTACACAGATCCTCGAAAAAGCTATAACATTCGTCAACGCTCTCGAGGGTCAGGATGCCCTTAAACAGAAAATCAATCTTTTCATCATTAAGCTTACTATTCATGTTTTTAGTTTCCTTTCGAATCAAAAAAATTACGGTACTTATATTTTAATATATTTTTCTGTTATTGTAAAGAGGTTAAGTGAAAATTACATATTAAATTTACATTTGCGAGTTTTTTCGCTCAATTTTTTATAGAACCGCAGATAAATCTCGCTATTTCGTCCGGCAGCGCACCAGAAATGTACTCTCCTATATCAAGCTTGCACAGAAACTCTGCTACCTCATCGGTCGAATAACCGACTCCTATAAGCTCATTTGCTATGATACCAACATCACGCACGCCAAAGAAATCTCCGCTAATATGCAGTGCTGAGATCTTACCCTCGCGCACATCGAGATCAGCTTCGACTGTACCAAATTCAAACCGGTGTTTAAGCTTTGTCTCAAAGCTGCCGAATCGCTGTAAATTCCATTCATCGGTCGAGTACTTATTTTGCGATAGTAATTCTATCCCAGCGATAGTTTCAGGATCAAAGATTTCCGCCGGAACGTCATAACGGGCAGTGATATAGTCGACAATATATCTCATAAAATCAGTCACACTCTCGGCGAAGCTGAGTTTTTCATCCGGTATGAGGTCGATAATATTCGCAACTCGGCTTCTTACACTCTTGATACCCTTACTTTTGAGCTTGTCTGCATCGACATTGAGTGCCCCTTGCATATACGACATATCAGCGGAAAACAGCAGTGTTCCGTGGTGCATGGTCTTGACTTTGCCATCCGTGGTATTGTATACGCACTGTGCGTTTCCGGAGATTTTGCGTTTATCCCCATCGCTTGTAGCTGCGATAATATCATTTCGCCCTGACAGCTCAGCTGCAACGCCGAGCGAAGCTAAAGCTTCGACGACAGGTCGAGTAAAATGCTCGAAATCCAATCCGCCAGCGCGCATTCCTTTTGCAAGCTCACCGTCCATTGGAGAGATAAAAGTGAAGTTTACATTTCCAAGGTCATGGAATACCGCACCGCCTCCAGTCAGCCGACGAACCACTTTAATTCCGTTCTCTCTCGCAAAATCGAGATTTATCTCAGCAAATGCGTTCTGATTCTTACCGATTATGACCGCAGGGGCATTGCGCCAGAGCAGAAATATATCGCCGTCAGAGTGCTCAAGCAAATATTCTTCCGAAGCAAGGTTAAAGTACGGGTCGGTATTTTCATTTATGTATATTTTCATGTTTATTCACCGTCACGGATTTATCTTATATGTCCGGTTGTTACACGAATACGATATATCATACTGCTAATAGGATTAAAACGCGGTGAGAGCGAAAGCCCGCACTCATCAGCAATACGTTCCGCCGTCTCCGATATCGACAGCTTATCACAATCGAGCAGAAGTGCGTCTGGAATCTCAGTTGGAAAGCGTTCATACGCAGCGATACACTCGTTCGCCATCTGAGCAGCAAATGAATTCTTTCCCTCAAAACGCTTATGCTGTCTACGGCGAAGCTCGTCCTTAGACAAATTCAGCACAATATGCCGTTTAACTGGCACATTATCGGTAATCTCGTGCCAATAATCAGTGCGAATTATTGTCATTGGTGCAAGAATTATGCCATCGTAATCGACAAAACTTCGCAGCATTTGATTATTGATACTGCGCCATTCGGGATGATCCTGAAAATTACTATATTTCATCGAATCTGGAAGGCAGCGGCGGATATAATATCCAGCTTCTTCCGGATCGAATATATGAACATTCCGAAGTCGGCGTGCAAGCTCATACGTTGTCTGCGTCTTGCCCGCACCGAATGCACCGTTTATAAATATTATATCAGCCATCGACTGCACTCCGTTTTACACTCAAAAATAATACGGATAATTTTTCGGACTATCCGTATTATTTTTGCTATTTATAATTCTTGCTGTATTACTTAGATGCCCTTCTTGCTTCTGTCGATCTTCTCAACGTCGCTGACATTGAGCTTTGCGACATATCCCGGGATAGGCATGATCTTCTCGTGGATAACGTCGATGATTCCATCAGCCTGCGGGAAGAAACTCTTTTCGAGCTCGTGGCTGGGAGTGATCCAGTTGCGAGAACCAAATGCTACAGGCGGTGCGTCAAGATAATCGAATGCAAGCTCCGCGATATTCGCAGCCATATCCTTCATTACCGAACCTCTCTCGCAAGCGTCGCCAACAATGATGATCTTGCCGGTCTTCTTGACAGACTCAATGACCTTCTCATAGTTGAACGGCACAATAGAGCGTGCGTCGATAACCTCAGCAGATATGCCATACTTCTCCTCGAGAGTCTTAGCTGCGTCGAGCGCACGGTAGAGCACTGCGCCGATTGTAAGAATGGTAACATCCTTACCCTCACGCTTAACGTCCGGCTCGCCGAGCTTGACTTCGTAATAGTCAGTCGGAACGCCGCCCTCGTGGAACTGCTCACCTATATCGTAAATACGCTGGCTTTCGAAGAAGATTACCGGGTCAGTACCCGACAGTGCTTCGTTCATGAGACCCTTTGCGTCGTAAGGAGTTGCCGGGAACACAACCTTCAAGCCCGGGATATGAGCGGTAAGCGCCGTCCAATCCTGCGAATGCTGTGCGCCGTACTTCGAGCCGACCGATACACGAAGGATGATCGGCATTTTGAGAATGCCTGCTGACATTGCCTGCCACTTTGCGACCTGGTTGAATATCTCATCACCTGCGCAGCCGATAAAGTCAGCGTACATCAGCTCGACGATAACACGTCCGCCGCACATTGCATATCCAACTGCGGAACCGACGATTGCAGCCTCCGAAATAGGTGCATTGAAGAAACGGTGATACGGGAGCGCCTCAGTGAGTCCACGGTATACCGCATATGCGCCGCCCCAGTCACGGTTATCTTCACCGTATGCAATAAGGGTCGGGTCTTCATAGAATTTATCGATTATAGCCTCAAACAGACCGTCGCGCAGACCGAATATCTTAGTCTTAGGCAGCGGCTTGCCATCTGCGTCATAAGCATAACGCGACTTTACTGCGAGCGACTTAACGCGCGGATTGTCAGCCTTAGGCATGAGGACCTCAGGCTCGCGTCCTTCTTCCATCGTCGGGCGCTTCTCGTTCGAGAACATGATGCCCGCGATAGCATCAGGGTTCTTATCAAGGTCCATACGCGGCGAAGCTTCTTCATCGACAGCCAGCTTGCAGACCTTAGTCATGCGGCGAATGATGACCTCGTCGATAGCGTCAAACTCATCGCTTGTAGCAACTCCGCCGAGAATGAGCTTTTCTTTGTATGCCTTGATCGGGTCCATATTCTTCCACTCTTCGATCTCCTCAGGAGTACGGTAGGTGGACGAGTCGGACGGCGAGTGGCCGGTAGTTCTGTATGTGACAACATCGAGCATTGCTGGACCTTTGCCCTCAATAAGCAGCTGCTTTTTGCGGGTAACAGCGTCAATTACTGCGAACGGGTCGTAACCGTTTACGCGCTCAGAGTGCATTTGCTCAGGATTTACACCTGCGCCCATGCGTGCTGCCATGCCGAATGCCATGGTCTCGCCCATGGTCTGACCGCCCATGCCGTAGAAGTTGTCGAATACGTTAAAGAGTATCGGAAGTCCTGGATTGTTACCATTGTCGGTCGAGCCCCAGAGCTGGCGAATCTGGTCCATAGCTGACATATTGAGCGATTCAAGCACCGGACCACGTCCGCAAGCGCCATCACCAAAGTTTGCTACAACAATGCCCTTCTTCTTGTTGGCACGCTTATATATAGCCGCACCGAGTGCAACCGGAGCTGCACCGCCGACGATAGCGTTGTTCGGGAAGATACCAAACGGAATGAAGAATGCGTGCATCGAGCCGCCGAGACCTCTGTTGAATCCAGTAGTACGGGCAAATATTTCAGCCAGCGCGCCGTAAAGCAGGAAGTCGATAGCTAATTCCTTGATATTGCCCTTTACTTCCTCTTTACCCTCTATAACCTTGAGGATCGAGCCGCCAAGGAACTCCTTCATGATATCATAGAGCTCCTCATCGCTGAGCTTGTGAATAGACGAAAGTCCCTTTGCGAGAATTTCGCCGTGGCTTCTGTGTGAGCCGAAGGTGAAGTCGTTGATATCGAGAGAATACGCCTCACCGACTGCCGAAGCTTCCTGACCGAGCGAAAGGTGTGCAGGTCCGGGGTTATTATACTCAACGCCGTTGTATACGCTCTTTGTCTTGATTTCATTGAGCATGGTTTCGAACTCGCGGATAATACGCATATCACGGTAAATGCGAAGCATATCAGCCTTCGAATAAAGTGCCTTTTCCTCGTCGAGCGTCTTCGAATACTGGTTTACCGGGATATCCTCAAAATGGATGTAACCGGGCTGGAAGACCTTCTTAGGGTCGATATATTGACTCTTTGGCATAATAGTTCTCCTCTTTAATTATTTATATAAAATACATTTAATTACTCAAACATTGCTTCACGGATAACTTCACATACGGTCGGATGTGGGAATACAAAATGGCGAACGTCCTCGACGCGCATTTCATTTTCCACCATCATTGCCGCACCGTAGATTATCTCAGAAGCGTAATTTCCTATCATGTGTACACCAAGTACGCGATGGTGTGCCTTATCAACGATAACCTTGACAATTCCGTCACCGCCCTCATTTTCAGCAACATAACGTCCACTGTAGCGTAGGGTGAGCGAGCGAACCTCAGCTTCGATTCCTTTTGCTTTTATCGACTCGGAAGTCTCGCCGACCGCCGCAACTTCTGGATTGGTGTATATGACCGACGGAATAGAGATATAGCGAACAGCGTCCTTCTTTCCGAGCATATCGTTGACAGCGACCTCGCCCTCTCGATATGCGGTATGAGCCAGCATGGATTTACCGTTTACATCTCCGGCTGCCCATACGCCCGATATATTCGTGCGTCCCTGCTCATTCGTAACAATCGCGCCGCGCTCAGTGAGCACACCGATGTTCTCAAGTCCGATTCCAGCGGTATTCGCACGGCGGCCAACTGCACAGAGTACGCAGTCAGCGTCAACCTCAACAGCCTTGCCGTCGAGCTCACAGGATACCGACTTAGTCCCGACTGCGGTAACCTTTGCGCCGAGCATGAACTCAACACCTTTTTTCTTATAATTCTTAAGCAGTATAGCCGCAATTTCACCATCGGTAGGTCCGCCGATATGGTCGAGCATTTCGATAACGGTCACCTTAGAGCCGATAGAATTGAAGTATGAAGCCATCTCAAGTCCGATCACTCCACCGCCGATAACAGCTAACTTCTTCGGAACAGTTTTCATTTTGAGAATCTCACGGTTCGTTACTGCAAAACCGGATGCGACCGCTTCACGCAGTCCCGGGATCGGCGGTACAGCCGCCTCTGAGCCGGTGCAGATAAGCAGACGCTTAGCCGCATATATTTCGTCTCCGACCTTGACCTTGAAGCCCTCTGAATCGCGCTCGACTATCTCCCCGCGTCCGTTTACAACCGTAACTCCGGCGTGTTTCATCTTAGCGCCGATACCGCCGACGAGCTGTTTTACAACTCTGTCCTTGCGGTCAACTACCTTAGCATGGTCGATCGAAGCATTTGGAAGGCTTACGCCGTACTCCTCGCTATGCTTTGCATAGTCGAATATCTTTGCCGAATAGAGCAGCGTCTTAGTCGGGATACAGCCTTCATTAAGGCATACTCCGCCAAGTGCGCGTCCTTCGATAAGCAGTGTCGAAAGTCCGCTCTTTGCCGCGCGTTCAGCGGCATTGTATCCAGCCGGACCTCCGCCGAGTATAATAAGCTCGTACATCCGCATACCTCCTTATTTCGCCAAAAGCAGACCAAACTGCTCAAGGTTTTTGCACAGATCTTTCAGGAAGCGTGCAGCCGGTGCGCCGTCAAGTGCGCGGTGGTCAAAGGTAAGCGAAAGTCCCATCGCCGGATAGGTCGAGCCGTCCTCTTTAAGTCTATATGTCACACAGTCAACGCCGAGGATGCAGACCTGCGGCGGATTGATAACAGGTGTGAAGCTCTCAATACCGAGCGAGCCAAGATTGGTTACAGTGAATGTACCGCCGGTGAGCTTGTCAGGAGAAATTGCGCCGCTCTGAGTTTCCTTGATAAGTGACTTTGCCTTGACTGAAAGCTCGTTGAGCGAAAGCTTCTGAGCCGCTGCAAGAGTCGGTACCATCAGTCCGCGCTCAGTATCAACTGCAATTCCGAGATTTACATCGTCGAATACGCGGATGAATTCATCAAGCCAATGTGCGTTACAATCCTTATGCTGCATAAGCGTCTTTGCCGTTGCGAACAGCACCATATCGTTGATCGTAATGTTTGCCATGCCAAGCGCTTCTCCGCTATCCTTTACCTTTGCACGGAATGCGAGCAGCTCTGTTGCATCAAATGATGAATTCAGCGTGAGCTGAGCCATATTCGAGAGCGATGCGTGCATTGATTTCGCAATGACCTTTCGGATATTGGTAAGCTTAACATCCGTATATACGTTGCTTTCAGCAACAGCGCTCACATTTTCGGGTACAGCTGCAACTGGAGCAACAGGTGTCTCGACGATCTCAGGAGCAGCTTCAAGTGCTGACTTGTCGCCAGCGAGCCACTTTTCAAGTGCTTCACGCGAAGCAGTTGCGCCATTATCAAGCAGCTTATTTACATCGCGCTCGATAATACGTCCCATCGGACCTGTAGCCTCTGCCTTAGAAAGGTCAGCACCCGCGCGCAGAGCGAGATTCTTTGCTCGCGGTGAAATGCGCAGACGCTCTCCATCAGCTTCACTGACTGTAGGAGCGATGATTTCAGCTTCAAGTTTTGCTTCAGTAACTGTTTCCTTTGCAGAATCAGGTTCGGCTTCTTTAACCGATTCAGCCTGCTTTGGAAGCAGTGCGCTGATATCCTCACCTACTTCACCGATTATGCAGACGGTATCAAGACATGGAACGTCGTCGCCTGCCTCTGCAAGTATTTCGAGCAGCACTCCGGCGACCTCGGACTTTTCATCGAAGCTCGACTTGTCAGTCTCATATGAGAATAGTACATCGCCGACCTGCACAGTGTCGCCTTTTTGTTTCTGCCACTCTGTAATAATGCAGCTCTCGACGCTCTGCCCCTGACGGGGCATAATAACTGCGGTTGCCATATTATGTGTTCATCCTTTCAAGATTTAATTTTATCCGGTTACGATGACCTCAACACCCGCTTTCATCGCTGCTACAGCGATATCATCGGGCAGATAATCGTTGGTTACAATGGTGTGAACATTATTAAGCTGACAGAATGTGAACGGCAGACAGCGGTTGAGCTTGGAATCATCCATAAGTACAACTACCTTGCGCGCCTTTTCAACAACCATACGCTTTAATTCACATTCTGAATAGTTACCGCTCGTGAAGCCGTCCTTAAACGACAGTCCCGACGGCACTATAAAAGCTATATCAATATTTATATCAGCTAAAAATTTAAGTGCCTGATTTCCTGAGATCGATACATTTTCGCGGTTTATCATTCCGCCAACTAAATTAACGATAGGCTGCGTTTTCTTTATAAGCTCCAGTGCGATGTTTGGACCGGTCGTAGTTATCGCATGACGCTCGTCTGGAAGCATAGCCGCCAGCTTCAGCACTGTCGTACCCGAGTCGAGAAAGAGCGAACGCCCCGTTTCAATAAGATCGATTGCACGTCTCGCGATCCGTTCCTTTGCGGTCATATTTTCATTGAGACGCTGATGGAAGGAATCCTCCATAGAAGTTGTAATAAACTTCATCGAACGTGCTCCGCCCCGCACTTTAATAGCATCACCCTGCTTTTCGAAGTATTCGATATCACGCCTTAGCGTCATACTTGATACATCCGGAAAGCTTTCCTCCAGCTCTTTAAGCGAAATAAACGGCTTTTCAGTTAGAAGCGCCTTTATTATCGCTCTGCGTGAGGAATTCATAGCATTCATCCTTTCTTATACTATTCTGGCATTAAGCTGCAATCGACATTCGATTGCATTTTAACATTATGCCAGTTAAATTTAACATATCACAATTTATATTGTAACACATTCAAGCGCATTTGTCAATGCTAAACTGCATTTTTGATGTAACTAATTTTCCATAATAATAGCCGACAAGATAACGAATATTCTAACCATAGCAAAACATATTGACAATCAATCCCGGTTGTGATATAATTGAGGAGCAAATTCACTTCTGTTAAGAGAGATTTTGTAAGAAAGAAAAGAAAGATGGTAGTATTATGATCAATAATAAAGAACTCACTGGAAGTGTGCTCATTCATCCTGATGAGCTTGACAGCGTATGGATATCCGAAGCAGTGCGTCTTGGTATACCGCGAATCGGTCTGCACCCGGTCGGCGGCGCTGAAGCGCATAATTCACTTAGAGAACTGCTTGAACAGCTAAAAACTCCTGAATTCCGCAAAATGATCAATGAAGCCGTAGATAATGGAATCGAGATAGAGTACGAAATGCACACAGCACGATATCTTCTTCCAGCTGATAAATTCGCAACTCACCCGGAATGGTTCCGTCAGAATGCTGACGGAGTAAGAACCCCTGACAAAAATTGCTGTGCAACAAATAAAGACGCTCTCGAATTCATGGCAAAACGCGCGGCTGACACTGTAAAACAGCTCTACCGTTCAACTCATAGATATTATTTTTGGCTCGACGATGCTTCTGACAGCGCCTGCCATTGCCCAAGCTGTAAAAATTACACTCCGTCTGAACAGCAGATGCTAATAATGAATGCACTGCTCGCTGGTATAAAAACAGTTGATCCGGAAGCAAAGCTCGCCTTTCTTGCATATTCGGACTGCAAACAGCCGCCGGAAAAGGTCAAACCTGATGATGGTATATTTCTCGAATATGCGCCGATGGACCGAGATTACCACATTGCAATGAATGACCCGTCCTCAGCTAAAAATGCGGCACAGTGCAAATATCCAGAAGCACTCTTAAAATGCTTTGGCAAAAAAGACGCTAAGCTGCTTGAATATTGGCTTGACAACTCGCTGTTTTCAAATTGGAAAAAGCCACCGAAGGCATTTACACCAGACACAGCAGTTATTGAAGCAGACGCAGCATATTATAAGGAGCTCGGATTTACAGATATAGCCACATTCGCCTGCTATCTCGGTGCAGACTACCGTGAACTACACGGTATGCCTGATATAACACCATACGCAAAAATACTAAAATAAACCTTAGATGGAGTAATAATGAACTCAATCAAACTAAACCCCGAATGTATCCGCTGCCTTGTAAAAAAGCAGCTCGCACGCGTACCAAAGCAAAGCGATATGCTCGACGAAATTAAATTTATTCAAAATGTACTTCGAGTTATCGCCGACGCACCGATAACCTCTTCTGCACCTGAATTGGTCGCACAGATCGATGTCATACGTCGTGATATTTTTGGAAGCATAGAGGATTATAGTGATATCAAGCGATATTTCAATCAGCTGATGTTATCGCTTGAACCTGAGCTTACGAATAGCTTGTCTAATTCCGCTGACCCGCTTAAGCTCGCAGTACAGTATGCTATGACCGGAAATTACATAGATTTTGCCGCAATGGAAAGCGTCAATGAGGACAAGTTGCGTGAGCTGCTCCGTAAAGCGAAAGATATAGAGCTTGATAACAATGTATATGCTCAGCTGCAAAATGAACTGAGATCGGCTAAACGTATGGTTTTTCTGACAGATAACTGTGGTGAGATAGTGCTTGACAAACTGCTTGTTAAAACTATAAGACAGCAATATCCACTCGATATTACAATAATAGTGCGAGGCGGAGAGGCAGTCAATGACGCAACGCTTGCGGACGCTGAACAAATTAATCTTGCCGATATCGCACCTGTGATCGGAAACGGAAACAATATCGCAGGAACGGTGCTTAATTGCTTATCCAATGAAGCGCGTGATAAAATCGAATCCGCTGACCTCATTATTGCAAAAGGACAGGGAAATTTCGAGACACTCTATGGATGCGGACGGAATATATACTATTTGTTCATGTGCAAATGCAAGATGTTTGCCGAGCGCTTTGGAGTACCTCAGCTTTCAGGAATGCTGCTCAATGAAAGAAAGCTTAGTATTCTATAATTATCATATTTTCAACAATATCGTATTTTATATCAAAATGGCTTGACAAACCAATAAAATAATGATATAATAATCTCAATAGCAGGGGAGCTCGTTTGGCGGGCTGAGAGGAAGTACTCGAACTTCGACCCTTTACCTGATGCGGATAATGCCGCCGTAGGAAGTCTTGTCGAAGTTTAAAATTTCAACTATAGATTCTCTCGGAGACACCGATTCAAATCAGGTGTCTCCTGTTTTTTTGCTTTAGAAAGGATCGGTGATAAAACGGCATATGCGTATCATTTGATGCGCAGTTCAGATAGAGGGGGAGCGCCCTGTATCGTAGTAACAGCGATGGGAAGCCGTGTTCCGGCGTGAGAGGAAACCAGAAAGTTTCGACCGAACTTCTTGCGGGATAGTTGTATTATTCTATTCCGCAGTCATTTCTGACAGGGAAGCGACGCTGTTATGCCGTTTTCTCTGCATTTCATTTCAAAGGAGCAAAATCAATGAAAAAAAGTAACATCCGAAAATTAGCGATCGCCGGCATTTTAGCTGCCGTAGCAGTGGTTGGAAGTATGTTTCAGTTTCCAGCATTCGGAAGCAACTGCGCACCTGTACAGCATATGGTGAACATATTCTGCGCAATATTCCTCGGTCCGTCGTGGGGAGTCGGAGTGGCATTCTCAGCAAGTCTGCTGCGAAATATCCTATCGCTCGGAAGCCCGATGGCTTTCCCGGGAAGTATGCTCGGTGCACTATTGTGCGGTCTTATATACTGGAAAACTAAAAAAATCCTGCCGACGCTTATCGGCGAGGTATTCGGAACTGCGGTGCTCGGCGGACTTTGCGCTTATCCAGTTGCAATATTCGTAATGGGCAAAAATGCAGGCGATATCGCATTCTACGCCTACATAGTTCCATTCCTCATTTCGACAGCGGCAGGCGCTATTATTTCGGGGATCGTCGTTTATTCATTAAAGAAAACCGGAGTGCTTGATAAAATCAAAAACAGTCTGGAGAAATAGCTACCGCTGTGCTCCAGACAAAACAAGGATGGAGTACATATGAATTACGCAACTCAAATGGAAGCTGCACGTGCCGGTATCATTACCGATGAAATGAAGGCGGTCGCAGCAAAAGAATCAATTTCCGAGGAAAAGCTTCGTGCACTTATTGCAGAGGGAAAGGTCATAATCCCATGCAATAAGCTGCACAAGGCAATATCTCCAAACGGCGTAGGCGCGGCGCTGAAAACAAAAATCAATGTCAATCTTGGCACATCGCGAGATATGAAGGACCTTGATACTGAGCTTGAAAAGGTAAACAGCGCAGTGTCGATGGGTGCGGAAGCGATAATGGACCTCAGCTCGTGCGGCGATACTCGCAAATTTCGTCGCCGTCTTACCAAAACCTGCCCGGCGATGATAGGCACTGTGCCGATTTACGACGCAGTCGTATATTATCACAAGCCGCTCATTAAGATAACCACCGAAGAATGGCTCGATATAGTGCGTATGCACGCTGAGGATGGCGTGGACTTCATGACAATCCACTGCGGAATAAACCGCGATACGGCCGCTAAATTCAAACGAAACAAGCGAATGATGAATATCGTATCGCGCGGCGGCTCGATTATATTTGCGTGGATGGAGATGACAGGAAACGAAAATCCATTCTACGAGCATTTCGACGAGATCCTCGATATCTGCCGCGAATATGACGTTACGCTCAGTCTTGGCGACGCTTGCCGTCCAGGGTGCCTATCCGACGGAACTGACACTGCTCAGATAGAAGAGCTTATCACACTCGGTGAGCTCACAAAGCGCGCGTGGGCTAAGGACGTGCAGGTCATGATCGAAGGTCCAGGACATATGCCGATGAACCAGATTGCTGCCAACATGGAGATACAGAAGACTCTCTGCCACGGCGCACCATTCTACGTACTCGGTCCGATAGTTACCGATATTGCGCCCGGCTACGACCATATCACATCAGCAATCGGCGGCGCAATCGCAGCTCAGAACGGCGCGGCATTCTTATGCTATGTCACCCCTGCTGAGCACCTCAGACTGCCAGACGTGAACGATGTTAAAGAAGGTATCATCGCTGCCAAAATAGCTGCTCACGCCGCTGATATCGCTAAGGGACTGCCAGGTGCGAAGGATTGGGATGACGAAATGTCGCAGGCACGTCATAAGCTCGACTGGAATCGTATGTTTGAGCTTTCGATAGATCCAGAAAAAGCGCGAGCATATCGTGAATCGTCGAAGCCTCAGAAAGAGGATACCTGTAGTATGTGCGGTAACTTCTGTGCGGTCAAGAATGTAAATCGCATACTCGACGGCGAAATAGTCACTATTTTCGACGAATAATGTTTGGAAAATATCTAAGTAAGCTGCACAATAGTCGACCGCTGATACACTGTATAACAAACTACGTCACGGCTAACGACTGTGCGAATATCCTGCTCGCGTGCGGCGCTTCTCCGATAATGACCGACGATATCGGCGAGGTCGAGGAGATAGCCGCACTCAGTGCAGGATTATGTATAAATCTCGGCACGTTGAATCAGAAGAAGATACCGTCAATGCTCGTAGCTGGCAGGGTTAGCCGTCAACGTGGGAATCCAACGCTGCTCGACCCGGTCGGTGCAGGCAGCTCGAAACTGCGCACATCTACCGCACTAAGACTTATCGACGAGGTGGGATTTGACGTAATACGCGGCAACCTTTCCGAAATACGCGCGCTCAGTCTCGGTGTAAGCAATGTGGGCGGCGTTGATTCGTCGGAACAGCTGAATGACAGCGATATCGAATGCTGCGCAGAACTTGCGCGAAGCTATGCTATATCAACTGGAGCAGTGATAGTAATAACCGGGGAAATCGACATTGTTGCAGATTCGCGGGGCGTATATTTTATACGCAACGGACACCCTATAATGAGCCGCATTACCGGAACTGGCTGTCAGCTTTCGGCGCTGATGACTGCGTTTATCGCATCAAATCGCGACAATATCTGCGGTGCGGCTGCGGCGGCAGTGTGCGCAATGGGAGTGTGCGGTGAGCTTGCCGCCACACGCATGAGCGAGCTTGACGGGAACGCATCCTGCCGGAACTACCTTATCGATGCGATATTCAACCTCTCGCCGGAAAAGCTCGATAGAATGGCTAAATATTCGTATATGGAGAAAAATAATGAAGCTTGATAATAGCACAATGAGGCTTTATGCTGTTACCGACAGTGCATGGATCGGACGGCAAACACTGTATGAACAGGTGGAATGCGCACTCCGCGGCGGCGTTACCTGCGTTCAGCTGCGCGAGAAGCATAAAAATACCGCCGAACTGCTCGATGAAGCAATAAAGCTGCGTGAACTGTGCGGTAGTTACAATGTTCCGTTTATTATCAACGATAATGTTGAGTTAGCGCTGAAATCCGGTGCTGACGGTGTACATGTCGGTCAGGACGATATGAACGTCGCTGAACTGCGAAAATTAGTCGGCGATAATTTTATAATCGGTGCGTCAGCTCATAATGTGAATGAGGCAATTCAAGCTGAACGTGATGGTGCGGACTATCTCGGAGTAGGTGCAGTTTTTGCGACCTCCACTAAATCGGACGCTTCCCCACTTTCATTCGATACGCTGCGCGCCATAACCGACATAGTATCGATTCCGGTCGTCGCTATTGGCGGCATAAACCGTGAGCGGATATTAAAATTAACCGGAAGCGGTGTCGATGGAGTAGCGCTCGTGTCGGCGATATTTTCGGCTGAGGACATCGAAAGTGAATGCCGCAAGCTGAGGGAACTGTCGAATAGGATGGTGACAGGGAACGCATGAATACGGTACTCACAATCGCCGGTTCAGATTGCAGCGGCGGTGCCGGAATACAGGCGGATATTAAAACGATAACTGCACATAAACTTTACGCGATGAGCGTTATAACTGCGCTTACGGCACAAAATACGACCGGAGTTTACGGTATCTGCAACACTCCGCCTGAATTTGTGAAAAAGCAGCTCGACTGTATTTTTACCGATATTTTCCCTGACAGCGTCAAAATCGGCATGGTGGCGAATGAAGCTATAATTAAAGTCATCGCTGAGCAACTGCGGCATTATAATGCAAAAAATATCGTCATAGATCCGGTAATGGTATCGTCGAGCGGAACACCGCTTATGTCAGATGAAGCTCGAGTAGCACTCGAATATGAGCTGATGCCGCTTGCATCACTCATAACACCGAATTTAGCTGAAGCTGAGGTTTTATGCGGCTTTGCGGTAAAAAATAAAGCGGATATGATATCCGCCGCAAAAGATATATCAGCACGTTTTAGCTGTTCAGCTTTAGTCAAGGGCGGGCATCTCAATGGCTGCTCAGATGATATTTTATACGATGGTGAAAATATTACTGAATTCTCTGCCAAACGGATAAATAATCCAAACACGCACGGTACAGGATGTACGCTGTCATCCGCAATAGCCTGTGGTCTCGCGCGCGGCGATATAATGTCGATCAGCGTTGCAAATGCGAAGGAATATCTTACTGGTGCGATTGGTGCTATGCTCGACCTTGGTCATGGATCTGGACCTCTTGACCATATGTTTAGTCTTTAATATAAAAATCCTCCTTCCGATATTGGAAAGAGGATTTTTTGTATTGCTATTTATTGCGATTTTTCAACAATGTACATGACATTATCGTCAATAGCTTTCGTCCCATCAACACGTATAACACGACAATCGAGAGTATCGAGCCATTCCTCAACATCTCGCTCACTCCGAGCCTCGACCATATCAAAGAAAGCCTGCTCGCGTTCATATATATCTCCGCCCGGAAGGATTCGGTCGCCGAACTTCTCATATGAACGATCCCTGACCCGCTGCATACGTATATCCTTCGGCACGCTGATAAATACTGCACAGTCATACACCAGCGGTATTCGAAAATTCCCCTTTACTGCCGCAATAACAAATCTATCGCAGCGGCGAACCTTATCAGCTAAAATCGCTTCGGCTTCGTCACGGGAACGGGGAGAATCGTACATATAATCGGAGTTTTCGTTTGGAAAATAGCAATCTTCAATGTCGATGAATTCATATCTGAGCCGCTGCGCTAACTCTCTGCCGAGAGTGCTCTTTCCGCTGCCATTACAGCCGCATACGATAATCCCGCGTCCCATATATTAATTACAGATTATTGTGCTTCTTAGCCGAGGTGAGCGTATTCTTAAGCAGCATTGTTATAGTCATCGGACCTACGCCTCCGGGTACAGGTGTGATGTACGAAGCTTTCGGCTCAACCGTTGCGAAATCTACATCTCCGGTCAGTTTTCCGTCAGCACGGCGATTCATTCCCACGTCGATAACGACCGCGTCATCTTTTACCATATCGCCAGTCACAAAGTCAGCCTTGCCTACAGCAACGACTAAAATATCAGCTTCACGTGTATATAAAGCAAGATTCTTAGTGCGCGAATGGCATATTGTAACCGTACCGTTAGCGTGCAGCAACAGCATAGCCTGCGGCTTACCTACGATATTGCTGCGTCCAAGCACTACGCAGTGCTTGCCTTCAACCTGAATTCCGCTCTTTTCAAGCAGAGCCATTACACCGGCAGGAGTACATGGGAGATAATCGTACTCACCGATCATTATTTCCCCTACGTTGTACGGATGGAAAGCGTCGACATCCTTCTTCGGATCGATGTTGTCTATGATTATCTCATCGTTAAGGTGCTTCGGAAGCGGAAGCTGTACAAGTATTCCATGAATGCTGTCGTCAGCGTTAAGACGCTTTACAAGCGCGAGCAGCTCATCTTCAGTAGTAGCTTCGGGAAGCTCGTAAACCTCCGAATGGAATCCAACCTCCTCGCACGCCTTTTTCTTATTGCGTACATATACCTGCGATGCTGGATCCTCTCCGACTATAATTACAGCAAGTCCGGGAACTATGCCTTTAGCTTTAAGCTCCGCGCACTCCTGTGCGATCTCGCCTCTTATCTCAGCAGCGATTTTCTTTCCGTCAATTATCTTTGCCATTATTATTTTCTCCTGTTGATCTTTCGTTCTTGTCTGCCGTTTCGGATGTATCGGCAGCTGTCGTTTTTACACTATAATTTTCACCGTCATTATTGCTCGAAGCACTTGCAACTGATACCTCATCGCGAGAAATCAAGCTGTCATGTCCGGCACTGTACACTCGGTCGTATGCCTCATGCTCCAATGCGCGGTCGTGAGCAATACGACTGCATACTATCATAAATACTATGCCAAATATGAAGCAGAGAGCACCCACTACCTGCGAAACGCGAATAGTCTCGCCAAATACCGACTTCATAAAGTAAAGACTATCCGTGCGCAGTCCCTCAATGAAGAATCGTCCGAATCCATACCATATGAGATATGATAATGCCACCTGACCATTGAATTTCTTCTTTTTGTACATTATCATAAGAATCGCAAAGCCGATAAGATTCCAAAGTGATTCATACAAAAATGTCGGATGGTAGTATTTAGTAACCGTCGAGCCAGCATACATAATACCCATTCTCCACGGAAGCTTAGTCTCAACACCGTGAGCTTCAGCGTTCATGAAGTTGCCCCAGCGACCGATAACCTGTCCGATTATAAGTCCTGGTGCGACCATATCATACATCTTCGCGGCTGAAAGCTTCTTAACCTTTGCAACTACAAATACCGTAGCCGCTCCGGCGATAACTCCGCCGTATATCGCAAGTCCGCCTTTGCGCACATTGATAACATCAAAGAAAGATTTATAATCCTCTAATTTCATCAATACATAATAGAGACGCGCGCCTACCATCGAAAATACGATAAGAAATATCGCAAGGTCGAGTACATCATCGGTCTTGATATTTTCAATTTTGGCATTGCGCAGTGCTACAAAGAATCCGACCACCATGGCAAGGGTAATAATTATACCGTACCACATTATATCGTAGCCGAAAATTGAGAACGCGACCGAATTTACCGTAAATTCACCTATTCCGAGCCCCGGAAATGAAATCACATTTCCCATATCATACTCCTTCTTGTGTTTCGTGTGTGATCGGATTTACAACTGCAATTGAATAGTATTCGGGCTTGTATGCTTCATTAAGCAGCTTTGTTACATCCTCAAATGTAACTCCTGCTAAAATATCTACATAATCGAGCAAGTCTCCGTCATCTATCACATAATTGAGGAAGTAGTTGGCGATATCGTCTGTGCTGTCAAAGCACTTGACCATTGCAGCATAAAGCGCACGCTTTGAGCGCTCGAAGTCCTCACGTGAAAGTCCGTTTGCCTTTGCATTTTCGACACAAGCCTTGAAGCGTTCAAACACCTCATCCGGAGATTTGCTCTCGCCAAGAAGCGAGTTAAAAGCAAAGCTCTTGTTGAGCTCATATCCACAGGCAAACTGGCTTGAAAGCAATCCTTCCTCGTAGAGACGGTTATAGAACTCGCCAGATTTACCAAAAAGCACATCGTTGAGTATCTCCCCAGCTGCGTACTTCTTCATACGTTCATAGCCGTCCTCAGGAATCGCAACATCCTTTATGCCTATTCCGAACATAGGCTTTGCTACTTCCATGTTGCACTCCGATTTGACCTTATAAACCTCAGCGCGTTCCTCCGGATAATCGCGGATGATCTCGACCGGTGTCTGCTCCTTCAATACCTTGTCGCAAACCTCATTTACATCGTCAACGCTGACATCGCCGCATACGATAAGCACCATGTTCGAGAGATTGTAGAACACACGGTAGCACTCGTAAAGGATATCTGACGTAATATGAGAAATCGATTCTACTGTTCCGGCAACATTTATGCGCACATTGTGCTTCTCATAAAGTCCTTCAAGCAGCATTTGATAGAGCTTGTAGAATGGATGGTCATCATACATACGAATCTCCTGCGCGATTATCCCCTGCTCCTTCTCGACCGTCTCTGGTGTGAAGTACGGGGTCGTTACAAAGTCAAGCAGGATCTCGAGAGACTCCTTGAAGTTTGAGGTACATGAAAAGAGATATGCAGTCTTATTATTCGACGTATAGGCATTAGCGTTAGCGCCGTATTTTGCATAGCGCGAGAAGGTATCCTCACCGTTCGGATTCTCGAACAGCTTATGCTCAAGATAATGTGCAATACCATCCGGAACCGTAGTGAAATCCGCGTCTCCAGCAAGCTTGAAGCGGCTGTCTATCGAACCGTAACGGGTTGCAAACAGTGCATATGAGGTAGAGAGCTTTTTCGGAAATACATATACCGGAAGTCCGCTCTTGTGTGTAAACGTATAATATTCTTCCCTGAGAAAGTCGTTTCGCTTTGTTGTAATGTTAAGCATTTTCATCTTCCCCTTTCAGAGTACCGTTAAGAAAGTAGATAGTATCAAGCGATACCTTGTTAGCAGCAGCTATTATCTCATCGCGGGTCACTGCACTGAGTCTCGCCACTACATCGTCCGGTTCGCCGTCAACTCCATCGATAAGCCGTCCAAGATACCAGCTTTCAAGTCCGCGCGCACTGTCTGCAAGCTCGCGGTAGGCGTTGATTATGCTGTAAAGCGCACCGTTGCATTCGTCCTCGGTGAATTCACCCTTTTTGACCTGCTCGAGCTGGTCAAATATAGCCTTCTCGGCGATCTCGCGATTCTTTACCTCGATACCACTCTGAATAAACAGCAGTCCCTTTGTGAGGTCTACTGCGCTCTGGCAATAGTAGCAAAGGCTCATCTTTTCGCGAACGTTCATAAAGAGCTTTGACGTGACTGCACCGCCATAAATGCCGTTAAACAGCATCATCGCCGGATAGTCAGCGTCGTGGATCGTAGTTCCGGCACGCATACCTATCGTAAGCTTGCCCTGATTTACCGGCATATCCTCAGTGATCGTTTTAGGCTCGCCAGCAGTACGAATCACCTCAGTAGCTGGAATAGCTATCGGCGTGCGCTTGATAGACGACAGCAATCTGCTTAACTGTTCACAGAGCTTGTCCGTGTCGCAGCGTCCAACAAAGAATATCTCTATCGGATAATTTTCAAGCGCATACTTATACTGCTCATATACACTCTCAGGAGTGCAGGCAGATACCTCCTCAACAGTGCCGGCTTCGGAGAGTCCAAAGCGCTCGTTTTTGCACATCTCCTGTACACAGCGCAGCTGAGCGTAGTATGCCTTATCGTTTATATTAGCATTGATAGCGTCGATGAGATTGCTCTTTTCACTCTCAGTATAGGCTGTGTCAAACGCGTTACCAGTAGTGACAGGATCGAGTAAAATTTCACCGAGCAGTTCGGTCACCTCTGAGATCAGATCTTCTCCGCCGATAGTATACGACGAATCTATCATTCCAGCACAGATACCGAAAATCTGTTTTTCTCCACGCTTCTGATTGCGCGAGGAAAGCGATGACGCATAAAGATAATCGAGCTTTTTGTTTATATCTGCCATTGTCGGATATTTCTTCGAACCGCGCATCAGTATCGCAGGTATCAGCGCATTTTTCGAAGAGCTGCCCGCTTCGAGCGGTGCGATAAAATTAAAAGACAGGAAATTCGTTTTGAACTTGTCGGTTGCGAGGCAGCTGAAATTGACCCCTTCGGCAATCTTTCTTTGATAAAGTCCCATAAAATCTATTACCATCCTTATTCTGCATAAGCTGTACTCAATAATAGCTATCGAATACGAGCGTAACTATATATCTATTATTTTACACCTTTATTGGAAGCATTTCAACTATATTGTCATAAGTTTTCAAAAATGTTACGGTTTGAAACTCATACGCAGCCGTGAGGATATCCGTTTGATACCCGAAATTCCCTCAAACGCATCCGTGGATGTAAAATATATGGTATTACTGTCAAAATCAAAATCCGGTATACTTTTGATTTTAGGACCGTGCGAACCTAATATCACTACGTCAGAATTCGCAGCTATGTCTGCAAGTTTACCCTCGCCTTCCCAGAATGATGAACCGACATACAAAATATTTGAATTGCCAAGCTTGATATTTAGTCCGATAAGCGGATGAGTCGAGCGGGATATGACTTCATGCTGATATATTATGAGCATATCATTTCCAACGCTAATACTTGCTGTATCCGGACGCGGATAAAATTCGACCTTAACATTAAATTCATCCGCAAGCTCGAGGATATCCATCACAAAACAGCGTTCGCTTTCACTGACTGGCTCCGGAATCAGAAACCGCCTGACAAGTTTGTTAAGGCATAACTTGCGAAGTGAATATGTATGACTGCGGTGTAAATGTGTCAGAACGCAGGTATCAAATTCAGTAAGATATTCGTTTGACAAGTATTCAGACGCGGGGCTCACGAGTGAAGTGCTTCCGCTGCTTATGTCAATAAAATAGCCTCGCCTGTCTGATACAAGTACCATTGCGTCGTTTGTATTGGAATAAAAGCTGATTAGATTAGATGTATTGTAATAGCTATGATCATATATTCCAACACAGCAGAAGAAAATCGTCACAGAAATGCCGAACGGTATCAGCGAATACAGCCAATTTCTCACATCCTTGAGCATCATGACTATTATCACTGCCGCACAAATGATTATTATCGGCAGTGTAAACTGGAATTTCAGCGAGACTGGGGATGAATTCATCGAAAGCTTTGACGCTATGAAGGCAGTGATATTCGAAATGGAAGAAATCAGCCAACCGAGACGACCTGCAAAAAAGTGAAATTTAAGCAGCGAGCAGATCAGATATGCCGGAAGCAGCATTAAAAGGATCTCACCAAAGAATCCCATTATCAGAGTTGTAAACACCGTTAGGCATGAAGTCTCGCCAAAGTGCAGCCAAATAAGCGGCATTATGAACATTATCGCGCCAAGAGAAGCAAATATCCCACCGAGCATTTTACGAAAATGTTTTAATATCGGATAATTGTATACCATCCTATACAGCTTTTCATGATATACCCGGTTCGCGTCGGTCGTCATCACAATAACTCCAAGAGTTGCACAGAATGAAAGCTGAAAACCAATATCAAATATAGCAGCTGGGTCAAACAGCAATATCAGTGCAGCCGCCATAAATAGTGTATTTATGCGGTCGCTCGAACGATTTATTATACGTGCGAGCATTGATAAGCTTATCATGATTCCAGCGCGTAATGCCGAATACGGGAATCCGATAAGTGCCAAAAATGCGAATATTGCAAGTATTGTTATGACTACACGCGGAAGCCTGCCAACTCTGAGCTTCAGCAAAAGACGGTCAATCATACCTATGATTATCGCAATATGAAGACCACTGAGTGCAAGCAGATGAGATACGCCTATCCGTCTGAAATCGCGCATTATTACGCCTAAATCATCGCGAACTGCAAGCAGCAGCGCCTTTGCAAGAGATGCACTGTCACTGTCAAGATACAGCGAGAGTGCCGAACATGATTTTGCGCGCAGCTTCGCAAAAAAGACCTCAAAGCTTATCGTATCGCCGATATATTCAAAGTCATTGATCGTACGGCATGAAAACATCCATCCAGATGACATCATACTGCCTTCGTTTTTATTATAATCCGAATATACTTCACCAAGCGGCAGAAAATCAACATTTGCTGAAAATACATCTCCAATAGACAATCCAAGCGAACTGTCAGCAAATATGAGCCCCTTTTCAGTGATATTTTTGCCATCAACCGAACGAAGGCGGACAGTATAGGTTGATGCAAATCCTGATTCATAATCCACATCGACAATGACTGCTTCAATAGGATATATTTCATCGCTATCGGCAAAACGCCTGAATCTATCGGCGCGCATATCGACAATACATACGCTGATCAGCATAATTACCGCGATAACTCCAGTAATAAGTGCGAACTGCCTCGAACTTATACCTGCAATCGTAATATGCTCATAATTTTTAAGTATCAGTGGAAGCAAAACAACTGCGGCAACAGTCAATACCAACATCACAAGCTTCATTGGACTTGGTAAACAGGAAGCCGCCGCAGATAAAAGTATACACAAGCTAAGTGCAAGTGCAGCAGGTCTGCGGCGGTAAAAATTCATTGTACTCCTCCGTTGGTGACGATTCGGTCAATATTTCTAACCATCAACCGAACTTTATATGTCTATCGCTGAGCGGGAGATCGACGGTATAAAGCGCACAGTGCTCCTGCACACTATTTTTGCTGAGCTTATATTCTCCGCTCTCAGATGTGACGGTAATATCTCTGTCGTCGGTTGATACAACAGCAAGCTTACCGCCTTCGTATATCGTGTAAACTCCGGCGAAATCCGGCTTTACAGCAAGTGGTGAGTTGAATTTGTCGATAAGTCCAAGCATCGCAATGCCATTCTCGACTGGAACGATCGTATAAAGTCTGAAATCGTCGTGGTCGCTGAGCGTGATATCGAGTGCTTCTCCGTCGCGCAGAATCTTGACATCACCCGAGAAATGCTCGTATACTGCAACTTCACTGCAATTGCAGCCAATATCGGCAACGCTTATGCTGCCGCTGACTGGTTTATTTTCTTTATCAAGGTTGAATGCAGCGATAACTCCGCCCTTATCGTAAGTATTGTAAACCTTAAATATCCTACCAGAGGTCTCCGGATTTGTAACAAGACAATCCTTAGTTGGAATCGCCGGATTCTCACAGCGCAGAATTCGTCCGTCACTGTAGCAGAGCGGCTCAAATATTTCAGGACGGCTGCGTCCGATTTTATCACTGACATATATAGGACCGCCCGAAATTGCACGCAGTACGCTGTTCTTCTTCGCCTGCTCATCGTCAGACCACCACATATCCCAGTCGCTCCAATAGAACATACCTTGAATAAGCGAATTGTAGGAGCAGGCGAGGATGTGACGAATGAACCACTCACGGTTTTCAGGCAGGAAGTCGCCGGAGCAGCGAGATACTGCACCTTCGGGACGATTGAACATATTCTCGCTCGCCATACCCATGCAGTTTATTATGTTGTTGTCAAAATGCGAGCCGACCGAACTGCAAATAGCACGCTGAATATTTCTTGCAGCCTCTCCAAGCGGATATACATCCTTATAATTCTCAGCAATAAAGCCCTGATTATCGATCTTAAGGAAGTCCGCGCCGCACTGTTCGAGGAATGTATGGAAAGCGTTGTAGAATAGAAATGCCTTATCGAGCTCGAGACTTGGAAGCAGCCGTCCATTTGGAACGGTTATGAGCAGATCCTTATATTTTTCTGCAAGCTCAGATTCAGGATCAATTCCTGCCCAATAACCGTTTGTTGGGTGCCATATACCTATTTTGAGCCCATAAGCCTTCATCTTGTCAAGGCAATCTTTAAGTCCGCCTGGGAAACGCTTAGGGTCAGCTTCAAAGCTGCGTATCTTTGATGCATGCATGACCTTGAACATACCGGTCTCACGCGTGAGGTCGTCCGGAATGTCACGAAGATTATCGCATTCAGCCCACATATCGTCGATAATAGCCCATCTCACAGGAATCTGCTTTTCTTTCAATTCCTCGCATTTTTCAAGCAGTCCCGCGGTACTTACACGGATCTCGAGCGCGTCCCATGAGCACCAGCCAAGATATTCGAGTATCTCCGGATATCTGCGCTCGCTTCTAACTGAAGCGCCGTTGTTGAGGAGTTTCATAGAAAGCTTTGCACAGTCGTTCATAAGCTTGTACGGCTCGTCGCCCTCTCCGTATATAAATGCCAATGTTTCACAGTTGTCAAGATTTGAGACATTGGCAAACAAATATAGCTCCATTCCAGCGTCCGAGCCACGGAGTGCCGCCTTATATTTCTCATCTACGATAGGAAGAATAAAGCCATAGCAGCCGTTTTTCTTTTTAAATAGCAACGCCTGAGTTTTGTTCGGAATTTTTGCAATATCGTCGCCGAATGACGGAATACACCAATGTGGACATCTCTGGTGGTTAGCCATATATCCGTCGAGCTCACCAAGCGTCGGGATAGTTACTGCAATTGCTGTATCGGCGTTAAAGCAAGCGCCATTCACCGAAGCATTTATATATACAGCCTCCAGCCCATCGATTTCCTGCGCTGTAATTGTAAGTGACGCGGTTTTGTCGTTGGATTTATACAAATATTTCCCGCAGTGCTTATTTCCGAACTCGAACTTCTTTTCTGAGTCAGAAACAAGAAAATACGGCGCTATGTTTTCAAGAAAGTACATTGTGATATCTCCTGTTTATTTACTTAATTTTGCGTTCTTAAATATGGATACGTCAATTTCGCGATTCGGTTTATTCGGAAGCGTGTACACACGTCCAACTCCCTCATACTTTGCACCTGCAAAGCTGTTGTAGCCGAGCATTTCGACCGGACTGTCGCCGACTATTTTGGATATTGCCGACAGATTCTCATATGTATCAGTGATGTCGGGTATCAACGGTATGCGGATAAGATGTGGCTTGCCGCTGTCACGCAGACGTTTGAAATTCTCAAGTATCGGCGCATTGTCAACTCCGCAATACTGCTTATGATGTTCAGGGTCGGCAATCTTGATATCCATCATTACAAAATCGGCATTGTTTATAACCGACATAAACCGCTCACCAGTACAATATCCACAGGTCTCGATAGCTCGATGGACACTCGATAATTTGCCGAGAAGCTCAGCTACAAATTCCGCCTGTAACGTCGGCTCACCGCCCGATATCGTGACCCCGCCGCCGCTCGACTGCATAAAATCGGCATTTTGCAGCAGCTTCGCCGCAAGCCTATCTGAATCCCACTCCTGACCGCATATCGATATGAGCCCGTCTGGGCAAGCGTCTATGCAGCGGTCAAACGGCTTGCATTTATCATGCTCGCAAGGCTGCATACATCTGCCACAGTGCTTGCAGCGCGCAGTTCGCACCATCAGCTCCGGCTTTGGCGACAGTCCCTCAGGATTGTGACACCATTTGCAGGAGAGCGGACAGCCCTTCATGAATACAGTAGTGCGAACTCCCGGTCCATCGTGGACAGAGAACTCCTTTATATCAAATATGATCCCATTTATTATTCCGTTCATTAAACTTAATCAAAATCCAATGTATAATTATACATTACACTGTATATTCCTGGCGTGCGATAACATGGTCTTGGAAGTCCTTATCAAGCTCGACAAAATATGCACTCCAGCCCCAGATACGCACAACGAGACGCTGGTGGTTTTCGGGGTGGATCTGTGCGTCCTTCATCGTTTCAAGATTGACCGCGTTCAGCTGAAGCTGATGTCCACCGTTGTCGATGAAATATTTGACTATCGAAGCTACCTTTTCAAGGCTGTCATCTCCGCGGAATACACTGTTGTGGAACTCGAGCGTGAGCGGCCCACCGTTGATCGCACGCGCAAAATGCTGCTTAGTGAAGGATTTTACAACCGATACCGGACCTGCAATATTTGCGAACAGACTCACCGAGAAGTTCGTACCGAAAGGTTCGCCCTTTCGTCTTCCATCAGGTGAAGCTCCGATCTCGTTCGCGTGCCATAGATAGTACATCGCCGAACCGGTTCCAGCACGGAATATACCGCCGCAGCAGTTCTTTTTACCTTCGAGAGCGTCGGCAAACATATCGAGCAGCTCAACAGACAGGCTATCGACATAATCGTCGTTATTGCCCATTTTCGGTGCTTCATTGCGGAGCTTATGAAGCAGTTCAGGCATATGTTCGAAATTGTCGTCCACCGCATTTACAAGCTCTTCAGCAGTTATGTATTTCTCATCAAACACGTATTTCTTAATAGCTGCAAGTGAATCGGAGGCCGTTGCGATACCCGTACCGTGTATACCGAAATTGCGGTACTTTATCTCATCGAAAAGCAGTGACAGGAACGGAGACGGAACGAACCATAAATCTTTAATGTTTGATGTGATAGCATCGCTTTCAGCGTTGATTTCACCTCTCACCGCTTCCATCACTTCGTCGAAGGTATTGCATTTGACAAATGAAGTATGCAGCACCTTGTCTATCATCTTCGGATACGACAGCGCGCCGATATTGGCTACATCGAAGCCGCAGTTTGGGATTATAAACTCCCAACATGCAGCAACTACATAATTCGCCGCATCCTCAGGCGCATAGCCTTTCTTTATAAGTCCGTCGATAACTACATCATCGTTCGAATACTGAGGGAATCCGAGTCCAGCTTTAGTCAGCTCCGTACCGAGAATATATTGCTCCATCAGCGTTTTCTTTGATACACGCAGGTTTATCTTCGGGTCGATAAGCTTCAAGTTGCGGCTCGCGATAAGGCATAGCTTCGAAAGCTCAGAAAAGCAGTCATTTCCATTCTCATCAATTCCGCCGAGCACCATCGACTGTCCGTTGTCGCCTTGCTGTACACCGACGTAGAGATCACTGTCCTTATTGAAGGAAATGAAGAAATCCTCGATCAATTCGAGTGCAGTTTCAATGGTATATACGCCTTTATCCATATCAGCTTTGAAATATGGGTACATATATTTGTCGAAACGTCCTACGGTGTTGTGATAGTTGCCTTCAAGCCAGAGTGAAAAGTGGAGAATGCGGAAGAATTGCAGCGCTTCTCTGAAATTAGTCGCGCCGTATCGCGGCACACGCTCGAGTGTCGATGCGATATCATCACGTCCAACACGAATCGCCTCCGTCTTATAACGGTCGGCGAGGTCAATTATATTGTCAATCGCGCGCTTACCGTACTCATCAGCACTCTCGCGCATTTCAAGCAGTCCAGTCGAAATAGCCTTTGCGTAGTTTGGTGATACGTTAGAAACATATCCAAGCTCGTGAATAAAATGCTTAGATTTTATTTCCTTCCATTCATCTTCAGTAAAGCAGTCTGGAATTTGTTTTGTTGTGCGAATGAAGCAAATTTTCTCATTTGGAAGAATATGCGGCTTCTGCGCACGGCAGAGACGTTCGAAACGATCAGCCATGCGTTCAACCGGGGAAAGCTGATTTTTTGAATATTCTTCAGCGAGATTTATATTGAGATCCTCACGAAAAGCATGGTGCTTCTTTGCAAGGATATAATCGAGTAACTGTAGCGACATATATTTTTACTCCTATAATTTATTTATTAAATTATCGTCAATGCAACAAGTTTTGATTACAACTATATTATATCAATAAATTTCACTTTGTCAATATAAAACCCTGATTTTAACTATTTAAAATTGTAAATTTTCCATGCAACTATATATAAATATTTTTAAATAATCAAAAATGTGTAGGCAAATGCCTACACATTTTCTATATAAAAATACTGCGGTGAATTGAAAACACGAAGTATTCTTTGTATTCAAATATAGTTTGTTTGGTTCTCTCCATATACACTTAAATAATCCATTCGCACACAATAGCCATACAATTCACCGCAATATATTCATCAATTATTTGCGGCGCTTTGTTGCTACTGTTGTAGCTGCTAACAGTACCCCTCCACCGCATGCTGCGAGGAGTGCGAGTGCTGCAGGATCTGCAGTCTTTGCCGAAGCTTCTGCTTCTGCCTTTGCTTTTTCTTCTGCGATTATGTCGTCTACTTTCTTATCGCTCAGGAGGCACTGTCCGTATACTGACGGATCGGAGGATGCCTTATCCTTAGAATCAGACCATCCGAGGCAAATATTACGAACTCCCTTACCTTCTGCGTCGTCATTGTACTGGAAGTCTATTCCGAAATACTCTCCTGCTCCGCCAACTGCACTTATATCTACTGCTACTTCTATTATGCAGCCCTTGGTTGTTCTTGCGTAGCCGTATTCCTCTGCTCCAATGTCAGATGTCGAATTATCAGCCATTATGCGCTTCTGTACCTTATCGTTGTCGTTGGCATTTTTGTACTGTATAAAGTACTCTACTGAGTCTCTATCCCATGCGTTAGAACCAACAGTACTAATTTCGTTATCCTCTACCTCGAAAAGGATGTAGAGCGTATTGTTTCCGTTCCAAAGTACCTTTGCATTTGCTACTGCATAGTCCTTACCAGCAACCTTGCTTGTATCTCCAAACCAAGATGATGCGTTCTCTTTTACGGTGTCGACCGGAATTACAGGTGCGTAGTTCCATACATCATCAATTTTGCCATCTACAGTTACATCTGCGATATATGCTTCGCAGGTCTTGCGTCCTGCTACTGCCGGTGCTGCAAGTGTATTTACCGCGAGCAGCGATGCAAGTGCAGTCGCCGACGCGATTGTTGCGAGTTTTTTCATTGTCATAATTCCTTTCACATACCTCGCCTTCATGTGAGAAATTTTGGATCACTAAGTGTATTTTTAGTATACCATATATTTTACAGTTTGTCAAGCCATTCTACAGATATTTTACATTCGAAGCTCTATTATAAATCTTCCTGCATAAATACAGCATACACATTTTCTTTAATCAATCCGTGCATAATTATATTTTTACTGAAATCTTCATATATTTTCGTAAAAAATCTATTGATTATCTGCCGCTAATATGGTATATTATATTTAGCATTAAAAATCACTCACATAATGAGAAATTAGAAAGGATCGATTTAAATTATGAATAAACCACTAATAGGTATTCGCCCGATAATCGACGGCAGAAGACGCGGAATCCGCGAGAGCCTCGAGGACCAGACCATGAATATGGCGAAAGCCGCAAAGGAGCTCATCGAATCTAAGCTATTTTATCCAGACGGCACACACGTTGAATGCGTTATCGCAGATACGACTATCGGCGGCGGCGCGGAAGCAGCGGCTTGTGCTGACAAGTTCGCAAAGCTCAACGTATGCGCTACTCTTTCGGTCACTCCCTGCTGGTGCTACGGCAGTGAAACGATGGACCTTGACCCACTGACCACCAAAGCAGTATGGGGCTTCAATGGCACTGAGCGTCCCGGCGCGGTATATCTTGCAGCCGTTATGGCAGCTCACGCACAGAGAGGTCTTCCCGCATTTGCAATATACGGTCACGACGTTCAGGACATGAACGACACAACTATTCCTACCGACGTTGAGGAGAAGATCCTCCGCTTTGCTCGCTGCGCTATCGCAGTAGGACTCATGCGCGGCAAAGCATACTGCGGACTCGGCGCAGTTGCTATGGGTATCGCTGGCTCATTCGCAGACCCCGACTTCATGCAGAAGTACCTCGGAATCCGCGCTGAATGGGTAGATATGGTAGAGATCCTCCGTCGAATCGACCTTGGCATCTACGACCACGACGAATACGAGAAGGAACTCGCGTGGATCAAGGCTAAGTGCCCGAAGGGACTCGAAGTCAATCCTCCGGAATGGCAGAACAATGCAGAGCAGGATGAAAAGGAATGGGAGTTCGTCGCTAAGATGACTCTTATCGTAAAAGATATCATGCTTGGCAATCCGAAGCTCGCAGAGATGGGATATGTTGAAGAGTCGAACGGCAGAAATGCTATATTCGGCGGCTTCCAGGGTCAGCGTCAGTGGACCGACTACAAGCCGAACGCCGACTTCACCGAAGCTATACTCAACACCACATTCGACTGGAACGGCAAGCGTGCTCCGTTTATTCTCGCTACCGAAAACGATAACCTCAACGGTCTTGCAATGCTCATGCTCAACCTCGTTTCCAATCGTCCGGCAGTATTCTCTGACGTGCGTACCTACTGGAGTCCTGACGCAGTTAAGCGCGTAGCTGACTATGAGGTTTCCGGAAAGGCTAAAGATGGCTTCATGCACCTTATCAACTCGGGCGCATCCGCACTCGACGGAAACGGCGCTTCCAAGGATGAAAACGGCAATTCGGTAATGAAGGAATGGTGGAATGTCACCGATGCTGACATTGAGGCTATGCTCGCTGAGACTAAATGGGCACCTGCAAACAAGGGCTACTTCAGAGGCGGCGGATTCTCGAGTCAGTACATCAGTAAGGGCGAAATGCCTGTAACTATGGTTCGTGTGAACTTAGTTGACAAGCTCGGTCCGGTTATCCAGATCGCTGAGGGCTACACCGTTGAGCTGCCCGACAACGTAACTCATGCGCTGCTCGACCGCACCGACCCGACATGGCCTTCTATCTGGTTCGCTCCTACACTCACTGGTGAGGGCGCATTCAAGGACGTGTACAGCGTAATGGCTAACTGGGGCGCAAACCACGGCGCATTTGCATACGGACACATCGGCGCGGATATAATCACACTCGCGTCAATGCTTCGCATCCCAGTATCCATGCACAATGTTTGCCCGTGCAAGGTATACAGACCTCACGCATGGTCGGCATTCGGAACTACAAATCTCGAGGATGCTGATTACCGTGCTTGTGCAGCATACGGTCCGCTTTATAAATAATCAAATATAACAAAATATCGGCTCAGAGGTTAAATCTTCGAGCCGATATTTTTGTATTTCTATTTTTAATAATATTAAATTTTCTGAAAATTGCGGGAACAAAATGTCGAAATTTAGCGTCTAATATACAACGTTAAACTTAAGAAGGCACAATATGTATCCACTCACAGCAAAATTCAAAAAACATAAGCTAAGTACCACTATTCTTTCACTTATCCTCACAATACTGCTCACATCATGCAGCAGTGTAAATGATGGCGAACCGGAAGATATCACTCCGAATCCAGACACAGTTGAAACAATACCGCAAAAGGATGCTGATACCACGCAAACTGATGAATCGACCTCCGAGCCTCTGCCGGAAACTACCGAACCTGAGCAGACGACAGCAATTCCAGAAACAACAGCCCCCGATACTACCGCACCAGAGACAACGGCCGCAACGTTAAATATTGAATCAATCGCAGCAGAAATTCCAGAAACGTCCGCTCCTAAAAGGCGAGCTGAGAACTTGCCTGACGGTGACAAGCTATCGCATACTGAAGCAGCATCGCAGAAAATAGCATTTTTGACGTTTGACGACGGACCGGATAAAAAGAATAACGAGAGAATACTCGAAATACTTGAAGAATACGGCGTTAAGGCTACCTTCTTTACAGTAGGTCAGCAGATCGAGCGCTATCCTGAAGGACTAAAAGCAACATTTGACGCAGGACATTCGATAGGCTGCCACTCATATGACCACGATTACGCTAAGGTAAAAGCTGATGTCGTATCCGAAATCGAGGACTGGGAGAATGCCGCCGAAAAAGCGCTCGGTGAAAGCGTACCTACCTATCTGTTCAGATTTCCGGGCGGCTCACCAACAAAGGATGAAAATCAGCTGAAAGATAAGGTAGCTGAGCTTGGTTACAATGGTTACGATTGGAATTGTCTTAACAACGACTGTCTTATCAAAAAATGCCCTGCGGACATGGACACTGTTGAATGGATGAAGCAATCCTTTGTCGACACATTCAAATACGGCTCGTCACTCAAGCATTCACCGCTGATAATACTTATGCACGAAACCTACAGCGAGACCGCGGATATGCTTGCATGGGCGATCGAATATTTACAGGAAGCGGGCTACACATTTGCTACACTGGACCAGCTTTCCGACAGCTGGTACTATTAAGCTTACTTACGCTTATTCCAGTTCATAATTATATTAAACAGTAAATCAAGCGCATTATTTGACCATGCCGGAAAACTTCCGTACTCCTCCTTATATCGGCAGGCAAACACCATGGTAACAAGCTGACCCACGATCTCATCAACAGCTCGTTCACATTCATCAAAACCGCCATAACAGGATATGAACTCCTCCCCTGCGCGTTTTGACAATGAGCTTACGACATTGCGGATATCAGAATAAACGTATCCTTTTCCGAGGAGATTATAGTCGAACATCAACGCTCCGGCATTATCGCCGGAGCGTTTTACTGCGAAATTAGTATAATAAAAATCATTATACGTCAATGTACGCTCGAACGCTTTAAGCTCATATGAGATATCATCAAATTGTGCTTCAAGCTCTCTCCATACTGGACAATCTTTAGTACCAGTCATATATTTAACATATTCAATTCCGTCAAGTGTGAAATAGTCCGATTCGTCATACATATCGCGCCCGTAAGTCTTCACATAATCACGACCACGACCGTGAAGTACACGATACCATTCCGCAAGATTTCTTGCTACACTTAAATTGTCAAGGTCAGATTCACACCCGAGCCGCCACTGTGAGGTCTCAGACGCTATATCTTCAAGCAGTATTGAGCTTTCTCCAATCGCAATAACATCAAGTGTCGGTATTCCGAGTGAGCGGAGAATTTTATAATTTTCTATCTCACGACGCTGGTCAAGCGCACTAAAATATTTCATTATGTACCTGCCTTCGGCACAAAAAATGCGCACAACCGTTATCCCGCTTTTATCGCGTATCAGCTCTATTCGGTCGGGAGTAATCCCGAACTTCCTACATTCTATTTTTATTTTTTCCATCATATTTTCACTCATTAGCAACACGTCTACCGCGTACTAACAAACGATGACTGTTTATTCCATATGGCGTACATGTCAGAAGCGTACAATAATCCTCTCCTTCAATTATTTCAAGAGCTGTTGTATCTTCCGGCTCAACAATAACAATTGAGTCAACTTGATATATAAGCTCACGGTCGAGTATAGATATTGTAAAACTGTCCCCAATTTCAAGTTTATCAAGATCAGTGAATAATTTAGCGTCCGGCAATCCGCGGTGCGCAGTCAAACAGCTATGCGTATTCGGGCCACCGACTGGAAGACTCGTTCCCTCAAGATGACCGACACCAGCCTTAAGCGCACCGCTGCTTGTACCATGATAGATAGGAAGCTTCAATGATATCTTATCGATCAAAAGATAACCCATAATACCAGTGCCGCTGATATCGAGTACCGAATAATAATCATCAAGCAGTCCATCACTATAATATGCTGAGCTCGCGTCAAACAGTCTTTCATTATATTCATCAGCCTTACTAAACAGCTCCTTGCTTATGTCACCTGAGATATCCGAAACATAATCAATATAACTCGCAACAACGCTTGATTGCGCAGCTTCGTTCACCATTTTGCTGATAGTCGGATACAGTGCAACAGAGATACCTAAAACAAGAAAAACTACTGCAAGTATTATTAACAATCGTTTTTTCATATCTATCTCCATCCTCTGCAATTTATCAGCTTCATTAAGAACCGCTAATTATATATAATATCACATATACATAGTTTTTTCAAGTATATCTAAGTAAAATTTAAAATAGACCTGTTCGATAGCCTAACTTTGGCTTTTGAAAATGCTGATGAAATCAGCATTTTCAAAATTTAATTGACAGGTTATCGAACAGGTCTATTTTAACGCGGCGTACCGCATTTATTCAGATAACTACAACTGGCTTTATAAGGTCGCGCGGCTTATCCTTCATCAGCATAAGCGCCTCTTCTGCGTGCTCAAATCCATTGAACCGGTGAGTCAGCAGCAGCGAGGTATCAAGTCTGCCATATTTAAGCAGCGATACAAGACGTTCCATCCTGAGTCGTCCACCCGGCATAAGTCCACCCGCGATTGTCTTATGACCCATACCGCAGCCCCACTCAACACGCGGTATTCTCACGTAATCTCCACTTCCAAGATAATTCACGTTGCCGATAATTCCACCTGGGCGGCAAATCTTTACCGCGTCGATAAAGGTATCGTTGTCGCCGCCCGCCACAATAACTTTATCTACACCTTTACCGCCAGTGCGTTCCATTACCTGCTCGACAATTCCGCCGTCACGGTAATTTATAATGCCAGTAGCACCGTATTGTTTAGCTGCCTCAATACAGTTTGGACGCGAACCGACCGCCAGCAGTTCGCCTGCTCCGCGAAGTGCACTGCCAGCTACTGCCATAAGTCCGACTGGACCGATTCCAATAACGCATACACTCTCGCCGTACTGCACATTTGCAAGCTCCGCACCATGAAATCCAGTCGGAACCATATCCGACAACATTACCGCTGACGCGACATCAACCCCGTCCGGAAGCAGTGCAAGGTTTGCGTCAGCTTCATTTACATGGAAATACTCAGCGAAGACTCCATCTTTGAAATTCGAGAATTTCCAACCTGCAAGCATTCCGCCTGAGTGCATTGAAAACCCCGCCTGAGCTTCTGTTTTGCCCCAGTCAGGTGTAATTGCCGGTATTATGACCTTATCTCCAGGCTTGAAGTCACGCACCATGTCTCCGACCTTCCACACCTCACCGACCGCTTCATGTCCAAGTATCATATCGTTCCGCTCACCGATAGCGCCTTCCCACACAGTATGCACATCAGATGTGCATGGTGAGATAGCCAGCGGCTTAACAAGCGCGTCGAGTGGCCCACATTCAGGCACTGTTTTCTCGATCCAGCCAGTCTTGCCGATCCCGAGCATTGCATAACCCTTCATAATAACAAAATTCCTTTCATATCTGAATACTATCCGCCATTCGCAGTAATCTATCACAAATTGCGGTATCACTTTTATTATGTCCGCAAGAATTTCAATTATTCGCCAAAAAGCTATTGCATTTCATGAAAATTCAGTGTATAATATACTTGTTAGATAACCTATCAAATATATTCAACTTGTCACGGCATCAATGGGGGATTGAATCCAGCGGACTAAAGTCCGCATACTGATGCGAATATGTCCACGCCCTACGGGCGATGCCGCCTATATGAGGCATCGCCGCTTTAGCGGCGTGGACATCGTGGCAACGTTATAATAATTATCCAAAGTATTCACATAGTATGGAGGTAGACGTTTATGAATATCAATTTCGAAACAGCTGCAAGACTGCTCGGCAAATATGGGATTTCCGGTAAAGTTACTGGCACTTCTATCTATTGTAATTATCATGACAGCGATGAAGACAAAGTGATCGTCCGCGTAGATGTAGAAAACCGTCAGCCGCTCGTATTAAAGCTGCTGCACGACAGCTCAGTTCCGCAAGAACTGCTTGAACGTCAATGTGCATTTTCAGAGCACCTGCGCAAAAACGGTATTCAAACACCTGAGCACTATTCAAAAGGCGGTAACTACTGTATTGAAGAAACTATCGATGGAGTGCGTTTTGATGTAACTCTTGAGGATTGGTGCGGCGAGGAAGTTAAAAAGATAAGTCTTGAAACTGCCGCTGAGATAGGCTCGCTCATGGCAAAAATGCACCGGATTTCATTCCGCGACAATATCAAGCTCGGTGCGCCTACTCTGTTCGACGCACTCGACAACAACGAGGTAAACGGCATTGAAAAATTCCGTGAGCTTGCAAAAAAGGCTGAAGAAAGTCAGTATACATCGCTAACTTATCCAAAGCCGCTCTGCACTAAGCTGCATCTATTCGACGATATAATAGATATATTCGAGCATAGATTGATCAGCGCTAAACACGTCTGGGACAGACTACCGATGTGTGCAGTTCAGGGTGACATCTCGATAAATAATCTTACATACCAAAACGGAAAGCTAATGGTGTTTGACTACAACAATGCCGGAGACGTAACGCTTATCAGTGATATGATCCTTGAAGGACTGCTGACTGCAAATGAAGCTGAAGAATCTGAGCTTGCCGAAGGGCTTACAATTGCCGACCGTCCAAAAATATTCCAAAGCTTCATTGACGGATACTGCAAGATATGCCCGCTGACTCACGATGAGCGAATTGCCGCGTGTGAGCTTTATCCGGCGTACAGCGCACTTTGGTTCTCTCGTATCATGAGCTGCAACGGAAGATTTAAGGACTCGCTCGAAGCCGTCATGGAGCGCGGAGACACTGAGCGTGCCGATGAAATACTCGAAGAGACCTATCGGCTGATAACCGCAGATGCACACAAAATATTCCCAATTGAAACCTATCGAGGTACACACAAATGAGTGAATTATGGGATCTTTACGACCGCGAGCGCAATAAAATCGGACAAACTGTCGAAAGAGGTAAAAAGCTGCCGCGCAATACATATCATATTGCAGTTCAGGTCTGGATCAAAAATAGCTGCGGCGAATGGCTGATATCCAGACGCACACCGAATAAAAAGCACCCGCTGAAATGGGAAGCTACGGGAGGTTCAGTAATTGCCGGCGAGGATAGCTTCAATGCTGCACTTCGAGAGGTAAAAGAGGAACTCGGAATAAAGCTCGACCCATTAAAGGGAAGACTTTGGATGACGGTACGAAATGATTTTCCGGACTGGAGCAATCCCGGATTTCTCGATGTCTGGCTATACGAGCATGACTGCCCTATTGAGTCGATAGTATTGCAGCCGGAGGAAACCTGCGACGCTAAATGGGTTGACAACGATACTCTGCTTCAAATGATAGACTCAGATGAAATCGCACCATTCTCTCACAAGATACCGCCATTTGAGGTTTAATCTGGTATTAAAATATTTAGTAAATTTGACGCTTTATTTATAACCACAGCTGTTGTATAATAGACTTGTTCAATAGCCTAAACCTAAGATTTTTAAAATGCTGATGAAATCAGGATTTTAAAAATTTAATTGAAAGGTTATTGAACAAGCCTAATTTATACAGCAGCTGTTTTAATTTAATTTTTCTACCCCTGAAAGGAAATAAAGTCAAATGAGTGACAAAAAAACTCTCACAGTCTATTCCGTAAAATGGATAACTGTCACAGCAATGTTCATGGCGCTCAATGTCGTTATGAGCTCGTTTGGTGTTCCCGTACCCGGCGGACACTTCTATCTCAATGATATCATCATCTGTACAGCAGCAATACTGCTCGACCCCATCGCGGCATTTATGGTCGGTGGAATCGGTGCATTTCTCGGTGATTTCTTCTTCTACCCAACCCCAATGTTCGTATCGCTTGTCGTTCACGGACTTCAGGCAGTAGTCATTTCGCTCTGCACACGCAAACTGATGAAGGACAAAAAAGTTATCGCGTCATCTATCGGTGTTGCGATCGGCGCAGTTATAATGGTAGTCGGCTACTCGCTCGGACGTGCGTTCATTTATTCGACACCCGAATATGCAATAGCCAAGCTCCCATACCAGATATTGCAGGCTGGAGTTGGTGCAGTCGTAGCAGTGAT
>JAAVZO010000028.1 GCA_022791685.1 Clostridiales bacterium
GCGTTCGGCGGAGTACCTCCGCTCGTATAACGCGGGGTTAGTACACGCCGCAGTTCGCGGCGGCTCGCGTTCGGCGGAGTACCTCCGCTCGTATAACGCGGGGTTAGTACACGCCGCAGTTCGCGGCGGCTCGCGTTCGCGCCAGTTCTGACTGGCTTTGTTCCTCCTTCGCTCTCGCTCAGTCGGAAAGCGGCATTTAAGCGAGAGCGCTGCGAGGGATTTAATTATCACTAACGAAAGGATACATACGATGAAACTTTCAGTTCTTGCTAACTGCTATGGTTCGAAGACTCTGGATGAGACGCTCGCAATATTTGCAAAAATGGGCGTTGAAGCTGTTGAGATCGGTTCGGGTGGATATCCCGGCAAGGCTCACGCTAATCCAGCTGTTCTCTTGAACGATGAAGCTGAGTTCAAGAAATTCATGGCTACATTCGAGAAGTACGGTATCGAGCCGTGCGCTCTCGCTACACACGGCAACCCTGTTCACCCGAACAAGGAAATTGCCGCTAAGTTTGAGTCCGATTTCCGCGACAGCGTTCTGCTCGCTGAAAAGATGGGACTTGACACCGTTATCACATTCTCTGGCTGCCCCGGCGACTTTGAAGGCGCTAAGTACCCGAACTGGGTAACTTGCCCGTGGCCTGAGGATTTCCTCGCTATTCTCGACTACCAGTGGAACGAGGTTCTCATTCCCTACTGGAAAGAGGAAGTTAAGTTCGCAAACGCACACGGCGTTACTAAGATCGCGCTCGAAATGCACCCCGGCTTCTGCGTTTACAATCCTGAAACTCTCCTGAAGCTGCGTGCAGCTGTAGGAGAGACCATCGGTGCTAACTTTGACCCGTCTCACCTTATCTGGCAAGGTATAGACCCCGTTGCCGCTATTCGCGAGCTCGAGGGCGCTATCTACCACTTCCACGCAAAGGACACCAAGGTCGACGCTATCAACACCGCTAAGTTCGGCGTGCTCGACACGAAGCACTACGGCGATGAGCTCCACCGCTCGTGGGTATTCCGTTCTATCGGATATGGTAACAACCTCCAGTACTGGAGAGACATGGCATCCGCGCTCCGTCTCGTTGGCTACGACAAGGTTATGTCCATCGAACACGAGGACAGCCTCATGACCATCGACGAAGGACTCCGCAAGGCAGTCGATTTCCTGAAGCAGGTCGTTATCTCCGAGCCGAAGCCCGGAACGATGAGCTGGGCGTAAGCTTAGCTCTTGGTCTAATATATACAAGGATATAGGCATTATTTATGAAAAATTTAGTTGTTATCGGATACGGCGGAATGGGCGGTTGGCATTGCCAGCACGCACTTGAGAGCGATGTCGTTCGCCTCGCTGGTATCTATGATATCAAAAAAGAGCGCGCTGAGCTTGCTGAGTCGCGCGGTATTCATGCTTACTCGTCCTTCGAGGAAGTGCTGAGTGACAAGTCGATAGATCTCGTCACTGTCGCTATCCCGAACGACCAGCACCGTGAAATTGTTATCAAGGCGCTTGAAGCTGGCAAAAACGTGATCTGCGAAAAGCCAGTAACTCTTTCGAGCACCGACCTTCAGGCGATGATCGACGCTGCCAACAAGGCTGGAAAGGTGTTCTCTGTTCACCAGAACCGCCGTTGGGACGTAGATTTCCTCGCTATGAAGCAGCTCTACAATTCAGGTGACATCGGCGACGTGTTCAATATCGAGTCGCGCATTCACGGCTCGCGCGGCATTCCGAGCGACTGGCGCGGAATGAAGGAATACGGCGGCGGAATGGTCTACGACTGGGGTATCCACCTTATCGACCAGATCCTTCAGATCATCACCGACCCGATCTCGACGGTATTCTGCCGTCTCGACAACATCACAAATAAGGACGTAGACGACGGATTCAAGCTCGAGCTGATGTTCGAGTCTGGTAAGCGCGCTTACATTGAGGTCGGAACCTACAACTTCATCCAGATGCCGCGTTTCTATATGCAGGGTATGCAGGGTACGGCGCTGATCTCTGACTGGCGCGAAAAGTGCAAAGTCACGAAGTGCAAGCACTGGCATGAGTCTGAAGTCGTTCCGGTCGAAACCGCAGCTGGTCTTACTAAGACAATGGCTCCGCGTGATAGCATTACAGTTGACGAGTACGAACTCGAGCGTCCGCATTCTGACGTACACGATTATTACCGTAACTTCGTCAAGGCAATCGACGGCGTTGAAACTCAGCTCGTAACTCATGAGCAGATGATGCTTGATATGAAGGTTATGGAGGCTGCATTCAAGTCGGCTGAATTAAATCAGGTTATCAAATTCTGATAAAATGTCTAACAGTCGCCCATTGACTGTTAGACATTTTTGTATATTTTTCTGGATTTTGAAGGGAGTATTAAATATGGCAACAAATGCACAAGATTGGAAACTTGGAATATCGGTAAAAGATCTATCGCGTGAAAATTTTGATGCGCTCGCTGCAGCGCACGTTGATGTCATCGAAATGTCACTCGCTCCGGCTGATTATCCGACGCTCGATTGGAAGGGCGCTGCTGAGCGTTCGCGTGAGAGCGGTGTCGGGATCTGGAGCATTCACCTTCCCTTCTATGGCGCGGAAAAGGTAGACATCGCCTGCCTTGACGAATCGGTGCGCCGCCGCACGCTCGATATGCAATCTGAATATATGAAGCGCGCTGCCGAAATCGGCATAAAAATCGCCGTGATCCATCCGGCGCTCGAGCCGACCGAACCGAATGAGCGGGAGGAACGCATAATACGCTCGTCAGAGTCGCTTGCTGAGCTTGCAGAGCTCGCGTCAAAGCTCGAAATGACGGTCGCCGTCGAGGATCTGCCGCGCACCTGCCTTGGAAACACCACCGATGAATTGAAGCGGATAATCTCCATCGACAATCGGCTTCGCGTTACATTTGACGTAAATCACCTGCTGCTCGATACGCACGAGGAGTTTATCCGCAAGCTCGGTGATAAAATCGTAACACTGCACATTTCGGACTATGACTTCAGAAATGAACGTCACTGGCTGCCTTATGAGGGAAATATTAACTGGGTGAAACTGGTTGAAATGCTTGAAAACGCTAATTACTCCGGTCCGTGGATGTATGAACTTGGGCTCGACGCGCCAAAGTCGATAAATCGAAGCCGTGAGCTGACCTATTCCGACTTCCGCTCAAACTACGAATCGCTAATTGCAAAGCGTAAACCCGAAGTGCTCGGTGTACCTGTGATCGAGGAATGCCTTGCAAATGCGTATATAAAATAAATATAATACTTTGCGCACGATATTTTTTGTGATATTCGTGCATTGTTGAAAGGAAATATAGATGGTAGATCTGCTTGATTTACAAAAAAGCTTTATACTTGCACACCTGAAACCGGGTGATACTGCGGTAGATTATACAATGGGAAATGGTCACGACACTGAATTTTTGTCTAAAACAGTCGGTGAGAATGGTAAGGTTTACGCATTTGACGTGCAGTTGAACGCGCTTAATTCGACAAAACGTACACTAACCAATGCCGGCTGTGACGATAATTACACGCTCATATGTGCGTCACATCATCGTGTCGGTGAATTCGTCACCGAAAAGGTTCGCGCTGGAATGTTCAATCTTGGATACCTGCCGGGCAGTGACAAAAAAGTTACGACCATGCACGAAACCACGCTCGCCGCTATCGATGCCGCAATTTCACTGATGGATTCGGACGCGATAATTTTAATCGCGATCTATCCCGGTCACGCTGAAGGCGAACTTGAAGGACGACTCGTCGGCGAGAAGCTGTCGACGCTCGACCGTAAGTATTATACTGTCGCGTGCTTCAAAATGATGAATTCGCCGACAAGTCCATACTTTTATATCATCGAAGGTCGATGATATATTACATTATAGTAACATATTATTTACATTATGCAATCATTTTTGAACATAATAGATATATCAAGCGGGCGGCAGATTCGTGCAGCTGAGCTTGGTTATTTTGCCGAAAGGCCTTCATTCTGTGACGGAGGAATCAAGTTTTTCCACAATTGTGAAGCGTATCAGCTTTCACTCGACACCGGCGAAATCATCAAGCTCAATGAGACAAATTCAAGTCCGCAACATAATAGCAGTTCCAACGTTCGTCTTGAATTTTTGTCAGAGCCAATCGACGGAATCGCTTACGTCGCATTAGTTTTGAAGCAAATTGACGGAAGTTCACGTATACTTGGCAGATTTATGGGAAGTGAGAGCTCGCTCGGCGAGAATCCTGTATCTTCTGACGGAAACAAAGTAGTGTTTTTCGGATATCCAATGTAAAATAAACGCAAAAAGGCTAACCATTTAGGTCAGCCTTTTTATTATTGTGTACTATCACTACGAAACGTATCAAGTACGACAAATACCGTTCCTATTATCATAACTACCAAAGCTATAAAATAGTTTGCTGTCAAGGGCTCATTAAGAAAAATCAGTGATAAAAACGAGCCAACAAACGGCGCAACGGCATAGTATGCGCTTGTTTTTGCCGCACCAAGCTTGTTCTGTGCCTTGATATACAGGAAAATACTGAGACCATATGAAACAAATCCCAATAAAAGCGCCAATACAACGTATTTCAACATGGGCAGCGGCTCGCCGACAGCCAACGCAATTATGAACGATCCCAGTCCAGAGAAAATCCCCTTCAAAATAACAATTTCAAACGTGTTTTTTGATGAAATCTTGCGTGTACAGTTGTTTTCAAATCCCCAACAAATCGCTGCAAGTAAAATAAATGCCGAACCCCACGAAAATTCTATCGCTTCTCTGCCTTCAAATGACAGAATTGCACTTGAAATAGTTATCAAAAATATCGCAAGCCAAAGTCGCTTCGATATTGCTTCCTTAAAAATTATCAATGCAATCAGCGATGTTGCGACAATTTCAAAGTTATTCAGCAGCGACGCATTAGCTGAAACCGTATTCGACAGACCGACCATCAGCAAGATAGGCGCAGCTATGTCAAGCACAATCATGCCAATCGTGTATGGAAGGTCGGATTTTGTCAGATTTTTTGAGTCCTCATGCTTGCGATTGAATAAGTACAGTATTCCAATGCCGATTCCAGCTCCGAACCCCCGTCCCGCCGAAGGCCAACCCTGCATAATGACACAACCAAAGTAAGTAGAACTTCATAATACCGAACAGGGCCACCCGCGAGGGCAGCCCTGTTTTTTATTGTAACAATCAATATATTTTAACATTGCAGTATACA
>JAAVZO010000048.1 GCA_022791685.1 Clostridiales bacterium
ACCGTGCTGACCTGATCATCCTGCCTTCCCAGAATATGGCTGACTATCTGCAGGCCAGGGGGCTTACTGTAAAAAAGATTGTGATACAGAGGATGTGGGACGCTCCGGCTGATATTGATATTACTATCATGCCGAAATTTCGAAAACGGGTAAACTTTGCGGCGAATGTTGTGATGTATCCGCGCCCTTTTGTACAGAATTGGAATAGCAGCGAAGTGGAACTGGCGATTACGGCAGAACCAGGGAATTATACTTGGGCAGAAAATAAAAATATTCATTTTCTGGGGTGGTTCAACAATGAAAGCTCTCTTACGGATGCGCTTAGAAGGAGCGGGGGATTCGGCCTGCTCTGGCATGACAACCCGGTATGGATCGAGTATATGAAGCGCAATGCCTGCTGCAAGCTTTCCAACTATCTCTGCGCAGGACTTCCGGTCATTGTCCACAGCAGCATTGCGGAGGCAGATACGATCCGGCGGAAAAATCTTGGGCTGGTGGTAGACTGCATAGAGGAAGCAGTGAAACAGGTGGAGGAGATGACAGAGGAACGGTATCAGCAGATGGTACAGGATGTGGATTCTTTTGGGAATCTTGTCCGGCAGGGATATTTTGCGAAGAAATTGCTGACAGATGCGGTTTTTAAACTGTTATATGACTGACAGATTGCATCGGATGGAATGTTTACAACCAGAGTTTTGAACAGCATTGTATAAATTGCTGCTATTTGTACTGATAAATAGCAAGTGCGGCAGAAAGGGAACAGAGCAAAATGATTTATAATTTTCATCACTTTTATTATTGGCTGAAAGGCGGCGTGGAGACGGGTCAGGCCTATCGGGCGAAGATTTTCCGCAAACTGGGGTTAGAGGCAAAATTTGTCTTTGCCACGACATTTCCCAATCACAATATCCAGCATGAAACGGCATACCTTGGCTTTCAGGATTCAGAAGTAATCTGGATGTACGGCTTTTTTACGGACTGCCGGATTTCTCCGGTCACCTATACGCTGGAACAACTGGAAAATACCTTTGAGGAGGGGAATTATTCGTTTTCACGGGCCGGCAGCATTGTAAAATATGATTTCCGTGACCTGGGTGTGTATTATACGGTCTACATGACCGATGAAAAAAATGATTTTGTACACAGGGTCGAGATGATCTCTAAGGGCTGTTTGATCCGGAAGGATTACTATACGTATTGCAGGATTTATTCGGAGTATTATGTCCCGGTTGATGGGCAGGCACAGTTGTACCTGAGACGGTTTTTTAATGAGAATGGAAGCGTGGCTTATGAAGAAATCGTAGATGGGGATACGGCCCTTTATAAATTCCACGGCCGGTTGATCTATTCCAGGGAAGAACTGCTGGGGGCGTTCATGGGGCGCCTGAAGCTTACGGAGGACGATGTGGTTCTGATTGACACCGAGCCGGGAATGATAGAAAAGGCGGCATTTATACAAAACGCTGCGCCTGCAAAGGTGGGATTGGTTCTACATGCCGATCACTTCTGGAATTATGATGAAGAACATGTATTGTGGTATGGCATCTATGAATATGCATTCGCCCATCCGGAAAAAATCAGGTTTTTCATCACCAATACGGATGCGCAGAACAATCTTCTCAGGGAACAGTTTCAAAAATATACAGGGGCTGTGCCGGACATCCGGACCATACCGGTGATGGGACTGGAGGGGCTGAAAAGGCCGGACAAGAAGAGAAAGAGACATGCGCTGATCTCCGCAGGCCGACTGGCGCCGGAAAAGCGGATGGATCAGGTGATCCGGGCCGTTGCGGAGGCGAGGAAGGATGTGCCGGACCTGACGCTGGATATCTATGGGGAAGGCGGGGAAAGAGAAAAACTGCAGGAACTGATCGATACGCTGGGCTGCGGAGATTGCGTGCATCTGCGCGGATTCCGGAAGCTGGGAGAGCTGTATCGGGAGTATGATGCATACGTGTCCGCGTCTTATGTGGAAACGTTGGGGGTGACCCTGCTGGAAGCAGTCGGTTCCGGACTTCCCATTGTCAGTTACGATATGCGGTACGGAGCGCAGATGTTCATTGATGAGGGGGAAAACGGGTATAAGGTTCCCTGGGAAAATGTGGAAGAGCTGGCAAAAGCAATCGTCCGCCTTTTCACAGAGGCGGATCTGGAGGCGTTCCAAAGGCAT